>JADYUX010000001.1 GCA_021532125.1 Arcanobacterium haemolyticum
AACACACTATCAAGCACCCAAACACCACACCCACACCCCAAACCAACCACCACAACAGCAGCCAGCCCAGAAGAGGCAGATAAGACCGAAGCCTTATCATCACTCGCACATGAACTCGGAAGTTTGTTTTCTTCGTCGTCCCGGCGACAGGTAAATACATTAGCCACTCTTGCGGGCGTAGGGCAAGTGTGGTGACGGTGAGGCTGTTCACAACGGCGTTTTCGGCTTAAATTCGCCAATTGTTTCTGATGTGACCAAGAAACTGTGCTCTGAATTTGACGCCGCGAAGGCTTGGCTACCCACGCACAGCTCTACCTAGCTCTGGCCACTCGGTAGAAGACTCGCGTGCCTTCACGCTCGTCGGTTTCGAGCGCTCCGCGCTCTGGCCACTCGGTACGAGACTCACGTCTCCGGAGGCTCTAAGTTTCTTCGCGCTCCGTCTTTTCGAAAGATATGCCCACGCTGCGCTTGACATGCCCAACTCTCACATCGGAGAACTTACCGCCTCGTCGCGCTTTCCCTCTTCTCCCCGCACGCAACGTTGTCGCCATAGCCACCGAACTTCGCCGCCTTAGCCGTCAACTGCCACGAGTCTTCGAGTGCTGTATTGTTTCCGTTGCAGCCTCTTTTCCGGCCAGCAGCCCTCTCCAGCTAGCATGCATTCCCACTCCGGCTAACACGCATTGCTGCGCCCTGCTTGCCTAAATTTCGCTCTCAAGGTGCTAGCCGCTACGATTGTTCGGTGGAAAGCAATCGCTTTCACGCCCCTATAGCTCAGTTGGTTAGAGCAGTGGACTCATAATCCATCTGTCGCGGGTTCAAGTCCTGCTGGGGGCACACTCAAGCCCGGTTTCAAAAGAAACCGGGCTTCGTCGTTATGACGACGAAGGAGCCAGCGCACCAATCAAGCCCGAGGATCACGCCCACACAGTCACACGCTCCACCACGCAAACAATGCCAATGAAACTACCCTACCGACACGCACAGGCCCTTGCTCCCGCAAGCGCCACGGCCCCTAGGTGTGCTTGGCACTGATGTTGCTGCTGGTCAGCTCGCTCCCGCCAAGCGCCACGGCCCTGAAGGCCGGGCATGACGATCTACGTCAATCTATCTGCTCATCACATGCTCGGCGCTGAGCCTCAAGCTCAATGAGCCGCGCGAAAACCTCGCTATAAGCCGGATCGTCACTCGGAGTGCGTTGAAGTTCCGACCGCACCTGAGCAATTTGGCGCGTAATACCCTGGCGGATGAGCGACACAGCAATAGACCACACGTAGCGCTCCAAACGATCCGGCCTCGTCTCGGGTAGCTCCTCGACAGCCAACTGATTTACCACCTGAGCCAGCTCAGGATCCTGAGCAATCACATGCTCGATATACCAGGACGCAGCATCCCCCGCAGCACGCTCAGGACTCTCCCCGGCCTGCGTCAGCGCAGCGAACCTCCCCGAATAGCAGGTTGTTCCACCAGCACCGATAATCGCCTCATGGATGCGCCGATGTAAAGGATCGACAAACGTTTGAGACGGCAGACTATCCATCTGTGCCGGTGCCGCATACCACGGCAGCTGCAGATAGACCTCCAAGGCTTCGCGCTCCACGCGCAGCGCCGGATCGCGAAGCCCGGCTCGCGGGGGTAGCTCAATCATCGCGGCAGCTTCGTCAACGCGGACACCAGCGGCGTCATTGTCAGCACCATGTCCAGACCGCGACGCTACCTCTCCCCTCGACGCATCCGCAGCTCCAGCAACACCAGCACCCGAAGCCTGGCGAGGCCATTGGTTTCGGCCAGCCATATCCCCCGCGCGCCCGCGACCACCACCTGGGCGCCCCGCATCAACCCCTCCACGCAGACCACCGCCAGATCCGCGCCCGGCCGAACGCACAGCTGCCCGCACGGTGGATTCATCCATGCCAAGCCAGCCTGACAACTGCCGCGTGTACTCCCCCCGCAATACCCTGTCTCGGATCGAAGCAACAATAGGAGCCGCGGCCCGCAAGCCCGCAGTTCGCCCCTCCGCCGTATCTAACGCCAAACCACGGAGGACAGACTGAATAACAAACTCAAAAAGCGGACGTCTCCCCTCAACGATGCGTCTCACGCCTTCGTCGCCGAAAGTCATACGCACCTCGCACGGGTCCATGCCATCCTCAGCCACCGCGACAAAAGTCTGCGCCGCAAAAGACTGATCCTCCTGGAACGCCTTAAGCGCTGCCTTCTGGCCAGCCGAATCGCCATCGAACGTGAAAATCACTTCACCGCCGTACGATCGACCGTCCGCGAGCATGACACCCGCAGCAGGGTCCGCCCCGTCGCCAATAAGACGACGAACAATCTTCACATGCTCCGAACCGAACGCCGTGCCACACGTCGCAACAGCACACTCAACCCCAGCGAGTTGGGCAGCCATCACATCCGTGTACCCCTCGACGACAACAATCCGCCGCTCAGCCGAGATCGCCTTCTTCGCCAAATTCAAGCCATAAAGAACCTGAGACTTCTTATAGATCGGCGTCTCAGGAGTATTGAGATACTTGGGACCCTGATCGTCGTCGGAAATACGCCGAGCCCCAAAACCAATCGGATCGCCCGTAATGGAGAAAATCGGCCACATAAGCCGCCCACGGAACCTGTCATACATCCCGCGATTGCCCTGCGTCGCGAGCCCCGATGCGGCAATCTCCCTCTCGCTGAAACCGTGCCCGCGCAGCTCCCGCAAAAGAGAATCCCACGTATCCGGCGAATACCCAATCTGATAATGAGCAATCGCAGCCTCATCAAAGCCACGAGCCGTCAATAAAGTCAAAGCCCGGCGCCCCGCCTCAGTAGCAAGCTGCGCCCGATAAAACTCGACAGCCACCCGATGCGCATCAATCAAACGCGCACGCTTCGGCCCACCAGAATCACGCTGGGTATTCGGACCGTCCTCATAATGAAGCTCAATCCCCGCCTTGCGCGCAAGCACCTCAACAGCTTCCGCAAACGGAATATGCTCCACCTTCTCCACGAACGAGAAAACATCCCCACCCTCGCCGCATCCAAAACAATGCCAGCGCCCCATCGACGGGCGCACATGAAACGACGGCGTCTTCTCATCATGGAATGGGCACAGGCCCTTCATCGAATCCACACCAGCCGGACGCAAAGCAACATAACCCGACACGACATCGTCGATACGCACGCGCGCACGAACCTCGTCGATGTCCTCGCGCTTAATGAGCCCTGGCATGAAACACATTCTAATGCGCAAGCACGCCAACGCTAGAAGCCACGTCACGTCGTCCATCAACAGCGACGACGAACGCCCCCCGTGAGCCGGCTCAGTGCCTCAACATCCCACACAAACGCGCATGCCACTGACGCGCCGACTGATCCGTCAAAGACGCCACCTGATCCACAACGATCCGCAAACGCCCAGCCTCATCAGCACCACGCCACAGCTCCCTAAACTGCGGCTCCAACTGCTCCGGATCATCAAGCAACGCATCAACAAGATCAAACAACATCGTGCGCTGCTCAAAATACGGAGGCTCAAACTCGCGAGGAAGCATCACATACGCCACAGCGATACCCTTCAACACCGTGATCTCGTCACGAATCTCCTGCGGCAAAACCACCGAACCCTCGTAACGCACCAGCGGCTCGCTCCCATGAGCCTCCCGCGTCGCCTCACACACCCGCGAAATAAAACGGCCAATGAGATCACTCGTCAAATCTTTCATCGACGCCAACGCACGAAACGACCCCGAAAACTCCTCCGGCCACTCCTCCTCACGGAGCAAACGCTCAAAAGCCCCCTCAAGCTGACTCCGATTCCCCACGTGATACCACTCCTGCGTGGCATCAAGAATCCGAGCCTGCTCAGCCGGATCACGCAAATCCCGAGGATCAACAAACCCCCGAGCAATACCATCCTCAACGTCATGAACCGAATAAGCGATATCATCCGCCAGATCCATAATCTGAGCCTCGACACACTTCGTCATGCCATGATCGCCGTGAATCCACTCAAAAACCGGCACGTCATCGTCGTAAACATTGAACTTACGTGGATTCGATCCCTCCGGGCCACCACCAGCAACCCACGGATACTTAATCACCGCATCAAGAGTCGCTCGCGTCAAATTCAGACCCGCAGGGCTCCCATCAGGAGCGGTACGTTTCGGTTCCACACGCGTCAGAAGCCGCAGCGTCTGGGCATTCCCCTCAAAACCGCCAATCGACTTCGCCACCTCGTTAAGGGCAGCCTCACCATTGTGACCAAATGGCGGGTGGCCCAGATCATGAGACAAACACGCCGTTTCAACAATATCCGGATCACACCCGACATTCTTCGCCAACGAGCGGCCAATCTGCGCCACCTCAAGCGAATGCGTGAGCCGCGTCCGAACAAAATCATCCGATTCTGGGCCAAGCACCTGCGTCTTCGCACCCAGGCGCCGCAACGCCGACGAATGTAAAACTCGCGCACGATCACGCTCAAACTGAGTACGACTCGGATCCTTCGCTGACTCAGCCACCCGGCGTTCCTGATCAAACGCGCTATACACTCCCGGCATCACTACCACCTTTCGGCCTCATCGTACTAAAACCGCACGACACCACGGTAGAAACGCTCCCAGCGCTACCTCAAGCGCAAATCACAAGCCGGCACACACGACCCGCAGAGCCTGCGTTACCCACCAGAAATACCGATCTCCGCCTGCGAAATCTTCGCCCGCTGCTCCGCACTCAACTCACGAGAATCCAACCAGCCCTCCGGAAGATGAGGCTGCTTCGGAGTGCCCGCCCGCCCACGCGGCCCCTCGGCCGCCTCCGGAAACTCCTGGTCAAGATCAAGCACACCCAAACGATCGCGCAATTCCTCAAGAGTCGATACCAACGCGAGCTCGTTACGGTGCGAACCGCCAACCGAAAAACCACGCAAATACCACGCCATATGCTTACGCAACTCACGCAAGGCGCGATGCTCGTCGCCATTGAAATGCTCGATCGACAACTCAGCATGGCGAATGATCGTCGCCGCGACCTCACGCAACGTTGGCCGCTCACGCGAGGCAGAACCCGCGAGCGCCGCCGCCAGATCATGAAACAGCCACGGACGCCCCTGACATCCGCGACCGACCGCGACACCCACACACCCCGTACGTTCCATGAGAGTGAGAGCATCGTTCACGTCGAATACGTCGCCGTTGCCTAACACCGGAAGGTCAGTCAGCGAAACAAGCTCCCCGATTGCATCCCATGCCGCGTGACCGGCGTAATGCTGCGCCATCGTACGTGCGTGCATGGTGAGTCCGACAATTCCGGCATCCTCGGCAATTCTCACGGCGTCCCGGAACGTCTCGTGCTCGTCGTCAATCCCGATGCGAATTTTTGCCGTCACCGGCACCTCAAAATCCCTGTCTTTACTCGCTTCACGTGAGGCATTGACGGCAGCGCTGACGATCTCGCGGAAAAGATCAAGCTTCCATGGCAGGGCCGATCCCCCACCTTTTCGCGTGACCTTCGGGGCGGGACAACCGAAATTGAGGTCGATGTGGTCGGCACGATTTTCTGCGACGAGAATACGGACAGCAGCGGCAGTCGTCGCGGGTTCGACGCCGTAGAGCTGGATCGAGCGCACCGGATCGCCCGGGTCCGGCTTGATCATGTTCATCGTCTCGGCATTGCGCTCGACGAGGGCGCGCGTCGTCACCATCTCGCACACCCAGAGCCCTGCGGGTGCTACTGTTCCTCGCGGCGCATTGTCCCACGAGACTCCCGCCGCCGTAAGGCCGCGCTCACCTGCTTCACGGCAGAGCTGACGGAAGGGAGGATTGGTTACGCCTGCCATCGGTGCGAGCATGACAGGTGTGTCAAGCCGTAGTGCTCCCAGATGGACTGATGCCGTCATACTTTTCTCCGTTGGTCAATGGTGGCGCTCGACAGGCACACCGGTGCCCGTAGCTTTGCACGTGCTCGTGTAGTGAGCGAACTTCGGGAACTTTACCAGCATTATTTTGTGTCGACGAGGTTGTGCGCCACAGAGTATGGGGTGACGATGTGATGTGCCACGAGAGCAGATCAATGCTCGGTTCCTTGCTCGTCTCCGACGAGGGGGCCGGGCGCTACTGGCGCAAGCATGGCAGCGATTGCCGTTGTCACGGGGATTGCGAGGATAAGCCCTATCGAAGCCGTGAGCGTGCGTGCGATTTCTTCTGCTATCTGGCTGAGTTGAAGGAGATCAACGAATGGGCGTTGCATGAGTGAGGCCGCCATGAGCATCGGCAACGATGTCCCGACGTAAGCGAAGGCTAGGGTGTACACCGTTGATGCGATGTGATCGCGTCCGACGGCCATTCCTTGTGCGAAAAGGCGACGGCGCGGGAGTAAAGGATTGGCATGATGGAGTTCCCACACAGTTGATACCTGCGTGATTGTCACGTCATTGAGGGCTCCGAGCCCCGCGAGTAACATGCCGCACAGGAGCAGGGCACGCATGTCGAGGCCGGGGATATCACCCATGAGGACGAGAGAGTCGTCCGTTGTCGTTCCCGTAAGCTCAAGAGAATTCGTCGCCCACGCTGCCACAGCAAGGGTGATGAGAATTCCGACGAAGGTGCCCAGTAACGCCGACGTTGTGCGGATTGAGATGCCATGCGCGACATAAATTGATGCGAACATCATGGTGCCAGCACCCGTCAGCATAACGGGAACAGGGGGCGAGCCCGCGCTGAGAGCCGGGAGAATAAAGACGCCGACTACCCCCAGGCACGTTCCTAATCCCACGAGAGCCATGAGGCCCTTGACGCGTGCAACGACGAGAACGGCAAGTGCGTACGCCCCGAGCAGGACAGCGAGAGGAACCGTTCGTACGAAGTCCGAGAATACGTAGGCGGCGCTTGTTCCCATAGCTGAGGGGTTGAAGATCGCCCGGATTCGATCGCCCACGTCGAGTCCATGGGCGACGATGTCGTGTGGGACGTGGACAGCTACTTCTGTTCCGTCGACGATCATCGTGACGGGAGTCTGCCCAGTTTCGTCGATCTGCCCGATGGACGCGATCTCACCAATCACCCGCTCGACGCCCGGCGCGTCTATCGGGATTGAGCCTTGAAGGCCTTCCCCGCGAGGCCAGAACGCCACAAGCGAGACAAGTGTGATGAGCGCGAGGGGCACAACGAGCGCCGCAAGGCGACGTGCGACCTTGCGGCGCTCGCTCTGAGGTAACTGAACCGTGTGATGGTGGCTCAACGATTTAGCAGCCGACCAGCTTCTCGGCGAGGAAGCTCTGCACCTCGTCGATCGGGATGCGGATCTGCTCCATCGTGTCGCGGTCGCGCACTGTCACAGCGTTGTCGTCGAGAGAGTCGAAATCGACTGTGATGCAGTACGGCGTGCCGATCTCGTCCTGGCGGCGGTAGCGGCGCCCAACTGCACCGGCGTCGTCAAAATCAACATTCCAGAACTTACGCAGCTTGGAGGCGAGCTCGCGCGCAACCGGCGAGAGCTTCTCCGAGCGGGAAAGCGGGAGGACGGCGGCCTTGACTGGGGCCAAGCGGGGATCGAGCTTGAGCACGATTCGCTTATCTACCCCACCCTTGGTGTTGGGTGCCTCGTCCTCGCAGTACGCCTCCGTGAGGAAGGCCATGAGGGAACGCGTGAGGCCTGCAGCCGGCTCGATGACGTAAGGAATCCAGCGCTCGCCTGTGGCTTGGTCGAAGTAGGAAAGATCCTTGCCGGAATGCTTCGAATGAGTGGTGAGGTCAAAATCGGTTCGGTTGGCGATTCCTTCGAGCTCGCCCCAATCTGAACCCGAGAAGCCGAACTTGTATTCGATATCCACCGTGCGCTTCGAGTAGTGGGAGAGCTTTTCCTTCGGATGCTCGTAGTAACGCAAGTTCTCGGGATTAATGCCGAGATCGATGTACCAATCACGACGGTGGTTGATCCAGTACTCGTGCCATTCTTCGTCGGTTCCCGGGGCGACGAAGAATTCCATCTCCATTTGCTCGAATTCACGGGTGCGGAAGATGAAGTTTCCGGGGGTGATCTCGTTACGGAAGGATTTTCCGATCTGGCCGATGCCGAAAGGAGGCTTGCGCCGGGCCGAGGTGGCGACATTCTGGAAGTTGATGAAGATACCTTGCGCGGTCTCAGGGCGCAGGTAGTGCAGACCAGATTCGTCCTCGATCGGGCCGAGGTAGGTCTTGAGCATCATGTTGAAATCGCGTGGTTCGGTCCATTGTCCCCGCGTTCCACAGTTCGGGCAGGGAAGCTCGGTGAGCGCAACGTCATCTGGATTCGCGATATCTTTACGCGCTGCGTAATCCTCTTGCATCTGGTCGACGCGGAAACGCTTGTGGCACGAGAGACATTCCGTGAGCGGATCAGTGAATACGCCGACGTGGCCGGAGGCAACCCACACGTCCTTGGGAAGGATGATGGATGAATCCAAGCCCACAACATCGTCACGTGACGTGACCATGTAACGCCACCACTGGCGCTTGATGTTTTCTTTGAGTTCTACACCCAAGGGGCCGTAATCCCAGGCGGAGCGTGTACCGCCGTAGATTTCACCGCAGGGATAAACGAATCCGCGACGCTTGGCGAGGGAGATGACATTGTCGAGGCGCGAGGGGGCCTGCTTGGCCATGAGGCGCTCCTTTCTTGACGCATCTGGATGATGCGGTTCATGCCGCACTCGGCTAGTGCGAGCTGGATTCATATTAACGAGTGCGAACGACAAATCACTGGGTCGTTTCTTCTCTGGGACGGGATGTGGCGAAGGTCGCGGTGCAGTGCACCTGCGACTTTCCTTATAGACGACGTATCCCACGGAATTATTGTGGGACAGACTTCCTCACCCTCCAATTGACAATCATTCTCAACTAAAGTGATAATGATTCTCATGAAAGCATCACGTCTCGCAGCTCTCGCTGGCGCCTTCGCACTCGCGCTCGGCCTGACAGCCTGCTCCGCCCCCTCAACGACGAGCGACGGAACTGTCAAAGTTTCAGCCTCTTTCTACCCTCTCGTGTGGCTCACACAGAAGATCGGTGGCGACGCCGTTTCGGTTTCCTCCGTCACGCCCACAAATGTCGAGCCCCACGATTTTGAGCTAGCTCCAGCAGACATTTCCGCACTCCAAGAAGCAAAGGCCATCGTGTATGTCGCAGGTTTCCAACCTTCACTCGACGATGCAATCTCCGAAATCTCCGGGCCGAAAATTCTTGAGCTCTCCCACAACGTCGATCTCAAAGAACTCGACGCCGACCACGCAGATCACGACGGACACGACCACGGTGCGTACGACCCACACTTTTGGCTCGATCCCGAGCGCATGATCAAAGCCGCCGAAGAAATCAACGCAAGCCTCGCGAAAATCGCCCCCGATCACGCGAGCACGTTCGCAACGAACCTTGAAAACCTCAAACAAGAACTCACATCTGTCGATACTTCGTTCACGACAGGTCTGGCAAACTGCGAGCGGCGCACACTCGTCACAAATCACTCAGCGTTCGGCTACCTGACAGAACGCTACAACCTCACCCAAGTTTCCATCTCCGGTATCGACCCCGAGAGCGAACCAAGCCCTGCTGAGCTCGCCAAGGTCAAGCAGATTATCGCCGAGACTGGCACGACCACTATCTTCACGGAAAGCCTCGTCTCACCCAAGACTGCCGAAGCACTCGCCGGCGAAGCCGGAGTGACAACCGCCGAACTTAACCCCCTCGAATCCCAACCGGAAGGCGGCGACTACCTCGCCGCTATGCAAGCTAACCTTGAAGCACTACGCACAGGTTTAAGCTGCAAGTAGCATAAACCTGCATTACTCATGGCGTTTATGGGGATGAGGACTACCTCATCCCCATAAACGCCTCCCAGAAAGGACATCATGTCCACTCCCCTGCTAAGCGCAACCAACGTCTCGGTCGTCCTCGGAAAGACACGTATCCTCCACGACATCAACCTTGACGTCACCACTGGAGACTCCATAGCTATCCTCGGAGCAAATGGCTCGGGAAAATCAACTCTCGTCCGAGCACTTCTCGGGATCCTTCCATTATCGTCCGGCCACGTCGACCTTCTCGGCGCTGACATCTCAGACCGCCGCAAAGTCCCCTGGGGGAAAATTGGTTATGTACCCCAGCGCGTGAGCGCCGCCGGCGGCGTGCCCTCAACTGCTCTCGAAGTCGTTCGTTCCGGGCTACTCGGCCCAGGTAGGGGACTTTTTGCCGACCGCGGACGCAAAGCCAAAGCCCTCGCCCTTGAGGCCCTTGATGCAGTCGGCCTCAAAGATCGAGCCAACGACCACGTCCAAGTTTTCTCTGGAGGCCAGGCTCAGCGCGTGCTTATTGCCAGGGCTCTCGTCTCCAAACCCGATGTTCTTTTCCTCGACGAACCCCTTGCCGGGATCGATCGGGAATCACGCGAAAACCTCGCACGCCTGCTCGGAGAGCTTCGCTCGTCGGGCCTCACAATGCTCACAGTTCTCCACGAGATGGGCGAGCTCGGTAGCCTCATTCACCGAGCAATCGTCATCCAAGATGGGCACAAAGTGTACGACGGACCGCCCGAGGATTCTCCGCGAGCACACGACGATGACCACCTACACCTCCACGAATCTTCGACCTTCCCCAGCCATCACGCCCCTCGCCTCACCACGGAGCTCTCATGATTCTCGACATGCTTTCGTCGCCGCTCATGCAGCGCGGCCTTATTGTGGCTCTGCTCGTTGGACTCTCCGCTCCTGTCGTCGGCACGTATATCGTCCAACGAGGTATGGCTCTTATGGGTGACGGCATCGGGCACGTCTCTCTCACGGGAGTTGCGATTGGTTGGCTCGCTGCAGGATGGTTCGGTCTCTCCCCCAACGACGTGCTTGCAATCCCTGGTGCGATCCTAGCCTCACTCATTGGCGCCATCCTCATTGAGGTTATTCGCGCCTACGGGCGAACAGGCGGTGACGTCGCTCTTGCCATGCTGTTCTACGGAGGCATTGCCGGCGGAGTCTTACTCATCCGTTTGGCAGGCGGAACCACCACAAACCTCACAAGCTATCTCTTCGGCTCGATTGCAACTGTCTCCTCCACAGACGTCGCCTACACAGCAGTCCTCGCCATCATCATCCTTGCCGTTGGAGTCGGACTCCGCGGCCCCCTTTTCGCCTTGTCTCACGACGAAGAATTTGCCCGCACCCGTGGCCTCCACGTGCGCGGACTCAACATACTCGTCGCCGTTGTGGCTGCCCTGACAGTCTCCGTCTCCATGCGAGCTGTCGGCGTACTCCTCGTCTCCGCAATTATGATCGTTCCAGTTGCGATCGCACAGCTCGTATCGACCTCCTTCGTCCGAACAATGAGAATTGCTCAAGCTGTAGGCACGCTCGTCTGCATCGCAGGCCTCGTCATCACCTACCGCGTCGCTGCTTCGCCTGGAGCGACGATCGTCGTTATCCTTATCGGGATCTATGCGATCATCGCGGCTGCACGTTCCCTCATCGGGCTTCGCAGCCGGCGCGGAGCCGAAAGGAGCACAGAATGCCAAGCCCACGTATGACCGTTCAACGCGCAGCAATCGCCGAGTGTATCCGCGAGCAAAGCGGATTTGTCTCGGCCCAACAGCTACACGAAGAATTGAGCGCACAGGGCCAACGGATTGGCCTCGCCACTGTGTACCGCGCTCTGCAAGCGATGGCCGACGACGGCGAACTCGATCTCCTGCGCTCCGACGGCGAGACTCTCTACCGCCGCTGCGCCACCGAAACACATCACCATCATCTCGTGTGCCGCTCATGCGGGAAGACGGTCGAGGTTTCCGGCGAAGGCGTCGAAAAGTGGGCACATCACGTTGCTCAGCAGGCCGGCTTCGTCGATGTCTCGCATACCCTCGAACTCGTCGGGCTATGCGCGCAGTGCGCACGCACAGATGCCTCGCCTTCCCTTGGTGAGTGACGCGCCACTTCTTCTGTAGACTTCTTCCCATGCAATCAATTGAACGATTTGTGGACACAGGCCCGTTCTTCGCTGTCTTCATCTTTCTCACCTGTGCCGTCGCTTTTCGTTCAAGCATCATCTACGGACTGGGAAGATACGCCCATTACCTCATGATGCGTGACGCCCAACCCTCGTCGGGATTCGCCCTGAGGGTATGGACCTGGGCACACGCCACACCAACACAGAAGGCGATGGCAACCCTGCGCTCGCGAGGATGGATCGCTATCCCCTTGTGCTACCTCACCGTCGGGGTCCAGACGCTCATTATCATGGCGGCCGGCATTATCGGCATGACCTATCCGCGTTTCGCGCTAGCAGCCGCCCCAGGTTGGCTCGCCTGGTCTGCCATTTACTCGACAATCGGCTTCGCCGTATGGCGTGCAACAGTCTCAGCAGCCGCCGGCTCCCCACTCGGGATTGCTATTATTGCGGTGCTCATCGTCGTTATTGTCGCTGTCATCGTGTGGCGCAGGCGCTCACGAGTTCGCCTGGCACAAGCTCTCACGAGCGACGAATAAGTGGAGGAAACCCATGGATCGCATCGAAGTACAGCTCCCCATTAAACTTGGTCAATTCGTGAAGCTGGCTTCTCTCGCAGATTCCGGCTCACAGGCCCGCGAAATGATCGAGATGGGCGACATCACCGTGAACGGCCACGTCGAACAGCGCCGCGGCCACACACTCCGCGACGGAGATATCGTCGCCCTCCACACCCCCACCGGCGAAATTCGCGTCCAGGTCGCCGGGATGTAGCCTCACATGGCCATCCACTTCTATACGTCCTCGACACTCGATGGTTTCCTTGCCACCGACGACGATTCGCTCGATTGGCTTTTTTCTTTCGCCATCGACCTTGAGGGGCCGATGGCGTACCCAGCTTTCGTCGACAATATCGGCGCCCTCGTCATGGGTGCATCCACTTACGACTGGCTTATTGCACACGAGAAGGCCTGGCCGTATACGCAGCCAACATGGGTCTTCACCCATCGCCCACGTCGAGCACCCGAGGGAGCCGCAATCCGCTTCATCGAAGGCTCACCTCATAAGCACATCGACGCCATTAGGCAATCGGCCAGAGAAAAAGATATCTGGATTGTTGGCGGCGGCGCATTAGCAACGCGCTGGGCCAAGGAGGGCCTTCTCGACGAGGTATGGATTCAATACGCTCCCATAACGCTCGGCCACGGAAAACCTCTCGCAACCGATGAGCTGAACCTTGAACTTCTCGACGTCCAACGCAACCGCGACTTCGTGTGCACGCGTTACACAGTTCGCCACAACTCGATCTGAATCGCCTCAGTAGCCGCACTCCCCACCCCGCGACGGGTCCAGCGCACTACATCAAACAGTTCCGCCCAAGCAAAACACGCAAATCCGAGAACATCCCCGCGCCCGGCTTCACGTAATACTCCTTCGCAACCTGAACAACCGAGGTCACCCCCGGCCGGCGAATATGCAACCTCACTGGCGACGAACCCGGATACGAACGAAGAATCTGCGCTAGCGAATCCATGAGCGGCTGGGTGCACATACGCTCAGGAATCTGTAGATCAAGCGGCGAATCAGGCATCAGATCACCGTCAGGCAAAGACACGGACTGTGCCGAGAGCTGAATCGACCCATCTCGATCTTGCACGCGGCACGTCACGATTGCCACCGTATCCTGCTGAAGCATCGTCGATACAGTTTGGTAGGTCTGCGGGAAGAAATTGATTTCTGCACTGCCTGTCAGATCTTCGAGAACGACCGTCGCCCACATCTTGCCGTTCTTCTTCGAGATGCGCGGCTGCACATTCGTGATAAGACCAGCCAGCGTAATGCTCGCTCCGTCCGGCGTGGAATCCTCATTCATGAGGCGAACAATCGTCGTATCCGCGGCGCGATCAAGCACATGTTCAAGTCCAGAAAGCGGATGATCCGACACGTAGAGACCAAGCATGTCGCGTTCGTTATCGAGCTTCGCCTTCTTATCCCATTCAGGAAGATCAGGAATCTGCACGTCGACGCCCGCACCCAAATCCCCACCGGCATCACCAAACAGATCGAACTGCCCAGCCGCTTCATTCTTCTTGAGGGAGACAACAGAATCGACAGCCTCCTCAACCCGCGAGAGCAGTGCCCGCCGAGTGTACCCCATCGAGTCGAAAGCACCGGCCTTGACAAGGCACTCAATCGCTCGCTTATTGCACACTTGAAGCGGCACCTTATCCAAGAAGTCCTGGAACGACGTGAAGGCACCCTTCTCCTCGCGTGCCGCGATAATGCCCTCAACGACATTCGCACCCACGTTGCGGATAGCAGACAAGCCGACGCGAATCTCGTCGCCCACAGCGGAGAAATCCGCAAGCGACTCATTGACATCGGGGACGAGAACAGTGATGCCCATGCGACGAGCCTCGCCCAAATATAGGGCGAGCTTGTCTTTGTTGTCCTTCTTCGACGTGAGAAGCGCCGACATGAATTCCACAGGGAAGTTCGCCTTGAGGTAGGCCGTCCAGTACGAAATCACGCCGTAGCAGGCAGAATGAGAACGGTTGAACGCATACTGCGCGAAAGGAACAAGAATCCCCCACAGGGTATCGATACATTCCTTCGAGTACCCGTTATCGAGCATGCCCTTCGAGAAGCCCTCGAACTGCTTGTTGAGCACGTCGAGTTTCTTCTTGCCCATGGCCTTACGCAACGTATCTGCCTGGCCCATCGTGAAGCCGGCGCATACACGCGCAATCTGCATAACCTGCTCTTGGTACACGATGAGACCGTACGTTGTACCCAGAATGTCCTTGAGAGGCTCCTCAAGCTCCGGATGAATCGGAGTAATCTCCTGCAGCCCGTTCTTACGCAAGGCATAGTTCGTATGCGAGTTCATGCCCATAGGGCCAGGCCGGTAGAGAGCCGACACAGCGGAAATGTCCTCAAATTCTGTCGGCTTCATCTGTTTGAGGAGGGCGCGCATCCCCGAACCATCAAGCTGGAAAACGCCGAGCGTGTCGGCACGTTGCATGAGTGCGAACGTCGCCTCGTCGTCGAGTGGAACTTTCTCGATTTCAAGGGGTTCCTTGCCGTTGTTGACGATATTGTGCAGCGTATCGTCAATCATCGTGAGGTTGGACAGACCGAGGAAGTCCATCTTGAGGATGCCAAGCTCTTCGCACAACGGGTATTCGAACTGGGTAATTGTCGCGCCATCAGCAGGGCGCTTCATCACAGGAATGACGTCCGTGAGCGGCACCGACGACATGAGAATGGCGCACGCATGCACACCCCACTGGCGGGTAAGCCCTTCAAGGCCACGAGCGAGCTCAAATACGCGCTTGCCGTCAGCATCCGTGGAGACGAGCTGGCGGAAATCCTCGGCCTCAACGTAGCGTCCATCGTTCTCGTCAAAGACGCCTGCGAGAGAGATATCTTTGCCCTGAACAGCAGGTGGCAGAGCCTTCGTGAGGCGCTCCCCCATCTCGAAGGGGTAGCCCAGCACGCGCGCCGAATCCTTGAGAGCCTGCTTCGTCTTAATCGTGCCGAACGTGACGACCTGGGAGACCTTATCCTCCCCATACTTACGTTCGACATACTCGATGACCTCTCCACGCCGACGCTCGTCAAAATCGACGTCGATATCCGGCATGGACACGCGCTCAGGGTTCAAGAACCTCTCGAAGAGGAGGTTGTACTTGATCGGATCGAGTTCGGTGATTTGGAGGGCGTAAGCAACCATCGATCCTGCGCCCGAGCCACGGCCCGGTCCAACTCGGATTCCGTTTTCTTTCGCCCACCGAATGTAGTCGGAGACGACGAGGAAGTATCCAGGGAAGCCCATCTGAAGGATGACCCCAACCTCGTAGTCGGCTCGCTCACGCACATCTGCCGGGATCGTGTCACCGAAGCGGTAGTGGAGTCCGTTTTCCACCTCTTTGACGAACCAGGAGGTGATGTCCTCCCCTTCGGGCACAGGGAACACCGGCATGTAGTTGGCGCCTTCAGCCGACGTCTGGAAGGAGATATCGCATCGTTCAGCAATGACGAGCGTGTTTTCGCATGCGCCTGGGAGGTCACCGAACAGATCCCACATGTCCTGAGAGGATCGAAGGTGGTATCCGGTGCCGTCGAAGGTAAAGCGATCAGGATCTTGCAGCGTCGAACCCGAGTTAATGCACAGCATGGCGTCTTGGATGGGAGCATCCCCTGCCGTCACGTAATGCGAATCGTTCGTTGCGAGGAGTGGCGCCCCGATCTTCTTCGCCAGATCAAGGAGGTCGTTACGCACCCGGCGCTCGATCTCATTATCGTGATCCATGAATTCGACGAAGTAGTTATCTTTACCGAAAAGATCCTGCATGCGCCCGGCGGCTTGATAGGCTTCGTCGAACTGCCCGAGGCGCAGCCTCGTCTGTACTTCACCAGACGGGCACCCGGCCGTTGCGATCAGTCCCTCGTGGTAGGTCTCGAGAAGCTCCATATCCATGCGTGGCCATTTGCCCATCTGCCCTTCGAGGGAGGCACGCGAGGCCATGCGGAAGAGATTGTGGAGGCCAGTGTTATTCTCCGCGAGAAGGGTCAAGTGCGTATACGCGCCGCGAGCGGAGACATCGTCGGAGCGCTGGGATTCGTCGCCCCAGAGCACACGATTCGAGGAGAAACGCGAGGTTCCCGGCGTCATGTACGCCTCGACACCAATAATTGGTTTGATGCCCTCGCTCTTACATGCCTTATAGAACTCGTAGGCGCCGAAGCAGTAACCGTGGTCGGTAATTGCGACAGCCTTCTGGTTCTGCGCTTTTGCTTCGGCAACAAGTTTCTTAATCTTCGCTGCGCCGTCCAGCATCGAATATTCCGTGTGAACGTGGAGGTGCGCGAAGTCCTTAGCCATGCGCTCTATTTTAGGGGTTTGCGAGCCGGCTTGGGAGAGGGTGTCGGTATGCTCATGGCTCCGTTTGTCGGCTTGACGACGAGGGCTTGGAGGCTTTCGCTGTGAGCGACGACGAACGAGCCGGAATCCACACGTTCGTGCTCACGTGAGGCGTCACGCGGTCTGAGAAATAACCAGCTTCATGTCGCGGTGCGGGATTCCCGCGTCGAGATATGGTTCGCCCGGGATGAGTTCGTATCCGCATGCTTCGTAGAAGCCGATCGCCTGGACCTGTGCTGAAAGTTCGATAACCACCGTACCTGTATCGTCGCAGCAGCGTTCCAGCGCAACCTCGGCCGCGTAATCCATGATCTTCCGTCCGAGGCCGGTGCCGCGTGCGACCTTTCGGAGAGCTACGCGGCCAATATGGCAATGTCCAGGGCCCTCTGGGAGTACCCGTAAGGTCCCCGCCGCCTCTCCGTCAACATCCGCAAGCACGTGGATCGTCGACGAATCCGAATCATGAGCGTCAATTTCTTCGTCGATCGGAACATGCTGTTCCTCAACAAAAACTTCGAGACGAATATCGAAACAGGCGCGAATATCGTCGTCATTCTCGACGATACGAATCATCGTTGTCCTCTCAGCGGTACGTACGGTTAGGAGCGCCAGGGCGTCAGCGGAAAACGCCATCTCGCATGATGTCGAGGGCACGCTCCAAATCCTGCGGATATGACGACGAGAATTCCACCCATTCCCCCGATGCTGGGTGCGTGAATCCTAGCCGGCAGGCGTGGAGCCACTGCCGGGTGAGGCCCAGCTTGGCTGAGAGTCCCGGATCGGCGCCGTACATGTCGTCGCCGACGCACGGATGACCCGTAGCAGACATATGGACACGAATCTGGTGTGTACGCCCCGTTTCCAAGTGAACTTCCACGAGAGTTCCGCCAGCCATTGCTTCACGAGTCTCGTAATGCGTCACGGAATGGCGCCCGTCCTGGCGGATACCCATTTTCCACTGGTGGCGGTAATCCCGGCCAATCGGCGCGTCGATCGTCCCCGCTGTGGGGTCAGGATGCCCCTGGACGAGAGCATGATAGATCTTTTCCACCGTTCGGTCACGGAAGGCCTGCTTGAGCACCGAATACGCCCATTCCGACTTCGCGACAACCATGCAGCCCGAGGTTCCCACATCGAGGCGGTGCACGATGCCCTTCCGCTCAGGTGGGCCCGACGTCGTCAATTTGACGCCTTGGTTCATGAGCGCGCCGAGGACATCTGGACCCTCGAAATTCAGCGACGGATGCGCCGCAAAACCAGCAGGTTTATCGACGACGACGATGTCCTCGTCCTCGTAGATCAACGGAATATCCGTATCGCCAGCTACCGGCGTCACAGACGGAGGCTCAGGAACCTCAACCTCAAGGATCTGCCCACCGGCTACTCGATCCGATTTGCCGACGAGGGCACCATCCACTGCAACCCCACCCGACTCGACCGTCTTTGCAGCCACAGCCCGGGAAAGCCCCGTCAGTTTAGCGACGACGACATCGACACGCTCGCCCGCAAATCCATCGGGGATGGGATAGTAACGACGATCAGCCACGAGCATCTCCTTCAACGCGAGCGGGAACATCGTCGTCGACACGGGAGACGGTTTCAGCGAGGTCCGGCTGGACTGCGGCCTCAGCAGGCTTCTCATCCGCCACGAACGGGACGCCGCGTAGCGACATAGCCAGCAGAACGACGATCGCGACAAAAAGAACGATGTCCGCCACATTGCCGACGAAGAAATCTCCATAAGCAAGAAAATCAACGACGTGCCCGCGGCCAAAACCAGGCTCACGTATGAGGCGATCGATGAGATTCCCAGCAGCTCCACCCCAGACTGCGCCAAGTGTCACTGCGTAGCCGAAGGATGTCGTCTTTGCCATCCACACCGGTAAGGCCAGCACCACGCCCGTGGCAATAATTGTGAAAACCCACGTGGAATTAACTCCGAGAGAGAATGCAGCACCCGGGTTAAAAATCAATTCCACACCAAAAAAATGACCGATGAGGTCGGTCCGCCCCTTCCCGGGAAGTGCCGTCAACGCCCACTGCTTCGTGGCTTGGTCGAGCCCCACGAGAAGAAGACCACACAAGAGTCCAGAAAGAACAAACCTCACCCGACGGGTCATGTCACTCCTTACACAAATCGGCGGCAGTCATAAGACTACCGCCGATCCGTTACTTAGCTCGTTCAGTTCTGAGAGCCCTCGCCCGGCGTCGAACCAGTCTCGACGTTCGAGAGGAGCGACTCGAGGTAGCTCTTGAGGCGCGTACGGTAATCGCGCTCGAAATCGCGAAGCTCGGAAATCTTGCGCTCAAGGAGACCGCGCTCCTGCTCAAGCTGAGCAAGCGTGCGGTTGTACTGATCCTGAGCATCCTTGACGAGCTTCTCGCTCTTCTCCTGAGCCTCAGCAACGATACGCTCGCCCTCGAGCTTGCCTTCGTTGATGTGCTTGTCATGGAGTTCCTGAGCCAGGAGGAGCATGCCAGTGGCAGCCTCAGACTCGGAAGGCGACGAAGCAAAAGCCGTGGTGGAAGATGCCGAATCCGGCTTCTCCTCAGTGGCTGCACCCTGAGCGCCTTCTGCGCGGGCCTTCGCAGCCTTAAGCTCGTTTTCGAGAGCCGCCTTGTCCTTCGTCAGCTGGGCAATCGTTTCGGCGACCTCGTCGAGGAAAAAATCGACCTCGTCCTGGTCATAGCCCTCACTGACAGACTTCGGCTCCTTGAAGCGCATGTTGACAACATCATGTTCAGTTAGCAGCGCCATAAGTTTTCACCTCTGTGATTCGGTCGAATGAGTGATATGCAGTGCACAAGCACTACCTACAGAAGAAGATTACCCGAAAATGATCGAGACATTAACATATTCCAGATTCAACACGCTCATTGCAAGGCTAGAGTGGCAAAAACACGATGCAAAATTTGTACCGCAATGAAGAGGATTAAGAATCCTACATCCAGCTGGATTGCACCTAACCGCAATGGTGGAACAAAACGATTAAGAAGCCTCAATGGTGGATCTGTCAGCTTATAGACAATGTTTGCTACAACAAGCATTCCACCCGTAGGCGACCAATCACGAGCCGTTGAACCGACGATATCGAAAATGACACGCCCCAAAAGAACAAAGGTATAAAGCGTGCAGATGAGTGCCAGAACTTGGAAAAGAAGATGCATCTTTAGAAAGCGTCAGTATCCTCAGTCCGCTGCGTTTCCATCTTGACCGCGCGCGGAGTCATGAGCAGGACATCGTTGGAAATCTGGTTGAGCTGGCCGTGAAGGCCGTAGCACACACCAAGAGCAAAATCGACGATACGGTTACGCGCCACTTCCTCAGCACCCGACAGGTTGAGGATGACTGGCGTTCCCTCACGGAACTGGTCAGCAAAGCCCTTGACATCCTTGAAGGTACGCGGCCAAACTGTGACGATCCTCGCAACCTCGGGCTCAGGCTCCACGGATCGAATCGGGCTGACATATGGGGCCTCTTCAGGCTCCTCAGTTTCGTCGTCCCAGTATTCATCGACGATGTTCTCGTCGTCGTATTCGTCGGTCAATGTTGCCTTGTCGACAATCCGCTGGAACATTCCCATGATCAATCCTTTGCTGGTTCACGTGCCACGTTCTGAACTCACGGTATGCGAGAAAATTGCCCTACCTGTCGAAGCTACCCGGGCGTGTCGCAACCTGGACGATTCCCACAAAACGCCCTGCCTGACTACCTCGGGCAGTCGAGCGTCTGTGAGAGAAATAGTCGTCACGTTCGTAGGTGCATCGTGCAAGGTCACGAATGTTTCTCACACCGGCACGCTTGAGTTGTCCTCGCAGTCCAGCTTGAAGATCGATGGCCGGAGTTCCCCAGGACGTCTCACTTGCGCAACCAGGGACACGTTCGTGCGCCTCAGCACGCATGGAATCGGGCACCTCGTAGCACTTCCCGCAAATCGATGGGCCTATGACTGCCACGAGATCAGCGAGGGCCTCCTCCCGGGTCAATTCTCCGTGGTCCACCGCCCGGCCGACGAGCTCGCTCACAGCTTCCTCAGCTATCCCAGCTAGCATTCCGGCGCGTCCCACATGGATTGCAGCACCCCGCGGTCTTGTTCGCGAGGCGAGAAGGAGAGGAACGCAATCAGCCACCATGACGCACGCAGCAGCGATCTGCGCATCCGCTGACGAATCCCCTTGTTTTTCCGTTAGGTCGACAATGAGGCCATCACAGCCATCGCACACCGCGCCTGGAATCGCATCACGAATGGTTGCACCGTGCACCTGGTTCATCCACGCCGGATCGCATCCCAGCTCAGCCGCTATGAGCGCACGGTTCGCCTCGACCGCAGATGGAGCATCGCCCACGTGAAAACCGAGGTTAAGACCGCCATATTCTCCCTGCGATAAACCACCCCACCGCGAGGTGTATCCCAATCGCACATACGGCGTTAAGCTCACCCAGTCCACAAGACTCATACATCCCAGGCTACCGCGCCTGTCGATTCTCGGAACCACATGCGCGCCCACACACGGATGCCACAAACAGGGGCGGCCAGCTTACGCTGGCCGCCCCGAAGTCGATCGCTAGATCAGGACAGATCAGTTCTCATCAAAAATGAAGCTGATGTCGTTATCGAACGTGCTTGGCTTCTTCTCTGGAAGCGGCGGAATGAAGTCCGGAACGGAACGCGGAGGCTCAGCCACTGGGTGAATCGGCGAAGCGATATCCCCCTGAACGACCGGAGGAACTGCCGCAGGGGCTTCCTCAACGGCCGGCTGCTGAGCAGGAGCAGGCTGAGCAGCGTGGCGCGGGCCGGAATTCTGCGTGTAGTTAGGGAGACGCTCCTCCGACTCGTCGAAGCCAGCAGCGACGATCGTCACGCGCACCTCGTCGCCCAACGACTCGTCGATAATCTGACCAAAGATGATGTTGGCGTTCGGATCCACAGACTCCTTGACAAGCCGCGTAGCAGAATCGAGTTCTTTCAGAGTGAAGTTGGCTCCAGCCTGGAAGGAGATGAGGACACCGCGAGCGCCATCGATACGCGCTTCGAGCAACGGCGACGAAATAGCGTTTTCGGTAGCAACCATTGCGCGATCCTCGCCGGAGGCCGAACCGATACCCATGAGTGCCGTACCGGCATCCTCCATGATGGCCTTGACGTCCGCAAAGTCGAGGTTGACGAGGCCGGGGATCGTGATGAGATCGGAGATTCCCTTGACGCCGTTGCGGAGGACTTCATCAGCTAGGCGGTACGCCTCGAGCACCGAGAGGTTTTCCGTTGCGATCTCGAGGAGACGATCGTTAGGAATAACGATGAGGGTATCGACTTCCTTGCGGAGGTTCTCAATGCCTGTCGTGGCGTTGTTGGCGCGCTGCACACCCTCGAACTCGAAGGGGCGCGTCACGACACCGACTGTGAGAGCGCCGGATTCTCGGGCAGCACGTGCGACGATCGGCGCCGCTCCTGTTCCGGTGCCACCGCCTTCGCCGGCGGTCACAAAGACCATGTCGGCACCTTCGACGGCGGATTCGATGAGTTCGAGCGACTGCTCAGCGGCAGCCTTGCCGATAGCCGGGTCAGCGCCAGCGCCAAGTCCACGAGACACCTCGCGGCCGATATCGATCTTGACGCACTCATCTGAGGTGGCCATGATCGACTGGGCGTCAGTATTCACTGCAATGAATTCGACCCCTGCGAGGCCATCTTCAATCATGCGGTTGATGGCGTTCACGCCGCCGCCGCCAACACCAACGACCTTGATGTTTGCGGTCTTGTTGAGCTCGGTCATGACTCTCCTCTATAAACCTCAAGTAGAACTTGAGGGAATATGCGTTCGACTTCGCGGAAAAGGTAGAGGTTTCTCCGTGCACACACAACGTCATTCGGGGCGTGTCGCGCAAGTGCTGGAAATATGACAGCTCTCGCCGTCGCGAGAGCCACTCCCGCCCGCTACACCACCCCTATCGAGGTCACGGCGTCACTGAGAAATCGGGTGATTAGGTGCAGAAACGTCGTAGTACGACGCCGGCTGAGAGAGCAGAACTTTGAGCACGCGGGCCTTCGTGTCGAGATCCGTTGCATCACCCCACAGGACTTCCGCGCCGCTTGTCAGATTGAGGCGCACCTGGAGGTTTTCATCCACCTTGACTGAGGCGACGAGGGCACGAGTATCAGCGTCCACAGCTCCGAGTACATGAAGCATCGATGTCACTTCAGCGCCGCTGACTTCCTGACCCGCGTTAATCTCCAATTGAGGAAGTGCTTCAGCCTGAATGCCAAGCTGAACTCCGTCTTCGTCGACAGGGCTACACGCACCGTCAACGATAAGGCACGCCACTGGCGTACGCAGCGTGAGCGCAACCGTCAGCCCCTTGGGGAGATCTCGGCTCACATCAACGCTCTTAATCAAGGGGATCGCAGACCGGAGTTCATCTTCCACGGCGCCGGTATTGATACGCAGCACCGATGTACCTTCGTTGCCTGCGACGATTCCCGTGACCGTCTCGGGAGCAAGCTGCGATCCTTCCGTACCTTCGACCCGCACACGGTCGAGCGAGAGTCCGAAGATCGGAGAGAACAAAAAGACCCACACGAGACATACGACGAGGCCCACACTTGCGGCCGTGTAACCGCCGCGTTTCATCCAGATGCGACGACGTTCAGCGCGCCGTTCGCGCCGCCGCTGCTCCAAGTCGCTCGGCTGCGTCTCATCGCGGATCTCTCGCCGCCAGCTCTCGTATAGACGAGCCGGCTCGAGCTCATCGGCATCTCGCGACGTGACCGCTTTCTCTGCACGCTCTGATGGGAGAGGCGTATCGCCCGATACCTCCTCGATCTTTCCGCGCCCAGCCGATAAGAGAGAAAGAGGACGACGAATTCGCGAGAGCACCGACGATGCGCCGTCCCGGTGTCCGCCAGATCGGCCAACCTCACCCACGCCTTCCTCGCGGTGGTCAGCCGAGGCCGAAACATCTTGTTGCACCGGCGATGCAGCGGCACGAGACCGCGGGAAACGCTCACCCTGATTCCCTCGCACCGGGGCATGGGACTCGTCGTCAACGTGCGTGGCGAAATTACGGGGATCGGCGATCGCCTCAGCCTCGCTCGGACTCAGGGCAGCCGTTGCCGCCTCGTCCTGAGGAAGCGCAAAGGAGTGCGGCTGGCCTCCCCCACTTCGTGGGGCCGGTTCGCCAAGCGGTCGAGGCGTTCGGGGTTGACGAGGTGGCCTCATGCGTGCGCAAGCTCCTCAAGAATAAACGGGCCGAGCTCCGTAACGTCTCCCGCTCCTATCGTGAGGATAAGATCCCCAGGACGAGCGAGAGAAGCGACAAGACGAGCCGCCTCCACCTTGTCCCGAACGAAACGGCCTCGCCTCATCGTCGCAGTAATAAGGTCGCCCTCGACGAGGGGATCAACGTCTTCGCGAGCCGCATAGACGCCCGTCACAACAGCCTCGTCGGCAAGGTCAAGTGCGTCGCCAAACTCGCGCGCAAAATTCTTCGTCCGGGAGTACAAATGCGGTTGAAACAGGGCGAGTACCCGGCCGTTCCCCGCTCTCTCCCGTGCGGCTTTCAACGTTGCAGCAACCTCGGTGGGGTGATGCGCATAGTCGTCAATGACCGTGACACCCTCACAGATGCCACGCTCTTCGAAACGCCTACCTGTCCCCTGGAAATCACCCAAGGCGCGAGCAATCTCGACTCCATCAGCCCCGAGCTCACGCGCGGCGAGCCAAGCTCCCGCGGCATTGAGAAGGTTATAAGCGCCAACAACGCTCATCTCAACATCGACGTCCTCACCCCTCCAGGCGAAGCGACCCCGCGCACGTCCAGCATCGTGGCTCTCATTCGTCACGAGGAGATGCCCCTCGTACGTACCAGCGCGGGTGTCCAATCCAGGATTCCGCCCGTACGAAGCCACACGGATGCCTTCATCGAGGGCCGCCAAGCCCAGGCGAGCGGCTCCATCGTCGTCCCCACACACAATCAGCAGACCGCCCGCCACGAGGCAACGGCTGAACTCAAGGAAAGCCTCTTCAAAAGCTTCGCGCGTCCCGTAATGATCCAGGTGATCCGGCTCCACATTCGTCAGAACCTCAACGCGCGGCAGGTAATTAAGGAAGGAACCATCGGATTCATCGGCCTCTGCCACAAAGACGCTGCCCGTGCCCAGGTGAGCCCCGGCTCCCAGGCCACGAATCGAGCCACCGATAGCCCACGACGGATCTGCCCCCGTACTCGCGAGTGCCGTGGCAAGCATCGCCGACGTCGTCGTTTTCCCATGTGCGCCAGCCACGGCCACGAAATCCCTGCCGTGCGCCGCAAGAGCAAGCGCCTGCGAACGGTGGAGGACGCGCTGGCCGCGAGAACGCGCCACCGCAAGCTCCGGATTCTCGTCGCGAATCGCTGAGGAAACGACGACGATCGCGTCCGGATCGACGTGGTTCGCATCATGGCCGATATAGACAGTGATCCCGATACTTTCCAGATGATCGGTCACGCTTGACGCCTTCGCATCCGAACCCGCAACGTCGGCGCCTTCACGCAAGAGGAGTTCAGCGATGACCGACATCCCAGCTCCGCCGATCCCAATAAAGTGGAACTTCATGCCCGAGCTACCTCCCTGACAAGATGGGCCAACTTCGTCGCACCGTCGATCGGGCCGACGCTCCGAGCAGCCTCCCCCATCGAGACCAGTTCAGAACTGCGGAGCAGAGGAACAATCTCCTCGCGCACTGTTGCCGGCGAAAAATCTCGGTCGCGTACCAAGCGCGCGCCTCCCACCCGAAGTACGTCAGAGGCATTGAGTTCCTGTTCACCATTTCCAATGGGGAGTGGAACGAAAAACGCGGGGAGGCCGAGTGCGCTGAGCTCGGCGACAGTTCCGGCTCCCGAACGCGCCACGACGAGATCCGCCACAGCGTAGGCGTCCTCCATCGTCACGAGGTAATCCAGCACGTGATAATCCGGGAGGGACTGCGTGAGGCGACGAACCTCGTCGTCTTTCCCTCGGCCCGTGAGGTGAAGAACCTGGATGCCCGCGAGAGCATCAAGCGAGGACGTCATGACCTCATTGAGGTGCTGCGCGCCAAGCGAACCACCTGTGACAACAAGCGTCGTCTTCGCCGGGTCTAGGCCAAGCCGCGCAGCCGCCTGAGAACGAGCAGCTCCGGCATCGCGCACCCGAGCGCCCGCGAGCTTGGCAATCGGCTCCCGCAGCGGAAGGCCAACTGCCCGAGTCACTCCCTTGCGAGCCTGGAGAGGCGTCGAAGTGAAGGTCAAACCAACCGCGGCAGCAAATGTTGCGCCATACCGATTAGCCAAACCTGGCTTCGCATTCTGCTCGTGAATGACGACCGGAACCGAACGTCGGCGAGCGGCAGCATAGATCGGAGTCGACGCGAAGCCACCAAAACCCACGGCGACTTGCGCACCTGCGTCGTCGAGAATCGTGCCTGCTTGCGCCACCGCCTTCGCGTACCGCGACGGGAACGTCAACATGTCCACACCGGGGCGACGAGGAAACGGGACCCGCTCGATCGTACGCAGCTCAAAGCCCGCACCCGGAACGAGATCGGCCTCCAAGCCCTCGCGCGTACCCACGCATACGACGTGAGCGCCCAGTTCGCGAAGCTCGCGTGCCGTAGCCAGAAGCGGATTGACATGACCAGCCGTGCCGCCTCCAGCAAGAACAATGTTGAGACTCTCCACTTTCAGTCCTTTCGAAGCAACGCACGCGCACGGTAGACCAGCCCGGCCCGCACACGGAACGATTCGCGCACACCCGGTACAGCAAACGCACACGAGAGGGCCACACCTACCGCCATGAGGCAGGCCATCACCGACGAGCCACCCTGAGAGATGAACGGCAAGGGCACGCCGAACACTGGGAAAACACCCGTCACCACAAGCATATTTGCCAGGCCCTGCCCGCAAATCCACAAGGCTACACCAGCGCAAGCAAGGCGAGCGAAGCGCGAAGGGTGGTAGCGACAAATCCGCACAAGAGCCCATCCGAGCACAAGGAAAAGCACAACGACAACGAGGCAGCCGAAGAAACCAAGTTCCTCCCCGATGACAGCGAAGATGAAATCCGTCTGCGCTTCAGCAAGATTCCCCGGCCATTTCTCTGCTCCCGTACCGAGGCCAGAACCACCCAGCCCTCCCGATCCAAAGGCCCACAACGCAAAATCCGACTGCGACGGAGACACCCCATCGGGCAGGCTAAAGAGATTCTGAGCGTACGTCATCACACGGTGGAGACGCGATTCACTCATCGCCACAAGCACCGCTGCACCAACGATTCCAACTCCGCCAGCCACGAGGAAGTACTTGCCGGGCATCCCGGCGATCCAGAAGATTCCGACACACACGAGGACATACATCATCGCGGTACCCATATCCTTGCCCAGCATGATGTCAGCGAGGCCGACCAAAGCTCCCGCGCCCGCAGGTAAGAAATACGGCTTAATGCCTGTCTCTCGAGGATGGACTTTGACAAGTTGCGCAGCGAGCCACACAATCACGGCGAGCTTGAGAAACTCCGACGGCTGCAGCGACACAGGACCAAAACGAACCCAGTTCGTATTGCCTCCCACGCCTCGGCCGAGCGGTGTAATAACGAGCGCCTGAAGGAACAGACCAGCACCGAAGAAAAACGGGGAAAATGCCTGGAAAACACGCATCGGGACAAAGGCCATCGCGCCGGCCATCGCAACACCCACGATGGCGTAAATAAGCTGAAGATTCGCCGTGGCGAAGGCACTACCACCCGTACGACGAGCGATATTGATACCGCTTGGAGCCGTCGCCGAGTAGACCATGACAACACCGAGGACGAGCAACACCAGCGAGGCGACGACGATGATGATGACGCTCTGGTACATCACCTGCCGAACCCGATCCTCAGCTACCACATCCCTCGTAGCCGTCTTACTCGTCGTACTCACGAAGCATCCATTTCGTGAACAGCGTGTGCAAATGCCTGACCGCGAGCAGCGTAGGAAGCGAACTGATCAAAAGACGCACTCGCCGGAGCAAGAAGAACGGTGTCTCCGGGCCGTGCTAGCGCAAGACCTTCCCTCACCGCCTCATCCATCGGGTTCGCAGATTCCGGCGCGACCCATGAAATCGGAAGACCCTCCACCTGAGCGAGAGCCTCACGCCACGGCTCCTGATCTCTCCCGATAACAACAACTCCGCGCAACTTGCGGGCAACCGCTCCCACAAGGTCGACGAAACGGGCACCCTTGGCAAGCCCACCTGCGATCCACACGACGCTACCGTCGTCTTGAGCCATAAGTGAGGCCCTGGCAGCGTGGGCATTCGTCGCCTTGGAATCATCGACGAAACGGACGTCGCGAACCTTGCCCACAAGCTCAATTCTGTGATGGCCCGGCTCGAATTCGGCAAAAGCACTGCGAATAGTTCCCGGCTCCACCCCAAGAGAACGCACAAGCGACGCAGCAGCGAGCGCATCTTTGACAATGTGAAGTGGGAGATCCGAACCGGCAGGCGCCAGATGCGCAATATCTTCGATCTCAAAAAGTTCAGTGCCGTGCGTGTGGCGATTCGATTCGAATGCGCGATCGACAACCACGTTCTCGACGAGCCCAACATTGCCCACACTCGGGACGCCGACCGTTACACCAATTGCACGCGCTCCCTCGACGACATCGGCATTGTCGACCATCTTCTGCACGGTCTCGTCGCCTACGGGGTACAAGCACGCGCGCTGCGTGTTCTCATAAATACGAGCTTTCGCGCGCCAATATGCCTCGCGGCTGCCATGCCATTCCAAGTGATCATCAGCAAAATTCAAGCAGATCGATGCCAGAGGAGACATCGAGTGCGTGCTACGAAGCTGGAACGACGACAGCTCAAGGACGAACGCTCGCGGCGCATCGTCGTCGGTACGTGTCGTCTCCTCGATCGCCGGATTACCGATATTTCCAATCGCAATACCGCCGAGCCCTGCCTTGCGCAAGATCGCAGCCGTCATCGAAACTGTCGTCGTTTTTCCGTTTGTTCCGGTCACGCACAGCCACGGCGCGCTCCATCCGTTCTCGTCCTGGGCCCGAAGCCGCCACGCCAGTTCAATCTCGCTCCACACGGGCACACCGGCTTCTTCGGCGCCGCGATACAACGGGCCGATCTCCGCAATAGCCGGCGCAGGGACGATAATATCGGGCCGCCAGGCAAGAACCTTCCGGGCGAGATCCGCCGGATCAAGGGAACTGCCCGCACTATCCAAATTCAGCGACGCTACAGGAGCCAGCGCGCTCATATCGGCATCCCACGCGGAAAGCACCGCACTCGTCAATCGTGAGAGAACCGTGAGAGTTGCGCGCCCCGACTTACCCAGGCCAACGACGGCAATACGCTTGCCAGCTAGCTCTTGTGCGCCCGGATTCGTCAATGTCATTGCTTTGCCAACCATTCTGCGTAGAACAAGCCGAGGGCAACGACAACAAACACCAGCTCAATGATCCAGAAGCGCACAACAACCGTCACTTCTTTCCATCCCTTAAGCTCAAAATGGTGATGGAGCGGTGCCATCTTAAACACTCGGCGTCTCGTCATCTTAAAGAATCCAACCTGGATAACATCCGAGAAGACCTCAAGGAGGAACAACCCTCCAATGAGGACGGCAAGGAATTCCGTGTGAGTGAGAATTGAGAGCCCTGCGAATGCACCGCCCAGTGCAAGGGAACCCGTATCCCCCATGAAGATCTGAGCCGGGGACGTATTCCACCACAAAAAACCGAAACAGGCGCCGACGATCGCCACACACACCATGGCAAGGTCGCGCGGGTCGCGGACGTCATAGCAGCCCGGTGCGGGGTTAAATACGCCCTCACAGACCTGCCCCATCTGCCACACGGTAATGATGGTGTAGCTACCGAAAGCGACCATCGAGGCACCCGTAGCCAAACCGTCGAGTCCGTCCGTCAAATTCACGGCATTCGACCAGGCTGTGATGAGGAAATTCGCCCAGATCACAAAGAGGACAAGTCCGATCGCAACGCCCGCGAAAGCCAAATCAATATTGATATCGCGGACAATCGAAATGCGAGTCGAAGCCGGCGTGCGATTCGCCTCGTTGCGGAATTGGAGCGCCAACACAGCGAAGCTAATGCCTACGACTGCCTGGCCAGCAATCTTTGCCCACGGGGTGAGCCCCAAGGATTGCTTGTGCCGGATCTTGGCGAAATCGTCGAGGAAGCCAATAACCCCCAGGCCAGTCATGAGGAAAAGAAGAAGGAGACCAGACGCATTCGGGCCGCGCCCCGTCAAGAGGTTTCCGAGGAAGTAGCCCATGAGCGTCGCAAGAATGATGATGACGCCACCCATCGTCGGCGTGCCGCGCTTCGTGAGATGGGCCGTTGGGCCGTCTTGCCGGATGAACTGGCCATACTGATGCTTGACCAGCACTTTGATAAGGAGCGGTGTCCCGAAAAGAGCCACAGCCAGCGAGATTGCCCCAGAAATGAGGATCGATAACACCTACAGTCCCCTTTCGTGGAGAGCATCCGCAATCTTCCATACACCAGAGCCGTTCGACCCCTTGAGAAGGATAACGTCACCTGAACGCGACACGGTATCGAGAATCGCCAATGCGGATGTCCAATCCGTCGCATCGTGAGTCTCGATACCCAGCTCGCGGGAGGCAGAACTGAGCGAAGCTGTTCCCTCGCCCACACACAGGAGAATATCCACTCCTGCCTCCTGCAGTAGTGGAGCAAGAGCGGCATGTTCATGGTCACTCGCCTCACCGAGCTCAAGCATCGTGCCGAGGACTGCCACGCGCCGGCGGCCATGCCCAAGCACGCCGAGCCCAGAAATTCCCGCACGCATCGAATCTGGATTCGCATTATAGGAATCGTCGATGATTCGCATCCCGGCGTAGTCACTCACCGCCATGCGGTGAGGGCTCGCCGGAGAAGCATGAGAGAGCGTCCGCGCAATATGAGACAGCGGCAAGCCGAGCTCACGAGCCACGCTCGCAGCAGCCAGAGCATTGCCTACATGGTGAGCACCGATGAGCCCAAGGTGGACCGGCTCAGAAGTACCATCCGAATGAAGAAGGAAACTCGCGTGTCCGTCGTCGTCAATCGTGACATCGCTGGCCCACACGTCAGCACTGCTATCCCCTGCGGCAGAAAAGGTTCGTACGCTCCCCGACGCCAGCCCAGCCATCGCAACAACGCGCTCGTCGTCAGCATTGAGGACAACACTGCCACCATCGCGCACTCCCGTGACCATCTCAGACTTAGCCTTGGCGACATTCTCAATCCCGCCAAACTCACCAAGATGCGCGCGAGCCACAATAAGGACAACCCCGAGATCAGGCGGAGCGATCCGCGTGAGATACGAGATATTTCCAATGTGGTCAGCGCCCATTTCGAGCACGAGGGTGGCCGTACTTCCATCGGCGCGCAGCACAGTAAGAGGCAAACCTAACTCGTTATTGAACGAGCCCGGAGGCGCGATAATCGGGCCACGCTCAGCAAGAACATCGGCGAGCAAGTCCTTCGTCGTCGTCTTGCCCACCGAACCCGTCACTGCAACAACCTGAAGATCGGGATTGGCTTGACGTGCACGCACAAGATTGCCCCGAGCAATGTCACCCAACGCACGAATAACGTCGTCGACAACGACGAGGCGATCCTCGGTGGCTCCACTGGCAATGGCAACGTCAGGATTACTTGTGAGAACGGCACATGCTCCCGCATCAAGAGCTTTCCCAGCAAGGGACGCCCCATCAACTCGCTCGCCTTGTATCGCCACAAATACGTCGCCTGCACGGAGGGTTCGCGTGTCAGTCGATACCCCGCCGACAATCTCGGCGCCGTGAGCCGCGACGTGGGCGTTGGCATCGCCAGCCAGTTCGGCAAGCGTCACCGGAATCATGCGTTCATCTCCTTGTAGTGGCGGAGCGCCTCGCGCGCAGCCACACGATCATCAAGTTCAACGAGCGTGCCACCGATATCCTGGATCGTCTCGTGGCCTCGTCCTGCAATAAGAATCGTATCCTCCGGCGCGGACATCATGATGGAGCGACGAATCGCCTCTCCCCGATCTGCGATCTCCACAACAGGCGTGTGGGAGCCACGCGTTCCCGCCAGAACGGCCTCTCGTATGAGTGCCGGGTCTTCGGCATGGGGATCATCGTCAGTGACAATGACGAGATCCGCGTGATCGACGAGGGCCTTCCCCATAGCTGGACGCTTACCTTTATCACGTTCGCCTGCAGCTCCCGACACGACGATGAGCCGCCCAGCCGTCGACGAGCGCAGCGCCTCCATCGCCTTGATGAGGGCATCCGTGTTGTGCGCGAAATCGACAACGACACGTGGGCTCTCGCTGATCTGCTCCATCCGGCCGGGCACCACAGGGCTGAGCTGGGACGGAAGCTCGCTCGCAGGAACGCCACCTACACGCGCCATCCCAAGGGCCAGCGCGGCGTTAGCGAGATTAAACGAGCCGGGCAAACCCACGCGGCACGTGATGTTCTCGTCCCCGACGAGCGTGATACTCCTGCCGTCTCGCAGTACCTGCCACCCCCGCACACCAGCGGGAAGCTCCGATTCGATCGCCAGCGCCCACACCTCGATCTCGCGGCTGGCGCGGTCGTAGAGCTTGCGCCCCCACTCGTCGTCAATGAGAATGACGGCCTTACGAGCCTTCCGAGGAGTGAACAGGCTCGCTTTCGCCTCGAAGTACTCGTCCAGCGTCGAATGATAATCCAGATGATCTTGGGTGAGGTTTGTAAAACCAGCGACGTCGAAGCATACGGGATCTGTGCGCCCCTGAGCGAGAGCATGGGAGGAAACTTCCATGACGAGCGAATCTCCGCCGTGAGCGACGAGGTCTGCAAACATCCCTTGAAGATCAGCCGGCATAGGCGTCGTGAGCGCCGCGGGGACCTTCTTCCCCGCGATCCTCACGTCGACCGTGCCGATGAGGCCAGTAGTCTGCCCGACACCGGCAAGTAGCGACTCGAGCATAAACGCCGTCGTCGTTTTCCCATTCGTTCCCGTAATCGCGTACGTATGGAGGTGCTGCGCAGGGTTTCCATAGACGTGGGCGGCAATCGCACCAAGTTTGTGGGCGATATGAGGGACGACGAGGACCGGGACTCCCAACTCCCCGCCAACAATCGCGAACCCCGCACTATCCGTGACAATCGCCACTGCACCAGCATCTACCGCGGCTCGCGCGAACGTCGCTCCGTGCACATGTGCACCGGGAACACCCGCAAAAAGAGCGCCCGGCACAACCGCGCGAGAATTCGACGTAACGGACGTGATGGCCGTATCGTCAGCCTCCATGTGCAGATCACTGCCCGGGACAAGCCTAGCTAATTCCGTCACCTTCATGTCAGTTCAGCTCCGATGTAAACCACGGGTACTTGTAGAGGGGCACAGTCGAAGGCGGGATACCCAACTGACGGACGGCAAAACCCGCCACATCCGCAAAGACCGGCGCAGCAACTTCTCCACCATAGCCAGCACCCGCACCGTTAAAGACGACTACTGCCACAGCGATCTGAGGATTCTCGGCAGGGATAACTCCAACGAACGTACCCACACGCTTCGTCAGATTGCCATTCTCGTCAGCAACCTGCGCCGTACCCGTCTTGCCTGCCACGTTGTAGCCCGGAACCCGCGCATACCAACCAGTAGACTGGGGATCAGTCACAGCCTGCATCATATTGAGCATGGTGCTCGCCGATTCCTCAGAAATCACGCGCTTCGACTCACCGATTGCCGTAGGGGTTTCAGTACCGTCAGCGGCAACAACTGAATCCACGATGTGAGGCGGGACGGACACTCCCTTGTTTCCGAGCGTCGCACCAATCTGGGCCAACTGAAGCGTCGTCAGCGCCCAGCCCTGACCAAACATCGTCGTGTAGCGTGAACGCGCATCCCACGTTGTGTAATCACGCAAAATACCAGCAGACTCCGCTGGCAATTCGATTCCCGTCTTCGATCCAATGCCGAAACTCTGCATATAGCCAAAACGGGTCTCGTCGGAAATCGTGTCGCCAATCTGGATAAGACCCGTGTTGTACGACTTCGCGAGAATACCCGCAACGGTCATCCCCGCGGTCGAGTGTTCGTCGTTATCGTGAATAGACTGACCATTCGGCATTGTCATCGAATACGGCACGGTAAACGTCGACAGTGGCGTGACTGTCCCCTGATCGATAGCCGCAGAGAACGTCACGAGCTTCCCTGTCGATCCTGGTTCCACCGGAGCCTGGACTGCGCGCGAACCCCAATCCTCAGCATTCGTCGCTGACAGATTTGACGGGTCCGGAGAATTCGAATCAACAAGAGTCAGCACCCGGCCGGTTCCCACCTCAAGAACGACCGCAGCACCCCACTCGGCATTATTCGCCGCCACCGACTTGTTCACGGCTTCAAGCAAGGAGTTTTCCAAGTCACGATTGATCGTCAGCTTCACGGACGAACCATCAACAGCGTCAACTTTCGACCGATCGCCATTCGGCAACACCACACCGCCAGAAGCAACCTGAACAGAAAGCGAACCATCGACACCTGTCAGAACCGAATCCATCGACTTTTCGATGCCAGCCTGCCCCGTGGTCTTGCCTCCCGATTCAGCCGTCTCGCCAACATAACCGACGACGTTCCCGGCAACCGACCCGTTCGGATACACGCGCTTCATGTACTGCTCAGGCTCGATACCCGCAATGCCAAGCGCATTGATCTGACGCCACAAATCCGGAGAAATATCCTTCTTGATATAGACGAAGGTCTTTTTCTCATCACCGCCAAGAAGCAAACCACCAAGCTCGGCCTGGTCCATCTCAAGAAGCGGAGCAAGCTCAGCAGCTGCAGCGGCAGCGCCCGTGCCAACGACGTTATGATCCTCGTCGTAACGCACATACGAAGAAATCAGCTTCTGATTAACACCCACGTTGTAACGTTCTACCGACGTTGCAAGAACCGCACCTGTCGAATCGACGATGTCGCCACGCTTCGCGTGAATCGTGTACGGACGCGTGCGAAACTCACTTGCCGTTTGAGCCAACTCACCCGCACGCACAGCCTGCAAATCCACAAGACGCACGGTAAGCACAAGCGCGCTGACCAAGAAAACTACAGCTAGAGAACGCAAGCGACGCACATACATCGGCTGCCTTCTGAAAGATGCTCGCCATGCTCGGACACTTTCACGCGCCCGTCGCAGAGCGCTCCGCATGGATGGCATTTACTTCCCTGTCTGCTCCTGGATCTGCTTCGGATCAAGAACTACACCCGTCGCTACATCGAGATAGCGAATTTCAGTGGCCTGAACCAATCCTAATTCCTGGGCACGCTGAGCAAGGCCAGAGGTCGTCGAGTAATTGACCACTTGGTCCTCGAGAGTCTCCTTTTGTGCCAGTGTCGCGTTAATCTCTCGATTCACCGACTGGACCTCGTACGCGCTCGCCACCATCTGTGTATTGAGGAAAAACACCACACCGAAAGCCCCGAAAAAGAGCGCAAGGCAGGCAGCAACTGTACCCTTGATGCCCTTCGACGGAGCAGGTGTTGGTACGAGGGAGAGTTTCGGTAGCCCCTGAATCACCGGGCGTGGACGGGCACCAGCTTGAGAAGTCGAAGCCACGTTTGGCATCGCGCTCATGAGTTACTCCCTTCGTCACGGGTTCGTTCAACGCCACGCAGACGCACCGAAGCGCTGCGTGGGTTACGGTCAAGTTCCTCGGGGCTGGCCTTCATCGCCCCGCGCGTAAGCAGACGCAAGTAGGGTTCGTGCCCTGGGAGCTCCATCGGGAGACCTGCTGGTGTCGTCGACGTAGCACCAGCCGTCATTGCGCGTTTCACGATCTTGTCTTCGAGCGACTGGTACGACTCCACCGCGAGACGTCCACCAACCCGCAACGACGCAATCGCTGCGGGAACAGCCCGCTCAAGCACAGCGAGTTCATCGTTCACCGCAATACGAAGCGCTTGGAACGTGCGCTTGGCAGGATGGCCTCCCGTGCGGCGTGTCGCGGCCGGAATAGCGCTGCGCACTAATTCCGCGAGCTGCGCCGTCCGAGTGATCGGCTCGGTCTGGCGAGCCGCGACGATGCGCTGGGCGATACGCATCGCGAAACGTTCCTCGCCGTAGCGGGAGAGAATACGAGCGATCTCCTCAGCTGAATCTGTTGCGAGAATGTCCGCTGCCGTTCGCCCACGGCTCGCGTCCATCCGCATATCCAGTGGAGCATCGTGTGCATACGAAAAACCGCGTTCAACCTCGTCGAGCTGGAGCGACGACACACCCAGATCCATGAGGATCGCATCGGCTCGCCCACCGCGCCCGTACTCACGCGCAACCTCGTCGACCGCGTCGTACGTCGCTTTCACGGCATGAAAGCGCTCACCGAACGAGGCCAGGCGTTCACTTGCGAGCGCGATAGCCTCCTCGTCTCGGTCAATTCCCACCACTCGGATGTTCGGGAAATGCTCAAGGAATCCCAGCGTATGCCCGCCCATTCCGAGCGTGCAGTCGATGAGAAGCGCCGAATCTTCCGTGAGTGCCGGGGCGAGAAGTTCGATGCAGTCCTCCAACATGACGGGCGTATGGAGGGCGTTGCCCGCTGCCCGTGCTGAAGCGTTTTCCGCTGGCTGCGTGTGCGCCGGGGACGACGAGGATTGTGACTCACGGGATTGCGAGGCGTGCGAAGTCGAGGGTACACGGGATCGAGCGTGTGACATGACGTCATCCGTGCGGGACATCCGCTCCCTTTCTCCTCGTCGTTTTCCGCTCCCTCCGAAGTGATCCTCCCCCGCCGTTTCTGGAGCTGGGGAATTGCCCCAGAAAGGCGGAGGGAGATCGCCCCGGAGGGGCTGCCGGCCTAGAACAGACCGGGAATTACCTCGTCTTCACGATCAGCAAATGCCGATTCTTGTTCCGTCAAGTAGGTGTTCCATGCGCCCTGGTCCCAAATCTCGAGGCGGTTTCCGGCACCGATAACCGCCAGTTCACGCTCCAAACCCGCGTAGCTTCGCAGCGAAGCTGGGATCGTGATGCGTCCTTGTTTGTCTGGTACCTCGTCGACAGCTCCTGAAAGAAAGACGCGCAGGTACGAGCGAGCTTCCTTCGAGGTGAGAGGCGCCTGACGCAGTTGCTCCTGCATGCCTTCGAATTCCCGGAGCGGGAAAACGTAGAGGCAGTGCTCTTGGCCTCGCGTCATGACCAATCCGCCTTGGAGCTGGTCACGGTATTTGGCAGGCAGAATAAGGCGCCCTTTGTCGTCGAGCCGTGGCTCATACGTGCCGAGGAACACCCCATTCACCCCCTAATGACAGTAACTCCACTTTACTCCACAATGCTCCACTAATTCGCCAACACACGCAAGCATGTTCAAAAAAGTCGCGACGTATCAATGTTTTTGCAGTGGAGTGATGTGGCAGACGTGTTCGCTTCGACAATGCGGGGCGTCAGTATTGGGGTTCGACGAACAGAGAAGCCGCACCTAGCCACACGATCGGCTTTCCGGCGCATTTCAGCCAGTTGTGGCGGATGCTAGGCGATTCTCTCCCTCTCCTGCGCCCACCTCACTCACGCCAAGGTGGAGGAAAGTGGAGCGGGTGGAGGAAAGTGGAGGAACGAGGCGTCGACGACGGGCCGTGGCGTGTAAGCTCCTGACGCGCGCTCTGAGTGGTCGGGAGAGTGTGAGTGGTCGGGAGAGTGTGAGTGGTCGGGAAAAATAAAAGGCGGGCACCCACGGGCACCCGCCTACTTCTCCGGCTTCTTAGTTATCGTTGCGTCGCTTCTCCCACGCCTCAGCTTGCCTCTCCATGAAGCTCGGGCCACTGCGATCGCGCTTACGCGGCGCCGCCACGGCATCGCCGGGCTTGACGCCGAGGACGATGTACCAGAAACCGACAAACAGGACGACCACGCCGAGGACGCCAAGGATAACCTGTTCGATGGCAATTCCTCCGACGAGCACGCCAATGCCAACGATAGCGACGAGGAGGCCAAGGACAAGGTGGCGAATTGACAGAACCGGACGGCTCGTAGGGGCATCGTCAGGTTCAGGGTTGTCTGAGCGAAGCGTGTCGGCGAAGCCGGGATTCTCTTCCGCTAGCTGCGCCTCAAGCTCTTCGAGCATCTTGCGCTCGTATTCGGAAAGAGGCATGTCGTCTCCTCGTTGATCGTCGTTACCTCCAAGGGTAGCGCCTCGCCGCACATATACGTAATGTGCCCGTTCGCAGTTGGCGAGGATTAGCTGCACCCGTTCGCTCGTGGCATGCTGCGAACTCCACCAGCTCTACGAGCACGGCCGGACGGCCCACAGCATCGAGCTCTCAACCCTTGTATTCCCTTCACTTCCGTGCGCCAGTTGCACCAGGCTTTCCTTCGCCTTTCACCAGGTTATGCGGTTCTACCTGGACAAGGCTCCCCGGGCGTAGCGCACCGCGGCCGAATTTTGAGTGAACCGCATCCATGACGGCCTCGGCTTGCGCGCGCCGCGGGTCGTCATCGAAGGCGAGCTGGATACCATCGGATGGCGAGGCGAGCTGGTCGGCTCGCATGCCGAGGAGCCGCAGGCCCTCGCCCCGGATACTGACACTACTGAGTAGTTCTCGCACTGCTTCGTAGAGTTCGCTAGCCACATTGGTAGCTTGAGCTAGCGTCGCAGATCGGGTGATGGTTGTGAAATCCGCGAATCTCACTTTGATAGCGACGGATCTGGCGACAAATCCTTTGGCTCTCAACCGACGAGCCGTATCGTGACACTGAGCAAGAAGAACTTTCTCAAGTTCAGCACGATCGCTCACATGGTCAAAAAATGTTTCTTCCCGCCCGATCGATTTCTCGATCCGAGTAGTAGCAACCGGCCTGCGGTCGATTCCCGTGGCGAGATCGTACAGATGGTTGCCTGTTGCCGAGCCGAAGAGCTTGACGAGCCGTTCACGGCCGGTTGCAACGAGATCGCCGACCGTTTCGACACCCTGAACGTTGAGGCGTTCACGGGCACGATCCCCCACACCCCAGAGCGCGCCAACGGGCAGCCCATCGAGGAACTCCTGAGTAGCTGATTCCGGTATGAGAAGGAGGCCATCAGGTTTGGCGTGAGCAGACGCAATCTTCGCAACATGTTTGGTTGCTGCGATCCCAACCGATGCCGGAACCCCAACCTCAGCACGGATGCGCCTGCGAATCATGTGCGCAATCGTGACAGGCGAGCCGAAAAGCTTGACCGCACCAGAGACATCGAGAAATGCTTCGTCGACAGAAACTTGTTCGATGAGCGGTGTCACTTCCCCGAGAATCGCCATAATCTTCCGTGACGCCTCGCTGTAGCGCGCCATCCGCGGCGGCAGCATGATGAGCTGCGGGCAGAGGCGGTACGCCTTCCCCACAGGCATCGCGGAATTGACTCCGTAAGCCCGGGCCTCGTACGAGGCCGCTGACACTACTCCACGTTCTTTCCCACCAACAGCTACGGGCTTTCCCCGCAGATCTGGCCTATCGAGCAGCTCAACGGACACAAAGAAGGCATCCATATCCACGTGGAGGATGGGCGTGGCGGAATCATCGTCTCCCCATGAGCGTTTCGCCGCTGCTGACCGTGGTGCCTTCGACATAGTCCAAGACTAAACCCCACCTACGGCAGAATTTCGCATCTTTTTTGCGGTGCCCCGCACCCACCACCCCGGGTGTACCACCCTATCCTCCTCCTGATTTAGAGTAGCGGGGTGGCACGACGACGAGAGAGCACCCCTTCATTCCCCACCGAACCTGTCAAAACGACGTACGCACTCGCAGAAGTGATGGTGCGAGGCGATCTCGCAACCCTGTATCTCGACGGCGCAGAATCCTCAGCATTAGACATCGCCGATCCTCATCACCTCGAATTCGAGTACATGCAACATATTCGCCTCATTATCGATTCGATGTACGACGAGGCTGCCCCACTTCGTGTCCTCCACCTGGGGGCTGCCGGATGTGCGCTCGCCCGCGCTCTCGATGCCGATCGCCCCGGTTCCCGGCAGCTCGCAATCGAGCTCGACGAGGCCCTGGCCTCCTATGTTCGCGAGTGGTTTGATCTGCCACCTTCACCGCGTCTACGTATTCGTGCAGACGAGGCTCGCCGCGCTCTGGAGACGACGAAGGCTCGCTGGGATGTAATCGTGCGTGATGCTTTCGCGCAAAGAACTGTTCCTGCACATCTGCGCACATGTGAGGCCGTGGCGCGAGCACATGCCGCGGCACCTCACGGCCTTTACCTGCTCAACTCTGTTGCCTCATCAGGCATCGGAAGTATTGGCGACGAAGCGGCCACGCTCTTCGAGAGTTTCGCACACGTGATCGCAATGACCGACCCCGCAGTCCTCAAGGGACGCCGATTTGGCAACGTTGTTCTTGCGGCAAGTGACGACGAGTTTGACGAGTCCGGTATTGAACGGGCTGTTCGTCGCCTCTCACTTCCCGCAACATTCCTGACTGAAGCCGATCTCAGAAGGAGAATCGCCGGAGTACAACCACTCCGCGACGCCGATATCGGTTACTCAGCGCCCGCCCAACGTCCAGAACTTCGAGACTCGGAACCGGCGTAATTCGTCGTCGATAATCCCCACCTCGTACCGAGCGCATGGGAAATCAGTGACGACGAGGTCGCCGCGAGCGCAACGCCTTCCGTTCCTCGCGGTGCATATGGCTGATCGTGCGATATCGATCGACGACCTCCCTGATCGGCGGAACAACAAATCCCTTCGTCGCCATTTCCTTCCGCACCTTATGACGAGAAATCGCGATACCGACGCAGCCGATGAGAATGAAAATGATTTGGCTCGACAAGGCGAGGCGGAAATCGTCGGCCGAATAATCCCCCGACGGCGCACGCCAATCAAGGATGAGCCCGACGAGAAGCGAGGCAAGGAGCGCAGCGAAGAATCCTCCACTATTGGCGAGACCGTTCGCAGTCCCGACCCGGCCGATATGCACGGAGGTGCGCACGAAATCGAAGGCGACACCCGAGCAGATGCCACCGAGGGAGAGGACCGCGCACAGGAGAATAACCATCCATGTGGGCCGATGCCCCGGAATCGCGAGGAAGGGGAGCCAGGCAAGCACGACGAAGCCGGCGGCGCCATAGACGAGCCAAGAACGGCGGATCGGGTGGTGGCTCGTGAGCCTCGCGATGACAGGAGCTGCAAATATCCCAGCGACTGGGGCAGCGATGAGGGAAGCAGCAGCGCTAGCAGCACTCATGCCCTGTGCCACCTGAAGGAAAGGAGTACCCCAGAGAAGGAGAAAGACCATAGCCGGGAAACCACACGTGAAATGGCTCCAGAACCCCAACCATGTCCCTGGATGGCGGATAGCTTCAGAGGTCGTCATCGGCCGCGAAGCGACAAAGGCACTCGCATACGGAAAATCCTCGACGAGTTCATCCGGGGCCGCACCCATATCGTCCAGCCCGGCGGCATCGCCCTCTCCACTATCAGGTGGGGAGTTTCGGACCCACACATAAGCGATCGACGCCGAAGCTACCCCCGCAACTCCAATACCGATAAACGCAACCGACCAGCCATAATGCGCCAACGCGAACGCAAAAGGAACCGACGCCACAACCTGGCCGAGCTGCCCGATCATACTCGTCATCTGTGTCATCATCGGGGCCTGGTGCGGAGGGAACCACGCCGGGACCAAACGGAGAACAGATACGAAGGCCGTGGCATCACCCAAGCCGATAAGGACGCGCGCCGCGAGCGCAAGCGGCAAACTCCCCACAGTACCGAGGATCACTTGGCCAGTTGCCATCACGAGCGCGCCGCCAATGAGAACGCGGCGAACACCAATTCGGTCGAGGAGATAACCGACCGGGATCTGCGCGCAGGCGTACACGGCGAGCTGGACGACTGTAAAGAGGGAGAGAGTTGCTGCGTTGATTGCGAAGCGGTCGATAGCGTAAAGGCCTGCTACCCCGAAGCTAGACCGGCCGGCAACGGCCATGATGTACACGGCTTCGGCAGCGAAAAAGACGATATACGGAGATTTTGACGCGAGTTTGGCGAACGCCACGATTACCTATCTTCATCCGGCCATGCATGGCGGCCACGCCGCCTGGGAGTCTTCTTTTCTCCCTCAGCAATGGTATCGGACGAGGATGGTGAATGGGACTCATCCGCATTGTGGGCTCCAGACTCGCCCTCGCGAGACGGCGCTGGTACTCCTGCTGATGTGTCCGGGGCTTGATCGTTGCTCGGCGCCCCATTTCGGTTGTCCTGGTCGGACATGTTCATTGGCGCAGAAAAACTGAATCGTGATCCATTCTCTGTGGAACGACGACGAAACTCGTCGATGCGCCGGATGAGTCCTTGCGGATCAAATTCCTTCGCTGAGGACGGGATTCGCGTGGGAACTGCACCGGCGAGGAATTGCTCGGCAGCGCGACCGATCTCGTCGGCACTAGGCACGGCAAGGTCGGCAGGTGGTGCAGTGACGAAGCCGGTCTTATCCGATTGCTCGTCGTAATCCTTCTCCAGTGCAGCGATGAGACCGCGCAGATCTTCGTTCTCAGCCATGATCGCTGTAAGTTCTTCGGCCTGGCTTGCGGCATCCTGCTCCAGATCGCCGACAGGCAGCCGCAATCCGGAGATTGAGGCGACCATTTGCAGAGCTCCCGCCGCCCCAGCCGAGTAGTGATGAGGGGCCAAGTACATCGGCACACGCACCGCAACATTCGTCACGGAGAGGTCGAGTTTTGACACCTTGTACTCAAGGTAGGAGGCGAAAGAGGCCTGGAACCAAAAGTCTGCCTCAAGTACCTCAGGGTTGAGGTCGGGATGGGACGATCGAACAACCATATCGGCCGGGCGAGTATGAGGCGTCGACGAACCAATAGCAGTAAAGGAGTAGATATTGCGAACCCCGAAGCGCTCAACGATGTCGAGCATGTCCGAGACAAGGGCCTCCCAATGGAAATCAGGTTCGATTCCGCGCAAATGGAGGAACTGCTTACCTTCCATATCGCGTGCGTCCGAGAGGACCATGCCGTCGTGCCACAATCCGACGAGTGCCCCGTTATTAAAGTTCAGCCACGGACGCTGAGCCCGGTAATCCACGAGCGGATCGGTGTTGAAAAGGGCAGCAGGCTGGCCGTCTAAACCAGAGAGCGCATGAGCGATGAGCCTCGTAATCGCCCCGGCATCCGACGCCGGATCGACGAGCGTCATGATGAGATTCTCGATTGGTCCGTCAGGTGCGCCCTCGGGGAAGGAAATGTAGTGGCTCATGCCATCTCCTCTCGTCACTCACGGATGATCGCTCTCGTATACAAGCCTAAGCCGAATATCGAGCATGCCCTATCTTTGCCCAACGCCGAGCGAGCCACCATCATTCCCCCAGGTGGCGTTGTCCACACCGCATGGCTATTGCGATGCGCCCACGCTCACGTTTGTGCAGTTAGCGCAACTGCCTTGGGGATCGCGGCAAAAGAGAGGATAATTGATGGCTACGTTTCATTAAAGGAGTCCGACCAGTGAGCGAAACTGAGCCTTCACAGCCACGCACGCGAGCTCTCGCCGAAGAACAGGTGTTCGTCGACGAAGCCTACGCTGCTCTTGACCGCCAGCGCACAGCTTACGAAACCAGACTCAAAAATGTGCGGGCACAAACTGGGCAGGAAAGCGCCGGAGAAATGTCCGAGCGCGATTCTTTCGCAACTCATTACGAGGACAATCTCATCCGTCTGCGCAACGTCGAAAACCGCCTCGTGCTCGGGCGCCTCGACATGGCAGATGGCACCGTCGATCACATTGGCCGCATTGGCCTGAAAAACGACGAACACGATGTCATCCTTCTCGATTGGCGTGCTCCTCAGGCCGTCCCGTTCTATCAAGCGACGGCGGCTAATCCCGGCAACGTCGTTCGTCGTCGTCACATCCAAACGCGCCTACGATCCGTCACCTCGATCGAAGACGAACTCCTCGATTCATCCGCTTCCCTCTCCGATCTCAATCTCACCGGCGAGGGCGCCCTCATGGCAGCCATGAACGAAGCACGCGACGGCAAGATGACCGACATCGTCGCAACAATCCAAGCTGAACAAGACCGAATAATTCGCGCCGACTCTCACGGTGTCCTCGTCGTCCAAGGCGGGCCTGGCACGGGTAAGACCGCTGTCGCACTGCACCGATGCGCCTACCTTCTCTACTCCGAACGTGAACGTCTGCGCCGATCAGGCGTGCTCGTCATCGGCCCTTCGCCGGTCTTCCTCCGCTACATTGACCAAGTTCTCCCCGCACTCGGCGAATCAGATGTTGTGTCTACGACGATCGACTCCCTCCTTCCAGGAGTGACACCGACTCGTGACGAATCCCCCGAAGTACGCGAAATCAAGGGCCGTCTCGTGTGGCGCATAATCGCCAAACGAGCAGTGCGCCGCATCCTCCAGAAACAACTCCCACACCCAGTCACCCTGAGAATTTCGGGCGTAAGCGTGAAGCTTCTCCCCCGCGATGTCGACGAAGCTCAGCGGCGAGCACGCACACGCGGAAAGAAACACAACCAGGCCCGCGACACCTACGCTCGCGCCCTCGTCGATCTCCTAGCCCAGCGCGTAGCCGCAGCGAAGGATATCCCCCTCTCTGAGAACGAATGGATCATCGGCGACGTCGCCGGGAGCGTCGATGCGCGGCGCGAGATCAACCTGCGCTGGCTCCCCTCGTCGCCCGCTCAACTTCTCGAACGCCTCTACGCACGCCCAGAACTTCTCGCTCTCGTCGCCCCCGAGCTGAGCGAGAATGAGCGCACGCTCCTCGTTCGCCCTAAAGGCTCCGGATTCTCCTCGTCAGATATAGCTATTCTCGACGAACTCGCCGAACACCTCGGCGCCTTCCACGACGACTTCGAGCGCCGCCAGAGTCAAGCGGCAGCAGCGCGCGACGCTGAGCTCTCCGCCTACGTCAAAGACACGATGTCAAGCCTCGGATTGGGAGGCGGAATTGTCGATGCCCACACGCTGACAGAACGTTTTACCGATTCGGGGCCGGCAACCACACTGGCAGAAAAAGCCAGTGCTGACAGGTCGTGGACCTACGGACACGTGGTCGTCGATGAGGCCCAGGAACTCTCCCCTATGCAGTGGGAGATGCTCATTCGGCGCTGCCCAACGCGCTCCTTCACAATCGTTGGAGACGTCGATCAGCGCCCTGCCGGCGCCCCCCGCGACGGGTGGAAACCCCTCCTCGGCCGCCTTGCCGAGAACATGCGCGAAGAAACGCTCACCGTCTCCTATCGCACGCCCGGCAGCATCCTTGACGCGGCAGGGCGCGCTGTCGCCTCCGCAGGAATTCACGTAGCGCCCGTGACGCCCGCCCGCGATCTGCCTGGAGCGCTCATCACCGACGATATCAACGCTTTTCCAGCCTCATCCGATCGGTGGGAACATGCACTCACATCAGTCGTCACCGCCCACTGCACCGCGATGGACGACGAATACGGTGCCGGCGGCGGCACGCTTGCCATCATCACTCCGCAGGCCCATCGCGACGCCATTGCACGTATTATCCGCGAATCACCACTGAGCACCACGTGGAGCGTTGAAACGACAGGCACCAACGTCTCAGCACGAATCCAAGTGCGCTCAGCCTACGAATCGAAAGGACTCGAGTACGACGTCGTCGTCCTCGTCGATCCCGCCACAATCCTTTCGGAAGGCCCGGGCAACCTCTACGTTGCCATGACTAGGCCGACGAAGTACCTTCACGTTCTTCACGACGGCCCACTTCCCGCCGCGCTCCGCACCGCACTTGAGGAGTGACTGCTCAGCGCCGCACTAGCCCGAACTGTGGAACACCTTTGCCCATAATCGGTTTATCGGTCATGGTAGTGGCGTGACTCGCGTACTACTTCTTGAGAACCCGTACACTTCCGCCGACGAAGTCCTGAGCAAGCCCGACTTCGAGATCACTCGCATCCCCGGGGCCCTCCAAGGTCACGACCTCATCGAGGCCCTCGACGGCGTCCAAATCTTAGGTATCCGGTCGAAAACCTACGTCTCGCGCGAGGTCATCGAAGCATGCCCCGACCTCGTCGCCATCGGCGCATTCTGCATCGGAACAAACCAAATCGACCTCGACGCATGTAACGACCACGGTATCGCAGTCTTCAACGCTCCTTACGCCAACACCCGATCCGTCGTCGAACTTGCCCTTGCGGAAGCCATCGCGCTCACACGTCACATTCCAGAAAAGAACGCCGCCCTCCACGCCGGACTCTGGGAAAAGTCCGCCAATGGCGCTCACGAAGTACGCGGGAAGACGCTTGGCATCGTCGGATACGGCTCCATCGGCACACAGCTCTCGATCCTCGCCGAGGCCCTCGGCATGCGCGTCGTCTTCTATGACATCTCTGAACGCCTCGCCATCGGCAACGCCAAGCGAGTGCGCTCCCTCGCCGAACTGCTCGCCCAATCAGATATCGTGTCGCTTCACGTCGATGGACGCCCCTCCAACGCAGGCTTCTTCGGCCGCACACAGTTCGAGCAGATGAAGAAGGGCTCCATCCTCATCAACCTCTCTCGCGGATCCATCGTCGATATTGATGCGCTCATCGACAAGCTCGACGACGGAACAATCGCAGGAGCCGGTATCGACGTCTTCCCCGACGAACCGGACGCCAACGGTGATCCCTTCGCCTCACCTCTTGCGGCGTACCGTAACGTCATTCTCACACCGCACATCGGCGGATCGACGCTTGAGGCCCAAGAATCCATCGGCTACTTCGTCGCCGGAAAACTCCTCGACTACTGGCGAAAAGGCGCCACGGAACTCTCCGTCAACATCCCCAACATCGCCTCTGGCCCATCCCGCAAAGCCCTCTATCGCATCGCCTGGATACACCGCAACACACCGGGAGCTCTTGCGCGCGTCAATCAGATTTTCGCCGACGAAGGGGCCAACATCGACCGCCAGATTCTCGCTACTGAAGGCGAAGTCGGCTACATGGTGACCGATGTGAGTGAGGAGCTCCCCGCTAACGCCGTTGAGCAACTTGTCAGCTCCGAACAGAATATTCGTCTACGCGTCCTCCGCCGGGAGTACTAAAGTTGTGGGCATGACCGATGCACCCGCCAGAGCACATTGCGTCCCGGGCGTTCCCGCCAGCATCGAACCTGTGCGTGAGCCCCTCGATTCGCTTCTATGGAAAGCAGCAAAGGATTTCCCTTCCCATATAGCGATCGATTTCCTTGGCCGGACCATCACCTATGGAGAGCTTGCCCACGTCACCCGCAAAGCGGCCGGCGCTCTTTACCGCTGCGGAGTGCGTCAAGGCGATACGGTTGCGCTCATCATGCCGAACTGTCCACAGCACATCGTGGCGTATTACGCCGCCCTGAGCCTGGGTGCCACCGTCGCCGAGCATAATCCCCTTGCTCCCGCCGCTGAGCTTCACGAGCAGCTCGACCGTCACAAGGCTGTCGTCGTGGTCGCCTGGGAGCAGACCGTCGAAAAGCTCACCGAGGACGGCGACTTCCACGGGCATACATACCTGGCTGTCGATCTTTCTCACGAGCTCCCCTTCACCTCACGTTTCCTCCTCAAGCTGCCTGTTGCCGCGGCGCAAGCACAGCGCGCAAAGCTGCGGGGGAAGGTACCACATGGAGTGTTATCTTTCGACCGTGTCGTTAAGAAGGCGCCGCCGCTCCCGTCGTCGTCGCTTGCAAGCGTGACAGATCTCGACCGGATCGCCGTGCTCATTCATACAGGCGGCACCACGGGAACGCCGAAGGCCGTCCAACTGACACATCGCAATCTCATGTCGAATATCGTCCAGACCTCGGTGTGGATCCAGGGCACGAAGCGGGGCGAGGAAGTGGTTGCGGGTGTGCTTCCTTTCTTCCACGCTTTCGGCCTGCAAACCGTGCTCGGTGTTGGCATTTATATCGGCGCGACCCTCCTCATTCTCCCTAACTTTGACGTTCCGGCTTTGCTCGCTGGGCAGCGCCGTCACCCCATCACTCTCTTCCCTGGCGTGGCTCCGATGTTCGAGCGTATTCTCAAGCAGCAGGAGAAAGAAGCAGCCGCTGGGAAGCCGACTGATATCACGACGATTGCATGGGCCTTCTCCGGCGCTATGGCTCTCGATCCGGATCTTGCGCGCCGCTGGGAGGAGACTACAGGCGGTCTTATCATTGAGGGCTACGGTATGTCTGAGGCGAGTCCTATTATCGCCGGATCGCCACTTTCCGCTGAGCGACGCCCTTCTACTCTCGGCGTGCCTTTCCCTTCGACCGATGTCCGCTTGGCCGACCCGGAGGATCTCTCGAAGGATGCGACTGATGTTGGCGAAGTCCTTGTGCGCGGCCCGCAAGTGTTTGCTGGCTACTACGGCGAGCCGGAGGAAACAGCCAACGTGATGTATGACGGTTGGCTGCGCACGGGCGATTTGGCTCGCTGGGATGATGGTTTCCTTGTGATGGCTGATCGCGCGAAAGAGATGATTATTCAGGGCGGATTTAACGTGTATCCGTCTCAGGTTGAAGATGCGATTAAGTCGATGCCTGGCGTGCGCGATGTTGCTGTTGTGGGGATGCCGGATGAGACTCGTGGCGAATCAGTCGTGGCCGTCTTGGTGTTGGAGCCGGGAGCGATGGTTGATTTGGATGCTGTGCGCCGGTGGACGCAGGATAAGCTCTCGCATTATGCGATGCCGAAGTCTATTGCGATTACCGACGAACTACCGCGTTCCCAGCTTGGTAAGGTGCAGCGCCGCTCGGTTCGCGACCAGCTTTCTGGCTATGAGTTGAAAGCCGGGCAGTGGCGTAAGCGCGCTGCTGAGCTTGGTGAGGCTACGTCGGAGCGAGTGGAGGCTCTCTCGGCTTCAGTTGCTGAACAGTGGAGTGCGGCGAAGGAACAGCTGTCGGCAACGCGTGATCAGCTTCAGGAGAAGCTGACGCAAGCTGGTGAGAAGATTTCACAGGCCTCGGAGCAAGTTGCGGCTAAGCTCATGCAAAAGCCTTCTCAGGAGGAGCCTTCGGACAAGGACGGCGAGCCTCAGGGCTGAGGCATGCCCTTGGCAGCGCCGCCTATTGTGTGGCGCTGCCTATTGTGTTGCGGTGTTCGTATCACGACGAAGCTGATTGATTGCTTCTTCGAAGTCGTCGAGATTTTCGAAGTTGGAGTAGACCGAGGCAAAACGCAGGTAGGCGATTGCGTCTAAAGATCGGAGTGGTTCAAGGATGGCGAGGCCGATCTCGTTTGTCGAGATCTGAGATGTGCCCGCGCCCCGGACTTTCTCTTCCACCTGGTTGGCAAGGATGGCGAGGTCATCTTGACTTACTGGCCTCCCCTGGCAGGCTTTGGCTACGCCAGAGATAATTTTGTCGACAGAGAACGGTTCAGTTGCACCGGAGCGTTTCACAACAGTGAGGCTGGCCGTTTCGGTAGTTGTGAATCGCCGTTTACATTCTGGACATTCACGACGACGACGAATGGACAGACCATCGTCGCTCGTACGCGAATCGATGACCCGTGAATCGGGATGGTGACAAAATGGGCAATGCACACTGCGATTCTAGCAACTCATCCTTTGTGCGCTCTCCCGCCACTGTATCTCCGCCTGGGAAGCCTATCGACGCCACCGTGGAATGAGGCAGCGATATCATCACTTCATCCCGCCCCGGAGGGCCCACTTCGCACTGTGCCCCCTCTGCAGGAGCCGAGCTCGGCGCATGAGATAAGGCACTCAGTAAGTCGGAAGTTTGAGAACTTGGCCAACGTTGATGGAATCGGCTCCGATCCCGTTGAGTGCTTGAATATCTTCGATGACCGTGGCGACATCAGGGGCTCCCGGAACCGACGCTGCAATTGACCACAGCGTATCCCCCGCCTGAACAGTGAGCGAGGCGGGGGCAGAGCCCACAAAGTGCGAACCGATCACGAGACCGACAACAACAAGCACACTGACGACGAGGGCGCTCACCGCCACTCGAAGCACTGTATCGAGACGAGCGGACGTTGCCGGCAGTACAGCCCGCGCAGACCGTACAGCCCGCGCCGGCCGCGCAGTAGCTTGTGCTGAGTTCATTCCTCCGGCACGCCCATCAACACGGACCTCATGCTCACCAACCCGACGGTAAGGCGCCATGGGGCGGCGTGCATATCGAACTGCCGGCCAATTCCCTTCAACGCGTGGCTTCACGACTCGCAAACGACCGGCGAGATCGGCTGACGCCGCTGACGGAGCTGAGGCGGCACTCGCAGCCGACTTAGCCGAAGGAACGCTTGCCGCGGTGGGAACGGCCCGGAGCTCTGCCGACTGGGCTCGCCGAGCAGCGTCCTGCGAGTTCCCGCCTTGAATAACACGTAGACGAGCAGCGCGTGACTGCTGGGGCAGGTAGCGCGGACGACGGCGATCTACCTGGACACGTGGGGCTTCCACAACGCTCATCTTCATTCCTTTCGAACGATTGTTCGTCGAACATCTGTTTGAATTCTAGCTAGATGGGTTAAGGTTGTCTAGAACAAGATTTCGACTCGCCATGCGAAATCCTGTTCGAAGGAAACCCGAACCGGCTAACCTAGGGGTATCAATCGCCGGCGACAAAATTTGAGGCATTTTTTGGAGGCATGAATGGCTACGGCCAAACTCACAGACCGTCAGGCAGCCGTCCTCGCCTGTATTCGTACGCATTTTCTGCGTAACCACTACGCTCCGACGATCCGCGAGATTGGCGACGAAGTTGGGCTGTCCTCAACTTCATCCGTGAAATATCAGCTCGATTGCCTCGTTGAGCTCGGCTATCTGCGCCGCGATACACGCCGTCCGAGAACGATGGAGCTCACGGACGAAGGCCTCGCTTTTGGTGAGGAAGCTTCAGCTTCAGTGATCGAGCTACCCCTGCCCACGCCGCACCGCGATTCCTACCGAGACGGTGACGAAGAGGTTCCTATTGACCTCCCCGTTCAGGTCCCTGTTGTCGGCCGCATCGCCGCTGGTTCACCGATCCTCGCCGAGCAGGTCGTTGAGGACGTCTTCCCAGTTCCACGCCGTCTCACGGGCTCTGGTGATATGTTCGCCCTGCGCGTCTCTGGAGATTCCATGATTGAAGCCGCGATTTGTGACGGCGATTGGGTTGTCGTTCGTCGCCAATCCGTTGCTGAGAACGGCGAAATCGTAGCTGCCATGCTTGACGGCGAAGCCACAGTTAAAGTGCTCCAACGCAAGAATGGGCATGTCACCCTGCTGCCGTGCAACGAGGCCTACTCGCCTATCCCGGCAGACAACGCCCAGATTCTTGGCCGAGTAGTCACCGTTCTTCGAGCACTGTAGCAACAACTCTCCCGGCGCTTTGGCGGCTAGGCGGTAGGAACCACCTGAGCCCTTCCCGCCGAGCTTGACCATGGCGATAAAACACGTGTGCGGGTGGGATTTTGTCCCACCCGCACACGTGTTTTATCGCTCAGTATCCGAACTTGGCTGCAACCGCGCGAATCGAATCGGCCGAAGCGCGCAATCCGTCGTATTCACGCGGCGTCACGACCGGCACAAGCCGCCGTCCAAGGCCATCACGGCCCACAACAGTCGGCACCGACATCGCCACATTCGAGATGCCCAGCCAATCGTCAAGCTGCGAAGAAACTGGAAGGACACGGCGCTCGTCACGAAGAATCGTCGACACAATATGCGACACCGACAAACCAATCGCGTAGTTCGTCGCACCCTTACCATCAATGATGGTGTACGCGGAATTCACAACGTCACGGTGGATATCTTCACGCACCGCCTCATCAAGAAGGCCGCCATCGCGCGTCTGCCCCCACTGAAGCAGCGGAACAGCACCGATCATGGCCGACGACCACAGCGGAATTTCCGAATCTCCGTGCTCGCCCACAATGTAGGCATGAACCGTCTGAGGGGCCACACCACACTGCTGAGCCACAAGATAACGAAGCCGCGACGAATCCAGCACCGTTCCCGACCCAAAGAAGCGATCAGGGCTCAGACCCGAAATTTTCAAACCCGCGTACGTCACAACATCGACGGGATTCGACACAATGAGGAAGATGGCATTCGGAGCCTGCTCAACTGCCTTCGGAAGAATCGACTTCATAATGTTGATCGTCGCACCGGCAAGATCGAGGCGAGACTGGCCAGGCTTTTGCTTAGCACCAGCCGTCACAACAACAACGTCAGAATCTTTGATGACGGCGATATCGTCGGAGCCTTCGACCGTCGAAACTGGAGCGAACTGCGAGCCCTGAGCGATATCCAGAGCTTCGGCCTTAACCTTCTGCTCAGCGATATCAAACATCGCGTAGTGGCGCGCCACGCCCTTGATCATCATGGCATAGGTACAAGCCGAGCCGACGGCTCCGGCGCCGATCACGGAAACTTTCGTATTAATATCGGCTGCCAGGTCATAGGGCTGAGTGGCCTCTACCTGCTGCGGAGTAGCTGCCTCGGGAGTTTCTTGTTCAGACACGTGCACCTCACAGAAAAACAGGGCAGGACTTCTTTCTGCCTACCCACCTATTGTACGTACGAGAACGGCTCAAAGCCTATGACTACGGCACTACCGTCAGTATTGTCTTTCTCCACCGATGATCGTGTAGCGAGTTCACCCATTCGCTCGGTGCCTTATGCGCTGTCCGATCCTTCGGCCAGACGACGAAGTGCAGCGAGGGCCACATCGCGATCAGTTGTGCGCCATAGTGGCGGCATCGAGGCGAGGAGAAAGCCAGAATACCGGGCGGTCCTCAGGCGTGAATCGAGGACAGCGACCATTCCCCTATCATCTATTCGCCGTAAGAGGCGCCCAGCTCCCTGGGCTAGGAGAAGCGCCGCATGAGTTGCCGCGACTTCCATGAAGCCGTTGCCGCCGGATTCCCCTACCTTCTGGGTACGTGCCTGTGTCAGTGGCTCATTGGGCCTCGGAAATGGGATGCGGTCAATGATGACGAGGCGGCACGTATGACCGGGCACATCGACTCCCTGCCAGAGCGACAACGTACCGAAAAGGCTCGCCGATTCGTCGTCGGCAAACTGCCGAACCAAGGTCGGAAGCTGATCCTCACCTTGGAGGAAGATCGGCGTGTCGATGCGGTCACGCACGTATTCAGCAGCAGTCTCAGCCCCGCGCCTCGACGTAAACAGGCAGAGTGCGCCGCCGCCGGAGGCCTTAATGAGTTCGACCATATCGTCGAGTTGCTCGTTGCCATATCCTTCTTTCCCTGGCGGCGGGAGGTGAGCGGCAACATAGAGGATGCCTTGGCGCGGGTGGTCAAAGGGCGAGCCGACATCGAGGGAATCCCACGGCCCCTGGCTCGGATACATAAATCCCACCTCACGCGCGACGTGGGTAAACGAACCACCCACTTCCAAGGTAGCTGAGGTGAGTATGGCCGCTTTCCCTTCGAAAAGGGAATCGGCGAGTGAAGCCGAAACATCGAGCGGCGCAACGTACATTGAGGCGCGCTCGTCGAGGTCACGAGCGACCCACGGCACGAGTTTGCCCTCTCGCACCTCGTCGGAAAGCATACGTTCGACAACGTCCGCCATCACGCTCACCCGATTGCGCGCCACAGCTTTCGCGGCGGCATCAGCTTCTTCTTTTCCAGGAAGAGCCGAGACATCGTCTGCGGCTTGCTGAAGCTCACCTAAGAGCCGGAGAAGCGCGTCATGCATCTGTGGCGTGAGGGAAAGAAGTCTCCCTTCGGGAACATCAGTGAGAGCGTCGTCAATGAGATCGCCGGCTTCTTCAATCCCAGTCGCGAGGATTTTTTCACGACGAAGCAGCCGGGCTAGTCCATGTGCATCAGCTTTGGAAATGGACGCTGTCAGTTGATTTGTTACCCGATCAACAAGCTCGTGCGCCTCGTCAACAATGTACGCGGAGGCTTCGGGGAGCACGGGCGTACCTGCACTCTGGATACCGAGCATCGAATGGTTTGTCACGACGAGATCCGCTTCGTCAGCTTCCTGGCGCGCCAGCATGGGGAAGCAGGAACCACGTAGCGGGCATTTCTGACCCACACACTCAGGTTTCGCAATGGAAACCTGACGCCAGGCTCGGTCGCTCACTCCGGGAACAAGATCGTCGCGGTCCCCCGTGTTCGTCGACATCGCCCACTCGCGCAGGCGAACAACTTCCTCCCCAGTGGCTGAGGCTCCGAACTCCCCTGATGCGCGCGACAAGAGCGCGTCGTCCTCGGGGTAGCCTCCTGCCGCTTTCCGCAGGCACACATAGTTGTTCCACCCTTTGAGGAGGGCAACATGCGCTGTCTTGCCCGACAGATGTTCGAGAGCCGATACCACCCGGGGCGCGTCCTGCGTCATAATCTGACGCTGAAGTGCGAGCGTAGCAGTAGAGACGACGACTTTCTCCCCGGACTCTACCGCCCACCGCAACGCAGGGGCGAGATATCCGATTGATTTTCCGGTCCCTGTGCCCGCCTGAACAAGGATATGCCCGTCGGTATTGAGAGCCTCCTCGATGGCATGAGCCATCTGTTCTTGTCCCTCACGCCGAGCTCCACCAAGGCCGGAAACTACCTCACCGAGAAGCTCGTCAAGCTCGGTGCTCACGACCGGCTGCCAGCATTATCGGCGGCATCGAGCCGCGCACCCGAGGCAACGAGAGCATGCGCGAGATCCTCCGGAACCAGGGCATGTACCCACGTCCCTCCGTCACGGTATTCCACCGGGTTAAGGAGCTCGCCGTCGGCGTGGATACGTGACACCAAAGACCCGAGAGCGTAGGGAATCGTCGCCGATATCTCCACAGCCGGGCGAGGCAATGCTTCGTCGATCACGTCAAGAAGGTGGTCGATGCCTTCGCCTGTCAGGCACGAGACGACAACCGCGCCAGGAAAGCGCGTGCGCAAAGCAGCAATATCAACCGGGTCGGCGAGGTCTGCCTTCGAGAGGACGATGATCTCCCGTGCGTCATGCACATCGATATCTTTGAGAACATCGCGGACAGCCCGCACCTGTCCCACCGGATCGTGGTGGGAGGAATCAACGACATGCAAGAGAATGTCCGCCCCCGCAGCTTCCTCAAGAGTCGATCGGAACGCCTCGACGAGCTGGGTGGGAAGATGACGGACGAAACCCACCGTGTCAGAGATCGTAAAATCGCGCCCCTGTGGTGTGCAAGCTCGGCGAACCGTTGGATCAAGCGTCGCGAAAAGGGCGTTTTCCACGAGGACGCCCGCTCCCGTCACAAGATTAAGGAGCGAGGACTTCCCCGCATTCGTATAGCCCACGATCACGACCGATGGAATCTTCGTACGGCGGCGCTCAGCACGCTGCTGTTCACGAGCCGGCAACATCTGTTTGATATCACGACGAAGCTTTGCCATCCGAGTGCGGATACGACGACGATCCAGTTCAATCTTCGTTTCACCCGGACCACGCGATCCGATGCCGGCGCCCGCAGCGACACGGCCACCAGCCTGACGCGACATCGATTCGCCCCAGCCTCGCAGGCGAGGAAGAAGATACTCAAGCTGGGCAAGCTCAACCTGGGCTTTACCCTCACGCGACTTTGCGTGGCGGGCGAAAATATCAAGGATGAGAGCCGTGCGGTCAATAACCTTCACCTTGACGATATCTTCGAGGGCGCGACGCTGAGATGGAGCCAATTCCGAATCAGCAATGACCGTATCTGCTTCGAGCGTGGCGACGAGCTCGGCAAGTTCGCGCGCCTTCCCCGATCCCAAATAGGTAGCTGGATCAGGAAGATCACGATGTTGAATCACGCCATCGAGAACTGTCGATCCGGCAGTCTCCGCGAGCGCAGCCAGCTCCCGCAAGGAGTCTTCCGCGTCTTTGAGCGTGCCGTCCATCCACAATCCTACAAGCACGACGCGTTCGAGACGCACTTGGCGATACTCGATATCGACGCCTTCTTCACGGGCCACACCCGCGTCAAGGCCGGCGACACGTTGGAGCGAGGAACGTTCCTCCCGGTCAAAATCACTTCCTGCCCACGAACCTTGGTATGCCGGGTCGTCCTGAAGTGCAGTACCCGCCCGAGAGTGCACATCAACGGTGGACTCACGCAGGCTCGAGACCTCGCGTGTCTCATCACTTTCATTCTCTCGATCGGCAAAGACGCCGCCGCGATCGGCATGTCGTGTGGTAGTCATGGGCTCCTTTTCGTCGTCCTCTATCGTCTCATATAACCCTCGCGGCATACGTCACTTCAGCTACAAGCGCGAGCGGCGGATGCTCAGCAATCCGTCTCACCCCACGATTCCTGCGCACGAAGTAGGAATGGCGCTCCTTGGCATATAACCTGAGATCGTGAACGATCATTACTTCTCCGCGCAGCCCACGTCCGACGACGAACGCACCGAGCGCACCGTGTTGCTTCAAGGTAGGGAATACTCGGTTGTCACAGCGACTGGAGTCTTCTCCCACGATCGTGTGGACAAAGGCACCGCTGTTCTCCTGGCCCGCGTGCCCGAACCCGAGCTGGCCCCCGGTGCGATCGCGGTCGATATCGGATGCGGATGGGGACCGATCACCCTCGCCCTCGCGGCGAGCGCCCCACACGCCGAGGTATGGGGCGTCGATGTCAATGAGCGGGCACGCGAGCTCACAGCCGCGAATCTCACACGAGCCGGACTCCCGGCAAAGGTGCTGACCCCTGACGAAGCCCGCGAAGCTCTCGGCGATCGCCGGATCTCGCTCATATGGTCGAATCCTCCCGTACGAATCGGCAAAGACGAGCTCCACGACCTGCTCACTACGTGGCTCTCACTTCTCGCCGACGACGGAGTCGCGTATCTCGTCGTCCAAAAGAATCTCGGAGCTGATTCCCTCCAGACGTGGCTCCAGAATCAAGGCTTCACATGCAACAAAATCGGTTCAGCTAAAGGCTTCCGGGTATTCGAGGCGCGCCGTTAGGACGTCACTGATGAAGCAATCCCGTCATGCCCGTGGCACAGAGGGCAGGCGGGAGATTCAGTAACCTGCCACGCCGATAAGTGAGAACTCAGCCGTGAGGACCGCTGGCGCCGCACTGGCCGTTCGTTCACTGTTTTCTACGCGGTCTCCACGGTGCTGCCATGAGGCGACCGTGTAGCCCTCACCGTCCCATGTCACGCACACAGCTCCGTCGCGTGTAGCTACCGTTAGCGACTCTCCCGGTTCGAGGCGAGCTAGGCCATAGATTCGCAGGTAATGTGCGAATATCCGGGCGGATGCGTCGCTTATGCGGTCACCTGATGCGCGGACATCTGTTCGCCACTCATCCATAAACCATTCCGCTTGAGGACATTCGCGAACGAGCTCGGCAGCTTCCGGGATGCGGGCCGTGCGAACAACCCTGATGAGGGCATCAGCACCGATTCCTGTGCGCGAATCACAGATCGTGGAAACGGTTTCTTGCGTTACGTCTCGGCTGCCGTCCGGATCGGGAACCACGATGAACGTCGTTCCATCAGAGTGGCCGGTCGTGAGGGTGATGCCCTCAAGTTCTGGAAGAATCACGGTGCCACTCTACGACATTGCGCGTTCTTATCGCTCCCGGTGGCTGCACCTTACGAGACCTGATGGGGTGCGGCCCGCGTGTGTGAACCCGCGAACGTTGAATTCCCTAGGCGATGGCGTCGCTGACGATCGCCCTCGCCGCCTCGTCGAGCTCGTGCTCGGAAAGGTCTAGCCACGTGAGGCGCGGATCGGCCCGGAACCACGTGCGCTGCTTTTTAGCGAGACGACGAGTCGCCTGCGCTATCGATTCCACCGCCTCGTGCTCCGTCATAGCGCCATCGACGAGGGCAATCGCCTCGCGGTAACCGGTGGCTCGGGAGGCCGTAGGCGCGTCGCGAAGGCCCTGCTCAAGGAGCCCACGAGTTTCATCAACGAGACCGGAGTTGAGCATGTCGAGTGCGCGTTCGTAAATGGAGGCGTTCAGCGCCTCCTTGTCACGGTCTATGGCAAAAGCACGCACATCACTGTAGTGGCTCGTATGTCGAGGGAAACGCGGCGTGTACGGGCGGCCGGTGAGACGGATGACTTCAAGCGCGCGCACGACCCGGCGCGGATTAGCAAGGTCGATCGTCTCGAACGACTGCCGATCTTTGTCGCGCAACTCGGCGTGAAGCGGGGCGAGCCCTTCCTTGGCGATGGTCTTTTCAAGGTCGGCACGGATGTCGTCGTCGTGTCCTGGAAAATCAAGCTCGTCAAGCAAGCCCGCAACATAGAGTCCTGATCCGCCGACGACGAGGGCGTGCTTGCCTCGGCTGAGGATATCTTCGAGGTCGGAACGCGCCTCGCGCTGATAGGCTGCGACACTGGCCTCGTCCGCAATGTCGAGGACGTCGAGCTGGTGATGAACGATTCCTTCGCGTTGAGCGACAGGTAGCTTGGCCGTACCGATATCCATGCCTCGGTAGAGCTGCATGGCGTCGGCTGAAATGATTTCGACGGCATCAGGGCCGCCAAGCATGCCGGCCACCCGCAGCGAGAGGGCCGTTTTCCCACTCGCTGTGGGGCCGACGATCGCAAAAATACGAGGTTTCATCAGTCCATTGGCCGTAGGCGCGGAAGGCCAAGAGAAACAGGGGCCTTTCCAGCCGCTTCCTCTGCGAGCTCCGCGGCACGACGCTCACGAGCCTCCCATGCATCTCCGGCGCGGGTCGAACGAATCTCGAATATTCCGCCATCGAGCGCAGAATCGGCGACGAGATGATGAGGCGCTGCATGGGTGACGACCGCGCGAACCATATCGCCGGGACGCGGCGCCGTGACTCCTTCGGGAAGTGCGACATGGACGAGGCGGTTATCCGCAGCACGCCCGCTCACACGTGACGTCTCACCGTCTTTACGCCCTTCACCTTCCGAGATGAGGACTTCGACGACGCTTCCTTCAAGTTTCTGGTTTTCCTCGTAGGAAATTCGCTCTTGTAGCGCAATGAGCCGGCGGTAACGATCGGAGATGACATCCTGTGGGACTTGATCTTCCATATCTGCTGCTGGAGTTCCCGGGCGCGGCGAATAAATGAATGTAAAGGCCGAGGAGAAACGCGACTTCTCGACGACATCGAGCGTCGCCTGGAAATCTTCCTCTGTCTCCCCGGGGAAACCCACAATGATGTCGGTGGTGATAGCGGCATCAGGCATCCGGTCTCTAACGCGGTCAAGGATTCCAAGGAACTTCTCTGACCGGTACGAGCGCCGCATGGCACGGAGGATACGGTCTGACCCCGATTGGAGAGGCATGTGCAGGGAATGCATGACGTTGGGAGTCTCGGCCATTGCCGCAATAACATCGTCCGAGAATGCTGCAGGGTGTGGCGACGTAAAGCGGACGCGCTCCAAGCCGTCAATTTCTCCACATGCACGCAGTAGCTTGGCGAAAGCTTGACGATCACCGAAGCCCACCCCGTAGGAGTTCACGTTCTGCCCCAAGAGCGTTACTTCAATAGCCCCCTCGGAGACGACAGCGCCTATTTCTGAGAGGATCTCGCCCGGCCTACGATCGCGTTCTTTGCCCCGCAGATGAGGGACGATACAGAACGTGCACGTGTTGTTGCAGCCCACCGAGATCGATACCCACGCCGCATACGCCGATTCTCTGCGTGTGGGGAGCGTGGACGGAAAGACTTTGAGCGACTCCTCAATCTCAACGGCGGCCTCGTGATTGTGACGCGCACGCTCTAGAAGTGCAGGCAAAACGTCGAGGTTATGCGTGCCGAGCACCGCATCTACCCAGGGGGCCTTATCGATGATGCCGTCACGCATCTGCTGGGCGAGGCACCCGCCAACAGCAATCTGCATGCCCGGACGTTCACGTTTGACTGAAGCGAGCTGGCCGAGATTTCCAAACAGGCGGTTAGCCGCGTTCTCTCGGACTGAGCAGGTATTGAGAATGACGACATCAGCGCCTTCATCACCTGCTTCAGTGGCTCGCGCCGCTTTTTCAGGAACTTGAGCAACAGGGACATAGCCCGCCGCATCAAGGAGACCTGCGAGGCGTTCGGAATCGTGGACATTCATTTGGCATCCGAGAGTACGGATGGCGTAGGTACGAGGTAGCTCAGACATCGTCGCCAAGTCTAGTCCAGGGCTCAAACTCATTCCTATCCTCATCTTGCTGCTCTTGTGTGAGATTCTCCTGTGCGATGCTCAGTGCGCGTGAGCATACAGATGGGGAGTATCCGCGCCGGGCGAGCATGCCGTATGTGCGTTGGTAGAGCGTCGCCGGGTTCCCCGAGGCGCTCCGAAGCTTCTTGGATGCAAGCTGGACGGCATTGTGGATCTCGTCGTCATCGCTGATCCCCTCAACGGCCTCCGCCGCGACATAGCGATCGATCCCTTTTCGTTGAAGCTCCATGAGAATGGCCCTCCGGGAGGCTCCGCGGCCATCAAAACGTGAACGGGCGAGAGACTGAGCGAAGCGTTCGTCGTTAATCAATCCAGCTTCTTCAAACTTCTCAAGAAGCTCCTCAGCTACCTCGTCAGGAACATCTCGGCGTTCAAGTGCTTGTCGAAGTTGAGCGCGCGATCGATCCATCATTGCCAACTGGCGCATGATGATATCGTGCGCACGTTTGCGATGCTCATCGAGCGACAGGCTCTCAACGTCTATCTGGCGGCGCGACCGCTTACCCGTACGTGAACGTTTGTACTCATGTCCGGAGCCTTGTTCCCCGTAGCTTTCACCTTCGTAGGCCGCTTCTCGGAATTCGTTATTCCACGGCGATGCACCCACCGCTCTGCCTCCACTTCATCCGCAAGGACCATCTCTTGGCTGCCGATACACCCGGACAGGAAGGTGCCCCCGCCCACGTGCGGGGACACCTTCTCTCAGAACTCCACGTCGTCGCTTTGCTCGGGTGCGGCCTGCGCATCAGAACCCTGGCCAATACCAACTTTCGCCAGGATCTTCTGTTCAATTTCTTCAGCCATCTCAGGGTTGTCTTTGAGGAACTGGCGCGCTTTTTCTTTGCCTTGGCCAAGTTGATCACCTTCGTAGGTGAACCAGGCTCCCGATTTACGAACGATTCCGAGATCGACACCCATATCGATAATTCCGCCTTCTCGCGAAATTCCTTGACCGTAGAGGATATCGAATTCAGCCTGCTTAAACGGCGGAGCCATCTTGTTCTTCACAACCTTGACCCGCGTACGGTTCCCAACCGGCTCGCTACCTTCCTTCAGCGTTTCGATGCGCCGGACATCCATACGCACGGAAGCGTAGAACTTCAATGCCTTTCCGCCGGTCGTCGTCTCTGGGTTGCCGAAGAAAACACCGATCTTCTCGCGGAGCTGATTGATGAAGATTGCCGTAGTTCCCGATGCCGACAACGCACCTGTAATCTTTCGAAGAGCTTGGCTCATGAGACGAGCCTGGAGACCAACGTGCGAATCGCCCATATCGCCCTCAATTTCCGCTTTAGGAACGAGAGCAGCAACCGAATCAATCACGATAATATCCAGGGCGCCTGAACGGATAAGCATGTCGGCAATTTCGAGAGCCTGCTCGCCCGTATCCGGCTGGGAAACGATAAGCGAATCGGTATCGACGCCGAGTTTCTTCGCGTACTCAGGATCAAGAGCGTGCTCAGCATCGATAAAAGCTGCGATTCCGCCCGCGCGCTGGGCGTTTGCCACCGCGTGAAGGGCCACCGTAGTTTTACCTGATGATTCTGGGCCGTACACTTCGACGACTCGACCACGCGGAAGACCGCCAATTCCAAGCGCGATATCGAGAGCTACTGATCCCGTGGGGATGACAGCTACGGCAGCTTGCGCTTTATCGCCCAGCTTCATCACTGAGCCTTTACCGAACTGTTTATCGATTTGCGCGAGCGCCGCTTCGAGTGCTTTCCCGCGATCGGATGCGCGCGTTACTGGCGCCGCAGTGGTGGAGTTTTTCGCCATCAGTTTTCCTCTCGATACTGCTTCCGCAGTGTTGTACAGAACAGGTCTTTCACGGTGCACACCCTCGCCGAGTGGCTATCCGAGGTTCACTGTATGCCCGACCTGCGACATTTTGAGAGCAGTTTTTTGGCCTTGTGGAAAACCGCTGCCCTCACCGAACCTGTGGAGAACATTACTCTCGAACGTACGTTCGAATCCACAACTCGCCCGAAAGGTTTGCGAGCAACTCTGCCAACTCAATCACACCGCGCTCACCACAGTCCGATCAAGGAACAAGGAAAGGCTTCACCACCCGCGCGGGTGGGCACAACGAGACTCCATACTCTCGCGGATCACATAAAGAAAAACGAGGGGTAGTCACCTACCCCTCGTTTTTCACACCAGTCCATTAGTGGCGCTGCAGCCGATCGCGTTCTTCCGGCTTAATTCGATTAATGAAGCGGTAATCCTCAGGTAATCCCATCGCCTCACACATGGCATCCCACACGCGCTGCGGATTCATACCCGATTCAACCGCGTCGAGCGGGCTCACTCCCCCAAGAGACGAGAGAACGAGATCTTGGGCAAGATTACGCCCATGCCCGCCCGGAAAGGTCCAATCAACTGCGCTCCAGAACTCCGATTCGCGCATCAAGCCATCTTTGCCATCTCGGCACGAACAAGCTCATCGGGAACAGTGTTCGGCACTCGCATGTGCGGAGGAATCCGACCTTCCGCGAAATCGACACGGTCTGCGACAAGGCGGAGGACATGGCTCAAAGGCACATTCAAGGCGCGACAAATCGACGAGAGCAGTTCGGAGGATGCTTCCTTCTGTCCGCGCTCTACTTCAGAGAGATAACCGAGCGAGACACGCGCATCAGAGGAAACCTCACGCAACGTGCGACCCTGACGCTGACGATACTCGCGGAGCACCTCGCCAAGCTCGCGACGGAGCAAGGCCTGCTCGTGGTATTCCGGTTGCATTGCCGAGAATGACCTCGTGGCTTCGGGCTTCCGGTTTACGCCGGTACGTAGTTCCATGTTCATCATCCTATCGAACGTTGTATCAGCCATCGTTATTCCCAATCTTCCACTGTTGAGCACATCATAAAACTTGAGCATATTCGACTCAAGTATTCCTCAACATCTGTACTCATCTTGCGGCATTAACCTGAAGAAACCCTGAAAATCGACCACACCGTTCACGGGACTTCTCCCCACGACCACGAACCGCCGAGGTTTACACCCCAAGAACTCGCGAGAGGACGAGGAGGGCTCCCTCAACAGCGCCGGCACGCACCTGTGCGCGATCCCCTGTGAGGTGAAGCAAGTGAGCGCTCTCACCCGCAGTACCAGCCACACCTATCCACACAGTTCCCGCATCGTGGCCGTCTGCTGGCCCCGGACCAGCCACGCCGGTCGTCGCAACGGCAAGATCACAGCCGAGCACCCGACACGCACCCCGAGCCATCTCAATCGCGACTTCGCGATCCACTGGTCCTGTCTGCGCCAGTCGATCGCGGGAAACACCCAGCACAGAGGACTTGACGTCGGTTGCGTAGCTGACAATCCCCCCACGAAACACCGACGACACACCCGGAAGATCGACGATCGTCGCCGCTAACGCGCCTCCTGTCAGCGATTCCGCAACCCCAAGGCTAAGGTGATGACCCTCAAGATAATCAATAATCGCGGCGAGGCGAGAATACGCACTCACGTCATTATTCTCGACGGGAGGCTCCTGGCGATCGTTTCCCATCTGGATTTCGTCCACGCTACTGGCGCGCAATTGCCATCGCATCGCGCACGTAACCCACAGCAGATACGAGAGAGAAGTACAAAGCCCCCGCGATAAGAACGTACGAGGCCCACACCATCACGTGTGCAACACCAGACGGCAAGAAGGACGCCCATGGAATGAGAAGCCCGGCAATACCAAAGGACTGGAAGACCATCTTGATCTTCCCGCCTTTACCTGCGGCCATGACTTGTTTCTTCACAACAGTCATACGAACGACGGTGATAGCGACCTCACGGCCGATCATGAGAATCGTCACCCACCACCAGAGATGACCATGCCACGACAAGAGAATGAGCGCCGCTGAGATGAGCGCTTTGTCGGCGATCGAATCAGCGAGCTTCCCGAAGTTCGTGACGAGGCCACGCGAGCGCGCCAAGTAACCGTCGGCCTTATCCGTCGCTGCCGCGATAGCAAAGACTGCCCATGCTGAAGCCGCCCGTCCAGGTGTATCCACCCAGTACACGGCGACGAACACCGGCACGAGGATAAGCCGAATAATCGTCAGCACGTTGGCGATATTAAGGAGAGGTGGTTGTGTATGAGAGCTAGTCACAGTTCAAGCCTAGCCATGTCGGAGGGCATTAGCGCGTGTACGCGCTTGCATCCCATTGTCGAATGGCCCTCTGGATGGCTCGTGGCAAGGGGAACCAGTATCGTCAGCGTTCTCCTTCTAAGCTAGAACTGAAAGGGGAAACTTATGCGCCGAAAACTATTCTTTGCTTGCGCTGCGGCATTTGCCGTCGCGGCCTGCTCGCCAGCAGTCACAGAGGATGCATCCCAAGCACCTCACTCACCCGATACCAACGAGACATCGAGCGAAACTGCTACACCCACACCAACTCCCACGAGTGTCCCCTCGCAGATGAGCATCGTCGCCGGCGGCGATATTTTGCTTCATCTCTCAGTCAATGAATTCGCGCGCACATCCTCCGGATACGACTACACGCCCCTGTTTGCAGGGATCACGCCGTGGATATCAGGAGCAGACCTTGCACTATGTAACCTCGAAGTGCCCATCGTCCCCGAGGGAGAAAAGCCCTCGAATTATCCGATGTTCGGTTCTCCTCCCGATATCGCGGCTTCTCTCAAAACGATCGGATGGGACGGCTGCTCGTTAGCGACGAACCACTCTATGGATCGAGGTGTTGCAGGTGTCACCTCTACTCTCGCGACATTTGACTCGGTGGGCCTCGGCCACGCAGGAACGGCTCGGAGCCAAGAAGAAGCCGACTCTCTCACCTACTACACGCTGAGCTCTGGCGGACGGGACGTCACGATCGCTCACTTAAGCGCGACGACACTCACGAACGGCATCCCGATCCCCTCGACTGCGCCCTATTCGTGGAATGTCGTCGGCTCGCTCGGTCTGCGTTCAGTCGACGACCTCATCGCAGACGCACGCCGTGCTCGCACCCAAGGCGCTGATCTCGTCGTCCTCTCAATGCACTGGGGAACCGAATACGTATCCCAACCAATCGAAGAACAGGAAACAATCGCTGAGCGCCTCGCGGCATCTGGGACGGTCGATCTCGTTCTCGGCAACCATTCCCACGTACCCGAACCTGTCGCCAAGCTCCCCGGCGGGCCAGATAACGCGGGAATGTGGGTCGTATGGTCGATGGGAAATATGATCTCAGGGCAGACGATCGAGAATCACGGATACCGCGTGACGACCGGCCTTCTCACCACTGCTACGGTCGATGTGCCAGCCGAGGGGCCGGCCCACGTTTCGAATCTTGAATGGAGCGCGGTAACTCAGGACACCCGCACCGATCATCTTTTCATGCTCTCTGAACTCATGGCAGACGGCACGGGCACCGGCATGACACTGACACCGGCACAAATCCAGGCGCGTGCAGACGCCACGTACCCTGTGATGACGGCAGACGGATCGGTAGAGCGAACCGAAGCTCCCGTCGGACAATCCACTTTGGTGTCTGTGACCAGGAAGTGAAAACGCACGTTCGGGAGGGCACAGCCAAAGACTCAATGCGGGGCAATCAGTCAGGCGCAAGCTCTCACGAATGATTCTTATCGGCGTCCGGTGAGCTGCCATGCGTCCTCACCGGATTCACCTTCGTCGTCATCTTCGTCGTCATACCAGTTCGTTGCGACGGGTTCGTTCGAATGATCAAGAGGGTCGGTGGCGTAGCGATCGACAAGCGTCGGAGTATCGTCGTCCCCGCTGTCATCTGCGCCGTCCGCATCCTCAGCGATTGACTCCTTCTCGCCACGCAACACCGCCAAAGCGTCCTCAAGATTCTCCGGCTGGACGAGCACTTCGCGCGCCTTCGAGCCTTCAGAGGGGCCCACGATCTCGTACTGTTCGAGAAGATCCATCATGCGGCCGGCCTTTGCGAAGCCCATGCGGAGCTTTCGTTGGAGCATCGAGGTAGAGCCGAACTGTGTCGTGATAACAATTTCGGCTGCCTGGAGCAGCATGTCGAGATCGTCACCAATCTCCTCACGCTGTTTCTTTTGGGCGCTGGCCTCTTCGAAATCTTCACGATAATGCGGGGTGAGTTGAGCCTTAACATGGGCGACGACCGATTCAATCTCGCTTTCGTCAACCCATGCCCCTTGGAGACGGATGGGCTTCGAGGCGCCAGCAGGTAGGAAGAGCGCGTCGCCTTGACCAATAAGCTTTTCTGCACCCGACTGGTCGAGAATCGTCCGAGAGTCCACGAGCGAGGATGTCATAAACGCGAGCCGGGACGGAATATTTGCCTTGATGACACCCGTGACGATATCGACCGACGGACGCTGGGTCGCGAGGACAAGGTGGATGCCTGCGGCTCGTGCGAGCTGCGTGATGCGCTGGATCGAAGCTTCCACATCGCGAGGCGCCACCATCATGAGATCGGCAAGCTCGTCGACGACGACGAGGAGGTAGGGGTAGGGCTGAAGCGTGCGGCCCGGATCGTGAGCTACCACTTTTCCTTCGCGCACGGCGTCGTTGAAGTCGTTGATGTTCTTGAAATGGTAGGCGGCCATGTCGTCATATCGGGCGTCCATCTCTTTGACCACCCATTCGAGGGCTTCGGCAGCCTTCTTTGGGTTCGTGATGATGGGTGTGACGAGGTGCGGAATACCTGCGTAGATGGTGAGTTCAACGCGTTTGGGATCGACGAGGATCATGCGTACCTCGTCGGGTGTAGCACGCATCATGACGGAGGTAATCATCGAATTGATAAACGACGACTTACCGGCACCTGTTGCACCTGCCACGAGAAGGTGGGGCATCTTCGCGAGATTCGCGACGACGAATTTGCCTTGAACGTTCTTCCCGACGCCGACAGTGAGGGGGTGTGTTGCCTTTTGTGCCGGAGCGGAGCGGAGCACATCACCGAGGAGGACGGTTTCGCGATCTTGATTGGGGATCTCGATGCCCACGGCAGATTTTCCGGGGATTGGCGAGAGGATGCGAACATCTGCTGAGGCGACCGCGTACGCGATGTTCTTCGACAGGGCGCCGATACGCTCGACCTTGACGCCGGGGCCGAGCTCAACTTCGTACTGCGTGACTGTCGGTCCGCGCGAGAAGCCGACGACCTGCGCGTCCACACCAAAGTCGTTGAAGACGCCTGTCAGTTGGGCGACTACTCTATCGTTAGCTTCGGTTCGTTCCTTGTGCGGCTGACCTGCCTTGAGATCAGTGAGCGGAGGAAGCTCGTACGTGACGTTGGGATCAAGAAGGAGCTGTTGAGCCTGGGTAGGCGCCGGCGTGATGACAGGTGCGGGCAGGTTTGACGGCTCCTCGTGCGTGCTCTCCTGGACTGCAGGCGCCTTCTTCTTACGCGGCTCTTTGCGCTGAACATCGAGAGCTTGCGTGGCAAGTTCGTCCCCTTCCGCGGGGATCGTGGCGCCATCAGTGCTCTCGCCTGTGCCGATCTCATCGACAACCGTGGGCGATTCGTCGCTTTTCTTCTTCCGGCGACGCCCAAACACTCGGGTTGGTTCGCCTTCGTCAATTTCGTGCGCTTGGTCGTACGGGATCGAGGCTGTGGCGCCTCGGTTGGCGACCTCCGGAGCCTCGTCGTCTGCCGCGCGAGCCTCGGCGATACGTGAGCCGACGAGCTTGTCCCACAGTTCCCCTAGCGTCATATCGCACATGTAGAGGATTGCGAAAAGCGTAGCGAGGATGAGGATGGGGTATGCGCCGTATACCGAGAACAGTGCCTTAAAGGAGCCCCCGACGGCCCAACCGAGGATTCCGCCGGCGCTTTCAATCCCGGCAAAGTCATCGACAAGGCTCGCCGGATTGACAATAAGATGAGCAAGCCCTGTAGCCGTCGCCACAAGGATGAGAACGCCAATCGTCACACGCTTGTTTGCGGGACGAGGCTCCGCGCGGAAGAACTGGATGGAGGCCACGAGGAGGAGGACCGGGACACAGACTGAAAGGAGTCCAACAGGGCCAGCCGTCAGGTGATGAATAATCCCACCAAGAATCCCCGAGAGGTTCAACCACTCACGTAATGCCACGACTATGGCGAGGGCGACAAGGAGGAACGCCACCGCGTCACGCTTAATACCTGTCAATGGCGCACGTTCAGCCTGCTCTCGAGGCTCACGCCGAGGAGCAGGCTGCGATTTCTTAGGATTCTGGTCTTTGCGAACACGTGGACTCACAGAAAAACCTTAGCTTTAGAGGCTATCCCAATACACATAGGGCGCGCCGCCCCGTGAGGGGCGACGCACCCAGTGATGGTAAGTTCTCGCGTTTGCCTAGTCGAGCGCCTCCTGGCGACGCACCCGGTTCCGGCCCGAGAGCCCAACGAGAATACCGCCGACGAGGGCGACAAGCACGCCAATCGACGTTCCACCCCACACCTCAATATCGAGATGGAGCGGACCGAAGAGGAAGCCTTGCCACGTAAATCCGTCCGTAGACGACGTGACCAATCCCCAACCGATGACGGTGAGCACGAGCATACCGATCACGTTCACCCAATTGACGGCACCGTACCGGCCGGACGGATCAAAGAGTGATGCTTCGTCGTAATCCTTGCGACGAATGGCAAGATCGCCAATAAAGATACCTGCCCACGCCGCAATCGGCACGCCGAGGGTAATGAGGAATGCCTGGAACGGCCCAATGAAATCGCCAGCAAACCACACAATCCAGATCGTCCCGAGGATCATAAGTACGCCGTCAAGAAGCACAGCATGCCAACGCTTAATCGGGATACCGAGCGAGAGCAGCGTGAGGCCCGAGGAGTAAATGTCCATCACTGCCCCCGACACCAGGCCGCCCACTGTCACCACAATAAACAGAAGAAGGAAACCCGTGGGGAGCATCGAGGCCAGAGTGCCAATCGGATCGGAATTTACACCTTCAGCCAACTCCGGATTCGAGCCGGCCAGAAGAACCCCGTAGAAGATGAGAATAATTGGTGCGGCTGAGGAAGCGAAGGTCGTCCAACCAACAATCCCCTTCGAGGAAGCCTCTCGCGGGAGGTAACGCGAATAGTCCGCCGCGCAATTCACCCAGCCAAGGCCCAGCCCCGTCATGAGCATGATCGTCGCACCCAGGAAGGCCTCCCAGTTGCCGCTCGCAAGCGACATCACTGCACTCATATCGACATCTTTGATCGTCAGCGCAATATAGCCGATCGTGATAACCCCCAAAATCACTGTCAGCCACGTCTGAATCTTCATGATGAAGTCAAAACCAAGGATTCCGGCGATGACGACGATGCCCACAACAACAAGGAACGCGACAATCTTCGTGAGCTCGGAATCTGGGGCGCCCATACGAACAGCCACGGTGTTCGTCGCCAACGTCGCATTCACAACGAGCACGATCTCCCACCCCACCGTGAGCAGATAGGAAACTATGCCAGGCAAACCGTTACCGACAACGCCAAAAGGAGCACGCGACAGCGTCAATGTTGGCGCACCGCCGCGCTTGCCAGCAATCGCAATCACTCCAACCAGCAAGAACGAAAGAATCGTCCCGATCACACCGATAATGACTGCTTGCACAAACGAGAGGCCGAATCCAAGAATCCACGCACCCCACGGCACAGCCAGAACCGAGATATTCGCGGCAAACCACGGCCAAAAAAGATCCGACGGTTTCCCCTTACGCTCCTCGTCGCGGACGACCTCAATTCCGGTCTCTTCGATAGAAAATGCCGATGTCTTCTCGGCACCAGTACTACTACTCACTTATTCTCCTCGTGCGTGAAAAGCCGCGCGAGCGCTGGACCAAGGCGACCAGCCTCGCGCATAGCAATAGCAACAACTTCATCAGGGTCAATAACTTCGCCACTCGCCTCATGCGCCGTGACCGTCGACAGGGCCAGAACCTCCATCCCACACGCCCTCGCCTGGATTGTCTCCAACACCGTGGACATACCGAGAGCCTGTGCTCCGAGGCCCGCAATCGCACGTGCCTCAGATGCCGACTCGTAGTGCGGTCCGGGCAGCATCGCGTACACGCCCTCAACAAGCACGATCCCGTCCTCGCCAGCGAGTCGAGTAACTAGCGCGCGAAGCCGCGAAGAATAGGCATCGGTGAGATCGACGAAGTTCGCACCCACAAGCGGTGAGGTTCCTGTGAGATTGAGATGATCGTTCAGCACCATGACCTGGCCAAGAGGCCATTCTTCGACAAGGGCACCGTTGGCATTCGTCAGAACAAGGGTGCGGGCACCTAGCTCCGCACTAATCCTCACATTACGCCCAACCTCAACCGGGCCATGCCCCTCATAGAGGTGTGTACGCCCGGCAAAGACGAGAACTCTCTGCCCGCCGAGATCGTAAAGCGACAAGATTCCGTCATGGCCAGGAGCAACGGGCGGATGCAAGCCCACGTCGTCGTAACGACACGTCCCAACCGGTTCAGGCCAAGAATCGACGAGACTCCCCCACCCCGAACCTAAAACGAGCGCGGCATCGACGGCACCGATTCCGAAGCGCTCGCGGATATTCTGGGCGACATCGCCCTCTGGAATTTTCCCCATAGCCGAATAGTAGTGCGAAAACGCTGGTGGCGACGGAATTTTACGCTTCATAGACGACGAAGGAGCAAGCCGGACTGGCCCACTCCTTCGTCGTTCATGAAACCCGCGGACTATACCTCGACAACAGTTGGCACAATCATCGGCGAGCGGCGCAACTTACGAGAAGCCCAGCGGCCAATCACCCGACGCATCGCCTGCTGCATGCCATACGCGTCCAGTCCCTTTTCGAGCGCCTCCTGGAGAGCCACCTCAACTTCGGGCTGAATGTCGTCAAACACCGAATCATCCTCAGCAACCGCACGTGCCTGGATATGCGGCCCCGTCACGATTTGCTCGTTCTTAGCGTCCACCGCAGCAAAGATCGCGATAAAGCCCTCCTCGGCGAGAATACGACGATCCTTCAGCTCACTCTCCGTAATATCGCCAACTGACGATCCGTCTACGTAAATCTCATGGAAGGGCACTGAGCCGACAAGCTGCGGAATACCGTCATGCATGTCGATAACCGAACCATTTTCAGCGAGAATCACATTCTCCGGGGGAACTCCCGTCTTCACCGCGATACCACCGTTAGCGATCTGATGGCGAACCTCGCCGTGAATCGGCATCGCAAAAGCCGGCTCAAGAATGTTGTAGCAATACAGCAGCTCGCCCTGAGCAGCGTGCCCTGAGACGTGAACCTTCGCATTGCCCTGGTGGATCACCCTTGCGCCGAGCTTCATAAGCCCATTGATAAGCCGGTACACCGAATTCTCGTTACCCGGAATGAGCGACGAGGCAAAGAGCACCGTATCGCCGGGGCCCACCGCAATCTTCGGATGGCTCGACGAGGCAATACGCGCAAGCACAGCCATCGGCTCACCTTGGGAACCCGTGGACATGTACACGCGCTGGTTCTCCGGCAAATCACGCATCGCTGCCAAATCAAGTAGCACGCCCTGCGGCACATCGAGGTAGCCGAGATCCGACGCAATCCCCATATTGCGTACCATCGACCGGCCGACGAAGGCCACCTTGCGTCCGTGGTGCGCTGCCGCGTTAAGCACCTGCTGCACGCGGTGAACATGCGAGGAGAACGACGCCACGACGATCTGCCCGGTGGCATGCGCAAAAACATCGTCGATAACCGGGCCAATCTCCGATTCGGAGCGGACAAACCCCGGAACTTCGGCGTTCGTCGAATCGCACATAAACAGATCCACGCCTTCTTCGCCAGCCTTAGCGAAAGCGCGCAAGTCTGTGAGGCGCCCATCAAGCGGAAGCTGATCCATCTTGAAATCGCCCGTGATAAGAATGTTGCCTTCCGGGGTACGCACGAACACCGCGAGCGCATCCGGGATCGAATGATTCACCGAGATGAACTCCATCTCGAAAGGCCCGACCTTCTCGACATCGCCTTCAACGACCACGTGGGAGTGGGCTTTGATGCGGTGCTCCTGCAGTTTTGCTTCGACGAAAGCCACCGTGAGCTGCGAGCCGATCACCGGAATATCGTTGCGGAGCTTCAAGAGGTACGGAACAGCGCCGATGTGGTCCTCGTGCCCGTGGGTGAGCACGATAGCCTCAACATCGTCAATGCGGTTCTTGAGGTAGTCGATATCGGGCAGGATGAGGTCTACGCCCGGCTGGCTTTCTTCCGGGAAGAGGACGCCGCAATCAACGACGACGAGCTTCCCCTGGTATTCAAGGACGTTGCAGTTGCGCCCTACCTCCCCGAGTCCGCCCAGCGGGACGATTCGGACGGCGTCGTCGGACAGGGGCGCGGGCATCACATGGTCAATCACATGTCCATTCTCTCACGAGACGGTCGCGGTATTAACCTTCTTCGGGTTGAGATATTCGGCGAGCGGGTGACGGTTCGGGCGGACCTTCGGCTGCCCGATCGCGCGGAACACTGATTCGAGCCAGAGCTGTGTTGTTGGTGCGGCGCCCCTCGACCGGCGTCTATGCGGTGATTCCTTGTTCGCGCAGTACTCGCGACAGCTCGGCGATCTGAGAGGCTGATGCCCCCACAAGCGGGAGGCGAAGCGTCGCCGACGGCAGCACGCCGAGAAGCTTCAGTGCTTCTTTCGCCATGACGGCGCCCTGACCACCACCCATAATTGCCTCGATAACTGGGCGCTGCTGGGCAGCTTCGGCACGTGCCGCGGGCAGATCCCCGGCATCAACTTCGGTGACAAGACGGCGCAACGCAGCAGCAATGACATGGCCGGCGACGGAGACAACGCCAGAGGCCCCATGAGCTAGCCAGGCGAAGTTGAGAGCGTCGTCGCCTGAATAGTACTCAAGGCCTGTTTCTGCCATCTTGACGAAACCGGCTGCCACATCTCCTGTCGCGTCTTTCACTGCGACAATCCGAGGATGCTCAGCAAGGCGCTTGAGTGTATCTAGTTCGAGCTTGACGCCCGTGCGGCCGGGAATATCGTAGAGCATGACAGGAAGGTCGGCAGCTCCCGTCACTACGAGAATATGCTGGTACACGCCCTCTTGAGATGGGCGGTTGTAGTAAGGGGCGACGACGAGGAGGCCATCGGCTCCCGATTCTTGCGCCCCCTGTGCAATGCGCACCGCGTGGGCTGTGTCGTTAGAACCAGCGCCCGCGATAAGCATGGCTCGCCCAGAAATTGCCGCTTTGACTTCACGAACGAGGTCGTTCTTTTCGGGCTGGTGCGTGGTTGGTGATTCACCGGTTGTTCCCGAGAGCAGAATGGCATCACAGCCGTCTCGGACGAGCTTATCGGCGAGGGCCACCGCAGAGTCAATATCGAGCGACCCGTCCTCGTGGAAAGGCGTCACCATTGCTACCGAAACAGAGCCAAACGGGCGATTCATGTTCATACCATCACACTCTATCGGGCATGAACCAATGTTGTTGCCATAACCGAGATGCGGACGTTCGGTGGCCTGAGCACGGTAATCTCGCCGCGTCATAGCGTGGGAGGTGAAGTAGTCGTACGGGGCCTTCTCCACGTAGCCTTACGTTATGGATTCTCATCTCTTTGTTCGCCCTGCGACTGGTCTCGATGCTCGCGCCATCGGGGATATTCACGCCCGAACGATGGCCGCTTCACTGACAGCTGCCGTTGGGGAGCGGTTGAGCGACGACGTGACGTCCATGATTGATGCCGATGCTTTTTCGTCCGTGTGGTCGGCTGCTATCGCTTCTCCCCCGTCTGAGTTCCATCATATTCTTGTCGCGATAGCGGATGGCGTTGTTGTCGGGTTCGCTGCCCTTGCACCGGCCGAGCTACCTGCGAGTGATGATTCGACGAAGCCTGGCGTCCCGGTTGAGTTAACGGCGCTCGAAGTTCCGGCAGCCTTTCAGAGAGCCGGCCACGGGTCGCGCCTTCTCGCAGCGGCAACCGACACGGCTCGCGAACAAGGCGCCACCGACGTATCAATGTGGGTTCTTGCCGGCGACGATGCCCGGACGAAGTTCCTCACTGCCGCGGGATTCGCCCCGGCAGGCTTGCGCCGCACGCTCCTTGTGGGTGAGGCGGAGGTGACGCAACACTGCTGGCATGCCTTGCTTGCCTAGGCTCCTAACACGCATGTGGGTGGGCTTGGTTCGTACCGAGCCCACCCACATGCCGGAATTTTAGTCGCCCATGCATGTACCCACATGGCGGGCAGCGTTGAGCCACGGGTGGTCCAGCGGAACTGTCTTCACCGTGCCAGCAACATCCTTGAGCGGAACAGGCTTAGCGCCCTGGCCGCGCGCTGCCACAGTGATACCGAACTCACCGTCAGCGACAAGCTGCGCACCCGCACCGCCGAGGATCGTCCCGAGCAGGCGATCCTGCGCATCAGGTGTACCGCCGCGCTGCACATAGCCAAGCACAGTCACACGAGCTTCTAGACCCGTGGTTTCCTCAAGCTCAGCAGCCAACTTGAAGGCGTTATCTCGATGCTGTGCCTGCAAAGTCTTTCGGTATTCCTTCGCTGCCACACGCTGCTCAGGAGTGGAGGCCGATTTCACGAGAGCCTCCGCAGCGGCAAGACTCGCCGAATCCGCCACCGACAGCGCACCCTCCGCTATTGCGACGACCGAGAAATTATGGCCGGACTTCGCACGCGCCTCCACGGAGGCCGCCACAGCCGACACGTCATAAGGAATCTCCGGAATAAGGACGATGTCCGCACCGCCTGCAATTCCTGCACCGAGAGCAAGCCACCCCGCCTTGTGGCCCATCGTCTCCACGACAATAATCCGATGATGTGAATGGGCCGTCGAATGTAAACGGTCAATCGCTTCAGTTGCAATACCGAGCGCTGTCGAAAAGCCAAAACTCGTATCCGTATGCGCGATATCGTTATCGATTGTCTTCGGCAAATGAATAACATTCAGGCCAGCTTCCTGAAGCTTCATCGCGTTCTTCGCTGTGCCGCCGCCACCGATACACACAAGGCCATCGAGTTCGTTCTTCTCGTAGTTCTCGACAATCGTCGGAATCATATTCACAACTTCGTCGCCCATCCGCATCTTTTGCGGCTTATCACGCGAGGTTCCAAGAATCGTGCCACCGACCGTCAAAATGCCAGCAAGATCAGCCTGAGTGAGCTCACGGGTTCTATTCTCTGCTAAGCCTCGAATACCGTCGATAAAACCAACGAGTTCCATCCCGAACTGGGAGATCGCAGCTTTACCAAAACCACGAATGGCCGCGTTAAGGCCAGGGCTGTCGCCGCCAGCAGTGAGAACTCCTACACGCTTTGGCTTATCTGCCATGTGTCCCCCTTTATTCACGGAAAAGATGAGGCGAAATAGTTATTTCGTAGAATACCCGGCGCGAAGTTCTCCTCCAATCCCGAAAAATCTCCGAGAAGAGCCCGCACCTTCTTACGAAAGCCGCACCACCATCGTCGTCCTCATTACTCACCCAAACCCATCAATTCATCGAGCCCATACGTGAGGCCAACGCGCTTACCCACCCCGCGGATGGCAAGAAGAACACCCGGCATAAAACTCGTCCGGTCAAATGAATCCTGGCGAAGAACAAGCTGCTCTCCCGGATTACCGAACACGACTTCCTCATGAGCATTGAGGCCGCGTAAACGCACCGCGTGGACATGGACACCATCTATCGAGGCGCCCCGCGCACCGAGCGGATCAGTCTCAGTCGCATCCGGACTCGATCCAAGGCCGGCCTCCGTTCTAGCCGCAGCAATCTCACGTGCCGTCGTCGTCGCCGTCCCCGACGGTGCATCAACCTTATTCGGATGATGTAGTTCGATAACCTCAGCAGACTCGAAATAGCGTGCAGCCTGGCGCGCGAAGCTCATCAGAAGCACCGCTGAGAGGCCAAAGTTCGGAGCAATAAGAACGCCACGGCCAACTTCCTCAGCACGACGACGAACCAGCGCCAGCGATTCGTCGTTCCACCCAGTTGTTCCCACGACGACGTTCACTCCAGCATCGAGAAGCAACAGAACGTTGTTCAGGCTCGCACCCGGCACCGTGAACTCAACGGCAACGTCAGCACCCTGGAGCGTGGCAGACGAGATGTCGTCGCCAGCGTCAATCCTCGCGACAAGCTGCATATCGGCGGCGCCTTCAACCGCATCACAGACCGTCGAACCCATGCGCCCCGCGGCGCCCACTACTGCCACCTTGATCATGTGGCCAAGAATACCCGGACTCCCCGATATGCATGCGCGGTGTCTCGCACGGCAACTCACGTGATAGACCCGCGCAAGCCTGCAATCGTTACGCAGTCACCAGATCAGGCAGCAGGCCCCACCGTACACATCGATCGCGGCCCAGAGATAATCTCCCGTGCAAGCTCAGTAATGTGCGACGCCGTCACCGCACGTGAACGACGAAGTTGCTCCTTCTGCGAAATGAGGGCACCGCGCACCAACTCGGCTGTACCGAGCGTATTCATATGGCTCGAAATACGTTCGTCGTCAAAAACAATATCGGCACGGATACGACGAAAAGCCGACTCAACTTCGTCGTCACTTACGCCATTAACCGCAATCTCCTCTAGAGAAGCCACCATAAGATCAGCAACCTGCGAGGCATTGGAAGGCGCACAGCCCGCATACAATCCAAACAAGCCGCCCTCTGGATAACTTGCCGGGAAAGAATACGTGGAATACGCCAAACCGCGCTCCTCGCGAATCGACTGGAACATCCGCGACGAGGTACCACCACCAAGAATTGCACTCAACGCAAACAAGGCATGTCGTCGTTCGTCGAACAAACCAATACCTGGCATTCCCACAATCACCGCAGCCTGCTCAACATTTCGTTCGAGCTTACGTTCACCGCCAGCAGTAAACGTGATCGGGCCAGCGTTTCGGCGTTCATGCGGACGAACCCCTGGCGTCGTATCCCATCCAGCCTCATCCAGATGCGCGAGGACCGTATCGCAAAGCCAATCGTGGTCAACGGCGCCCGCGGCTGTCACAACCAGCTCGTTCGCGTGATAATTCGCTTTGTAATGCGCCTGGAGACTCTCAGGTTTAAGCGCTGACACCGACTCTCGGGTTCCACCTACCGGACGTCCCAGCGGATGATCGTCGTACACCATCTGTGGAATCGCCTGATGAGCCACATCCGACGAATCGTCGTTATACATGGCGAGCTCCTCAAGGATCACGCCACGCTCCATCTCCATATCCTCAGCATCGAGGCGGGCAGATGTCACCATATCTGCAAGGAGTTCAAGAGAATCCGGAAGGTCCTCATCGAAAACATGACCGTAATAGCACGTCGACTGTTTGCCTGTCGCCGCGTTAAAACCACCGCCCAGGTAGTCGATACGCTCTGCGATTTCCTTTGCGCTACGCTTCGCCGTGCCCTTGAAGAGGAGGTGCTCAAGAAAATGCGTGGAGCCCTCCGTGCCGGGGCCCTCGTCGCGAGATCCTGTGCCGACCCACAAACCAATAGACGTTGAATGTTGGTGAGGCATCCGCCGCGTCAGCACTCGCACTCCCCCGGGAAGAATACTTCGACGGGTGATAAGGCCGTCCTCGTCCGCCGACAGCTCAGGAACGTCTAGATCAAGGGGCATCTCGCTATAAGAAGTCACCATGCCAGCGTAGTGGAAATAGCAGGCCAAGAGAAACAAAAGCAGGGTGATATACGCGGTAAATCGGGGGTTTCATGCCTTGAAGGACACGTGGTTCCCTAGCCGGCACAGGTGTGGTTCTTCCTCTGGGCTCGGTGTCCGCACCCCACTCCATTTCGAGGCTCTGCGGTTACGGGTCACCCTGCCCAGGTCCTGCGGTTACAGCACGCCTCATCTTTCATGCTCGGCAGTTACGACGCACCCTTTTTCGAGACTCGGCAGTTACATCCAGAATCTGCAACTGCAACACCCCAGAAACACGCAGTAACTCCCCATCCACACCAAGCCCAATTGTGCACAGCAAGCCTCCGTGCTTACAGCCAAGCTCCGTGCATACAGCCAAGCTCCGTGCATACAACAAGCCTTTTCCCGAGGCTCGGCAGTTACATCCAGAATCCGCCGCCACAACACCCCACAAACACGCAGCAACTCCCCACCCACACCAAGCCCCACTGCTTACAGCGAACCTCCGTGTCTACAACCAAGCTCCGTGCATACAGCACGCCTCATCTTTCAGGCTCGGCAGTTACATCCAGAACCCGCCGCCACAACACCCCACAAACATGCAGTAACTCCCCACCCACACCAAGTCCAATTGTTCACAGCGAGCCTCCGTGTTTACAGCGTGGCCTATGTCCAGGGACTGCTGCCATGACTCACCCAATTTTCACGGCTTGGGAGTTACAGCACGCCTCATCTTTCAGGCTCGGCAGTTACATCCAGAATCCGCCGCCACAACACCCTAAAAACACGCAGCAACTCCCCACCCACACCAAGTCCGGCTATTTCCAGCCAAGCTCCGTGCATACAGCAAGCCTCCGCATCTACAGCCTGGCCTATGTCCAGGGGCTGCTGCCATGACTCACCCAATTTTCACGGCTTGGGAGTTACAGCAAGCCTCATCTTTCAGGCTCGGCAGTTACGACGCACCCTTTTTCGAGGCTCGGCAGTTACATCCAGAATCTGCAACTGCAACACCCCAGAAACACGCAGTAACTCCCCATCCACACCAAGCTTGGCTATTTGCGGCAAGACTGCCGCAAATCCTAGACCAGAAATTTGAGCATGAGCATTGCAGTCTTGGAATATCAGCACCTGATCCTTATGCAGCATCTATCTTTCGGTAAATCTCTGCATTGTTTTCCCGCCATATATCTGACGCTCGCTGAGCCGCAGCTTGGAGGATCTTGAATCTCACCGTTTCGGGCGAGAATAGATCTCTCCACCGAAATCGGAGTACTAACCAGCCGTTATTGATCAAATCCTGTTGTCGATCCAAAAATCGGCTTTGCGCTTCCCAAGCTTCTTCTGGCGTGCCGCTCAGTTTTTCGATGCCGTCAAATTCGACGAGCATTTTAATGCGTTCAATGGCGAAGTCTGCGAAATATCTATTGCCATATACAACAATTTCAAACTGCGGCTGTACTTCGTCGCCGAATATTGTCCGAAGGATCCATAGCATCGCTGCCTCTCCCCGATTTTCACACAGAGCAGTAGCACCTTCGATTATTTGACGCGCTCGACGATAGCGAATTAATCTCTTTCTTCGTTCCCGCACATTTTCGAGAATATTCAGCAATTCGCTACGTACTGCGAATTCTCGCTGAGCAATTGATCGCCGAGAGAAACTGTCACCTCCCGTTAATTCTCGCATCACTGAACATACAGCAACAAAGGCATCAACCGTCGGTCGTGTGAGTGCCATGATGACTGCAGTATCTGCTAATGAATCGACAGATATCCCTTGGATTCGAACCTCCTTGCTTCCATCGATCGTAAAAGTTGTTGACCGAACCTGGACAGCAGGAATTCGAACCGAATCCACAACAACGTCGTTGAAGACTCTACGGTGAGCGTGAGCGCTACTCCGAAAGCACACATCAGGATTCGAATTCCATGGGATTGTGTTGTGCAGGAGCAGCGCCGATTCCTGCGTGAATGTAATCGGACGCCTTGAAAGCTCAAACATCGCCTGGATTCTCGCTAAATTCACATAGTCGCGAACTTGCCATGGCGATGCCTGTGGCAATGAATCTAGGAGAACGGCACCACGAGTTAAGTGGAAGTAGGGCGCCGTCAAAGATCGTTTCTCAGTTCCGCAGGTTAGCAGGACGTTGTGAGGAAATTTGCTCATGCGACGAATGATGTCAACTTGATGCTTCATTCGTCGGGGCGTGATGCCACTCTGTGGATAACTCATCTTTCAACGCTATCTGTGGGGAACAAAGAGTTCGACGAATACCCGATGTTAACCGTCGGATGAAACAAATATGTTTTGATATTGGGGCATGCGCATCAGGCTCTGAAGTTACGGATCGTCCCATCGCCAAACTCGACCGCCGCAACTAATCCAAGTTTCGAAGATCGGGAGTTACAGCACGCCTCATCTTTCAGGCTCGGCAGTTACATCCAGAATCCGCCGCCACAACACCCCACAAACACGCAGTAGCTCCCCACCGACACCAAGTCCGGCTATTTAGAGCAAGTCTCCGCGTTCACAGCGATTCTCCGTGCGTACAGCAAGCCTCCGTATTTACGACAAGAATCTGCAGCCACAGCCTGGCGTATATCGAGGAGCTGCTGTTGCGACTCACCCTATTTTCAAGGCTCGGCAGTTACATCCAGAATCCGCCGCCACAAAGCCCCACAAACACGCAGTAGCTCCCCACCCACACCAAGCTTGGTCATTTACAGCCAAGCTCCGTGCATACAACAAGCCTCCGGATTTACGACGACGGCCCGGAGCGACCAGCGTTACCTCCGAACCAACCCCGCCCCACAACCGCATAAGTTGCTGCTTGCCGCCGCAACACCCATCAACAAACGCCTAGCATCAACCGATACACAAAGCGGCGGGCACGAGGTAATCCTCATGCCCGCTGCCACGCTGCGTCTATATCAACCGCCTAAAGTCACTCCTCCGAAAATACCTCTCCCGATCGTGTGCCGTGAGCTCATGGAACGTGTATCTTGCACTCATGGAAGAAGTAGGGCCGGCAACTCACAGGCATCTGCCTTACTTCTAGGCTCTATCGAAGCTCAAACCCACTCCTGAGAATCCATTCCTTCCGGTGCCTGGATGAGAACGGTAAACCTGCGTGAGTATGTGCCAGGTATAGAAGACAGGGAAAAAGATAGTTGTCAAGGAAAATAGAACTACTCTGTCACACCCAAAACATCCCCCGCCAACCGAACCGGAAGCATATTCATATCCATCTTCCTCATACCATATTTACTGTACTTCTCTGACCTCTGAGCAACCTACGCACTCCGAGACCTCTCAGCAACCTACGCACTCCGAAGAAGACTCATGGCATCCTTGCAAGAACCCTCTCCATAAAATGGTATGACGTGAGCCACATATTTGATGTGGTACATAGATTTCGATAGAGAAAACATGAAAAAGTTTATCGCTACACTGACAGTTGTTGTCGCCACTATTTTAACGCCAACAGCACAGGCCACAGAAGCTGGCTTACTCACTGATACCGAAGAACGTCAGATTATTTCCATACGTGAATCACGAGGCACAGACCCGGAAATTGCACGCGAACTCGTTGAACGCATGGATAACGGTTATCTAACGGAAGCGGATCGTGGGGATTCCGCCCCCATAGAAACGAGAATTCTCGATAATGGCAATACAGTGAACTTCTATTCTGACGGGTCTTCCAGCTTGGTCTCAGTCGGAGAAGAAGATACGTTTACCAGAGCAACACGGCTTGACCGCTGCGGACATCGCAGGTCAACGGGATATTACGCATCTTATATCGACTGTCGAGTTACATACGATGCAGTTGCGCTTAAGTATTCCTTCGCTTCGTCATTCTCGTATTCGTCAGCAGGAGGTACAATCTCAAGCACCTATTCACCAGTCATTGAGCGAGCCTTCGGCGTGACGGCTTCCGATGTCTCAGTTGCTATCGTTCCTGCTCGATCTGGCGCACAGCCCGCACTAGCACAGATGACTTTCCTCAGCACAAAATCAATTGCCGGACACACCATCGAAACTAAGACACGAGGATTATCCCTACGTGTTTACGCTAACAAATACACTATTGGAGGCTAAAAATGCTTGAACCAACATGGCTCGATCTAGCTTGGCCTGCTGTCCCCCTCATTCTGGCATTAGCAATAATTTCTGTTGCCATATACGCAATACGTCGCCGACACAAATCTAAAAACGATCGTAGATTTACTTGCGAAAGCAGACCGGATGAATCAGCTCGGCCGCACAACGCCTCTCTAGACGCATAAAGGCTGAGCACGACATGTACGTGTGCGAGCATCGCAATACGAATGAAATTCATAGCGAAGTTGAAGCACCGTAATACGGAAACAGGATAACAGGGTATCCGCTGGCACCTCCCTCAGAATATACGTGATCGAAGCACTAGTTCTTTTTGAAAAAGCATTCGCCCATGAGCATACTTTCCACTCAAATTATTCGAATAAAACAGTGCCGAGATTATTCTTAGGCACGCCAGCGGAGAGTTAAGACAAGGCTGGGTACGAGATTAATAAACCCGTACCCAGCCTTGTCTTAACTAATCAGAGTAGCCCTCGCCTACTCCTCTACACTCTCCGAAGACGCCTTATCCTCCGAGTGCGTGCGGCGGCGCTGGCGCGAGCCACGCTCACGGCGCGAACCACGCTCGCGCGGGCGGCGCTCACGGCGCTCACCGCCTTCCTCAGCTGGCTCTTCGGTCGTTGCAACACCATCAACAACAGCCGCGAGAGAAACCTTGCCACGCGAGTCGAGCTCGGAAATCTCCACCTCAACCTTGTCGCCCACGTTGAGGACATCCTCAACATTCTCCACACGCTTGCCGCCGACGATCCGGCGGATCTGCGAGATGTGGAGAAGGCCGTCGCGGCCAGGCATGAGGGACACGAAGGCACCGAAGGTCGTCGTCTTCACAACCGTTCCAACGAAACGCTCGCCGACTTCAGGCATCTGCGGGTTAGCAATAGCGTTGATCGCGGTACGTGCAGCTTCAGCCGATTCGGCATTCGTTGCACCGATGAAAACTGTGCCGTCTTCTTCAATCGTGATCTCTGCGCCCGAATCCTCCTGGATCTGGTTGATCATCTTGCCCTTGGGGCCGATAACCTCACCGATCTTGTCGGCAGGGATCTTAACGGAGATGATGCGTGGAGCAGTTGCTGCCATCTCGTCTGGGCCATCGATGGCCTCGTTCATGAGATCAAGAATGGCGAAGCGTGCTTCACGTGCCTGGCCGAGTGCCGCGTCGAGAACTGCGGCCGGGATTCCGGCAAGCTTCGTGTCGAGCTGGAGAGCGGTGACGTACTCGCGGGTACCCGCTACCTTGAAGTCCATGTCGCCGAGGGCGTCCTCAGCACCGAGGATGTCAGTGAGGGTGACGTAGCGAGTTTCGCCGTCGATCGTGTCGGAGACAAGACCCATCGCAATTCCGGCAACCGGAGCCTTGAGGGGAACACCGGCGTTGAGAAGCGAAAGCGTGGACGCACATACAGAACCCATTGAGGACGAACCGTTGGAGCCCATCGTCTCAGACACCTGACGGATTGCGTAAGGGAACTCCTCGCGTTCAGGCAACTGGGATTCCAACGCTATCTCTGCGAGGTGTCCGTGGCCGATTTCGCGGCGCTTCGGCGAACCGACACGGCCCGTCTCACCTGTCGAATACGGCGGGAAGTTATAGTGGTGGATGTAGCGCTTACGGACAACCGGCGAAAGGTTATCGAGTTGCTGCTCCATCTTGAGCATATTGAGCGTGGTGACACCGAGGATCTGGGTTTCGCCGCGCTGGAAGAGTGCCGAGCCGTGAACTCGCGGAAGCACGCCGGCTTCAGCGCTGATGGAGCGGATCTCGACCGGGGTGCGGCCGTCCATGCGCACGCCTTCGGTGAGGACGTGACGGCGCATCGTCTTCTTGAACGCAGCGTTGACTGCAGCCGCGAGCTGGCCTTCCTGCTCCGGGAAGTTCTCGGCGAGCTCGGCAACGACATCGTTCGTGAGGTCGTTGAGGGCTTCGTCGCGCTCAGCTTTAGCGACGATGCCAAGGATCGGGTTGAAGCGATCGGCGATGCGCTCGGTCACGGCAGCGAACTGCTCTTCGGTGTAATCCGGGAAGAGCGGGTAATCACCAACGGGCTTGCCACATTCTTCGACAAGCTTCATCTGTGCTTCGCAGAGGGTGCGGATAACAGGCTTGGCAGCTTCGAGACCCTGGGCGACAACCTGTTCGGTGGGCTTGGTACCACCGGACTTGATGACGGAATCGGCGCTCTCGGGGGCGGCGGCCTCCACCATCATGATGGCGACATCATCACCGACCACACGGCCCGCAATTGCCATCGAGAACGTGGCGCGCTCAAGTTCGCTCCATCGAGGGAAGGCAACCCACTGGCCGTCGATGAGGGCCATACGCGTACCACCAACGGGACCGGCGAATGGAAGGCCTGCGAGCGAGGTGGAGAGCGATGCGGCGTTGATTGCGACGACATCGTATGCCTCATCCGGGTGGATAGTGAGGACCGTTGCGACGACCTGAACTTCGTTACGCATTCCCTTGGTGAAGGCGGGGCGCAGCGGGCGATCGATAAGGCGGGCAGCGAGGATAGCCTCGGTGCCGGGGCGACCTTCACGACGGAAGAAGGAACCCGGGATGCGGCCAGCCGCGTAGGAGCGCTCTTCGACGTCTACAGTGAGCGGGAAGAAATCGAAATGCTCCTTAGGAGCCTTCGATGCTGTGGTGGCGGCAAAAATTGTTGTCTCGCCGTCGAGGTAGGCGAGCGCCGAACCGTTCGCCTGGCGTGCGAGCAGGCCAGTTTCGAAGCGGATTGTGCGGGTTCCGAAGGAACCGTTATCGATAACGGCCTCGGAGAAGTGAACATCAGGACCCTCCACAGGGACCTCCTTATTCTTTATTTTCCCGACGCGGCCATCAGTGAGTACCCACGGAACGTGTTCCGGAGGCGGCCACCGAGGACCGAGTTCGGGTTTACCTATATGAACTTTCGGGCTGTGCCCTACACGTTGCGCCTCAGGACATCTGAGGCTTCGCGACCATCGTCGCATTCTCGTGCTGGCCTCCGTTTCTCTGCGGAGCTGACCATGCACGTGGTGTTTGCCGGATAGCCAGCACACACCTTATTCAGTTTTCTCTCGTCAAACGACGAACGGCCCGGGGATTAGCCCGGGCCGCACATCGTCATCGGCGCAGGCCGAGACGAGCAATGAGGGAGCGGTAACGCTCAATATCTTCTTCAGCGAGGTAAGCGAGGAGGCGCTTACGCTGACCAATGAGAAGCATGAGGCCACGACGCGAGTGGTGGTCGTGCTTGTGTGTACGGAAGTGCTCCGTGAGCTCCTTGATGCGAGCGGACAGGAGCGCTACCTGAACCTCAGGCGAACCGGTATCGCCCTCGTGAGTCGCATATTCAGCGACGATCTTCTGCTTTTCTTCAGGCTTGAGAGCCATGGATTCTCCTTCGGAAAACTCGTTGCACAGAGCACCGGGGCATGTTCTCCCGGGCAATGACGCAGCCGTGGCCGATCTAACGGCCTGACAATTCTAGCATGAGGGTCAATTCGCCTTGACGTGACTTTGCTTGCTCTCACGCGGCTCAGCGTTGCCGACGAAGGCCGCCGGCAGGTAGGAGCGGGGAGCCTCCGCCGAGTCTGTTTATCGTGCTGTGACTGCTGCTGGGTCGACTCTCCCAGCCGTGGGAACACCGAGAACTTCCGCTGTTCGTCGTAAATCTTCATCCATCTGGGCGAGAAGCTCCTCAACAGAGGTGAAGGATTCCATCGGCCGCAGGCGTTCGATGAAATTGATGGCAATCGGCTCGTCATATAAGTTGAGGTCGGCACGCCCGAGAACGTGAGCCTCAACTGTGCGCTCTTCACCATCGAACTGTGGGTTTGTCCCGACTGAAATTGCAGCGGGCAGGTATTCTGCAGCTTGCGACCCGGGGACGGAACGAACCAGCCAGCCAGCGTAGACGCCATCTCCCGGGACTTCGCCCAGATTATCTCCGGCAAGGTTAGCTGTCGGGAACCCCAATTCACGCCCCCGCTGGAACCCGTGAACGACATGCCCGCGGATTTGATGCGGCCGTCCAAGTACCTTTGCTGCGCCAGCTACGTCCCCATCGGCGAGGAGTTCACGGACGCGAGTCGAGGACCAGCGCCGCCCCTTCTTATCCCGCAAGTCGTCGAGAAGAATGACGTCGAAACCGTATTCGTCGCCAAGTTCGCGGAGCACATTGCCGTCGCCAGAGTTGTTTTTCCCGAAACGGACATCCTCACCAACAACAACGAGTGCTGCATGAAAATCGCCGACGATTTGTTTTTCGACGAATTCGCGTGGGCTCGCCTGAGCATAGTCAAGGGTGTAGTGCTGGACGAACGTGGCGTCGATGCCGGCGGCGGCGAGGCGGTCGAGGCGGTCGTTGAGTGTTGTGACGAGGTGGATCGGGCGGCCCGGATTATGGACGGTGGCAGGGTGCGGGTCGAAGGTGAGAGCAATCGAGACAAGCCCACGCTGACGAGCCTCATCGACAGTCCGAGCTAACACGGCTTTGTGTCCCTTATGAACGCCGTCGAAAATTCCGATAGTGACAACCGACCGCCCAAGGTCAGCCGGAATCTCTTCCGTTTTCCTCCACACCTGCATCATCGCGCTGCCTTCAATCCGAGATTGATACGCCCGTCCGAAAGATCGGCATGGCCAGCCGCTTTCGCTGCCTGCGCAGCCGGGGAGTTCGTGCGATCGCCGTGACCGCCGCAGGCGCCGCCGCATCCGCATGTGTGAGACGGTTCGATATTCGGTTCATGTGTCGTATTCGTCGATTCCACGCAGATAAGCCTACCGTGTGGCACGGGGTGCCTCACAGGCAGGGGTATCACATGCGAGCGAGGATGAGATCCGGTTTCAGTTTCTTTCCACGCCGAGAGACAAGAGCAACGACAGTGCCGCTGCAGAAGGCAGCGGCGACATCTCCTTCACCGCTCCAGGGCCTCATCGCAATAAACTGGCCGTGCTGCAACGCACCGGCCTCCTCCGACGTAATCTCAACGGACGGCATGACCGACGCACACACCTCACTCATCGACAGGTGTGGTACAACTCCTCCGTGACGCACAGTATCGGCGAGCTCCCCGATCGTCGTCGCCTCTAATTCTCCCCATGCTCCCACAGCGGTTCGGCGCAATGCCGTCAGGTGCGCCCCTGTACCGAGGCGGTTCCCAAGATCCCTTGCGAGAGCGCGAATATAGGTGCCCGCCGAGCAGGTGACAAGAACGTCGAGGTCGCAGACTGTGAGCGACGTGCAGCTTTCGTCGCCCTCACGGCACACAAGCTCACGATCCACGTCCACGAATCTCGGTCCGGAACGTATGCAGAAGCTGTCGATGCGCACAGGGCGTGCCTCAAGCTCAACCTTCGTACCTTCTCGCACAAGTTCGTACGAGCGTTTCCCGTCAATCTTAATGGCGGAAACCGAACTAGGTACTTGCAGGATATCTCCGCGAAGCTGAGACATCGCTTCTTCTAGTGTTGTGGCTAGTTCCGTCGTATCACGAGGCAGGGTTGCGGCACCTCTCGCGGCGGTCACGGCACCTTCGGCATCCTCGGTGCTCGTTTCAACTCCCAGGCGGATCGTTGCCGTATACGTTTTCGTCGTTCCAGTGATGTACTGGAGCAGCTTCGTAGCACGCCCAACACCCACGCACAGCACTCCCGTTGCCATAGGATCAAGCGTGCCGGCGTGCCCAACTTTCCTCGTTCCCGCCAAGCGGCGCATCGCACCGACGATGTCATGGCTTGTCACGCCTTTGTTCTTGTCAATAACGACGAGGCCGTCCCACTCCCCCGGTTCTTCCGGCCGCGGAAGTTCACCCCACGGCATGAGGGGACGAGGCCCGCGCTCACGGTGTGCCTTCTTCGCCACCTATCCACTCCTTCTCGGATTGGCACGACAATAACGAAACGACGACGAACGCGCTACACGTTCGTCGTCGCCCACAATCACGAAGAACGACGAATCATTCCGCCGCTAGATCTTCGGTTTCCTCGGGAAGATCGGCAGGGTCTTCGGCCTCCCCTTCCTCCGATGACTTGTACGGGTCAGCTTCGCCTGCCGGCTGCGCACCTTCAGCTGCCTTGGCGATTTGCTCATCACGGAAGCGGGCCGCGGTAAGAGCATCCTCAAATGATCGTGCGGTTTCCGGCAAGGCGTCTGGAACGAACTCAAGGCTCGGCGTCAATCGCAAACCGAGGGCCTGGCCAACCTGGGACCGGATGAGGCCCTTCGCAGCGTTCAAGCCCTTTCCCGCCGTGCGGATAGCGCCCTCACCGCCGTAAACCGTGTAGAAAACTGTTGCGTGCTGAAGATCGCCCGTTACTCGCACGTCGGTGATCGTCACGAAGTCGAGACGAGGATCTTTCAATCGCGTTGTAACAAGTGAAGCGACGACCTCATGGATGCGCTCGGCAACACGAGTTGCGCGTGGATTAGCCATGGTGGAGCCTTTCTCTTACATGTTCAGGGCGAATAGGGATATGCCATTCACCCCCATGCTACTAGGACACAAGTGGCGGGCCACTCCCGCGGCCCGCCACTGAGGATCTCGCGATTAGTCGCGCGGCTTCTCCTGCATCTCGAAGGTTTCGATAATGTCGCCTTCCTGAATGTCCTTGTGGCCGAGCGTGATACCGCACTCGTAGCCTTCACGGACTTCGGTGACATCGTCCTTCTCGCGGCGGAGCGAAACGATCTCAAGGTCGGGAGCAACCACCACACCGTCGCGCACCAAGCGGGCCTTCGTGCCGCGCTTGATCGTGCCAGTGCGGACGATCGAACCAGCAATATTTCCGAACTTTCCAGAGCGGAATACCTGGCGGATCTCGGCGCTGCCAAGCTGGACCTCTTCGTAGATCGGCTTGAGCATACCCTTGAGAGCGGCCTCGACATCCTCGATCGCCTTGTAGATGACCGAGTAGAACTTCATCTCGACGCCTTCGCGATCGGCCATGTCTGCCACGCGCTCTGCTGGACGGACATTGAAGCCGATGATGACGGCGTTATCGACAGTCGCAAGGTTGACATCGTTCTGCGTAATTGCACCCACACCGCGGTGGATGATCTGGAGCTGAACTTCGTCGCCAACTTCGATTTCGAGAAGCGAGGATTCGAGAGCCTCAACCGAACCAGAAGCGTCACCCTTGAGGATGAGGTTAAGGGTCTGGATCGAGCCTTCCTTGAGGGCGTCGTTGAGGTTTTCGAGCGAGACACGCTTGCGGCGCTTAGCCAAGTTGGCTGCACGCTTAGCTGCCTCACGCTTATCAGCGATCTGGCGTGCGGTGCGATCGTCGTCAGCAACGAGGAAGGCATCGCCAGCCGACGGCACCGAGGACAGACCAAGGATCTGCACCGGGCGCGACGGGCCGGCTTCCTCAACAGAGCGCCCATCCTCGTCGAACATGGCACGCACACGGCCGTGAGCCGTGCCGACGACGAGTGGATCACCGACGCGCAGCGTTCCGGTCTGGACGAGAGCAGTGACAACTGCACCTCGGCCCTGATCGAGCTTGGCTTCGATAGCCACACCACGAGCCGAACGATCCGGGTTAGCCTTTGGCTCAACCTCAGCGTCCGACACATAGAGGATCGCTTCAAGCAGATCGTCGATGTGGAGGCGCTTCTTCGCCGAGATGTCGACGAACATCGTGTCGCCGCCATACTCTTCGGCGACGATACCGTACTCCGTGAGCTGCGAACGAACCTTCTGAGGGTTAGCACCCTCGACGTCGATCTTGTTCACTGCGACGATCATCTTCACGCCTGCAGATTGAGCGTGGTTAATTGCCTCAACGGTTTGGGGCATGACGCCGTCATCTGCTGCGACGACGAGTACCGCGATATCCGTGACATCGGCACCTCGCGCACGCATCTGCGTGAAGGCCTCGTGGCCTGGGGTGTCGATGAAGGTGATCGCACGATCTTCGCCTTCGTATTCAATGTGTACCTGGTATGCACCGATGTGCTGGGTAATGCCACCGTGCTCGGTATCGATGACGTGAGCGTGACGAATCGCGTCAAGGAGCTTCGTCTTACCGTGATCGACGTGACCCATCACCGTGACGACCGGCGGACGAGGAAGCAGATCTTCCTCGCTCTCCTCGGCATCCTCAGCATCCAGATCGATATCGAACTGTTCGAGGATTTCACGATCCTCGTCTTCTGGGGACAAGATCTGGACGTTGTAGCCCAGTTCCGCACCGAGAAGGGTGAACGTATCCTCGTCCAGCGACTGGTTTACCGTAGCCATCTCGCCCATACGGAAAAGAACCGTAATAAGAGCCGCAGGATTTGCGCCAATACGCTCAGCGAAATCAGCGAGGGATGCACCAGCACGAATACGGACAACCGTTGAGCCGTCGCCGCGAGGTACTTCGACACCCGCGATCATCGGCGACGACTGGCTCTCCCATTCTTCCCGCTTCGTGCGACGCGACTTTCGGCCACGCGACGGGCGGCCACCTTGACGGCCGAATGCACCTGCGGTTGAGCCGCCACGCGACTTGCCACCCGAACGGGTGAAACCGGGACCACCGCTACGCCCCGGAGCGCCAGCACCGCCACCAGGACGGCCACCGCCGCCGCCACGGCCACGACCACCGGAACGACCGCCACCAGAGGTGGGCCGTGCTTCCTGGTGGCTCGGCATCATGGACGGGTTCGGGCGCGGAGCACCCGGACGTGGGCGCGGGCCACCCTGCGGGCGAGGCGCTCCGTTACCGCCTTGCGAGCGGGACGAGTTTCCACCTTGGCCACCCTGCGGACGGGGCATGCCCTGCGAGTTCGCGAATGGGTTGTTGCCTGGGCGCGGAGCACCCGGACGCGGACCACCCTGCGGGCGAGGCATGCCCTGCGACGTGGCGAAAGGATTGTTGCCTGGGCGCGGAGCACCCGGACGCGGAGCCCCAGGACGAGGCGACTGCCCCTGTCGCGAACCGCGCCCCTCACGGTTATCCCGCTTCGGCGGACGCGGGCCGGGGACAGCCGGGCGCGGCTGACGCGGGCCAGGCGTGGGAGCCTGTTCCTTCGCAGGAGCCTTCTTGTCGTCAGCCTTCTTGTCGTCGCCAGCTTTCGCTGTGGTTTCGCTCTGCGCAGGCTGCGGTGCAGGCTTAGGCCCTGGCTTTGCTGCAGCCGGGCGCGGCGCACTCTCGGCCGGCTTGTCCGACTTCGCTGCGGCTTCTGGCTTGGACGTTTCTTGTGCCGTCGAATCAGAAGGCGCTGCCTTCTTCTCGCCAGCCTTGGACTTTCCGGCGGCTGGAGCGGACTTCTTCTTGTCCACCACTTCGGGGTGGGCTTGTACGTACTCGTGTGCCTTTCGCACAACAGGAGCCTCAATCGTTGATGAGGCAGACTTAACGAACTCGCCACTCTCCTTGAGCACTTCGAGCAGTTTCTTGCTCGTCATGCCTAGTTCTTTGGCTAGTTCATGGACGCGGACTTTGGCCACAGTTCTCCTTTGTAAGGGGTCTGCGCCACGCGCCGACCCTTATTGCTGGCAGCTCATCGCTGGGTACTCATTTGGTGCCCATCGGGTTCCTACCCGCTTTCTTTTCTCACGTGATCCGGTTATCGGATACTAGTTGTTCCAACATGAGGCGAACGGAGCTTTCTTCTGCGTTAACACCCAATGCGCGTTGAATCGCTCTACTCCGTATCGCCTTGTAGAGGCAAACCTGGTCAGGGTGAATCCAGGCTCCCCGGCCCGGCAGTACCGCTCGGAGATCAGGCACGAGAGCCGAATCTTTCACCGCGATACGCACGAGTTCAGTTCGAGCGTCTCTTCGGCGACATCCCACACAAGTACGCGGGTTTGTTGCCAATGTTGTTCCCATCTGTCAAAGACGCCCTCAATATCTTAGCGTGTTAGCGTTTTAGCCGCACCACACCTATCGACGTGTACCTGAGACTCCCAACACGCAGCATCGAGGAACAGCCTCTCATTAGCACAACGACGAAACTGCGTCTTTTGTTCCAGGTATGCCGCCCTGCCCCGCGTTTGCGTTGCACTGTCAACACTGAGCAACGCGTACTCAACGTTTGTGACGGAGCACATTCGCGGCGCCCCGCCACAAGCGGCAACTCTGAATTGCTCTACTCAGGGATAGATTCGAGGCCCGGACTATCTTCAGATTCCTTGCGGATATCGATCGACCAGCCAGTGAGCTTGGCAGCAAGGCGCACGTTCTGCGCTTCCTTGCCGATCGCAAGCGACGTCTGATCATCCGGCACGATAGCGCGGGCCTGACGCTGAGCCTTGTTGAGGATATCAACACGAATTACCTTGGCAGGCGACAGCGACGCCGCAATAAACTGCGCCGGATCGTCGTCGTAATCAACAATGTCGATCTTCTCGCCACCGAGCTCCGTTGTCACCGCGCGCACACGCTGGCCGTTGTGGCCGATGCAGGCGCCCTTCGCGTTGACATCAGGCTCAGCAGACCACACAGCCATCTTCGTGCGCTGGCCAGCTTCGCGAGCAAGTGCAACGATTTCCACCACGCCCGTTTCGATTTCCGGCACTTCAAGGTGGAAGAGCTGACGGACGAAATCAGGATGCGTACGCGAGAGACGAACCGAAGCTCCACGCGGCCCAACCGTCACTTCAAGCACGAGTGCGCGGATGTGGTCGCCGTGGCGGAAGTGCTCCGTGGGAACCTGCTCCTCGCCGCGAAGGATGGCCTCGTGTTCACCAACATCGACCAAGAGATCGCGCGACGAACCTCCCTTGCCCGCATTCTGCTGGACGATGCCGGAAACAACCTGCCCCTGCTTGTTCTTAAAGGAGCCGAGCACGCGATCCGCCTCGGCATCACGCAGACGCTGGGCGATAATCGACTTAGCTGTAGCGGTGGCGATCCGCCCAAAATCTCCTGGCGTATCGTCAAACTCGCCGATCGTCTTGCCCTCGTCGTCCACTTCCGGCGCCCACACCGTGACGCGCCCAGAGGTACGATCCATCTCCACGCGCGCTCCACGAACTGCGCCTGGAACTCGCTGATAGGCGTACAGGAGTGCGTCTTCAATGGCCTTGACAAGCACATCCACGCTAATGCCGAGTTCGCTCTCGACAATGCGCAGCTCATTCATCTGAATATCCACGATGCCCTCCTATGCCTCATCTTCCGGATCGGGATGCCCGAACTCGATCTGAACGCGAGCACTGGCAATATCGTCCAACGCAATTGTACGGACTCCCTCGCTCTGCGCGACATCTACCGAAATTTCGCTGCTAGCCTTAACCCTCGCTGTAAATGCAGTGCCATCGGCCATCCGGAAGGCCACGAGACGGCCCTCGGCGCGCGAAAAATGGCGCGGCTGCGTGAGCAGACGCTCCGCCCCTGGGGTCGAAACCTCGAGGTTGTACGCGCCCTCGACGAGATCAACATCATCGAGAACCTTTGCGAGGGATCGTGAAAGCTCCGTCAATGTGTCGGAATCAACGCCGCCCGGGCCCGAGGGAAGATCAACAACAACTTTGACAACAACCCCTCCGGAGCGGCGCCCAGCCCTCACTTCCTCAAGGTAGAGGTGGGCTTCGTCAACGACTGGGGTGATCGCCTCCGTAATCCGCTTTTGGATCTCGGAGAAATCCTGACGTTGCCGCGACGTTTGGGGCCTATTCGATCGTTTATTCTCTTTGGGGCGCTGGGAAGTTCGTGCCATGGGTATAAGCCTACCCGCTCGTTTCTGCTACGGCTTAGTGCGGTGGCTGCTATATGGGAACATCACAGATATTGGTTAGCGACGATGGCATGGGCTTGCGTCATGATCGACGAGCAGCTTGTGGCAGTATTGACCCGTGAGCACTTCGGAAGAATATAACGGCTCTGCATTGCGATTTGCCGGGGCGATTATCCTTGCCATCTCGATCTTTATCGGCGCACTTGCTGTCATGGGAACACATGTAGGAAACGCCGAGGACGAACCCGATGAGATGCCAACCGCACAGAGTGTTCGTCAGGACCTCGCCGTAACTGCTACACGTGCTTACAACACGGCAACTGCGCTCGCCCAAACCGAGCCCTCCCAGGCCCTCACCGATGCGGCAGCTTCCGCTCACGTCATTGTCGACACTCTCGGTGGCGTATGGGTGCCATGGCCGACGCAGGCTCCACGGGATAAAACGAACCCCCCTCTCGCTACTGAAGCTCCCGCCCAACCTGCCGCACAGGACCTCGTCGATCAATTTGAGTCTCTTGCGGACGAAGCTCTCGCTGGAGTTTCCCTCTCGGAGCAGGAAGATCGGCGCACCCTTGCCGCGATCTCACTGTATGCTCGCCTGACTGCGCAGAACCTGGCCGCGACCTCCGGCCAGGCGGCTCCTGCCTGCGGCGACGCCTCCCCCGCGTTAGCCGGACAGGCAAGCGCGAGTGGCACGACTCTAGCTGTGGCCGACGCGGCCCGCCAATGGCTTGAGGCCGACGCCGCGCATATCGCTGCTGGTAACCGCGACAACGAACTTGCCCGCATCGAGAGCATTGCACGTTTCGAAGAAGCGATCCTCGCCAACGATATCGACGACACCCGCCCCGCTTTCGCCGCCTACCCAGATCTTGCCGAAGGCCAAACGCTCACCGGCGCGGCACTTGATGCCCTCTCTGCGCAGGTATTACAGGCCTCATCCGAGGCGAACGAAGACGAACGCCGCGCGCTCATCTCATGGACGTGTTCGCTCTATCTCACCGCCGAGGAACGCGCTGGCTTCGAGCTCACCCCAGCTCCGACGAAGTAACGACGAACGTATCGCCTATCCCGTATCGGTCGTATGACCCTAACGAAAGTGGGGACCGGCACAGCCGATCCCCACTTCACACGTCGTCCTTAGAGGCCAGAAACCTCATGGAAAGCAGACAGCGCATCCGCGACAGCAACTTCACGTGCTTCACCCGAACGACGATCGCGCACTTCCACGAGGCCGTCTTTCAGCCCACGCCCCACAACGATCGCATAGGGAACACCGAGGAGCTCGTAATCAGCGAACTTCACCCCCGCTGAAACCTTCCGACGATCGTCGTAAAGCACCTCTGCACCCTCAGCTTCAAGCTGCTGAGCCAACGAGGCAGCAGTCTCGAATACGGCTTCATCCTTGCCCGTCGCAATAACGTGGACAGTGGCAGGAGCGATATTCGCCGGCCAGATGAGGCCGCGGTCGTCGTGATTAAGTTCCGCGAGCGAGGCGAGAACGCGCGACACACCCACGCCGTAGGAACCCATCGTCACGACCTGGCTCTTGCCGTTCTGGTCGAGAACAGTCAAGCCGAGGGACTTAGCGTACTTACGGCCGAGCTGGAAAATGTGTCCAATCTCGATACCGCGTGCAATTTCCAGCGGGCCTGAGCCGTCTGGGGCCTCGTCGCCTGCACGAACCTCAACGGCTTCGATCGTGCCGTCGGCCTCAAAATCGCGGCCATAGACGAGGTTCATCACGTGCTTATTGAGCTCGTTCGCTCCTGTGATCCACGCCGAACCGCGAGCAACGTGTGGATCAAGGAGGTAGCGCAGTTCAGGTGCCTCATCTTCGGCGGCGCCAGCGCGGCGCTTCGACTGCGGGCCGATGACCTGCGGACCGATGTATCCAGGGACAAGCTCGGGGTAATTCTTGAGATCGTCGGGTGTGGCCATCTCTACTTCGGCTGGAGCAAGAGCCGCTTCCACACGCTTCATATCGACGTCGCGGTCGCCCGGCACACCGATAACGAGGAGCTCTCGCTCACCTTCCGGATGTGTCGCAACGACGACGACATTCTTCAGGGTGTCCGATGCCGCCCACGCGCGCTCGCTATTCGGGCGAAGATCGTTAAAGACATCGACTAGCGAATCGATCGTCGGTGCGTCGGGAGTATCAACAGCCTCCGGCTCCGGAGTTGCCGAAAAATCAACATCAGCCTGGGGAGGTGTGGTCACAGCCTCAGAGTTGGCCGCGTAGCCACCCGCCGAGCGCACGAAGGTATCCTCACCGATTTCGCACGGGAAGAGGAACTCCTCAGATCGCGAGCCACCCATCGCCCCGGACATGGCCGAGCAGATGACGTAGGGCAAACCGAGCCTGGTGAAGATGCGCTCGTAGGCGTCACGCATCGTGTTGTACGACGCATCCAGCCCTTCGTCGTCAATGTCAAAAGAATAGGCATCCTTCATGACGAATTCTCGCGTGCGGATGAGCCCAGCGCGCGGGCGTGCTTCGTCGCGGTACTTCGTCTGGATCTGGTACAGCGACAGCGGAAGATCCTTGTACGAGGAGTACAAATCCTTGACGAGAAGCGTGAACATCTCCTCGTGCGTTGGCGCGAGGAGATAATCGGCGTCTTTACGATCTTTGAGCTTAAAAAGCGTCGGGCCGTATTCCGTCCAGCGATTCGTCGCCTCATAGGGTTCACGCGGAAGCAAAGCCGGGAAGTGCACTTCCTGCGACCCCGAGCGATCCATCTCCTCACGGATGATCGCCTCGACCTTACGCAGAACCTTCATACCGAGCGGCAGCCAGGTGTAGACACCCGGGGCCGTGCGGCGGATGTATCCCGCGCGGACAAGAAGCTTATGGCTGGCCACCTCTGCGTCGGACGGATCCTCACGCAGGGTGCGTACGAAAAGTGATGACATCTTGAGCACGGATCAAGTGTACTAGCCAAAAGTGGGGCCGTCCGCACGAGGCAACTGCTCACCACAAGCAGCGCGCGGCACATCACACGTCCCCACGCTCAGAACCTTGCGTTGACGCGCAGGTCGGAGCACTAGAGCAAGACTGTCGCCCATTCGCCAACGACACGGAAACCAACTTTTTGATACGCCGCGACAGCCCCAGCGTTGTAGTCGTTGACATACAGTGAAACAGTCGGGGCTATCTGAGCACGAACGAGTTCAACAACAGCCGCCATTCCCGCCGTAGCAATTCCCCTCCCACGCCGGTCTGGGGCTGTCCACACGCCTTGGATCTGAGCTACTCCCCCACCGAGAGCACCAACATCGGCCTTAAAAACCACTCGAGAATCGTGTCCGTGACCTTCCATCTTCACGAAGGTAAAACCGGCACGAATAAGCCCTTCAGCACGGCGGCGATACGAACCTCCAAATACTGTCGGATCGTATCCCACTTCCTCGGTAAACATAGCGACTGACGCCGGGAAAACTCTCTCGATCTCACTAATGAGAGCCGGGCGAACCTCAGGGTCAGGCTGGACGAGAACCTCGTCGCCCATCACCATCGAATACTGCCGCGGGCGCACCTCCCGGGGGAAACCCCACTGCCCCTCCATGCGTTCCCACAGGCCAAGAACTTGATCGGCAGGGCCTACAAGCGAGGAACACGCCCGGGGCGAGCGGGAAAACTCGTCGGCAAGGAGATCGAGACCCGACTCAGAGAAACCAAGGGGAATGACATTCCCGGAATCCCAGACGAACGACCGAATGTTACGTTCCTCGTCGAATAATCCCATCGCGCGGAGATTGCCCATACGCGAGTTATCAAGATTGGCGCGCGCGAGCACCGAGTCCACGGGATCTCTCTCAAGAAACTCCAGTGCTTTTGCACGGTCAATCGCGTAGAGCCGGCGCAGTTGCTCGGCGCCTCGTCCGAGCCACCGCATAGTCGTTACCCACCTCAGAATGTCATGACATTGACGCCACCGGAGGCACTCTCCCCCGATTCGGCTTCAATTTTCTCCGCCATATCGTTGGCGTAGCGCAGGAGCGTCTCGACGATCTGATCTTCAGGGACAGTCTCGACGACTTCGCCGTGAACGAAGATCTTGCCCTTTCCGTTGCCGGAGGCGCAGCCGAGATCGGCTTCGCGAGCTTCTCCTGGACCATTGACAACGCAGCCCATGACAGCCACGCGCAGCGGAGCCTTGATGTCTTTGAGACCAGCCTCGACATCTTCAGCAAGTTTCCACACATCGACCTGTGCGCGGCCGCAGGAGGGGCACGACACAATCTCCATCTTCCGCGGACGCAGTCCCATGAACTCGAGGAGCTTCGAACCGACCTTAACTTCTTCAACTGGCGGCGCAGAGAGCGAGACGCGGATTGTGTCGCCAATTCCTTCGGCGAGCAGCGCACCAAATGCCGCGCAGGACTTGATGGTGCCCTGGAAAGCGGGGCCTGCCTCCGTGACGCCCAAGTGGAGCGGCCAGTCGCCGCGCTCGGAGAGCATGCGGTAAGCCTGAACCATCGTCACAACATCGTGGTGCTTGACAGAAATCTTGAAGTCGTGGAATCCACATTCCTCAAAGAGAGATGCTTCCCAGACGGCCGATTCGACAAGGGCTTCAGGAGTTGCCGTGCCGTACTTCTCTAGCAGGCGCGGATCAAGCGAGCCGGCATTCACACCGATGCGAAGCGATACTCCATGATCGGAGGCTGCCTTGCAGATGTCGGCAACTTGGTCGTCGAACTTTCGGATGTTTCCGGGATTGACGCGAACGGCACCGCAGCCAGCTTCGATCGCCGCGAACACGTACTTCGGCTGGAAGTGGATGTCGGCAATGACGGGGATCTGGGATTGGCGGGCGATAATTGGCAGCGCTTCGGCATCTTTATCTGTTGGGCACGCAACGCGCACGATGTCGCATCCGGCTGCGGTAAGCTCGGCGATCTGTTGAAGCGTCGCACCGATGTCGTGTGTCTTCGTCGTCGTCATCGACTGGACGGAGATGGGGGCATCGCCGCCTACAGCGACCTTTCCCACCTGAATCTGGCGGGTCTTCTTCCGCTTGGCGAGGACGGGCGGTTCGGTTCTAACAGTTGGCATACCAAGTGCAATACTCACGCGCTCAAGTATTCCACTTTGCTCCCCCTTTGGGCACCCTCGGTCATGTGAGCTTGCCGTGTTTTCTCCCCCGGCTGAGGACGCCACGAGGTGCCGTGAGGCACGACGATGACGAAGACGAGCGTTCGTCGGCCTGCCCACCTGTTGGAGTCTCCGATGGGGACTTCCACCCGCAGCGGCTCGCACGCCCTATCGCCGGATTAGAGAACGGGGTTCACAATGTCCGCGACGATCAAAAGGATTGCCATGAGGACGAATGCTGCGCCTACACCCCAGCTCAACGGCAACGCCCGCGCCATATCGACTGGACCCGGATCTGGTTTGCCTCGGAGTCGAGCCACGCGAGAACGCAACCACTCCCAGGCCGCACCGACCATATGGCCTCCATCGAGAGGAAGAAGCGGAATGAGATTGAAGATAAAGAGACTCATATTGAGGGAGGCCATAAGCATGAGGAGATCACCAAGGCGCGCCATCAAGGTGTACTGCGCTGCCTGTGTGGACGTGATGCTCCCGGCAATGTCAGCAACACCGACGATACCAATGACACCTGACGTTGATCGGTCAGCTCCCGTGACCAGGCTCGCCGCCGTATTCCAGAGCTCGATCGGCAGGCGGGTAATGACTCCGACGGTTCCTGCCGCCAGATCCCACACCGTTCCTGGTAGCGACGCGATGCTCTGCGGCTCACGCACGTACGCTGGGGCAATGCCGACGTATGGTTTGGACTGGGTCAGCACAGCGCCGTCACTCGTTGTGGCAGCCTTTCCAGATTCGTCGTAAACAGGGACATCTCTCATCTGGGGCGTGACGGTGAGCCTCAGTGTTTCACCGCCACGACGAACGACGACCTCCGTGGGTTCCGTTCCGCCCTGCGCAATAGCTTCCTGGATATCTGACCACCGAGAAACTTCTGTTCCGCCCCAGGATTCAATGGTGTCACCAGCCTGAATTCCTGCAGCGGCGGCGGGAGAAACAGGGTCGCCCGACTCGCATTTTTCAGCCGAGCACGCGAGCACCGTCGAGATCTCAGTGGAAGGCGTGGCAGTTCCGATACCGCACAGGACAACTCCCATGCACATCACCGCGAGAAGAAAATTCGTGAATGGCCCACCGAACATGACGACGAGGCGTTTTCCTGGGCTGAGCCGCCAGAACGCCTGGTTTTCCTCACCAGGGGCAAGTTCCGCTGCGCTCTCTTGGCGAGCTTCTTCAGCCATCGTCGCCGTGCCATCAGACTTCGTTGTTACTACCCCGGCACGCGCCGGAGCTAGCATCCCCGCAATCCGAACAAAACCTCCGAGCGGAATCGCCTTGATGCCATATTCGGTGCCCTTGTAGTGACGAGACCACAGCGTTGGCCCGAAACCAATGAAGTACTGCGAGACTTTCGCACCAAACTTCTTCGCCGGAATGAGGTGGCCTAATTCGTGAATCCCGACAGAGATGACCAGCCCAATAATAAAAAAGAGAATTCCGGGAATTGACCCCATGCTACCCCAGCTTTGCAAGTACCTCGTGGGTACGAGCACGCGCCCACTCTTCAGTCCCGAGGACTGTATCAAGGTCAGCTACAAAATTCCCTGAGAATTCATGGAGAACATCGCGGACAGTATCGATAATGTCGAGGTAGCCTATACGACCTTCGAGGAATGCAGCGACACATTCTTCATTCGCGGCATTGAGAACTGCCGGGTGAAGCGGGGAACGCGAAACGGCTTCGCGGGCGAGGCTCACGGCAGGAAACGTCTCGTTATCGAGTGGCTCAAACGTCCAGCTCACCGGTGAATCCCACGCATTCGGCACCGAAATATCAGGCAAGCGTGCAGGCTCTGATAATCCCAGGGCAATCGGCAGCTTCATATCCGGTGGGGAGGCCTGGGCGATTGTCGCGCCGTCAACGAACTCCACCATCGAATGAATGACCGACTGAGGATGCACGACCGGAATAATGCTCTCCGGGTCGAGATCGAACAGGTAGGCAGCTTCGATGAGTTCGAGGCCCTTATTCATGAGGGTCGACGAATTGATCGTCACAACCGGCCCCATAGCCCACGTTGGGTGGTTGAGTGCCTCACGCGCAGTGACGTCACGGAGACTCTCGCGGCTCCTGCCGCGGAAAGGCCCACCCGATGCCGTCAAAATGAGACGACGAACCTCGCTCTTTCCGTCCTGATTCGTCGAGGTGAGGCCACGGTGATGTACGCCTGAACGCAGCGCCTGATAGATTGCCGAATGTTCCGAATCCACGGGAACAATCTGGCCGGGAGCTGTCATTGCTTGGGCAATAAGCCCTCCACCAACGACGAGTGACTCCTTATTTGCGAGGGCGAGACGAGCGCCCGAACGGAGAGCCGCGAGGGTTGGCTTGAGTCCGACCGAACCCGTAATGCCATTGAGGACGACGACATCGTGGAATGGGTCAGAAACCGGCCCGATCCACTCCCGCCACGAACCTGCGATCGTCGCCATAGCCTCTGATCCGGCAACGATCTGCGTTGAGGCAGCGCGATCTCCCAAAGCGTCACGCAGTGGTGCCACAGCGTTCTCATCAGCCACGGCAAGCACGTCGACGTCAAACTCACGCGCCTGGCGAGCCAATAACTCTGGCTGACCGCCACCAGCACCCAAAGCTACGAGCCGAAACTCGCTCGGGTGGCGAGAAATGACCTCAAGAGCCTGAGTACCGATCGATCCCGTCGATCCTAAAAGTACAACCGCACGCATATTCATCATTCAACCGATACGAGCACGGTCATTGCGCGCTCCAAATATGTATCCACAACAGCTTCGTCGTAGGCGTTTTCGTTCTTCGCAGCCTTGAAAGAGACATCACGCAACTGCGCCGACGAAAGCGAAGCCTTCCCATCGAAGTAATCTGCAAGTTGGTCGATGACGGCATCGACTTCGTCTTTGAGATAACCCCAGCCCTCAGCATCACGGAAGCGCTCGCCGGCAGGGCGCAGCAGGCGCGGGTACAGACTCTTGGCCTGCGCATACGTATCGTTGAGCCACGCGTTCTCACCCGACGTCTGCACGACCTGTGCACGCCGAGCCTGGATAAAAGCAGCTTCCAAACGATCGAGTGCCGCATCTACCGCCTCCGGGCTGTACCCATGACGCTTACTCGAAAACGCCGCGTTACGAACGTCCAGCTCATCAAACTTTGCCGAATCGCCCTCGGAATACGCAGCCTTCGCGCGGGCGAGGAATTCGTCGACCTCTCCAGGTTCGTAACCTACAGAAAAGAAGCCCACACGCTCAAAGGTATCGTTTGCCATGACCTCTACTCTTCCCTTTCATGAGCGGCCGCAGCTTGCGCCGCAGCAGCAGCCTTCTGAGCCCGAACCGACGTACCGGCAACTTCAGCTGCAAGCTGGCCGCAAGCACCATCGATATCGGAACCACGAGTATCACGGATTGTCGTCGGGATTCCCGCAGCCTCAAGCGTAGCAACGAAGGTCTTTTGCACTGCAGGCAGGCTCGCCGTCCAAATCGAACCCGGCGTGGGGTTGAGCGGGATCGGATTGACATGCACCCAGCCACGGCCACGCTTATTGAGCTCGTCAGCAAGGAGCTGGGCGCGCCACTGATGATCGTTCATATCCTTAATGAGCGCATACTCGATCGAGACGCGCCGTCCCGTCTTGACGAAGTACGACCGCGCCGCGTCAAGGAGCTGGCCGACTTTAAAACGCGCGTTAAGCGGAATCAAGGGATCTCGGAGTTCGTCGTCCGGAGCGTGAAGTGACACGGCAAGCGTGACCGGGAAACCCTCGTCGGCCAACTTGTCGATGAGAGGAACCATCCCCACCGTCGAGACGGTGATATTGCGTGCCGACATGCCGAAACCCGCAGGAGCCGGCTCGATGAGTCTATGAAGTGCCGCCTGGACTTGCTTCCAGTTCGCGAGCGGCTCCCCCATACCCATGAAGACGATATTTGTCACTCGCGTGGGGCCTCCGGCAAGGTCGCCGCCCTCAGCGGCAACCATTCCCATACGCACCTGCTCAACGATCTCCGCCGCCGAGAGATTCCTCGTCAATCCGCCCTGACCAGTGGCACAGAACGGGCAGGCCATTCCGCAACCAGCCTGTGAGGAGATGCAGAGTGTGGCGCGCCCCGGATACTTCATGAGCACCGTTTCAACCATCGCGCCGTCAAAGAGCTTCCAGAGAGATTTGATCGTCTGCCCTTTGTCGGCTGTCAGATCCCGGACCTTCTCCAAAAGCTGAGGGAAGAAAATACCGGCAATCTCGTCGCGCTGCTTGGCGGGAATATCCGTCAGCGAATCGACATCTGATTCGTGGCGTTCGAAGTAGTGGCGGGAGAGCTGATCTGCGCGGAACTTCGGTAGGCCGGCCTCCTCCATTGCCTTTTTGCGTGCCGGAATATCAAGATCAGCCAGGTGTGTCGGGGGCTTACCCTTACGGGCCGGCGTCATTGTGAAGACGGGCATCGGCCCGGACTCGACAGCCGGCATGACCTGGCGTGGGCCCGGCCCATGAATCTGAAGCGGTTTATCCGCATGGGATGAGTGAGAAGCCATAGTGCTCTCTATTCTTCCATGACTGATGCAGGTAGGGAATGTGGTGGTACTCGCGTCAGCTCAGGCTTTCCATTACTTGCTGAGAAGCCTCGGCCAGTTCGCGATTGTTATCGAGCAGCTGCGAGCACGGCCAACACCGGCTACAGGGCAAAGGGCGAGGTCATGATGAGGAAACAGAACGGCGCCCACATGAGGATCGAATCGATACGGTCAAGCATTCCACCGTGGCCTGGAAAGAGGGTGCCCATATCTTTCACGTCAAGTTCGCGTTTGAGCATCGATTCCGACAAATCACCGAGCGTGGCGCATAGCACCGCTGCAACGGCGATGAGGAGGCACACGTACCACGGCCGATGCATCACAAGGCCAACAAGGATGAAGGAGACGAGGAGGGCGACCAGAAAGGAGCCGCCAAGCCCCTCCCACGACTTCTTCGGCGAAATCGTCGGGCTCATGGGGTGTTTTCCGAAGAACGTGCCCAATAGCCAGCCACCAGTATCGCTTGCCGCGGGCATGACGACGAGCACGGCGATCAGCCACGGGGCATGGGGTTGCGCTGCCAGAGCCACCGCGAAGCAACCGAGGAATGCAATCCAGCCCAGCGCAAAAATGGCGGCGATGGCTTCTTCAGAGGAACGTTTCTCCCCGTCGATTAGGCGAGCAGCAAAAATCAGACCACTCGCAACCATATACACCGGCAAGGCCGCGTACAGCCCGAAAAACCACGTGCATGCCAGCATGGCGAGCGCGCTCAGCCACATGAGGACGATAGGCACGCGGATATTCTTTTTGAGGAAGGCACCCGCGGCTTCCCACAGTCCTATGCCAATAGCAACCGTCACGAGGACAACGAATATCTCGATCCTCACGATCACTGACAAGGCGACGAGAAGGAGCAGGCCCAGAGCTGTCGGTACGGCCGCTTTAAGATTGCGGCCAGCTCGGGAATGGGATTGAGCGGGCGGTGCCGGAGGGCGCGGCGCGATCCGCGCCCACGCGGCTTTGAACGAGTTGGACAATTTATACCTCGAGAAGTTCCTTCTCCTTCGTCTCGAGTAGTTTGTCAATTGTGTCGACGAAACGCTTGGTCAGAGCGTCGAGATCGGTCTCGGCGCGCTTGACCTCGTCTTCGCCTGCCTCGCCGTCCTTCTTGAGCTTGTCGAGCGCATCCTTGGCCTTGCGGCGCACACCGCGTACGGATACGCGGGCCTCCTCAGCCTTCGTCTTGGCCATCTTCACGTAGTCGCGGCGACGTTCTTCCGTGAGGACTGGAAGGACACAGCGGAGGACGTTTCCATCGTCGGTCGGATTGATACCGAGGTCAGATTCACGGATCGCCTTGTCGATTGCTGCCATGGCCGAGCGATCGAAAGGTGAGAGGAGAACCGTGCGCGCTTCGGGAATAGCAATAGACGCGAGCTGCTGTAGCGGTGTGGGTGCGCCGTAGTAGTCCACGAGGATGCCATTGAACATTCCTGCATTGGCACGCCCGGAGCGGATGTTGCTGAATTCTTCGCGGGCGCGTTCCACGCCCTTCTCCATCTTTTCCTCGGCGTCGAGGAGGATCTCGTCGATCATGTCACTCATTCTTGTTCTCCAGTTCGGATCGATTCTTCCCCACTCAGGCGGGGTTCTGTGCGTTGTTGGCAGCGCTCTCGGATACGACTAGCGTACCGATCTCCTCGCCCTTGAGTGCGCGAGTCACGTTCGTCGGGATGCCCATGCCAAAGACGCGCATGGCGAGGTTGTTTTCTTGGCACAGCGAGAAGGCTGCGGCATCCACAACCTTGATGCCGCCAGCGAGGGCATCTTGGTAGGTAAGCGTATCCAGTTTGACTGCGTCCGGATGGGTTTTGGGATCGGCCGTGTAGACCCCATCGACTCCGTTTTTCCCGACGAGGATCTCGTCGCAGTGGAGTTCGAGGGCTCGCTGTGCAGCAACCGTATCGGTGGAGAAGTAGGGCATTCCCGCACCGGCGCCGAAGATAACTACGCGTCCTTTTTCTAGGTGGCGAATAGCGCGAAGCGGCACGTACGGTTCGGCGATCTGGGTCATTTGAATGGCCGTTTGTACGCGCGCCGGGGTTCCTGTTTTTTCGACGAAGTCTTGCAGGGCAATCGCGTTCATGACAGTTCCGAGCATGCCCATGTAGTCGGCTCGTGCACGATCCATGCCGCGGCTCTGAAGCTCTGCACCCCGGAAGAAGTTCCCACCGCCGACGACGATGGCGACCTGCACGCCCTCCGATACTGCCGAGGCGATTTCTCCAGCTACACGGGTGAGGACATCCGCATCAAGACCCACAGCTCCTCCACCAAACATCTCACCTGAGAGTTTGAGGAGAACTCGACGTTTCGAATCTCCGTTGACATCGCCTAATACTGGGCTTGCCATCAGTTCCCTTCCCATCCACGGATTGCGAGGCCACGTGCGCAGCCTTCCCCAGTCAAGGCTACCAGCGAGAGGCTACGGGAAAGGATTTCGAGGGGTGTGGTTCGTCGTGTCATCTTGAACATTCTCTACGCCTCATGACCAACGGCACATGGGTGACACCTTGCATCCTCGTGCCGTCAGGACATCTCCTCGCCTTTCATGCTCCCTACCATGCCCGGATAGTTGGATGAGGAAGAAATATGATCGGACGACATGCCAGACTAGAGCCATGCGAGCCATCATGACTGTGACAGGACTTGACCACACCGGCATCATTGCAGCGGTTGCAACAGGTCTAGCACATAACAATGCCAATATCCTCAATGTTTCTCAGACCCTCATGGACGAGTATTTCACAATGATTCTCCAAGTTGAGTTTGATGAAAATGAAACTCCGATTAACGATCTTCAAGGTGCGATGAGCCAGATTGGTGAGGGGCAAGGCCTCGATATTCGTATCCAATCTGAAGCCATATTTAACGCGATGCATTCTCTGTGAGGTCGGCCATGATGGATACAGCTCAGAATATCCTCGAGACCATCCATATGATCTCGGAAGATCGCCTCGATATCCGCACTGTCACGATGGGTATCTCCCTCCTGGACTGTGCAGACAGCGACGGCGAGCGTGCGCGCGAGCGCTGCTACCAGCGCATCACAACCCAGGCGGCGCACCTCGTCGAGGTGGCCCAAGGAATTGAAGCCGAACTCGGAATCCCGATTATTAACAAGCGCATCTCTGTGACTCCGATCGCCCTTGTTGCCGCTGCTAGTGGCGAAACAAACCTCCTGCCCTGGGCACGCATGCTCGATGCGGCAGGAAAGGCCGTCGGAGTCGATTTCATCGGCGGCTTCTCGGCGCTGGTCGATAAGGGTGCTACACCGGCCGATTCCGCATTGATGGATTCGATCCCCGAGGCGCTCGCGTCAACTGACATCGTGTGCTCGTCGGTGAATATCGGTTCCTCGCGTTCAGGCATCAACATGAATGCAGTTGCCCGGATGGGTGAGGTCATCGTTGAATCGGCTCACTCAAGCGAGGGTGGTTTGGGAGCGGCCAAGCTCGTCGTCTTCGCCAATTCTGTCGGCGATAATCCCTTCATGGCAGGCGCATTCCACGGGGTCGAGATGCCTGCATGTGTTGTCTCGGTCGGAGTTTCTGGCCCTGGTGTCATTAAGCGCGCGATCGACGGGACTGCCGGCAAACCTTTTGATGATGTCGCGGAAGCCGTGAAGAAGGCCGCGTTTAAGGTCACGCGTATGGGCGAGCTGGTCGGCCGTCTGGCTGCTGAGCGGCTGGGTGTGGAGTTTGGGATTGTTGATCTCTCGCTCGCGCCGACAGCCGAGGTTGGAGATTCCGTTGCTCGTGCACTCGAAGCTATGGGCTTGGAGCGCGTGGGAGCTCATGGCACGACTGCCGCTCTCGCATTGCTCAACGATGCGGTGAAGAAGGGTGGCCTTATGGCGTGTTCGCGCGTAGGTGGACTCTCCGGCTCCTTTATCCCTGTCTCGGAAGATGAGGGGATGATCGAGGCGGCGGCTCTTGGTGCTATTTCCCTGTCGAAACTCGAGGCAATGACGGCGATCTGCTCCGTTGGCTTGGATATGGTGGCCGTTCCTGGAGATACGCCGGCCCCTGCGATTTCCGGAATGATTGCCGACGAAGCCGCAATCGGCGTCATGAACCACAAGACGACAGCCGTTCGTATCATCCCTGCTCCGGACACAAAGGAGGGCGATATGGTCGAATTTGGCGGTTTACTCGGCCAAGCACCAGTGATGGCGGTGAGCCCGTATTCAAGCGAGGCATTTATTGCTCGGGGCGGCATTATTCCGTCGCCAGTTCATGGATTTAGAAATTAACGACGAAAGTGTTGGCGGGGCTATAGACGTCATGTTTGTAGCCCCGCTTTTATTGATATAGCTCCCACGAAATATCCAGGTCACCGCGCTGATACGACGAATGCGCGCACATTCGTCGTTGCCTGAGATAGATGTCACGAACAGGATAATGTCACACATCCCTCCGCGAAAGAACAACGAATTCGCGCAGGAAAGAGCCTGTCCCACTGTATCGTCGTTCTAATTCTGTCGGAATATCTTGCGCAGAAACGCAAGACGAGAAAGACGGGCAGATATTAGACAAACTATACTCATGTCATCGTATACCGAAAGGATATATATGAAATTGACGAGTATTCGCCTGGGAGCAGCATTCAGTGCGGCGACCATTGCGACAATGGGAGCCGTAGCGGCTCACGCCGATGACTCCGCGACGGGCACCCCCGCATTGTCTCCCGTATTCACGACGATGTACGACGTCACCTACGACGAAGGAGCGAACACTGCTCTCGTCCCCACGAACTTCGGTATCGCCCGATCGGCATACCTGACGTTCACAGGATCGGACGGTAAGGACTACGCCACAAACTATGCGGCTGTCAGCCAGTTGGAATCGTCGACAATCGTCGATGTTGACCACTACGCTTCTCCGGCACTCAACATCGTCCTCACAAACACGACGGACTCCCCACTGGCGGTTGACACCAACGAATGGTGCCTGCCCTCACAGTCGAGCAAGGCCTCTGCATGCGGTCCACTCTCGGCATCCGCCAATGGAACGCCAACGCTCTCCTCGACGGCAAACAGCACAACCATGGCTCTCCAGGTCCGCGCGGCCGGGCAAAGCCAGTACCAGACGCTCAGCGATTTCACGACGAACGGGAATGCCCTCGCAGATATTCAGTCTGTCCGCACCACCGGAACTCTCGCCGCGAACGAGACTGTCACCATCCGTGTGCCACTCACGTTCACTGCCGAAGGCCAAGCCATCACGTACAACCCGTACTCCTGGTCAACCGTGCAGGAGCTCAACGCACCGCGCCTTCGCCCCAACGCGGGCAACCAGAAAATCGTTGCACGATTCCGCTTCGCTCATCGTTCACTCAATGCCGACGGCACCGACACGCTGACAAGTACTGACCAGTACATCGGAGCAGTCCGCGACCGCAGCAAAGACGAGGGAGCCAACGCCGATACATCAACTTTCACGTCAGTTCCCGACAAGATTCAAGCCATGCTCCCCAACCAGCAGATCAGCGACGTTATCTACGTGACGAACTCGGATCTTCTGGCCAATCTTACGGGGTCTGAGAATCCCGCTCTGTATTCGGGTGGCCTCTGGCGTCTCGACCTCACCCGAATCAAAGCGTCACTCGCCGGATCTGGGTGGTCGGTCAACAATATCGCCCCAAGTGGTGCATATGACATCAACGCCAGCCAGCTTGCCGACGTCTACTCGTATGGACCGTACGATGTGGGCAGCTCAGCAACGATCACCGATCCCGAGACGGGCGAATCCGCTCGGCAAGCTAGCCGAGCCACCCATGTCGAGCTTTACCAGTATGTTGAGGGCCACGATCTCTCGCTCTACACGGGCGATACCTACTCCACGCGAAATTCTCTCGACTGGGTGCGCACATATAACGGTGTCGCGGTAGCTGAAGGCAACGCGCAGGCACCATCGTCGTCGCAGGCAACACATGATGGAACCACGTGCGTGAGCGACGAAAACTACCCAAGCAACGTGTGCGCGACAACGAATGTCGATACATCGCGCCCCGGCGTGTACACGACGACCTTCAAGCTCACCCTCAACGACGGCGAGTCTGTATACAAGAGTGTCAATGTGACGGTTAATCCGCGCCTGACCTTCGACAAGAACTCCGATTCGCACGGAGATTCAGGCGAGCAGGATCTCGGCACCCTCAAGGCGACGTACAACCAGCCGGCGATCTACTCGAACGACGAGGAGAGCTACCTCTCCGGCCCTATCCCCGAACCAGAATCGTTCGTTGACGCCAACGGAAACACCTGGCATTTCCAGGGGTGGAATACTCAGGCGGACGGTCAAGGAACCGCCCTGGATGTGAACGCGCCCGTGACCGCAGACACGACGTACTACGCCCAGTGGACGATGGAACCAGCTCCCACGCTCTCCGGCACATCGTCGGACGGCACGCAGGTTGCCACAGAAGGCGCGACACCATCAGGATCTTCGCCACGTGAGCTTTCCTTCACCGGTGCGTCGGTGGGCGTGACTGCCCTCCTCGGCCTTGCTTTGGCCAGCGCGGGCGCCATCGCCCTGCGTCGCCGTGCATAGCTAGGACAGACAAAAGTGGCCCGGGTACAACCCGGGCCACTTTTTTATGAGTGAATCACTCAGCCGAAGCGCCAACGCGCAGGCGAGCAAAACCAGTGACCTTGCCACCAGCCTGCTTCACAACTTCGCCAACCGTCACCTTCGGGTCGCGGGCGAAGCCCTGCTCGAGGAGTACGACGGACTTGAAGAAGCCGTTCATGCGGCCCTCAACGATCTTCGGCACAGCCTTCTCGGGCTTGCCTTCAGCGATCGTCGTCTCGGTAGCGATGCGCTCCTCAGCTTCCACGACGTCAGCCGGAACCGACTCACGGTCGAGGTAGGACGGGGAAAGAGCAGCGATGTGCACGGCAACATCGTGTGCAACCGAAGCGCCTGCGGCGTCGGTGGCAACGAGAACGCCAACCTGCGGGGGCAGGTCAGGGTTGGTGCGGTGCATGTAAGCCTCAACGTGCTCACCGGTGAGAACCTCGACATGCGAGATTTCCATCTTCTCGCCGATGATGGCGATGAGTCCGTCGATGCGGTCCTTGACAGTGCCATCAGCGAGCTTGGCTGCAAGGAGCGACTCAACATCGGAGGCCTCCGAAGCAATAGCTGCCTCGAGGACTTCCTCCGACATCGTGATGAACTTTTCGTTCTTCGCAACGAAGTCGGTCTCAGCGTTGATCTCGATGAGGATACCGCGCTGACCTTCAGCAGTATCAGCGATGTGGGAAACGACGAGGCCATTAGAAGCCGTGCGTCCCTCACGCTTAGCGATCGACTTGAGGCCCTTAACGCGAAGGATCTCCTCGGCCTGGGCGATATCGCCGTTAGCCTCGTCGAGAGCCTTCTTGACATCCATCATGCCTGCGCCAGTCTTATCGCGCAGAGCCTTGACATCAGCAACAGTGAAGTTTGCCATGTGTGTGTCCTTAAAGAATCAGGCCTGCTCGGCCGGGGTTGTCTCGGCAGCTTCTTCAGCCTTAGCTTCCTCAGCCGGCTTCTCCGAAGCCTCAAGCATCTCGCGCTCCCACTCAGGCATGGGCTGCTCTGCTTCGCCGCCAAGGGCAGCGCCGCGTGCGAGGAGACCTTCAGCAACAGCATCGGCAACGATGCGGGTGAGGAGGCCAACCGAACCGATGGAATCGTCGTTGCCGGGGATGGCGTACGACACTTCGTCGGGATCGCAGTTGGTGTCGAGGATGGCAACAACCGGAATGTTGAGCTTGTGAGCCTCAGCGACAGCGAGGTGCTCCTTGTTGGTGTCAACGATCCAGATAGCCGAAGGAATCTTGCCCATGTCGCGAATACCGCCGAGGGTACGCTCAAGCTTTTCCTTCTCGCGGCGCATCATGAGCAGTTCCTTCTTGGTGCGGCCGGAACCGGCAACATCGTCGAAGTCGATCTGCTCAAGCTCACGCAGACGCTGGATACGTCCAGCAACGGTCTGGAAGTTGGTGAGCATGCCACCGAGCCAGCGCTCGTTCACGTACGGCATGCCAACGCGCTCGGCCTGCTCCTGAATAGCGGCCTGAGCCTGCTTCTTCGTGCCGACGAAAAGGATGTTGCCACCGTGAGCAACAGTTTCCTTCACGAAGTCGAAGGTACGGTTGATGTCCTTGACCGTCTGCTGAAGGTCAATGATGTAAATAGAGTTGCGCTCGGTAAGAATGAAGCGCTTCATCTTCGGGTTCCAACGGCGGGTCTGGTGCCCGAAGTGGACGCCGGCTTCAAGCAGCTGGCGCATGGTAACGACGGCCATGGTCGTCCTTTCTCGCGCGCACGAACGTGCGCTTTTCGGTTGAATGTGTGCAGGCGGGATTGCCGCACACCCTGGTGCCCACGACGCTGATTTCCTCCGCTCGATATTCCACAATGGGTGAGCAAAGCACCGAAACAGCCCGGCGTTCGTCGACAACATAACGACGACGAATTCGCTTTTGGACACGCGAAGTCAGCCAGCTTACGCTGACCGCCCAACAATTCTAGCGGTTTGGCTCTTTTTCCTACAGGCACGAGCTTTTCTCCACCCGTGGCATTACTCTCATTTGCGTTCAGTCCGAGGAGGCACGGTGTGGGGAGCACATGCGCTCGGCGCGTGGCGGAGGTGGTCGCGATGCGGGGTGCACAATGAGAGGCCCCTCGCGCGCTCGACCAGATCGACCGTCGTTGTTCTCCACAGGAAGACTCAAGGCCTTAGTTGTCCACAGCATGGGATTCTGCTCCGCACGGCGGAGCTACTCCCCGAACAATAGCCGCTATGAAACTTCTCGGACTTATCTGTGGCGCGGCAGCTCTCGTCACAGGACTACTCATTGCTGAACCGCCGGCCCCTGAGCTGCCCATCACGCACATGCCCAGCGCCAAGGCAATAGTCCCGCACAAGGAGTCTCCTTTTGTGTGGCCGAGCGGCGAGGTGGCGCAGATCGCGCGGGACTTCGACCTACCTGCTGAACCCTGGCTCTCAGGGCACCGTGGCGTGGATCTCGCAATGCCTCACGGGTCACCTGTGTACGCTGCAGGTGACGGCGTCGTCGTCACTGCTCGAACAATTGTTGATCGACCCGTCATCTCTATTGCTCACTCATCTGGCATACGCACAACATATGAGCCGGTCGAGGCGAGCGTATCCGTTGGCCAGAGGGTCCAGGCTGGCGAGGTGATCGGATACGTTGTCGAGGGCCACCGCGACGAGGCAGAGAGGCCGAGCTCTCGTCTGCATTGGGGAGCAAAAGCCGGCGACGAGTATCGTAATCCGCTCTCGCTCCTTCACCCCATCAAGGTGCGACTGTGGGCATGAGGCTGTCAGGCGCGAGGGTGCGCTGTCGAGAAAGCACGACGAAGTCTCTCGGCACTCACGTGCGTGTACCGCTGGGTTGTTGCCAGTGACGAGTGCCCCAATATCTCTTGGACGGTTCGCAAATCTGATCCACCTTCCAAGAGATGTGTGGCGGCCGAGTGGCGCAAATCGTGGGGCGATATATCCGGAACCCCCGCAGCGGTTGCCGACTGGTGAACGATGGTGCGCATCTGCCTCGGATCCAACCGTTTGCCTCGAACGCCTACGAATAATGCCTGGCTGGGTTCTTTGATGAATCGCGAGCGCACACCGAGATAGCGCATGAGCGCGCGTTTGGCCGGTACGCCGTAGGGAACAATCCGTTCTTTGTTCCCTTTTCCGATGACGCGAAGGGTCGAATCCACGCCAAGAGAATCAACGTTGAGCGAACATAATTCGCTGATACGAATCCCTGAGGCGTAGAGCAATTCGAGTGCAGCGGCGTTACGGATATGGACTGGATCTCCGTCCTTGGCAGCGTCATGTGCCCACGTGAGGAGAGTTCGTGCCTGGTCCTGGGTGAGAACGTGCGGAAGTTCGTTGTCTGGCCGTGGCGATTTCAGGCGTGCAGCGACGTCAGACTCTGTATAGCCAGATCGGTAGAGCCAGGAGCTGAAGGTGCGGATTGCTGCGCCGTGGCGCGCAAGGGAGGATCGTGCTTGCCCGTTTTTTTGTGCGAGCCACGAGCGAATGTCCGCAATCTCGATCTGTGAGAGATCGAGAGGACCCTCTGGCGTTGCGTCAATCTCGTGAGCGAGGAAGGTGAGAAGCGATCGAGCTTCGTGCACATACGCCGTGACTGTGAGGTTCGAGAGCCCCCGACGCAGGCGTAGCTCGCGCTCGTAGGCATCGAGAAGCTCGTCGATCTTCACAGGTTCCATGACTTCTAGTGTAAGTGGGTTCGCTGCCGGGCTGGGGCGGCCGTTTCACATGCCCGTTGCACTCGACGGTCCGTTAGGTTCGTGCCGTTGTACTCTCCCCTGTGCCGAGACGCCAGCCGTGGTCTGTTCGGGATGCCAAACCCATCATCTCGAGTTCTCCAATTGCCTGGACGGTGCGACGAAGATCGAGTCCCGATCGAGCGGCGAGAGTTTCTAGCGGTGCTGCTCGCCGTGCAAGCGCATCGTGTATTCGTAAGCTCGCCGGGCTCAGATCGGAAATGTTGCGGTTTTTCTTCGCTGGAGTGCTTGTCCCGACGGGTAGCGTCATGGCCTCGATTCCTTGAACGAGCTCAACGACATCGTCAGTGCACGTCAGGCACGCTGCTCCGTCGCGTATGAGGTGGTGGCAACCGCTTGAGTTGTGGGAGGTGATGGGGCCTGGAACTGCTCCTACTTCCCGTCCAAGAGCGAGAGCATGGTGCGCGGTGGAGAGTGCACCTGAACGGCGTGGCGCTTCAACAACGACGCATGCCTGCGAGAGTGCAGCAATGATTCGGTTGCGTGAGAGGAATCGATGTCGGAGGGGAACGGCTCCAGGAGGATGTTCCGATACGAAGACGCCCCCAGTTCGTAAGATGTCACCGAAAAGCGCGCCGTTGGCTGCTGGATATGGTTTATCCACTCCGCCGGCGAACACAACGATGGTGCTCCGGGAGGCGGCTACTGCGCCGCGATGTGCGGCGGCGTCGATTCCTAACGCCCCACCGGATGCGATAACAAATCCTCGTTCCGATAGCTCGAAGGCAAGTTCTCCGGCGATGGTGGCGCCGTAGGAGCTTGCCGCACGCGAGCCCACAATTGCGATGCTTTGCGGCGTGAGGGCGTGGGGATCGCCTTGCGTCCAGAGGCCAAGGGGCGCTTGGTCACCGAGGTGTTCTAATCCGCTTGGCCACATGTCGTCGCCAGGCATGAGAAAAGCACCGAGACGGCAGCCTTTGTCGTATTCTCGTGCGGCTTCGTCGGGATTGTATCGTCGTGCCCATCGGGCGATATCGCCACGGGTTTCTCCGCGTTGCGCGGCTGTTGCGACTCGTTCAAGGGCACCGATGTATCCGTATTGGGCGACGAAGTGCGTGGCCGCGCTGTCCTCACCTTCCGCTAAGCGTGTCCATGTTGCAGCGGCGCGACGTTCGTCGGTATCCGTGTTCGTGGCTGAAGATGGTGTAGAGGATGGAGGCGATGTGGATCTCATATCGCGACCTGCCTCTCATGCCGGAGCATGAAAGCACTGTGAAACTCATCTGTATCGGGACGATCTCTGCCGGCGAGGTCGGCATACGTCCACGACAAGCGAAGGATTTTATCGAGGCCACGCATACTGAGCGTCCCGCGTGTGAGGAGAGAATCGAACCTCCGGCCGATCGCGGCGGGAATGACGGTATGCCGCCTCAGCCATGTGCTTGAGGCTCGCGCATTTACTTCCCATGGTTCGTCGCTGAAACGCCGGGCTGCCCTTGCGCGCGCTTCTCTTACTCGCTCCGCGATAACGTGGCTCGGCTCGCCATCGCCGCTAAGTGCCGCTTGGGCAGGCGTAAGCTGACGGACGGTGATGCTGACGTCAAAACGGTCAAGGATGGGGCCACCTATGCGCCGGAAATAGTCGCGCCGTTCACGAGCCGAGCACGTGCACGCACTCGCTGGCTCGAATCCTCTGCCGCATTTGCATGGGTTTGCGGCGCCGATGAGCTGGAATTGTGCGGGGAAGGTGATTGCCGCTCGTGCGCGATACACGTCGACGACCCCCGCCTCCATAGGTTGGCGAAGTGCCTGGATGGCTGCAGATGAGAACTCCGGGAGTTCGTCGAGGAAGAGTATTCCGTGGTGTGCGCGCGAAATAGCGCCTGGTCGGGGAATCGATCCTCCTCCGACTAGGGCGGCTATAGACGACGAGTGGTGCGGGTTCGCCCACGGAGCGCGAGTCGCGAGATGTCCGTCAAATTCCCCGAGGCATGATTGGATACTCGCTACCTCAATGGCCTGCTCACGAGTGAGGGGCGGCATTATGCCGGGCATACGAAGGGCGAGCATGGACTTTCCGACCCCGGGCGGCCCCACCATAAACGCGTGATGCCCACCCGCCGCGGCAACTTCTAAGGCTAGTTTTGCTTCGCTTTGGCCGCGGACGTCTGCCATGTCGAGGTGAGGAGCTTCGCGGCGTTCAGCCATGCTGGGCGGGCGCGGGGCGGGCGGTGCCTCAGCGCATTCAACCCCAAATTTCTCTGCTATCTGGGCAATATGCCAGATTTCTTCAACGTCGATATCGGCCATGTGTGCTTCGTTTCCTTGGTTGGACGGCACAAGGATTTTCCGTAGCCCTGCACGGCGAGCCGAGAGTGCCACAGGGAGTACTCCTCGGACAGGGCGAACGGAACCGTCAAGGCCAAGCTCGCCAACGTGGGCGATTCCTCCGCCGGTTGGTTTGCCTGATAGTGCGGAGAGAATTCCCGTTGCTATAGCGAGATCAAAGGAGGTTCCGCTTTTGGGTGTGTCAGCTGGAGAGAGGTTGACCGTCACCCGTGCTTGCGGGAAGGCTATCCCTGCTGCGGCAAATGCCGAGCGGATACGTTCGCGTGATTCACATACCGCCGTATCGGGAAGGCCGACGATCGTAAATGCGGGGAGCCCCTGGAGCAGGGCCACTTCGACGAGTACGGGGAAACCGTGAACGCCCACAACCGAGAAGGTGGATGCGCGTCCTATTTTCATGGGATTACCTCGCCTCTCATTGGATGCCTTCGATGTGGTGGATGCGCCAGCGGTCGCCGTGGTAGACGTCGATAGCGATGAGATCGACTGCGAGGGCGGGTGCGTGTGCTTCGTTCAGCGATACCCACGCTACGAGGAGGCGACGAAGTCGGGCGAGTTTGTCCCGCGAGATCGCTTCGATTGCTGGGACTTGCCCTCCGCGCCGCCGGGTTTTCACTTCGATTGCCGCAAGTCGTGAGCCATACGAGGCGACGATGTCGAGCTCGCCTCTCGCGCAGCGCCAGTTTCGCGCGAGGATGCGGTATCCGCGGGCGCGGAGATGGGCTGCGGCAAGTTCTTCACCCCAGATTCCGAGTTCTACCGGGGTGGCTCTAGCTGGTATCGGTGGGGGCGACCACGACAGTGGGTAGTGGTCGTGGCAGTTCTCGCTTGCCTCCGGGCAGGTAAACGGCGATACGTTGAGGGTCGCGTCGGAGAGAGGATCGCTACCCCGAGCTGAGGTGTCTAACGTGGCGAGGGAATGTCGTTGAGTCATGCCGATAAGTACAGCGCGTGTGCGCTGGTGCTTGCTGAGAACGACGACGTTCTGTGGATAACCGTAGTCTGAAGCCTCGCTGTGGAGAACAATGATGCCCGGCGGTTGCCGGGCATCATGATGTCGCTACCTCACGGTTGAGGCAGGTCAAGTTCTCTCGTGATGTCTTGTTGGTTGAGTTCCTCGACGTTGACGTCTTTAAACGTCACAACGCGGACTGCGCGAACAAATCGACTCGTCCGGTAGATGTCCCAAACCCAGGCATCATGAAGATTTACCTCAAAAAACACGTCCCCGCCCGTTGATGCACGAACTTTGACATCGACGTCGTTTGCCAGATAGAAACGACGTTCCGTTTCAACAACGTAGCGAAAAATCTTGATGACGTCCCTGTATTCACGGTAAAGGGCGAGTTCGGCATCGGCTTCGTAACCGTCAATGTCGCTCATCGGTCATCTCCTTCGTTCACTCCCGGCAGGTGCCACGATCTCCTGTGCGCTATCGTAGGTCCGAGTTTACGTAAAGCAGCAATATGGGCTGGCGACGAGTACCCCTTGTTCCGAGCCCAATCGTAGCCCGGGAAGTCACTATCGAGTTCGACCATGAGACGATCTCTCTCAACCTTCGCAACAACCGAGGCTGCCGCCACAACAGAGCACGTTGCGTCTGCCTTCACCTGCATGTAGACCGGGAGATCAGGGAGAAGCGGATCGGTATCGAAAATTGAGACATCGGTCCACCAGTTGTGCGAGCCGTCGAGGAGGATGCCGTGCGGTTCCAGTCCCCGGGAGCGCAGTTGCTCCAGAGCCTTGGCTGCCGCGCGCCTGAGAGCTCCGATAATTCCTTCGGCATCGACGACGTCCGGGCCTGCGTGCCCCACGGCTATATCGAGTGCCCACTCGCGGCAGAGTGGAACGAGCCGCTCGCGTGCCTGCGCCGAGAGCATTTTGGAATCACGTAGACCTTCGGGGGCTTCGCTCGTGATTGTTGCGTCGATGAGTGCTATTCCCACGCTCACTGGCCCTGCGAGCGATCCACGCCCGACTTCGTCCACACCGGCAAGGATGGCACGAGACTCGGGTGCTGATGCGTGGAGTTCAGCCAGAAGTTCGAGCTCACGGTCACGCGTGGGCACGAGTGTCGACGAACGGCGTGGCGATCCGGTTCGTCTCGTTGCACGCGCGGCACCGGAAGACGAAACGTCAATCGGCAAGGAGTTGGAATTCGTCGTCGCCCTCCGTGATTTGCCCGCCACTACGGAACTTCCGCGAAAACATCGCTCGCGCTCGGGAGCGTACCCATTCGCGAGAAGGGGTAGAAAATTGCCCATGCGCGCCCGACAACGTTATCGACTGGGACAAAGCCATCGCCTGTTGCCTGCTGGTGGTAACGCGAGTCCTTCGAATCGGATCGGTTATCACCCATAACCCACAGATGCCCCTCGGGAACCGTCACGGAGAACGATGATTGCGATGGGGCCACACCATCGCGGAGATACGATTCGTTGATCGGCTCGCCGTTGACAGTGAGTTTGCCGTCCGTCGTACAACATGCAACGGTATCGCCGCCCACACCGATAACGCGTTTGACGAGGTGATGACCTGTGTTTTGTGGAAGTAACCCGACAGCTTGGAGCCCTGACTCCACGCCACGTTGCCATGCCGGGCGCGTATCGGCCCTTTCGTCGAGCCAACCACCAGGATCGACGAATACCACGACATCACCGCGCCGTACTTCGTCGGGCGTATTCACAAGGCGATTGACGGCGATCCTATCCCCTGGCATCAACGTTGTTTCCATCGAGCTGGAGGGCACGTAAAAGGCCTGCATGAGGAACGTCTTGACGAGGGCCGAAATAACGAGCGCAACGAGAAGAACAAGAGCGAACTCCCCAACGGAACGCCACCGCGAGCGCTTCACGGGTTCGTCGGCAGATTCGTCGAGTTCCTCCTCATTGTGGGGTTCATCGACTAGCAACGGCGCGTCCTCGTGCCGACCGCGCCGCCCAGGTTCGGGCGGAAACGACGGCGGCATAGCGTCGCCCAGGTGGACGTCGGACTCGTTGCCATCAGCCATTCATGCCTCCAGTTCGCGTGACTCCTGCAATCCTACGCCATGAGCGGTAGACCAGCGCGAGCGACATTGGCCGCATACCTCGCCAGATCGTTAAGCATAAACCTTTTAGGTATTTAGTCCTACTCCACTCAACGCATTCCGTGACGATTCCAGTTTACCGTAAATTATTTTTCGGGAACCCAAAAAATCGCTTGCGCCTCTTTCTTTACCGTGCTGACATTGACACACCTATGGAAAACGCTAGGAGGCTTCAATGATGAAGATGGTCAGACATGCCGCCACAGGAACTGTGGTGGCACTCAGCCTTGGACTATGCGGCACCGTTTCCGCATATGCTTCCGACACCGACGAAGGTCAAGCAGAAGCTGAGAACATCACTACCCTCAACCTGTACAACCTCACCGATATTCACGGCCATATCGAGCAACAAAGTGACAAATCAGGAAAGGTGACCGAAGCCGGCCTTGCAGCCATCGGATGCTACCTCGACAAAGCGCGAGCTCAAGGAGAAGACGCCGCGCTCACTCTACTCGGAGACAACATCGGAGCCTCGCCTTACACCTCTGGATCCTTGTTGGACAATCCCACAATTGAGGCACTAAATGAACTAGCCCCACTTGCCTCCACCATCGGCAACCACGAACTCGACTTAGGCGTACCCACATTCAAACATCGGATAGACGGCACCGAAGGAATGACCAAAGTCGGATTCCCCTACCTCGGCGCAAATATTGAAGGGATGGGACGCTACCTCGGTGACAAAGTAATATGGACATCCAACTCAGGCGTCAAAGTGGCGTATATCGGCGCTATTGCTGAAGACGTGCCCTACAAACTGAGCCCTGGCACCACACAAGGCCTCACGTTCACCGACCCGATCGCCAAAATCAACACCATGGCACGCGAGCTGAAAACCTCTGGCCAAGCTGACGTGGTCATCGCGATGCTCGACGACGACGTCAAAAACAACTATCCCAAAATGGGCGCCTACGTTGACGGCATCATGGGCGGAGACACACACGTCCCCTACAGCTTCTCCATGGTAAAAGGCGCTGAGAACAACCTCCTCTCAGGCATCGCATCAGGCTCCTACACCGACAATCTCGCGAACCTGAAAATCACCTACAACAAGAAAACACGAAAAGTCGTCGCATCCGAGGCCGTCCTCATTCCCGCTTCCACTATCGCAAAATGCGGAGAGAAAGACTCTGTGGCAAGGATCGTCGACAAAGCCAAAGTCGATTCAGCCGAAGCTGGCAAAAAAGTCGTGGCCAGTGGCATCACCGCCTCATTCTCCCGAGGCGTATTCCGCGACCCCCATCAAGACCCAGATCGCCGCATCGCCCCCGGATCGAACCGCGGGATCGAATCCTCACTCGGAGACTTAGTGGCCGATTCCATGCGCCATAGCATCACAACAGCCGAAGGAAAACCAGTCGATATCGGGATGATTAACGCTGGCGGACTACGTGCCGACCTCACCCCGAACTCCGACGGAACCATCACGTACCGCCAGACATACGCAGTAGCGCCCTTCTCCAACGAACTCGGCTACGTTTCCATTACAGGTGCCGATGTCAAGAAGGCCCTCGAACAGCAGTGGAAAACGAACCTCAACTCCCAGAATTCCCGCCCCATGCTCAAGCTCGGGCTCTCCAGCAACGTGAAATACACCTACGATCCCGCCAAACCCTACGGAGAGCGCATTACAACCGTCACGATTAACGACGAACCACTGGACATGACGCGCGTGTACACGGTCGGGTCAGTGACATTCCTGCTCCACGGCGGCGACAGCTTCGATGCACTTACCGCCAACGGCGCCCCAACAGTTCTCGGGACGTTGGACCGCGACGGCTTCAATTCCTACCTCAAGGCACATCCAGGAATCACGCCGCGCAGCCACAAATCATCAATCGGAATTTCGCTCCCCACACAGCCCGTAGCCGACGGCGAGATGGTCGACGTACACATGCGCGGACTCTCATTCTCGGAAGGCCCCTCCCAGTCCACGACAGTAACCGTCACCATCGGACAATCACATGCGTCAAGCGATGTAAACAACGATCTCACCGACACAGACGCCAATAACGAGAAGGCCATCATCACCACCGACGGCGCAGGCCAAGCAGTCGTCCGCGTCAAGGCAGACGGGCAATGCACCCCAGAAAAATCGGGGCAAATCGTCGATGCGCCAGTTCGCGTGACGACGAATCTAGGCGACGTCGTCACAGTATCTCAAGGTCTCACGCTCGCAGTCGCATGCCCCACGTCCAACGGCCCCGCGCGTGCCGACGACAAGCCAACACCGCAAACCGATCACACAGTGGACACCCATAAACACGCAGTGGACACCCACAAAGACGCAGCGGACACCCACAAACACACCGCACAGCCCGCCAGACGCCTCGCACACACAGGCCTCGACGCACGAGGCCTCGCAATAGCCGCACTGGCAACCCTCATCATCGGATGTGCGGCACGCCGCCACGCACGAGCCTGACGGCAGAATCCACCAACGCACACGCGCGGCCCTCACGACATATCCTTCTCCATGTCGTGAGGGCCGCGCCCGGCTGGCAAGGATCGTTTCCCCCTATGCCAGCTATGCAAAGAGCCCGCCACACGTGGCGGGCTCTCTCACAAGAATCGCTTAGGCTCAGGCCTTGGTATCCTCGCGACGCTCCTTGATCTTCGCAGCCTTGCCGTGAAGGTCGCGCAGGTAGTAGAGCTTTGCACGACGAACAACGCCACGAGTCACAACGTCGATCGACTCGATCGACGGGGAATGAAGCGGGAACGCACGCTCAACGCCAACACCGAACGAAATCTTGCGGACGAGGAAGGTCTCGCGGATGCCTTCGCCCTGGCGAGCGATGACAACACCCTGGAAAGCCTGGGTACGCGTACGGTTGCCTTCAACGACTCGCACGTTCACGCGGACGGTATCGCCAGCGCGGAAATCCGGGATGTCGTTACGAAGCTGAGCTGCATCGACGAAGTCGAGAGTCTGCATGATTCTTCTCTTTCCACTCGTGCACGCAGGTCACAAGCGTGATCGGGGCGCCAAGCGCCGACGGATGAAACACTCGCCGATGCGCGACCCCCTGCGGCAGGTCCAGCGCATTGTGATAGCGAGAAAGCCCATTAATTATGCCATATTTAACGTCCGGGCAAAGACGACGTCGGAGTTGTCCTGATCACCTACTCGGAAGTGACGCGTCCCAACACGCTCAAAGCCCAGCCGCTTGTACGCCTTCTGCGCCCTCTTGTTCTTCATATTGGTACCAAGCCACATGTACGGGTTCTCCCACCCCGAGACACGTTCACGCACAAGGCTGCAGGTACGATCGAACAGGAGGGTTGATGCCCCCGACGACCGCCACGGCGAACGGATATAAAACTTCGACAGTTCGATAAGCGGGCCTCGGCGGGCGCCAGCCTTGAGCGACGCCGTTGCCGGCGCCCCCTCATTGGCTCCGGCTACACCGTCTTCCTCCGGTATAAGACAGAGCGTATATCCGACAGGCTCGGAACCATGGAGAGCGAGAACGACGAGCCATTCCTCCCTGGCAATATAGTCGCGGAATTTCTCCTCGGTCAGATTCTGTTGAATAAATGCCTCAATAGATTCCTGTTCGAGGTAATCCGGTGCGGCATCGGGGAATGTTTCAGCTGCCAGTCGGGCAAGGAGAGCACTGTCGCCAGCGTGCGCTTCGCGCACCTCCACTCGAACGGGATGATCCATGCCCTTCGGGCAGAGCCATCCCCGCCGAGCAAGTTCCTTCACGTCGTGACGGCTGAGGGCCGCCGTTTCCAGCGCCTCCACCATGTCAGGGCGGCGCTCGATGGTTTTGGCGATAGCCTTGCTACGCCGCCATGCCGCAATTGCTCCGTGATCCCCCGACATGAGGACAGATGGAATCTCCTGTTCCCGCCACACAACAGGCCTCGTGTAGACCGGATATTCGAGCAGGCCAGCACTTCCGTGTGATTCCTCAACAAGAGATTCAGGGTTACCTACCATACCGGGCAGAAGCCGCCCCACTGCTTCAATGAGGGCAACTGCCGCAACTTCTCCACCATTGAGCACATAATCGCCGAGGGAGTATTCAACGACCCGCACTCCTCGAGAACGATAGTGCTCGGCAACTCGCGCATCAATGCCTTCGTAACGCCCGCAGGCGATCGCAATATGCGTGGCATGTGCGGCAAGATCTTCGCACACGCGTTGCGTGAGTGGCACACCGGAAGGGGTGGGAATTGCAAGGACGCTACCAGGTGTGAATGGCTCGAGAATCTCATCGAGTGCCTCGCCCCACACATCGGGCTTCATAACCATTCCTGCGCCACCACCCGCAGGCGTGTCATCCACGGTGCGGTGTGGATCGTCGGTCCACGATCGCAAATCATGTGAATGAATATCGAGTATTCCACGTTCTTGGGCTTTCCCGACAAGAGAAAGGCTCAGAACATCAAAGAACTCGGGGAAGACGGAAAGAATGTCGAATCGCATCAATGCTCCTCGCCACCTGCTTGCGATTCCTCAACCTCATGCGCCGCGTCGTCCTCATCGTCGATATCAAGTTCGGCATCGGAGAACAGACCTTCAGGAGCGTCGACGATCACGCAGTTATCGTCGATATCCACCTCAGTGACAATTTGGCTAACGAAGGGCACTCGGGTGATGATGCCGTCTGGTTCGCGCACGACAAGAAGATCTTGCATAGTACCAGTTTCAAGACCGACGACCTCGCCGAGGGTATAGCCCTCCGTGTCGAGTACTTCGAGGCCGACGAGCTCATGTTCGTACCAGGCGTCCTCTTCGATCGCCTCATCTTCGTCGGTTTCTACCGTGAGTTTGACGCCACGCAAGTGTTCAGCCATCGTCCGATCCGAGCACTCCTCAAAGATGACGTATGTGAAGCCCTTGTATTCGCGGGTCCGTTTGATCGTGAGGGGTCCAGCCTCGGGCGGATCTGTCTCAAGCATTGTACCGATGGCAAGGCGTCGCTCCGGTATGTCGGTGCGGACGTCAAGCTTTACTTCGCCTTTGAGTCCGTGTGCTGCTCCAATGACGGCAACGGTAAGCTGCACTTTCTTTTCCTTTCGGTACCCTGTGCCTGTATCGTCCCGCGATGCTCTTTGTGTGTTGACCCACGAGTCGGTGGCCCGGCGGGATATGTGACAACCGGCCCCCAGCAGCTGCTGGGGGCCGGTTGTGAGACTAGATATCAGCGCTGATCGGTTTCGATAACATCGACGCGCACCGAGCCTTTACTCGAGAGTGCGCCAATTACCGTCCGAAGTGCTTTAGCCGTGCGCCCATTGCGTCCGATGACGCGCCCGAGATCGTCGGGATTAACCCTGACCTCAAGGAGCTCACCGCGGCGTGTATTGCGCGACCTCACATCGACATCGTCGGGCGAGTCCACGATTCCGCGGACGAGGTGCTCCAGGGCATCAGCAAGCATCAGGCTTCTTCTCCGTTCTCGGCCGGAGCTTCCTCAGCCTCGGTCTGCTCCGCAGCGGCTTCTGCTTCAGCCTTAGCCTTCGCTTCGGCGGCGGCAGCGCGGCGCTTCTCTGCATCATTCTGAACGCTCTCAACGGCAGCCTTGCGGGCTTCCTCAACGTTGACAGCTTCCTTGACGCGCAGACGACCTTCGGCGCCCGGGAGGCCCTTGAACTTCTGCCAATCGCCAGTCACCTTGAGCTGAGCCTTGACGGCGTCCGAAGGCTGAGCGCCAACGGAGAGCCAGTACTGGGCGCGCTCGGAATCGATCTTGATAACCGAAGGGTTCTCGGTCGGGTGGTACTGACCGATCTCCTCGATCACGCGGCCATCACGGCGCTTGCGAGAATCGACGACGACGACACGGTAGAACGGCGCACGGATCTTGCCCATGCGCTTGAGACGAATCTTGACTGCCACTTTTGTGGTCACTCCTGGTTCTAAATTGGGGCGAGGACATCGCAGCACCACGGGGGACGTGGTGATTGAGCCTCAGACAGGGGTTCGCGCAGGCATGAGAGGGCACCTGGTTGAGCCCGAGTACAACCGACAATTGTGCCAGATATACGGCACGTAAACAATGTAATTCCGCGCTTATGTTCGTGGGTTGGGGCACAAGCAGGCCATTTTCGGCATGTCACTCAGATTCGCGGCAGAGATTACGCCGCCACGATCCTCCGAGATTCGCCGTACCGAACAACGTGCCATTTGCCCCAATAGATGTTCTCACCTTGGATAGTTTCCTCCGCCCGTCCCACAATGGCGTAGTGAGTGAGCAGAAAAATTCTCAACAGTCGGACCCTACCCAACGAAGTAGCGCGCCTTCGTCGGTGAACTTGGCAGCCTTCGCCTGGCTCTCCATTGCTGCCGCTCTCGCAACAATTGCCCTCAAGACAGCCGCTTACGTGGTATCTGGGTCAGTTGGTCTCCTCTCAGATGCCGTTGAGTCTGGCGTCAACCTTGTCGCCGCTGTGATCGCGCTGATCGCCCTCAAACAGGCCGCCAAACCTGCAGACAACCGCTACACATATGGCCGATCTAAGGTGGAGTACTTCTCGGCCGCCGTCGAGGGCGCCATGATTTTCGCTGCGGCCGCGACGATTATTTTTACCGCGGTTATGCGGATTGCCTCCCCAACCCCACTGGATAACCTTGGACTCGGCCTCGCCGTATCAGTCGTCGCCTCCATCATCAACGCATTCGTCGGCTTCATCTTGCTGCGAGCAGGCCGCAAGCACCGCTCCCCCACATTGAGCGCCGACGGATCGCATCTCATGACGGACGTCATCACGAGTATCGGCGTTCTCATCGGGATAGGCCTCGTTGCACTCACCGGCTGGGAACGTCTCGACCCGATCATCGCCCTCCTCGTTGGCATCAACATCACCGTCACTGGAGTCCGCCTTGTCCGTTCCTCCCTCGCGGGTCTCATGGACGTGACCCTCCCCGACGAACAGAACAGGCTCCTCGTCGCCGTATTGGCCTCCCACACGACCGACGATGTTTCCTTCCATGGATTACAAACCCGCCAAGCCGGGCGTGAATCTTTTGCCAACGTCGATATGCTCGTTCCAGGAAGTTGGAGCGTCCGCGAAGGTCACGAGCGCGCAGAAAACGTGATCGACGAACTTCGGCGCGCCGTCCCAGGCCTGCGAGTCCTCATCCATGTCGAACCAATTGAAGATCCTCGCTCCTATGACGATATTCCTGACGGCTTCATCCCCCTGCCCGCACCCCACGAAAGCATTGAGGACGCATGCGGGGTTGGCACAGTTGCACCGCCGAGATTTTCTGGTGAGGACGTGACGACGAAACCCACACGTTCGTCGTCGCAATAACGATGTTTTATAGCCCGCGAATTCCGTCGATATACACCGCCGCCGGCCTGTGAACTTCAGCGATATCTTTTTCCGGATCGCCTGCATATACGACGAGATCCGCCGGCGCGCCATCCTCCCACGTCGGCAACCCCAACAGGGCGCGTCCACGATAGGACGCTGCTGCCATCGCGAGCGCAGCGGGCATCCCTAAAATCACGGCCATGTCGAGTTCGACGGGCAGGCCTCGTTCGGCGACATCCTCAGCCGTATCCGACCCCATGATGAAGTGCGTGCCTGCCTCGACGAGCATCGCAAGGTGTTCGCGGCGCCGCGCGTCCATCGAGAGCATGTGCTGCCGGTAGACCGGGTACTTCGTCGCCTGAGCAGCGATGTCCGGGAAGGTTGAGATCTGGCGCACCGTCGGATCGACGAGGACACCACGCCGAGCAGCCTCCTTCATGTGATCGAAGGTCATGCCGGTGCCATGCTCAATGGAATCGACGCCTGCGGTAAGGGCATCGTCGATCGTTTCAGTTGCAAACGTGTGCAGAGCAACGCGAGCACCTTCATCGTGGGCTGCACGCACCGCCTCAATGAGGTTCGTACGCGGCCAGAGGGGACGCAGATCAGCTCCTTCTCCCTCCGAGCGGTCAATCCAGTCACCGACGATCTTGATCCATCCATCGGAACGTCGCGCCTGCCGCGCCGCTTCATAAGCAAGTTGAGAGGGCTCAACTTCCACGGGCATGTAGCGGATATAGCGTTTGACGCGGGCAATATGTTGGCCCGAACGAATGACTTTCGTACGCCCTGGTTGGGCGAGTGCCGATACGTCGCGCTGGGCGCCCATCTCCCTGCACGTCGTCACGCCCTGGGAACGCATGATGTCCAGTCTGCGCACGACCTCGTCGTCACTCGTGAGATCTGGCGTATGAGAGACGCCAGGATGCGCGTGTGCATCCACGAGGCCAGGGTAAATCCACCCCGAGACTTCCTCACACACAACCGCCGGTGCCGTGTGGCGGATTTTTCCGTCAACAACCCACGCCTCAGTGAGGTCAGTTCCGCGGAGGGTTCCCGTGAGATGAAGAGCCATGAGATTCAGCGGAGGAATCGCTTGAGGTCGTCGACGTTGAAATCGGGAGCCGGTGGCTGCGCACCTGGTGTTGGCGCTCCGAAGGCACTCCCTGCAGCCGGGGCGGGCAAGCCGCGTTCTTCAAGATTGGCGCGTGCCGCTGCTTCAGCTTCCTGGCGGGCACGCTTCGCAGGATTACCCGAACGCCCCTTCTTGTTTCCTGACGTCTTCTTCTGGGCACGTTTCGATTTGCGTGAGCCACCACCCATGCCAGGCATACCGGGCATTCCTGGAATTCCGCCGCCACGAGACATCTGCTGCATCATCTTGCGCGCCTGCTCGAAACGCTCGACGAGTGAATTCACTTCCTGCACAGTCGTCCCCGAACCACGAGCAATGCGCTGGCGGCGCGAACCATTGAGGATCTTCGGGTCGTTACGCTCAGCCGGGGTCATCGACTGGACGATCGCTTCGATGCGATTGATCGAGCTTTCGTCGAAAGCATCAAGCGCCTCTCGGTACTGGCCCATGCCCGGTAGCATCCCCATGAGCTTCTTCATCGAGCCCATACGTCGAATCTGGTTGAGCTGATCGATAAAATCGGCGAGGGTGAAATCGCCGTGGCTCATCTTCGACGCGAGCTCGGCCTGCTGACGCTCGTCCCACGTGCGCTCGGCCTGCTCGATCAGGGTGAGAATATCGCCCATATCGAGGATGCGTGAGGCCATGCGATCGGCGTGGAATTGTTCAAAATCGGTGAGCTTTTCACCGGTGGAGGCAAAGAGGATGGGCGCACCGGTAACACCGCGAACGGAGAGTGCCGCTCCACCTCGGGTATCGCCATCGAGCTTCGAAAGCACAACGCCGGTGAATCCCACACCTTCTTTGAAGGCATTGGCGGTTGCGACAGCGTCCTGGCCGATCATCGCATCTACGACGAAGAGCACTTCGTTGGGATTGACAGCGGCGCGAATATCTATGGCCTGCTGCATCATCTCTTCGTCAACGCCGAGGCGGCCCGCGGTATCAACGATGACCACGTCGAATCCCTCTGAGCGTGCATGCTCGACACCCGAACCTGCAACAGCTACCGGATCGCCAACGCCGTTGCCAGGTTCAGGAGCCCACACGTCCACACCTGCGCGTTCGCCCACAACCTGGAGCTGGGTGACGGCGTTCGGACGCTGAAGATCAGAGGCGACGAGGAGAACCTTCTTATTTCGCTCGCGCAGCCACACGCCGAGCTTTCCAGCAAGGGTTGTCTTACCCGCGCCTTGAAGGCCAGCGAGCATGATGACAGTCGGCTTGGCCTGTGCCCACGAGAGCTCTCGGGATTCCCCACCAAGGATCTCCACGAGTTCGTCGTTAACAATGCGGATGACCTGCTGGGAAGGGTTGAGCGCTTGCGAGGCGAGCGCTCCTGTCGCTTTCTCACGCACCGACGCCGTGAAGGATCGGACGACGGGGAGCGCAACATCCGCGTCCAGCAATGCACGACGAATCTCGGAAACTGTCTGCTCAACGTCGCTTGCTGAGAGACGCCCCTTGGAGCGGAGATTCTTAAATGAACCAGTGATGCGGTCTGAAAGTGATTCGAACACAGGCCTACCCTCGTAGTGGATGAAACTGCACTCAAGTCTACGTCAGAATGGGATATTTCTTCCCCTCCGGCAGCTCTCATACGCCGGAAACGTAAGGATGACCTCGCTTGTCAGCACACTGCCCGCAACTTGCGGTTGTGGAAGGGCACTAGTCTTTGGCAGGAGCGGTCGTCAAGAGACGAGGGTAGGCGCGACGAACGAGTGCATCGACAAGGCCAGCGCGCCATTCGTTCCAGACCTTCGGCTTACATGCGCGCGCGTCGGCTTGGCTGAGCATGTGGAGAGCATCAAGAATATCCGCACTTCCGCGGCATGCTGCGCTGATACGAGCGTACGTGGATTCGTCGTTCGGATCGGCCGAAGTTGCAAGTTCACCGAGCAGGAGATGGTGGGCGACGAGGCCCGTGACGGTACGGATGATGTCGTCACCGTATCCGAGGGCACCGAGGATATCCGGAATCATGTCTGCGCCGCGTTCGCTGTGTCCGGGATGAGCGGGACGTTTTCCGATGTCGTGGAAGAAGGTCGCTACAAGGAGTGCGGTTCGCGTTGAGTCTGGAAGGTCCGCGAAGGTTGTTCCGCGGGCGCTTATACACGTGGGCAGGAGGGATGTCGCTTCAATTTGGTGGCGGTCCACGGTGTAGTGATGAATCGGGGAGCGTTGGGGCAGATTACGCACGTGCGCCCAGGGGGGAAGGATTCGGGTGAGAAGTCCTGCCACGTCAAGTGCCTCCCACACGGGAATTTGCGCTGCTCCACTCGCGAGGATGACCTCAAGATCAGCGCGGGCGTGAGGGGGCCATTGCTTCCCTCCGCGGAATGCTTCACCGAGGGGATCTGACGCACCGGCCTTCTTCATCGAGGCAAGGGTTGCGGGGCGAATCGGTGTATGTGTGCGTGCGCTCTCACGCGCAAATGCGAGAAGAATGTCCGGCGACGAGGGATCAACTCCCGCTGGAAGGACGAGCTCTCCCCCGCGCCTGCCCACCCCCGGGACAACTTCGTCGAGGTGGGGAGGCACGTACCGCCCGCGTACCTTCCGCGGTATCGAGGTGGTGACCGGTTGGAGGTTGCGCCGAGCTACGCGCTCGGTAGCTTGGTAGGCGGCACGTATTATTCGGGAGGCTTCCGCCACCCGCGATAACAAGGCATCTCCAGGATCTCGCGATGTCTCCGTGTAACCAAGAATTCGGGCGACGTCGTCGTGGTAATCAATCCGAAGCACGGGCGTGTAGCGCCTGGTCACATTAGCAAGGGCGTCTCGGATATCGAGGAGGGAAGATTCAGCTTCGGCGTAGTTGATTTCGGGGCGTTCGACGAGCCACGAAGCGACGAGGGCACGGATGAGGAGCGCGTCACGCAAACCTCCGCCCGCTTCTTTAAGATTTCCTTCAATGAGGTACGGCAGCTCGCCATTACGAGCGATTCGTTCGTCGTGTTCGTCGACAATCGTGTGGAATCGCCGGCGCGCCGCCGAGCGCCAATCCGCAAGTATGGCAGAGCGGGCACGGGAAAAAAGGGCATGGTCTCCTGCGATGAAACGCGCATCGAGCATCGAAAGACCAGCGGTGAGGTTCTCGTTGGCAATGTGGCGGCACTCATCGAGGGATCGCACGGCGTGGTCAAGGTCGATGTGGGAATCCCAGATGGGATACCAGAGCTGCGCCGCAAGTTCGTCGGCGAGATCTGCTTCGTCCTCGTGCATGAGGACGAGGTCGAGGTCTGACTCAGGCCCACAGTCGAGGCGTCCAAGTGATCCCACTGCCGCGAGAGCGATTCGTCGTCCCTTACCTGAGGTGTTACCCGCCGTGCGAATGTGTACTCGTTGCCACAGGTCACGAACAGCCTCGTCGGCGAGGCGCGACCATTCGGCTCGCGAGGCGGCGCCTCGTGGTTTGATGCCACGGCGCGCCTGTATGAGGGAGTCTATTTTCATGGCAATTCCTCTACCGCTTTGTTGCCGGCTTGATCGCTACGAATACTCAGCTCTCTTAGAGGGCCTCCTCGCCGGATTCTCCTGTGCGTACGCGGATAACCTCGTCGAGAGTGGTGATCCAGATTTTTCCGTCACCAATGCGCCCGGAGCGGGCCGCCTCGGCGATTGCCAGCGCGATGGGGCGAGCTTCGTCGTCGGCGCACACCACTTCGATTTTGACTTTCGGTAGGAGATCCACGGTGTACTCTGCTCCGCGGTAAACCTCTGTGTGTCCGCGTTGGCGACCGTAACCGTTCACTTGTGTGGCGGTCATTCCTTTAACACCGTTTGCCATCAGTGTTTGTTTGACTTCATCGAGCCGGTGGGGCTGGATGACCGCTGTCACGAGTTTCATGAGTTCTCCTTTATCAACACGCCGGCTGTCGTCTCGGCGTTGATGTGCGGCCGACGAGCGCGCGTCCCTCGTAGCTGGTGGATACGGTATCTAAGACCACTTTAATTGCAGCGCATATATTTCCTGTAGATGAGAGGGGCCGTGCGTTTTCGCACGGCCCCCACACAGTGCACACAGCGTGTGCGTCAGCGTCCCTCGGCGCTAAGCCAAGATCGCATCAACAAAGCCTTCAGGATCAAACGGCGCCAGATCATCCGGCCCCTCACCCAAACCAACAAACTTCACCGGCACACCAAGCTCACGCTGAACCGAAACCACAATGCCACCCTTAGCAGTCCCGTCCAACTTCGTCAGAACAATGCCGGTAATCCCCGTCACCTCAGCGAACACCTGCGCTTGGCGCATGCCATTCTGCCCCGTGGTCGCGTCGAGGACGAGCAGCACCTCGTTCACGGGAGCCTTCCGCTCCATAACACGCTTAATCTTGCCTAACTCGTCCATAAGACCAGCCTTGTTCTGGAGACGTCCGGCTGTATCGACAAGCACGACATCAACGCCGCGTTCACGGGCTTCCTTCACTGCCTCAAATGCAACAGATGCGGGATCGGCTTCATCGCGGTCAGAACGAATAACATCAACGCCCACGCGCTCGCCCCACGTGGCGAGCTGATCAGCAGCGGCAGCACGGAAGGTATCAGCCGCACCAAGAAGAACGCTCTTTCCTTCCGCGACGAGCACACGCGCAAGTTTCCCAACAGTCGTCGTCTTCCCCGTGCCGTTAACACCAACCATGAGGACGCTCGCCGGCTCTGCTGAACCATCTTCTCCTTCAGCGCGGGTGAGGTTAAGGGAACGATCCATGCTCGGATCGACAAGACTCAGGAGTTCCTCGCGCAAAATCGCCCGTACACGCTCAGGGTCCTGCGTGCCTTCAACCTTCGTGCGGGTGCGCAGATTCTCCATGATCTGCGATGTAGCTTCAAGGCCAACATCAGCGATGATGAGCGTATCTTCAAGTTCTTCCCAATCTTCCGGCGAGAGGTCGCCACGTGAGAGGATCGAAAGAAGAGCTTGGCCGAGACCACCCGAACGTGCGAGCCGGGCACGCAATCGCTGCATACGGCTCGGGATAGATTCGGGGAGTTCAACGGCGGGTACCTCGATCTCGTCGCCAGGAGCTTCCTCGGAAATCTCAGTTTCGGCGGGTTCGTTAACTTTTGTACCCGTCTCGATTTCCGGCTTCGCAAATGATTCTTCAAGCTCGTTCCGGCGGCGAGACATCGCGACAAAAGCTGCGATGGCGCCGAGCGCGACAAGAACGGCAACGACGATGAGAGCAATGGTTGGAGTATTCACGCTCTCCAGTCTTCCCTACCCGTGCTGAGATTTCCAGCTTAGAAACGCAAAAAGCCTACGGCGTATGCGGTCGTCGTAGAAACGATCGACGAGATATCAGGCAGCGCGTGAATCTTTCGCGCCCTCCGAGCGAAGCTTCGGTGCGTCTCCCGGCCAGATGCTTTCTGCGGAGCGGTCCGTCGTGAAGATCCTGGCGAACTCGTCGTGTGAATCCTCCAACGCCATATCAGGCACAGCATCGACATGCGGCTCATCAGTTTCAGCTACCGCCACTGCGCTCTCGTCGTTCTCCCCGGCGTCGCGTCGAGAAGGCGAAGCGTCCTGAGGGGCTCCGTCGGTCCCATCCGTCACAGTTTCACTGCCGGTCACCACAGCAGAATTTCCCTGCTCCTGCCGGCGTACGCGGCTAGCCACTTCCGTCACTTTCTCAACGACAGGGGCAGACGCTGCCTTGACATACCCCGATGCTTCACGCTCCATCGAGACCATCCGGTTCCAATTCTCCTCCACATCGTCGGGAGTGAGATAGTCCTCGGAGGCAACCGGGAACTTAGCGAAAACATCCTCGACGGAAGTATCACGAACCTTGAGCTCAAAATCGTCGACATCAAGGCCATCGGAACGCCACGCATCGACAGAATCAGCGACCCATTCCTTAACATCGGTATCGCGCGACGTCAGGATAAGGGCATAGACACCTACTACGACGAGAACCACGAAGAAAACAATGACAATCGGGATGAGCACGCTTTTATTATCTCAAGATATGCGGCAAAGTCCTGTGGTGACTTTGGGGAGATTGGCCACGTTTCACCCATTCAGAACCTTTGCGTAGCTCCAGCGGCTGAGCCTGCCACGCAACTCTGCATTCGTGCCGGAACTAGCGCTCAACGAGCTTGGCCAGCTCACTCATTCGCTGCGAAACAACCGTCGTCACGCCTTCCTCCTGCATCGTCACCCCATACAGGCAATCCGCGATCTCCATTGTGCGTTTTTGGTGAGTGACGACGAGAAGCTGGGACGACTTCTGCAATTCCTTAAAGATGTCGAGTAGGCGCGACAAATTCACATCGTCAAGAGCCGCCTCGACCTCATCCATGACGTAGAACGGCGAGGGACGAGACATAAAGATCGCGACAAGGAAAGCAATAGCCGTGAGAGAACGCTCGCCACCCGACAGCAGCGACAACCGCTTGACCTTCTTCCCTGGAGGCCGCGCCTCGATATCAATGCCCGTCGTCAACGGAGAATCCGGATCCGTGAGAACCAGACGGCCCTCACCACCGGGAAACAACGTGGCGAAGGTGTGCTCGAACGCCTCCGCAACATCCGCCAAGGCAGAACGAAGAACAGAATCAAGCTGAGTGTCGAGGTCACGCACGAGGCGCAAAAGATCCTCACGAGACTTCTTCAAATCGGCAAGCTGACCGGCAAGGTATTTCTGACGTTCTTCAAGGGCCGCATGCTCCTCCAAAGCGAGAGGATTAATCTTCCCGAGACGTTGCAAATCACGCCGAGCTCGCGCCAGACGTTTCTCCTGCTCCTCACGCACATACGCGACCTCCCCATCCTCGGTAGGAACGAGGACGTGAGGACCATATTCGTCGACGAGCGTACCGGCCTCCGTGCCGAGCTCCTCCAAGCTCTTCGCAGCGAGCTGCTCGAAACGAAGCCTCAACTCCGCACGCGCCAATTCCTGACGATGCTGCGCATCATCCAAACGCCGTGAACGCTCCGAAAGCTCGTCAAGCCGCGAACGAGCCTCACGCAAAGCAAGCGCCCGCGACGCATTCAATTCCTCCGCAGCCTCACGCGCACGGCCAACACGCTCTCGAATCTCACGCACCGCATCCAAAGCTCGCTGCGCCTGATCTCCAATCAGACCAGCACGTGCACCAGCCTCTGAACGCCGCAAGGCAGCGCGTTCCTCACGCTCAATACGTTCAGCCAACGCCTGAGCACTGCGCTCAAGAGAATCAGCACGCCCAAGGATCGCCCTCAGACGCTCCTCACGCGTACGCAACGCAAGACGCGCCTCCGTCTCAACGCCACGCGCCTGCCGAGTAGCCTCATGCGCGCTATCGCGAGCCGCCGTCGACGCCGCGAGCTTCTCAGCAAGAGCCGTCGGATCAGCACTCGCCGCATCAAGCTGAACAGCAAGCTCATCGGCGGTGGCGCGCTGGCGGCCGATGTCATCGGCCAGCCCCTCGCGGCGCTCGGCTGTACGTTCCACTTCCTCGCGAGCGGCCGCGAGGGCTTGGCGCAGCGCGCCAAGGCGCGCCACCGCCGCCGCCATCTCTGCATCTCGTGCCGCGAGCTGTGCGCCGGAGGTGTCAAAGGCTGCCTGAGCCGCTGTGAGAGTGCTGTCAGCGGTTACCCGTGCTTGTGCCGCTGCCTCAAGTGTGTCCGCAGCGTTGTCGACGTGTTCCTTGGCGTCGATGTATGCGCTGTGGCGGGCGAGCGTGGATGCCGCAGTTTTCTGCCCTCCTGCAGCCCGATGCGCTTCGAGGACGTCACCGGTTGCGGTGACCACGCGGCGTGCTCCTCCTGCGAGGAGGTGGCGGGCAGTCACGAGGTCACGGGCAAGAATCGTGTCGGCGAGGATGGCGCGAATGGGCGCGGAGATGTCGTCGGTTGCGGTAATGGCATCGAGGGCCAGGATGGCGGCGTCGGCCTCGATTGTGCTCAATGCTGCACGTGCGCGGTTTAGTGCCGCATCGCCCTGTGCGGGGTGTGCATCCGTCTCCTGGGCTACGACGACGTCCAGTCGGCCGGCGTCCGCTTCCCTGACAGCACGGAGTGCATCGACCGCCGCTTCAATCCCATCGACGACGATTCCTTCTGCCCCTCCGCCGAGGGCAACCTCAAGGGCCGCTTCCCAGCCTGCTGCCACACTGAGCTTGTCGCGGACAAGCTCACCAACGTGTGCACCCACGGCCCACGCAGTGGCATCTGCCGGTTCAAGTGAGAGCTCCAAGGCGTCCGCCGTCGCCGTCCACGACGCGAGGGCCTCTCGGGCAGCTTGTTCGTCGCGTCGAGCCTGAGCGAGCGCCTCCTTCGCTTGTTCGAGTGCTGCCGAGTTAGCTTCGTGGGTGTCACTCAGGCCGTCGTCGCCGTCACTTCCAGCGACGATCTCCTCCTCAAGTCGAGCACATTGTTCTGCCGATTCCTCGGCACGCGTCGTCGCCCCGTGCCAAGCTGTCTCAACGCGAGCCGATTCCTGCTCTAACGCTTCAAGACGTGATTTCGCTGCAGCAAGCCGCGCAGCCACACGGGCAGCATCTTCTTTGTGATCAGCGAGGGCACGGGACAGTTCCGCCACCTCACGTTCGAGACGACGCTCTACCGCTTCTTTTTCTTCACGGTCGGCGATGGCAGCAGTAAGCTCGTCGCTGGCGCGAGTCACATCCTCCTGAAGTGCCTCTTCCTCGGCACGGGCTGCCTTTGCACGTTCCAATAAGTCTTCTGGGCGTTCGCCGCGTCCAACATTCGTCGTCACGCTCGCGAGCGAACGAACCCGCTCGCGAGCAAGTTGATGTAACGAGCGGTAGCGTTCCTCCAATGTTGAGAGCCGCTCCCACATCTGGCTCAGACGAGCACGCTCGGGATGCGCGTCGCTCTCAGCCTTGTCGAGCACCGCAAGCTCATCACGAACCTCATGCAATGCCTTATCAAGTTCTTTGCGGCGCTCGAGAATCTCCTCGTCATTGACTTCTTCAGCCTGCATACGTGCCTGCTGCTGCGCAATATCGTCGGCCAGGAGCCGCGCTTTGGCATCGCGTTCCTCGGCTTGAACGATCTGAGCACGCCGGGCCGCCTCGGCTTGCTTCGCCAATGGGCCAAGCTGCCGCCGCAGCTCCGCAGTTAAATCCTCAACTCGTGTGAAGGACGCCGTCATAGATTCGAGTTTGCGGAGAGTCCGTTCCTTCCGGCGACGATGTTTGAGGACACCCGCCGCTTCTTCGACGAAGCCGCGCCTATCTTCCGGGGTTGCGGTAAGCACCTGATCCAGGCGTCCTTGCCCGATGATGACGTGCATTTCTCGGCCCATACCGGTATCCGAAAGCAACTCTTGAATGTCGAGGAGCCTGCATGAGGTTCCGTTGATCGCGTATTCCGATCCTCCCGAGCGGAACAGTGTTCGCGAGATCGTCACCTCTGAGTAGTCAATCGGAAGAACGCCGTCTGTGTTGTCGATGGTCAGGGAGACTTCCGCGCGACCAAGAGCCGGGCGCTTCGACGTACCAGCGAAAATGACGTCGGCCATTGATCCGCCGCGAAGATTCTTAGCACCCTGCTCCCCCATGACCCAAGCGAGTGCATCAACAACGTTTGATTTCCCTGAACCGTTCGGACCAACGACACAATTAATCCCCGGCTCGAAGCGCATCGTCGTCGATTTCGCGAACGACTTGAAGCCGCGTAGGGTGAGGGATTTCAGGTGCACGGATTTACCCTAGGCCACAAAAGGCAAACGAGGGAAGTCCGCTGGCGTGTTCGCAACGATACAACCCTTCAATCCACGTGCCTCCATACAATAGCCACATGGTTCTTTACCTCCCGTCTCTCGTCTTTCTCGGGCTCACGATTGCCTCGTCGATTCACGATCCGAGAAAAGTGCGCAACGGCATCTTCCTCCTCACGGCGATCTTCCTCGCAATCCCCGGACTTCTCGCCGCGCTACTCTCGCGCCTCTCATCGCTCATCCCCAACTCAGAAATATCCGCCTGGGCGTTCATCGGCATCTTCCTCGTTGTCTTCCTCGGTGTCTTCTCCCTTGGAATCATGCTCATCCTCAACGGCCTCACAGTCGTCCGCCGCGAGGGGCGTTCCCTTGGCCATCTGCTCTCCCTCATCCTCGGCGTCGGCATCATCGGATACATCGTCATCGGGATCGTCATGGCCGCAAGCTACCGCTCCAGCGGCCCATTACCATCGATTTTCGGGATCTTCTTCACCCTCGTCTTCCCGATCGCTTGGCTCGGTTACGGCCTCCTCGCTTATCTCCTGTGGTCCTGGATTTACGGTATTCTCGCCCCACGGATCGGCGGAGCCGTCGATGCCGTCATCGTCCTCGGCGCCGGACTGCGCCACGGTAACCTCACCCCTCTCCTCCGATCTCGGGTCGAACGTGGCATCGAATGGGCACGCCGCCCTGGACTCAGCAACAACCACCCCGTCCTTGTCATGTCCGGCGGCCAAGGCCCTGACGAGCCGCGTGCCGAGAGCGAAGCCATGGCCGAGTACGCCGAGAATCAAGGCTTCCCAAGCGCACTCCTCGTCGTCGAAAACCACTCCACAACGACAAACGAAAACCTCACGTATTCGTCGCAAATCCTCCGCGAGCGCGGCGACCTCACTCAGGTCGCTGTCGTCACAAGCAATTTCCATGCCTTCCGAGCTGCGCTTCTCATGCGTTCCCTCAACATTCCCGGGTATTCAGTCGGCGCTCCGATTGCCCGCTACTACTGGCCGACGGCGATGCTCCGCGAATACGTCGCCGTGCTTCGTGACAATATGCGAATCAACGTCGTGGGCCTTGTGATTTCGTGCCTTCCTCTTGTCATGAGCCTTCTGTCGCTGTGAGACCGTTCCGGCGTTCTGAACCGCATACCGCAACGTTGTCAACGAGGATGGAAAACGACGAAGGACGCGAACCACGTGGCCGCGCCCTTCGTCGTTATGAAATTCCGTGCTCTATGCCTTGTGCTCCAAGCCCGCAGCAATCGCCGCAGCGACTTTACGCACAGCTTCCTCACCATCAGGGTCGGGACTCGACACAAGAACAGAATCGCCCTGCTTGATTCCGAGCAGGAGAATCTCCATCATCGAATCTCCCTCCACACCATTGATGAGAACCGTGGTGTCCTGCCCAGCCACGAGTTGCGCGAGCAGGGCAGCCGGGCGAGCGTGAAGTCCGTTCTCATCCACGACAGTCACCTGCGTCTGGAATCCGGAGTTCACCCCCGCACTCGCTGAGAGAGGCTGAGCATCTTCCGCCTTGATCTGGTCTTTCCAGAAGTCGAGCGACGAAGCGATAGATCGAACAACCTCAGCGAGGCCAGCCCCGGCCTGTGCTGTCGCTGCACCTGCCACGCTCCCCTCAAGGAACGGGCCTGGCCCAAGAACACGACGAGGCGTGCCGTCGTCAGCTTCGCCTGTCATCTCAATCGCCATCTCAGCGCCCATACGAGCCGACCCGAGATCAGCCATAAGAACCACGCGTTCACACGTCTGCTCGATAGCTTCACACGCTGCGAGGACCTGCGCGACATCGGTACCAAACCCACCCGCGGCATCGCCACCAACGGTTTCGATACGCACGTCAGGTGCCATCTGAGCGGCGAGCTCTGCGACGGCGCCAGCTACGCTCGGCGAATGAGAGACAAGAACGAAACCAATACTCACTGTGCTGCCTTTACTGCTGCTTCCAAGATGTACGAGGTGGATACGGCACCTGGATCGAGGTGGCCCACCGACCTGTCTCCAAGATACGACGCGCGCCCCTTCGTCGCCACCATGTCGAGTGTGGCCTGCGCACCCTCATGAGCTGCCTGCGCTGCAGCTTCGAGGACTCCACGCGCATCTGCCCCACTATCAGCCGCGGCGACGGCTGCGCGCCGAGCTGGCTCCCACGCGTCGACCATTGTTTTCTCACCCGGTTCTGCCTTGCCGCGCTTTTGCACGCCTGCGAGCCCAGCATCGATGAGAGCGACGATATCAGCCGCCTCCATCTGTGCTTTCGCAACGCTCGACATGTTCATGAACGCCGTGCCATACAAGGGGCCGGATGCTCCGCCCACCTTCGTCACAAGCGTCATACCGACAGTGCGCAATACTTGTGCGGGATCGTCGGGAGCGCTCTCCATCTGCTTCATCACCTCGGCAAATCCACGATCGAGATTTTCGCCATGGTCGCCGTCGCCGATCGCCCGGTCAAGATCGATGAGCTCATCGCGATGCGCAGAGGCAGCTTCGGCCATGCGCGCAACCCACGCCTTGACCCACATAATATCCAGTGTCATTTAGCATCCTTTCCGCAGTGCAGCCGTATGAACAGGCGCATCCCACAGTTCGAGCATCTTGTCATCGACCTTCGCCAGCGTGACGGACACGCCTTCCATGTCGAGACTCGTCACGTAGTTGCCGACGAGGGTTCGTGCAATCACAATGCCGGCTTCGTCGAGGCGCTGGGCAACCCGCCGGAACACGATATCGAGCTGATACGCGGGCGTTGAACCCATACCATTGACGAAGGCAATAACTTCGTCAGAGGCCGTAAGGTTCGCATCGGCAATAATGGCATCGACAAGCTGATCTGTGAGCTCGTCAGCCGTGGCCATCGCTACTCGAGCACGCCCAGGCTCGCCGTGGATTCCGACTCCCATCTCAACTTCCGATTCGGAAAGCTCAAAGCCCGGTGTGCCAATATGCGGGAGCGTACAGCCACGCAAGGCCAATCCCATCGAGCGGACAGATGCCGCCATTTCTTCGGCAATCTTTGCCACCTCATCGAGGCTATCGCCACGAGCTGCCGCAGCGCCGGCAACTTTTTCAACGAGCACGGTGCCGGCAACACCTCGTCGCCCGGCCGTCCACGTGGAGTCCTCAACGGCAACGTCATCGGCGACGAGAACCGTCTTCACTGTATGGCCCGTCGCTTCGGCGAGCTCTCCGGCCATCTCGAAATTCATCACGTCACCCGTATAGTTCTTGATGACGAGGAGCACACCCTCACCATTATCGGTGCCTTCGATAGCAGCAAGAATGGCATCGGGTGTTGGCGATGTAAACATCGGGCCGGGAACAGCACCATCAAGCATTCCATCGCCGACGAATCCCGCGTGCAGCGGCTCGTGGCCCGAGCCACCTCCCGATACGATCGCTACTCCCGTGCGCTTCGTTGCACGCCCAACCCAATTCGGTTCTTTATGCAGTTCGACGATATCTGCGTTGGCTCGGGTGAAACCCTCCAGTGCTTCGTCGACGACATTCTGCGGATCGTTAATGAGACCTTTCATTGTCTTCTCCTTACGAGCGATGATGTTCGCGAAGCCGGCAGGGCGCCGACCAGCGTTCCGCACCTTTGCGGAAAGTGGCGCGCCTCAAGGCGCGCCACACAAACTAAGCAAACCAAATACCGATTTCCTTCTCGGCATTCTCCGGGCTATCCGAAGCGTGAATAATGTTTTCGATCCGATCTTCCTCAAGGGAACACGCCAGGTCGCCTCGGATCGTTCCCGGTGCGGCAGCCGTGGGATCGGTGGCACCAGCGAGCGAACGCACGCCCTCGATAACCCGAGCGCCCGAGAAGATTGCAGCAACCATCGGCCCCGACGTCATATAGTCCTCAATGGAAGGATAGAACGGCTTATCGACGAGATCCGAGTAATGTTCGGCAAGCTGCTGCGGTGTAGCCTGCACATACCGAATATCGTTGAGTTTGTAGCCTTTAGTCTCAATCCGGCGAAGGACCTCACCGACGAGGCCTCGGCGCACACCATCGGGCTTCACAAGGATGAGAATACGTTGTGTAGTCATACGTGTATTCTCCCACGTGAACTTCACTAGTGCGCCACGAGTACCCAAGTGCCCGCTTCTTCTTCCCTCAGGGCAGAAAATTCTCACAGCGGCCCACACAATAGTGAGGGGCGAACCTCCGTTCGCCCCTCACACACTCACTCAGCTCCGTCAGCCGCGGGCCGCCCCATCAAGGTTCGCGCCTGTGCCACCAGCTGGATCGACCCAAGCACGACAACAGCCGGATACGTCATCGGCTGGCTCGAATCGGAGTCCGCGAGCGCCGCGGCCTCGTCGATCGCGGTTGCCAGATCCTCCTCCACATGCACACGATCGTCACCGAAAACGTCCTCAGCGAGTTCAGCGAGTTCAGCCGCCGGCATCGCGCGGTCTGTCGGCATACCCGTCACGACGATCTCCGCAAACACTGGTTCGAGGATCCCAAGGAAGCCTTCAACATCCTTATCGGCCATCATGGCGACAACTGCGACGAGCCGCCCAGGGTAATACTCCTGCAACGCCTCAACCGTCGCTTGGGCGCCGTGGGGATTGTGCGCTGCATCAACGATGACAGTTGGCGAAGAACGCACAACTTCGAGACGACCTGGTGACGAGACCGCCATAAGCGCATGTTCGACAACGTCACCGGCCAGGGCGGCACCGCCAAAGAACGCTTCAACTGCAGCCAATGCCAATGCCGCGTTATCTCCTTGGAATGATCCTTTGAGCGAGAGCGGGATGTCGTCATACCTCGCTGCCGGTGTCTGAATCGACACGAGCTGGCCATTGACCGCCAGCTCGCGGCTTACGACGCCCAGGTCGCGGCCAGCTAGGATCAGCCGTGCCCCAACCTCAGCGCACCGCTCGGCCACAAGGCGAAGCACGCTCTCCTCTTGCTCCGCGCACACGAGCGTGGCACCGGGCTTAACAATCCCAAGCTTTTCCCTCGCGATATCTTCAACACTCGATCCGAGCCAGCGTTCGTGATCGAGTGCCACCGGGGCGAGCACGGCAACATCGGCATCAATAACATTCGTGGCGTCCCATTTACCGCCCATGCCGACTTCCACAACAGCAACATCAACCGGAGCGTTGGCGAAGGCAGCGTATGCCATCACGGTGAAAACCTCGAAGAAACTCATTCGTGGCCCGCCAGCTTCGAGCGAGCGTTCGTCGATCATCTCGACAAACGGAGCTACGTCCTCCCAGGTCTCGATGAAGTCCTCACGCGAAATCGCTCGCCCATCAATCGAAATCCGCTCGCGCACGCTCGTCAAATGCGGAGACGTAAAGCGACCCGTCCGCAAACCACGTTCGCGCAGCAATGCTTCAATCATGCGCGATGTCGATGTCTTCCCATTCGTCCCCGTGATGTGAACAGCCCGGTAAGCTTTCTGCGGATTCCCCATCATGTCCAGGCAGTCGCGCACGCGATCGAGAGAAGGCTGGACTTTATGCTCTGGAGCCCGGGCGACGATCGACTGATAGATTTCTTCCACACGCTCATCGAGTTCGACCTTCTGAGCGAGCAGCGCCGTCGGGTCGCTTGCCGCACCCGCCTCGTCTTCGTCGCGGATCTCCTCAACAACACTCGGATCGGGACCAGCAATGAGCCCGGAAGAAATCACCGCCTTGAGTGCCGCATCAAATTCGGCATCCTCGCGCTCTGCTCGTTCCTCGTCCTCACGACGGCTCTCCGAAACAGAATCGAGGCGCTTGTCGTCGTCAAAATGTGTCATATTCACTCCCCCTACAACGCACAATCTACCAAGTCATTCCCTCGGTCTATCGGTTGAGGCAACCCATCCATGCAGAAGCTCCCCGAGAAGGACACACAAGCATCCTCCCCGGGGAGCCACACATGCCTATCAGGCTTCGATGCGCTTCACTGAAACGCCGAGCTTGTCAGCTTCCTCGACATGTGCCGAAAGAGCCAACGTCTCACCACTAATGAACTCAAGATGCGTACGCACGGCATCCACATGCTCACCAGGTACACGAAGCGTGAGCTCGATACGGTCCGCAACATGCAGGCCGGCAGCCTTGCGTTCATCCTGGACGGCACGAACGACATCGCGCGCATAACCCTCGGCTTCAAGCTCCGGCGTCAGCGTCGTATCCAACGACACGAAGGAACCCGAATCAAGAACCGTTGCCACCGAACCAGGCTCCGATACAACCTGAGTTGTGAGCGTGTACTGCCCTGGTGTCAGCGTCACCTCCGGATCAAGCTCAAGTGCAACGCCTCCCTCAACCTCGTGCCAAGCACCATCACGTGCAGCCTTAAAGAGCTGAGACGTGAGCTTACGCATCGCTGGATCGAGTTCACGGGGAAGAACCGCAAGCTCGCGGCGCACTTCCATGCCACAATTCTCAGCATCCTTGAAAGCAACGTTCTTGACATTGACTTCTGACGCGATGAGATCAGCAAAAGCCCCCATATCCAAACTCGAAACCACCGTGAGTGTCTGCAGCGGCTGGCGCACGCGCAGCTTATTCGCCTTACGCAACGAATGAGCAGCAGACACCACCGCGCGCACCTCGTCCATCTGGGCGACAAGCGCATCGTCAGCAACAGTCTCAGGGAGCACCGGCCAATCAGTCAGGTGCACTGAGCGTCCACCCGTGAGGCCACGCCAGATTTCCTCCGACACAAGCGGAAGAAGCGGAGCCGTCACCTGCGAGAGTGTGACGAGAGCCGTATAGAGGGTATCGAAAGCCTGCGTATCCTCGTTCCAGAAACGATCACGCGACGTACGGACGTACCAATTCGTCAGGATGTCGATGTAGTCGCGCACGCTCTGGCACGCCGACGGAATATCGTACGCATCAAGCTGGCCACGCACCGTTTCCGAAAGAGCGCGTGTATGGGCAAGCAAATACCGATCCTGAACGTCAAGCGAAGCAACAAGCGCCTCGTCGTTCATATCGACCTGCTTCGCAAGATAACCGGCACCCTTACTGCACGTTCCAGCGTAAAGCGTGAAGAAATAGTACGAATTCCACAACGGAAGGATGATGTGGCGAACGGTATCGCGAATCGCATCCTCCGTGACGATAAGATTCCCGCCTCGCACCACCGGCGAGCTCATAAGGAACCACCGCATGGCATCCGACCCATACGAATCAAACACCTTGTTGACATCCGGGTAGTTCCGCAGCGATTTACTCATCTTGCGGCCATCGTCCCCGAGCACGATGCCGTGCGACACAACATTTGTGAAGGCAGGACGATCAAACAAGGCTGTGGCGAGCACGTGGAGCGTGTAGAACCACCCGCGTGTCTGGCCGATGTACTCGACGATGAAATCGCCTGGGTAGTGCGATTCGAACCATTCCTGATTCTCGAAGGGGTAATGCACCTGGGCATAGGGCATTGATCCCGATTCGAACCAGCAGTCGAGCACGTCAGGGATGCGCCGCATCATCGACTTACCCGTCGGATCATCCGGGTTCGGGCGCACGAGCTCATCAATGTAAGGACGGTGGAGGTTCGTCACCTTCACACCGAAATCACGCTCAAGCTCCGCGAACGAGCCATACACATCCGTGCGCGGATAGTTCGGATCGTCACTCACCCACACGGGGATGGGAGCACCCCAGAATCGGTTACGAGAAATCGACCAATCGCGAGCGCCAGCAAGCCAATTGCCGAAGATGCCGTCCTTCGTGTGTTCGGGCACCCAGTCGATCTGCTGGTTGAGCTCGACCATACGATCACGGATCGCCGACACCTTGACGAACCACGAGGAGACCGCCTTGTAGATGAGCGGCTTACGGCAACGCCAGCAGTGCGGGTAGGAGTGAACGTACGACTTCTGCTGCACGAGAACCGCGCGTCGTTCCTCCGGAACGCGGGCAAGTGGCCCAGTGCCATCGCGAAGATCCTGCGTGATCGGCTTGTTTGCATCAAAGACTTGAAGGCCCTCGTAATCGGGAACTTCCGAAGTGAAGCAACCACCCTCGTCGACCGGGATGACCGGTTGGATGCCGACTTCCTGACAGACGAACATGTCGTCCTCACCGAAAGCCGGGGCGATATGAACAAGACCCGTACCGTCTTCGGTCGAGACGTAATCACCCGTGATGATCGTCCACCCCATCGGTCCAGGAGCGGCACCCTCAGCACGATGAGCCTCGTTATCGTAGTAATCGAAGATCGGATGGTAGCGCTTACCCGCAAGATCCGAGCCGGTGAGCCGCGCGACAACCTCCGGCTCCTCACCCAGTTCTTTCGTATACGCGCCAAGACGCGCCTCAGCGACGACGACGTTTTCACCAGCCAACGGGGATTCGAGATCCTCCGCAACGTGGACGACAACGTAATCGATCTTCGGGCCAACGGCCACAGCAAGGTTCGACGGCAACGTCCAGGGTGTCGTCGTCCAGATGAGAACAAGCTCGCCCTTATCCGAGCCAGGAACAAGTGGTTCCTCAAGGCGCATACCGACCGTCACCGTGTTGTCTTGGCGATCCTGGTATACGTCGTCGTCCATCTTGAGCTCATGGTTCGACAACGGCGTGCGGTCGTGCCAGCAGTATGGGAGCACACGGTGCCCCTGGTAGGCAAGGCCCTTATCGTAAAGCGTCTTGAACGCCCAGATCACCGACTCCATGTACGTGGGATCGAGGGTCTTGTAATCGTTCGAGAAATCTACCCAACGAGCCTGACGAGTAACGTACTCCTCCCACTCGTTCGTGTAACGAAGAACCGACGAACGGCACGCCTCGTTGAAAGCCTTGATTCCGATACCACCCTCACGGGTGATTTCTGTGACGTCGTCGATTCCAAGCTCACGCTGCGCCTCAAGCTCAGCAGGAAGGCCGTGAGTATCCCACCCGAAACGGCGCTCAACACGCTGGCCACGCATCGTACGGTAGCGGCCAACAACATCCTTGACGTAGCCCGTCAGAAGGTGCCCGTAATGCGGCAAGCCGTTGGCAAATGGCGGGCCGTCGTAGAAAACAAACTCGTTAGAGCCCTCCGAACCGGCTGGGCGGTTATCGATGGACGCCTGGAAGGTGCCGTCCTGCTTCCAGTAAGCGAGCACCTCCTCCTCGAGCTTCGGGAACTCCGGAGAAGCGACGACGTCGCCCTCGCGGTGGAGTGGATAATGCGCTTGCTCGCTCATGTCTCTCCTCAATGCGGATACGGATCACGAGGACGAGAATCGGAAGAATACTTCCGAAGCCGCGGTACCACCTCGCTTGCCACGCTGCGCGCAGCCGCTTCATTGAGGACGATGACGAGTCCAACCGTCTGGTTCTAATAGGAGCTCACGCCTGCGGATTCACTGCGTTCCGAAGGAGGTTTGCTCTGTTCTTCCAGATGCTCGCCGGTGATAGCCGGGTCAACGCAAGGAACATTGTAACGTAGCGACGCAGGCGACGTCTGTGAGGTCCAACGCTCCACGCCGCCACGCACAACGGCGACTCAATCGCCTACTCTCGGTGCTACTTTCGGGCGACCGTCCACGAATTTGCTTGCGCAACTGGACGCACTGTCACCGAGTCGATATTGACGTGGCTCGGTCGCGAAAGCGTCCACACAATCACATCGGCAATATCGTCGGCAACTAGCGGTTCGTCCACTCCGGCATAGACCGCCTCGGCAGCTTCCTCACTTCCCAAACGATTCTTCGAGAACTCCGGCGTTTTCACCATACCTGGGGCAATCTCGATAATGCGCACAGGCTCGCCAAGCAACTCCAAACGCAACGTCTGCGGAATCATCAACTCAGCATGTTTAGCTGCGGTATATCCCGCACCACCCTTGTACGCCTCGTGCGCCGCCGTTGACGTAATGAAAACGATGTCGCCGCCGCGCTCGCGGAAAGCGGGGAGCACCGCCTGAGTGAGACGCAGCGTGCCGAGGACGTTCTTTTCGTACATTCCAAGCCAGTCAGCGATCTTGCCGTCCGCCACCGAGTCAAGGCCGATTGCGCCGCCCGCGTTGTTGACGAGCGCCGTAAGTGGGCCGTTCTTTTCGGCGCATTCCGCGAGCGCGGCCACCTGCGCATCATCAGTGAGGTCGGCAGAAAAATATTCGCAGCCGATATCATCCGCTAGTGCTTCGAGGCGTTCAGTGCGGCGCGCGGTAGCGATAACGTCGTAGCCTTCCGCTACAAGCCTGCGGCAGGTAGCCTCGCCGATACCCGTTGATGCTCCTGTGACAAGTACTCGTCCACGTGCCATGTGCTCTCCTCCGCTCGTCAATTCGCCAACCGCTTTGGCTCGCGTCCTTCCATATTCCCACTCTCGATGAGCATTGCGCAGGATTGTTCAGAGGTACTCGTTATCGTGTCTGCCCTCGTGCCGCCGCGCTGCTATTCGTCGTCGGACTTCGTCCTGCCGGTCCCCCGATTTCCCTGGTAGCGTGACGTTTGGATTCATTCGCGACTTCGGGAGGTCACATGCTAGGTTTCATCGGTGCCGGTTCCATGGGTGGAGCGATTATTCGTGGCGTCATTGCGGCTGGAACGTACAAAGCGAGCGACATCGTCATCGTCGGCTCTACACCCGAGCGTTCCCGTGAACTTGCCGACTCGTTTGGTACACAGGCTGCACGTGACGCCCGCGAACTGGTGGCGAAGGTGGGTTCGGGGGTCGTCGTTGTCGCGGTGAAACCGTACGCTGTTGCCGGAGTGCTTGATTCGATTCGCGACGAAGCAGCGAAGGCCGGTTCAATTATTGTCTCAGTTGCGGCAGGGACGACGATTGACGTGCTCACTTCGCATCTCGACGATGGCCAACCCGTGGTGAGGACAATGCCGAACGTCAATGCGGCGCTCGGCCAGTCGATGACGGGGATCTGTGCAGCTCAAGGTGTGAGTGACGATCAGCTCGCAGCGGTTACCGAAGTTTTTGAGGCTGTTGGGGAAACGACGACGATCGCCGAGAAAGATTTTTCGGCATTTTCGGCGCTGGCTGGCTGTTCACCGGCCTATACCTTCGAGTACATCGATGCGCTTGCGCGTGCGGGCGTAAAGAACGGGCTCCCAAAACTTCAGGCCGTGAAGATTGCCGCTCAGGCAGTTCTAGGTTCGGCGCAGATGGTCTTGGCAGGGCTTGACTCTGGCGATACTCCAGCCTCTTTAGCCGATTCTGTGCAATCCCCTGGCGGGACGACTGTGGCCGGCGTAGTTGCCCTTGAGGAGGCCGGTTTTGGTGCCGCCGTTGTCAAGGGCGCGCAAGCCTCGATTGATCGCGACACGGAACTACAAGGCTGACGTATTTCTCAACGAGGGCAGGTTCGGACAAGCAAACTCAGCAATGCCCGATCCTGCCCTCACTGGCAGATCAGCCATATTGTGGCGAGATACTAGAAGAAAAATGCTATACCCACGGTGATAAAAACCATTCCACCTAAGGCAACGAGAACAAGACGCGAGGATCGCTGTGTACGTTCCTCCGCGCTCATACGTTTTCTTTTCTTCTCCTCGAAGATAATAAGTGCTGACGCGAAGAAGTTATACGGCGAGAGGACGAGAAGTTCGTAAAAATCTTCCGAACCTATAAATCCTTGAAGCACACCTTCGGAAAAATAATAGAGGACATAACTGATCAAGATTTCCGCGGAGCTCAAAAGAACAACAAGCCGGATATATCGTCGCGTATCTTTCGCTGTCCACCGTTCTAGCGGCTGATCGGCTTTGCTCATCGCACCCTGCCTTCGTCATCTCACGCTCGCCGCTGAGCCAATGGCCCCACATTCGACGAGCGCTACATTCACGGTAACTACGCCGGCCGGAGTATTCCTGATTCCCTGACGAAAGTCGGGTTCAGAGCACCGAAAAATGTGGTGGATCTTCAGGCCATCACGAGCACGCGGCCGGCGCTATCACTACATCAGGGTGAAAACTGCCGCAGATACGATCACTCCGAGTGGGATAAGCCAGAGCAATCGCCGACTCCGCGAATCTGCTTCTCCTTCAGCGACTACTCGACCCTTCGTCGAAGCAACAACTAAAACCACTGACAAAACGAAGCCACTCACAACAAGAAGTAGCCAGTCCGCCGCAGAGAACGATGAGAGCACACCTCCAAGGCTCCCGGTATCCCTCCAGTACGCGGCAGAACTACCAATAAAACCGCCGAAAGCAATCAGGATCGTCCCGGCAATAACCTGCCCAATATGTTTCGCCCGCATCTCAGCCCCCTCGTGCATCATTGCACTTTTATCGTAAAGAAAATTGAGGCCGGCATAGAGGGTTTTCATGTTACAGATACGTAACGGCTTAACCCTTCGCCGGAACTATGGCATGCCGAGGCAAAGATTTCTCTGGACATTAATCTTCCCAATGCAACATTCCTACACCGCGAATAACTGCAACCGGGCACTCGTCGTTCGTATTTATGACAACGCCGGCAGCCGCAGCAAGAGCATCAACAACGGCTTCTCCACGCTCCGTCGCGAGGTCAATTCCAGCGCTACCAAGAGCAATATCGCGCCGCCCGCGCCCGCGCCGGCGCTCGCGCTCGGACCCGCTAATAATCACCCCCGGCCGCCCGCCAAAGCGCGCCGCCAAGCCCTGCCGTATCTGTGCCGCGGCTTCGTCGCAATTCTCCGGACGGTAAAGGGCAAGCCCTCGCGGAATGGCACGAAACATCAGAAGATTCTTAGCGTCAAGCGCATCGAATTCGTCGGCCATATCCGCCTCGCGCTTTGTATACCGCCCTTGGGCCTTCGCCACGATTTTCCCCGCAATGACGACGATGTCGTCACCCCAGAGCGACCGCCCACCATCGGGCCACACAAGAGAATTCAGCGGACCAGCAATAACGGCGGCAATATCGTCGTTCATGGAAACGGGCGGGATCCCGGATACCGGCATGATCATCATGAAACGAACATAACAGAGCGTGATGCGTGGTCCCCTGAGCGCTCCCCACGAAATGAAGCGAATCTAACGAAAATACTGCGCTTCTCACCATGGATGGAGCCAAGAATCAGCACGGCCCAAGGATAGAATAGGGATTATGACTGATTCCCAAGGCACGAATTTGCCCTCCGAGCTCCTCGATCACACGGAGGTTCCGGAGAAGGCAACACTTGAAGGACTAGAAGGCCGGTGGGGCGAAAGCTGGGAGAACAACCAGACGTACGCCTTCGACCGCAACGCAACACGTGAGGCCGTGTACTCTATCGACACGCCGCCGCCAACGGTGTCTGGCTCGCTCCACATCGGACACGTGTTTTCCTACACGCACACCGATACGGTAGCGCGATACCAGCGTATGCGCGGCAAGTCTGTGTTCTACCCGATGGGTTGGGACGACAACGGCCTGCCCACTGAGCGTCGCGTCCAGAACTACTTTGGTGTCCGTTGCGATCCTTCCCTCCCCTACGAGCCTAATTTCGTGCCACCGCACGACGGCGGCGACGGTAAGTCCATCAAGTACGCCGATCAGAAGCCGATCTCGCGCCGCAACTTCATCGAGCTGTGCTGGAAGCTCACCGCCGAAGACGAAGGGCAGTTCGAGGCGCTATGGCGCTACCTCGGCCTTTCGGTCGATTGGAAGCAGCACTACCAGACGATCGGCGCAAAGGCTCAGAAGGTCGCTCAGGCCGCATTCCTCAAGAACCTTGAACGCGGCGAGGCTTACCAGGCCCAGGCACCCGGCCTATGGGATGTCACCTTCCAGACCGCTGTGGCGCAAGCCGAACTCGAAGCTCGCGAGTACCCGGGCGCTTACCACTCCCTCGCGTTCCACGCCGAGGACGGCTCGGATGTCGTCATCGAAACGACCCGCCCCGAGCTCCTGCCCGCATGTGTGGCACTCATTGCCCACCCGGACGACGAGCGCTACCAGCACCTCTTTGGCACCACGGTGAAGTCCCCGATTTTCGATGTGGAGCTCCCCGTGCTCGCCCACCCGGCAGCCGAAATCGACAAGGGTGCCGGTATCGCGATGTGCTGTACCTTCGGCGATATCACCGACGTGCAGTGGTGGCGCGAGCTTGACCTGCCCATGCGCTCCGTTCTTGGCAAGGACGGCCGTATCATCCGCGATACGCCGGAATGGATCACCTCCGAGCGCGGCCGCACCATGTACGAGGAGATGGCCGGAAAGACTACTTTCTCCGCACGAAAGGCCCTCGTCGAAGCACTCACAGCGTCAGGCGAAATGCTCGGCGAGCCCAAGCCGACGAACCGTATGACCAACTTCTTCGAGAAGGGCGATAAGCCCCTCGAAATCGTCACGTCCCGCCAATGGTACATCCGCAACGGTGGACGCGATTTCACGGAGGCTAACGGCAAGCAGCTACGCGAAAACCTCATCGAGGCGGGCAACGGACTTCAGTTCCACCCCGACTTCATGCACGTGCGTTACGACAACTGGGTTGGCGGCCTCAACACCGACTGGCTCATTTCCCGTCAGCGCTTCTTCGGTGTGCCGATTCCCGTGTGGTACAAGGTCTCCGAATCCGGCGAAGTGAAGTACGACGAGGTTATCGCCCCCGAGTTCGATCAACTCCCAGTCGATCCTTCCTCCGATGTCCCTGCAGGATACACGGCAGACCAGCGCGACCAGCCGGGTGGTTTCTCTGGCGAGGTCGACATCATGGATACGTGGGCAACGTCGTCGCTTTCCGCACAGATCGCCGCTGGGTGGCTCACCGATGACGATTTGTTCGCTCGTGTATACCCGATGGATGTGCGCCCGCAGGGCCAAGACATCATCCGCACGTGGCTCTTCTCTTCCATGGTTCGCGCCCACCTCGAGTTTGGGGAGAACCCCTGGAAGCACGCCGCGATCTCGGGATGGATTCTCGATCCCGACCACAAGAAGATGTCGAAGTCCAAGGGGAACGTTGTCACCCCGATGGGCCTCCTCGAAAAGCATGGTTCGGATGCCGTCCGCTACTGGGCCGCCAGTGCACGCCTCGGCGTGGATGCCACGTTCGACGAGCAGCAGATGAAGATCGGCCGTCGCCTTGCAATGAAGGTTCTCAACGCATCGAAGTTCGCCTTCGACGCTGCCGGCAAGGGTTCCCCGGTTCGTTTGGATCCGTCGCTCGTGACCGAGCCGGTGGATTGCTCGGTGCTCGCCGGCCTCGCCGATGTGGTTGAGCAAGCGACCTCGTCGTTTGAGGCATACGACCACACCCGTGCACTCGAGCTCACAGAAACGTACTTCTGGACGTTCTGCGACGATTATCTCGAGCTCGTCAAGGACCGCGCTTACGTGGATAGCCCCGAGGGGCAATCGGCTCGCGCAGCACTCAACATTGCTATTGACACCTTCTTGCGGCTCCTCGCCCCCTTCATCCCCTTCGCTACCGAAGAGGTGTGGTCGTGGTATCGCTCAGGTTCGGTGCACCGCGCTGCGTGGCCAAGTGCCGACGACCTGCGTGCGGCCGCATCTGGCGGCGATGCTGAGGTGCTTCGCGTTGCAGGTGAGGCGCTTATGGTGCTTCGCAAGGTGAAGTCGGAAAACAAGGTTTCCCAGCGCACCACCTACAAGTTCGTCACGCTCTCCGTGGTTGAAGCGGATCGCGCCCGCTTGGATCTTGTTCTTGATGATCTTGTCCGCGCGGCGCACGTTGCTGGCACGCTCGGCATTGAGAATGTCGACGAGGCAGGCGCAGTAGCTGTAGCTTCGTACGAGCTCAATCCGCCGGAGCCGAAGAAGAAGTAAGCCCGAGGCTCGCGTGGGGTTCGTCGTTCCTTCGGCGAACCCCACTTTTCTTTTCACGAACGACGATTCGCGGGAACGCCGATCGGCACGTTTGGCCGCGCTGTTCCCTCGTGTTTGTTGTGTGGAATGTCGACGAAGTTTTGCTCTTTCTGCCTCGTCGGGGGCGTATCGTGGTGGGAGCAGTGCCACAGTTTTCCTCGCTGCACCTCCCCCTACACTCGAGTAAGTTACGGTAGGGTAACTAGCGGTAAGATTTAGACAATCAAAGGTTGTATATGAGCACTCCGAGTAACGACGCAACACACGCTTCCCTCGAAGCTCCCGAAAATACGCCGGAAACACTCACTCCGCAGCGCCGAGTCTCATTCACGCCGGGAAAAATCACGATCACCGACGAGATGAGCATCCCGTGGTTCTTCCGCAACATCGCCCAAGATAAGCCCGACCACGTCGCTGTCGAACGCAAATCCTCCATTAATACCTGGATGCCCGTTACATGGCGCCAGTTCGAGCAAGAGATCCGCGCCGTTGGCCGTGGACTCATCGCCCTGGGCATCCAGCCTGGCGATAACGTCGCCATCATGTCCCATACTCGCTACGAGTTCACCCTTTTCGACATGGCATTGTGGTGGGTCGGCGCGCACGGCATCCCGATCTACGAAACAGATTCCGCCGAACAGGCACGCTGGATCATTGAGGATGCCCACATTCGCTTCGCGATTGCTGAGACGAAGCAAATGGCCGAACTCTTGGCTCCCTCCCAGAAGGAATTTGATTACTTCGAGCGCACATTCGTCATTGAGAACGACGCCCAGGGAACCATCTCCGCAATGGGCAAGCTGGAGGACGATGCCGAGATCGATCGCCGAATCGACGCTCTGCGCGCCGACGATCTTGCGACGATCATTTACACCTCGGGCACAACTGGCAAGCCCAAAGGCGCCCGTCTCACTCATCGGAATCTACTTCACGTCGCGGTCAACGGACCTCTTGACGACAATCTCTCGAAGCTGACAAACGGATACCAGCGCACACTCCTCTTCCTCCCCCTCGCCCATTCGTTTGCCCGTTTCATCAACATCATGGCGCTCTACTGCGGCACAATCGTGGGCTACTCCCCCGATGCCCGCAACCTCGTGGCCGATATGAAGTCGTTTAAGCCGACATATATCCTGGCTGTGCCGCGTGTATTCGAGAAGATCTACAACGCCGCCGACGCCAAGGCGGGTCGCGGCCTCAAGCTCAAACTCTTCCGCCACTATGCCAAGGTAGCTATTGCGTATTCTCGTGCCCTCGACACCTCTGAGGGTCCGTCTGCGCGCCTGCGAGCTGAGCGCGAACTTGGCGATCGACTTGTCTATCAACAATTGCGCAGTATCTGCGGAGGTAACCTCAAGTACGCAATTTCTGGCGGCGCGCCCCTCGGCGAGCGTCTCGGCCATTTCTTCCGAGGCGCAGGAATCACCGTCCTCGAAGGTTACGGCCTGACCGAAACGTCAGCTCCGACAGCCGTTAACGTTCCGGGAGCTATCCGCATTGGTTCGGTCGGCCGCGCATACCCCGGTTGCCGCGTCAGTACCGACGACGACGGTGAGATTCTCGTCAAGGGCGATCACGTATTCGTCGGCTACCACAACAATGAGGAAGCGACGAAGGAAACCTTCACTCCGGATGGGTGGTACCGTTCGGGCGATCTGGGAACGATTGACGAAGAAGGCTACGTGTGGGTCACGGGCCGAAAGAAGGAACTCATTGTGACGGCCGGCGGTAAGAATGTTGCGCCCGCTGTCCTGGAGGATCGCCTGCGCGGACACCCGATCATTTCTCAGGTTGTCGTTGTCGGCGATCAAAAGCCGTTTATCTCTGCCCTCATCACTCTCGATCCAGAGATGCTTCCGGCATGGCTGGAGAACCACGGCTTACCGTCGATGTCGGCATCGGATGCTGGTCGGGATGCCCAAGTCATCGCTGCCCTTGATCGTGCAGTGAAGCGGGCGAACGAAGCTGTTTCACGCGCTGAATCGATCCGCAAGTTCGAGGTTCTTCCCATTGATTTCTCCGTGCAGAATGGCTACCTCACCCCGTCTCTCAAGGTGAAGCGTGCAGCAATTCTGCGTGACTTCGCGGATGTGATTGACAGGATTTACGAAAGCTAGTCGCTCATCAGACGTCGAAGGGCGTGAGGGTATTTCCTCATGCCCTTCGACGATACACACCATGACGTCGTCAGCACCCCACACTTCCCAATCTCGTCGTGGCATAAGAGACACAGGGAAGTCACATCTGCTATTCGTGCAGATTCCACGCGTACCAGTGATGGGTGCGGCGATAATGACGTGGGCATGTCGGGATCCGGTAATTCAAAGTCGTAAAGTAATTCGCCGTCGCTGTCGCACATGTCGCCATTGGCTAGCGGAGACGCCCTGTTCATCGCGGAGAGAAGCCGCTGCTCAGCTTGTTCATCGACATTCGCACGATTGGCAACAAGATGACGGCACAGCTCGCTCAGTATTGCGTCACTCCATCTCACGCCCAATATGCCAGCTAAATCGGCATAGAGGAGAAAAACTCTCAGCACACGCGAATAGAGAATATTCGTATCTAAAACAACGATCACTCGGGCAGCCCAAGCTCGTTTTCTCAAGCAATAAGATCCGCCAAGCCCGAATCCGTCCGCGAAGCTTCATCGCGTTGTCAACATTCGATCGAATCTCGCGAAATTCGATAATGCGCCATCCGAAAGTCGAGACATCTCTGTTTCATGAGTTTGCACATCGTCGGCCGCGAAATTCGACGCACGAGAGCGGCCTCAGCCCGCAAAAGTTCGCCGCAATACTGCGAAATGACGACATCGTGCACTTAGCGCTTTCACTTCCATGAGCTCACTAAGCCACACGACCGTTTCGCGAGATAGCGTCACATGCACCGCATCGTCGTCTTCGCCAAGTGCCTCGCCCATAGCAACGACATCACGTTCGAGGACAGCATTCATGCTTCACCGCTAACCGCAATAAGTGGAACACGTGTGGCAAATGAAGCCTTGGTAAATTGCCGTAGCATGTGCCCTTGGCGCAAATTACAGCCGCAGCGCGTACCTATCAGGGCGCACAAGCGTAGAGCTCACGGCAAGGATTGGCGATTCGCCCCAGCACTGTTCAACGCTAAGACAGGTCGCCCCCACCTCAACTTCAAGGATTTTCGCGTCGCGCTCACCGGCCTGAGTGGCCGTGACAACTGTTCCGGTAGCAGGAACGTTGTACCCGTTGAGGATGTCGGAAACGGACTGGGAGAGCTTGTAAGCAAGGAGTCCCTCAAAAGCCGAGGCGACGGCCGTCGTCGTCTGAACCCCCACAACCTTCCCCTCAACGCTGCGCGCGTGGACGAGACGATAGACGAATGCATCGGGATCAACCTCAAGGCCGGGTACGTCGTTTCCCGCTCGTTCAAGGGTCGCGGAAATGAGGTGCGCGCTCGTATCGCTCAGGACGTCGGCGTGTGAACGCGAGCGCGGCGGCCCCGCGACGAATGTTCCCTTACCTCGATGGCCGACCGTGCGCCCTTCGTTGGCAAGCATTTCAAGTGCGCGCCGGACAGTCATGGGAGCGACATTGAAATCCTCGGCAAGCTGCGTTTCGCTTGCGAGTTTGTCGCCGGGATTCATCGTTTCAATGCGCTGAACTAGCGCCTCATACACGGCAGTATATTTTGGCTTCATCGTCATTCTTCGCTTCATGAGATCCTGTGATGCGCTGAGGACTCTATGGTCACCAACGCCCAAGAAATCCTCAACTCTAGTAAATACCCTAGGTGAATCGGCAGAACATTGACAAGACCCCCACAACCACTCTAGGGTTATTTTCACCAACCATAGGTGTTTGGGTTTGGAGGTAACGATGCCACAACACCGTCTCTCACGCATCATCAGCGGTACTCGCACGCGCGGCACGATCGTCGCTCTGCACGGCGTCACCGACAGCGCCGCGTCCCTTTCGGACATCGCCAGCCACTGGAAGCACGAATGGGAAGTCATTTGTCTTGATTCGCTCGGGCATGGACTTTCGCCTGAATTTAGCGACGACGAACTTCACTCTCCTTTCGATGCTCTAAGCGCTTACGCCCTCACAGAGATCGCTCAAGCCGTCCGCAACTCTGGCGCTCCCGTTGTCATCTACGGACACTCCCTCGGTGGAGCAATCGCAACAACAATCGCACGCCGATACCCGGAGCTCGTGCGCGCCCTCATCCTCGACGATCCAGCACTCCTCACGGACGAACAGATCGCTCTTTACGCATCGTCAGCCCAGCAGCTCGCCGAACGCCAGGATCTCGTCTCAGCACACGTTGGCGATGCCATCGTCGAACTCATGAAGAGCTACCCGAACTGGCCGCCTGCAGAGTATGGTCCGTGGGCTCAAGGAAAAGTTCTCGTCGATCGAGCCTTCGTACGCACAGGCATCGTCGGCACACCCCGCGCAGACCTCCTCGATAGCCTCACGGTTCCCACCTTGCTCGTCACGGGAGATGCAGACGATGTCCTCATCGGGCAAGAAGGGCTATCCGCCATCCAGAACAACCCCCACATTCACGGCGTCCTTATCCCTCACGCCACACACACCGTTCGCCGCGATCAACCAGCAACCTTCTACGAGCGCGCCGACTCCTTCCTCGATTCTCTCCCGCCAATCGAACGGCCAGACGCTTATATTGTCGACGAACTTGCCCACGTTCCTGGAGCCACTCCCCCGCAAACAACATGGGACGTACCCGCCCTGCGCGAACGCGGCGACAAGCTTCTCGGAGATCCATTCCCGGACGACCCAGAAATCATCCGCGAAACGATCGAGTGGAACGGCGTTCCTATGTGCGTGAACCGCCCTGCCGAGGGCGAGATTCGCGCGGCCGTACTCTCGATCCATGGCGGCGGCTTCATCGCGGGCCGCGCTCGCTTCGATGACGAGCGTAACTCCGCCCTCAGCAAGCTCGTCGGCTCGGCCCTCGTCGTCAGCCCCGACTACCGACTCGCACCCGAGCATCCCTTCCCCGCTGGCGTCGAAGATTGCCTCGCGGCATGGGATTACCTAGCGCAGGAAGCACCCGGAGTGCCGATCATCATCTACGGCGACTCCGCCGGAGCTGGCCTCAGCCAACAAATCATTCAAGCTACGGCTCGTGCTGGAGTCCAACGCCGCCTCGACGCCGTCATCGCCATCGAGCCCTGCATTGATCCGGAGATGTACGCCCTCTCGTACACCACCTGTAAGGACGGGCCACTCTGGACAGCCGAAGCAGCGAAATATGCATGGGCACACTACCTCGGAAAGAACACACATCCTTACGAGGTCTACGGCGCTGCGAGCATCGTGCGCGACATCATGCCACCTACGCTCGTCGTCGTTAATCCCACTGATCCTCTCCGCGACGAAGGGATCGGTTGGGCAACCTCCCTCGCCGATGCGAGCATTCCGGTCGAGCTCCACATGCTTCCTGGAACTATCCACGGCACGCCCGCAACGATCGGCACACGCACATGGGACAACCTGTGCACCCTCATTTCCACATTCCTCACGCCACTGACTGCAACAGGAGATAACAACTAATGGCATCCAATAACAAACTACTTCAGGTGTCGGTGGCCGCCGCACTTGGAGGATTCCTCTTCGGCTTCGACGTGGCCGTCATCAACGGCACCGTCGGTTCCTTCTCTGGAACCGAGACCGGTTTCGGCCTCGACTCCCTCATGACGGGTGTCGTCGTCTCTATCGTGAGCCTCGGCGCCGCAGTGGGCGCTCTCATCGCCGGCGGTGCCGCTAACCGCTTCGGCCGCGTGCGCGTCATGATCACTGCTGCGATCCTCTTCGCAATTTCTGCACTCATGTCCGGCCTCTCGTTCGATGTGTGGTCGCTCATCGGGTGGCGTCTTGTTGGCGGTCTTGGTGTTGGCATCGCCGCTGTTATCGCACCGGCATATATCGCAGAAATCGCTCCGGCTGATAAGCGTGGACGCCTCGGCACACTCCAGCAGCTTGCCATTGCTGTGGGAATTTTCGGTGCATTTATCTCCAACTTCATCCTCGTGAAGCTCACCGGTTCAGCCGATGCAACCGCACTCTTTGGCCTCACAACCTGGCGTTGGATGTTCATCGTCGAGCTCGTTCCAGCTCTTCTCTATGGCCTGTTCGTCCTGCGTTTGCCTGAATCGCCTCGTTACCTCGTATCGATTAATCGCGACGAGGAAGCCGCCCGCATTATCGCAGAGACCGGCGCTGATTCCGATCCTGAGGGTCGCGTCCGTGAAATCAAGAAGTCGCTTGCCACTGACCATCGCCCGCGTTTCTCGGATCTCAAAGATCCGAAGTACGGCCTTCGCCCGGTTGTGTGGGTTGCTCTAGCTTTTGCCTTCCTCATCCAGATGGCCGGTATCAACAATGTCCTTCTCTACGCCACAGAATTGTGGGAGACGGTCGGATTCACGGGCAACACCGCCGTGTTTATTCCGGTTGTTACCTCGGTCATCGGTATTGTCATGACCCTCATCGGCATGGCCGTCATCGATCGTGTTGGGCGCCGCCCGCTCCTCCTCTGGGGTGCTGTGGGCATGTTCGCCATGATGATCCTCTCTGCAGTTTCGTTCATGCAGGGCGAGATCACTCCTGAGGGCACACTGAACCTCACGGGCGTGTGGGCAGCAATTGCGCTTATTGCAGTCCACGCCGTCTACGTCATTTTCTGTGGCACCTGGGGTGTTGTTTTGTGGGTCTTCCTCGGCGAGATTTTCCCGAACCAGATCCGTACGGCCGGCCTTGGCCTCGCCACCACTGGTAACTGGATCGGCGGCACGCTTGTCACGTTGCTTTTCCCTGTCCTGATGCAGCATCTCGGCCTAGCTGGCACCTACTTCTCGTATGCGGTTGTCGCGGCCATCCTCATCTGGCTTGTGGCACGCCATATCCCGGAGACGAAGGGCGTCGAGCTTGAAGATATGAGCTACGAAGCGCACAAGTAGTTGTGGGTTTCACGACGAGTGGGTGGGTGGTCACGGCCGCCCACCCACCTTTTATTTCCGGGCCATTGACGACGAAACAGCGCCTCACCTGGGAATGAGCGAGTTACTCACCGACGTAACGTCATTCAAGCGGGCTCGTTATTCGTCGTCCTGAGTCGCAGCGATTTCTTCGTGGTGACGGATAACTTCAGCTACAACAAACTTGAGGAATTTCTCAGCAAAAACCGGATCGAGCCCTGAATCCTCCGCCAATGAACGCAAACGAGCGATCTGGCGTTCCTCACGGCCAGGATCAGAGGGCGGGAGCGCATGCTTTGCCTTGAACTGACCGACCTTCTGAGTACAGCGGAAGCGTTCAGCAAGGATATGAATGAGGGCAGCGTCCAGGTTATCGATCGTGTGGCGATAGGCAGCGAGCTCGGCAGGAATGTCCCATGCTTCAGTCTTATCGCTCACGGCATTCTCCCCTCACGATGCTTATGCACTTCGGCTTGACGACTTCTTCTTTAAGACCAGTTTAGGTTGTGCGTTTCCTGCAACTGCAGCCGTATCATAAACAACCTCAGCGACATCCGAACGTGACGGCAGCTCGAACATCTGCTCCCTCAAAAGCGATTCGAGAATTGCCCGCAGCCCACGCGCACCGGTGCCACGAGAAATAGCCTCATGTGCAATCTCGTGTAGGCCATCGTCGGTAATCGTCAAACGCACTTTGTCGAGGTCGAACATCTTTTGGTACTGCCGGACAAGAGCATTCTTTGGCTTCGTCAGAATATCAACGAGGTCGTCCTCGTCTAGCGCTTCAACTGTTGCAAGCACAGGGAGTCGGCCTACCAATTCCGGAATCAAACCAAACTTGTGGAGATCATCCGGAGTGACGTCACTCATGATATTCGCAGCCGACTCCGCATCGTGGAGCTCCGCTCCAAATCCAATGCCACGGCGCCCTGCTCGGGACGAAATAATATCCTCAATACCAGCAAAAGCACCCGCGCAAATAAAGAGAATATTCGACGTATCGATGTGGATAAGATCCTGCTGCGGATGCTTACGCCCGCCCTGCGGAGGAACCGAAGCCACAGTGCCCTCGATAATTTTCAGGAGAGCCTGCTGTACGCCTTCACCCGAAACATCGCGCGTAATCGACGGGTTCTCCGACTTCCGTGAAATCTTATCGATCTCGTCGATATAGATAATGCCCATCTCGGCGCGCTTGACATCATCGTCGGCCGCCTGAATGAGTTTGAGGAGAATGTTCTCCACATCCTCACCCACATAGCCTGCCTCTGTGAGAGCCGTGGCATCGACGATCGTAAATGGCACGTCGAGCATGCGTGCAAGAGACTGAGCCAAGTACGTTTTTCCAGTGCCCGTTGGACCGATGAGAAGAATATTTGATTTACCGATCTCGACATCGTCGTCGCCTTGGCTCCGCGGACTATTCTGTGCACGTACGCGTTTGTAATGGTTGTATACCGCAACCGAAAGCGTGCGTTTCGCCCCTGTTTGGCCAACAACGTATTCGTCGAGAAATGCGGCAATCTCCTGAGGCTTAGGAAGGGCATCGAGGGAGAAGTCAGACTTCTCAGCGCTGAGTTCTTCAGCGATGATCTCGTTGCACAGCTCCACGCACTCGTTGCAGATGTAAACGCCAGAACCCGTGATGAGTTTCTTCACCTGGCGCTGACTCTTCTGACAGAACGAGCACTTGAGCATATCCGCTGCGTCTGCAGTACGGGGCATTCAGACTCCCTCAGTTTGGGCGGCCCTGGCGCCGCACACCTATTTCACACCATCGCATAGGCGAAGTCACGTGCCCACGCGGTACGTCTGCCGTGAAGCCGGACGCTCAGCCACGGGAAACTCCACCATGGAAAACACGTAGCGGGCCCCGCACAAGAATGCAGAGCCCGCCACCAGTTGTGGATTTATGCTTCGCGTTTGATCTTGCGGGATACAAGAACTTCGTCGACGAGGCCGTATTCCTTCGCCTGCTGAGCGGTGAGGATCTTATCGCGCTGGATATCCTTCGCGATCTCCTCCGACGTTTTACCCGAATGATGCGCAAGCGTATCGCAGAGCCAATCATTCATACGGTCGAGCTCGTCAGCAATGATCGCGATATCGGAAGCCTGCCCTTGCATACCCTCCATCGCAGGCTGATGAATAAGCACGCGAGCGTTGGGAAGGGCGAGGCGACGGCCGGGGCTACCTGCAGCGAGAAGCACCGCTGCAGCGGAAGCCGCCTGGCCGAGACAGACCGTCTGAATCTCGGGACGGATGTACTGCATCGTGTCATAGATTGCCGTGAGTGCCGTGAAAGATCCACCAGGAGAATTGATGTACATCGTGATCGGCGAATCCGGGTCCATCGATTCCAGAACAAGGAGCTGAGCCATGATGTCATCCGCCGAAGCGTCGTCCACCTGGACCCCGAGGAAGATAATGCGGTCCTCGAAAAGCTTGGCGTACGGATCTTGCCGCTTGTAGCCGTAGGGCGTGCGCTCTTCGAAATTCGGCAGAACGTATCGCGATGTTGGCATAGCCGGTGCTGTACCGCCAGGCATCTGGAGGTTCGGCATAGCGCCCGCCATCATCGAGGGCAAGTTTCCTGCAGCATTAAAATTCATCGTCATTGTGTGCCTCATTCCTGCGACGATCCACCGATCATCGCCTGCGAGTTAGCGATGATGTGGTCGACGAAGCCGTACTCAAGCGCTTCCTGCGCAGTAAACCAATGATCGCGATCCGAATCAGCAATGATCTGCTCAACCGACTTGCCTGTGTTCTCGGCGGTGATTTCCGAGAGCTCCTGCTTCATCTTAAGAATAAGATCAGCGTTAATGCGAATATCTGTGGCTGTACCGCCAGCACCGCCAAGAGGCTGATGGAGCAGCACACGAGCGTGCGGCGTGATGTAGCGCTTGCCCTTCGTTCCTGCCGAGAGGAGGAACTGACCCATCGAAGCGGCCATACCCATAGCGACCGTTGCGACATCAGGCTTGATGTACTTCATCGTGTCGTAGATGGCCATACCTGCTGTAATGGAACCACCAGGTGAGTTGATGTAAAGATAAATGTCCTTATTCGGATCTTCAGCCGCGAGCAACATCATCTGCGCACAGATGATGTTGGCGTTCTCGTCGCGTACCTCGGAACCAAGCCAAATGATCCGCTCCTTGAGGAGACGGTTGTAGACGGAGTCGCCAAGACCAAACCCTTGGTTCTGCTCCCCTGCCATCTGAGGCATGTTCGTATTCCTTCCTCCGCCAGAATCGACACGTGGCCGACGGATTTTCAATGCCTTGACCTTATCGCGTGGCGGCTCCCAGATCTGGGTTGTAGGCCGCATTTTCGCTGAAGGCGCATGGGGCGCTCGCCGCACCCTGAGGTTGTCTGTCGCGGGGCGTGTCGTGCAGTCTCGCCGTACGACGAGACATCGTCCTCACTTCCGAGGGCCTTGCTCGCCGCCAGAATGTTCACTCGATGACGGGCTGGACGCCTGAGCCTCACGCTTATGAGCCTGTCGGGCGTTAATTTCCTCCATGAGCCCTGCTGTAATAATTCCCGAGGGCAGGGCAATCACCGCGATCCCCATGAGCGCAGATATCATCGCCACGGCACGGCCGATATCCGTGGTTGGGAACAAGTCGCCATATCCGACCGTCGTGAGCGAAACTACTGCCCAATAGAGGGCGTCGAAGTATGACTCGAAAGTATCGGGCTCCACATTAAAGATGACGAGCGCACTGACGACGATATACGCAGCCGCCAATCCTGTCACGACAACAAGCGGGTCACGTTGTTTCGTGAAGACCCTCGCAACTGTGTCAATACTCTTTGAATATCGGATGAGTCGAAAGGCGCGCAGCGCTCGAAAAAGCCTCAATATCCGGATTGCTCGCCATGCGGAGTTGATCGAGATGAATGTTGGCAGCATTGAGAGGAGATCAATCAGCGCCATAGGAGTGAACGGGTATAAGACGAAAGAAGCCTTGCCCTTGCCCAGCAAGAAATCTGCTGTGATCCACCGCATCACATAGTCGACGAGGAAAATGGCAACACACGCGTATTCGAGGATGCTGAGGACCATACTCTGGTTCTTCACGCAGAGCGGTAGCAAACTCACGACAATGACGATGCTCATGAGACGCCCATATATGGAATCGTCGTCGTAGAGAAGCTTCTGGATCCTTTTTCTCATTCTTGTAGGCTACTCCGCGTAGCTCTCGGAGACCGAGCGCACACGGTGCTGGCGGAACACACATTGTCGCCACGGCAGATATGGCCGCTACCCCAGATAGTCGCGACCCGGCCGAAGCCGCTGTGCCCCCGCGCCGCGGCCCCGCTACAACAGAGCGACGAGATTGCTCGAAACGTAAGAATCGGGGCTGACGTCGTGCAGGTGAAGGGTCCGCCGTGCAGTCTCGCCGTAGGTAACGTCAGATGACAAGCAAAAGGGAGGGAGGCGAGCCTAAGCTCGTCTCCCTCCCTTTCAGCTCAATACCGCTCAGCCCTGCAGCTTCTCGATGAGAGTCTTGCGGGCCTTGCCAGCCTTCTCAGCTTCGAGGATGCGGGCCTTCTCAGCCTCATCCACGCCAGCGACGTACGCGAGAACTTCGTCGACCTTAGCGGTTGCCGGGTCGAAAATCTCACCCTTAGCTGCCTCAGCCTTGTCGGACTTCTCAGCCTTCTTTGCCGGAGCCTTTGCCTTCTTCTCGGCCTTTGCAGGCTTCGCGGCGTTAGCGAGAGCGGCCTTCTTCTCAGCTTCAGCCTTCAGCTCAGCGAAATCAGGGGTGTTCTCGCCCTCGGGGGCTTCGCCAACAACATCGGTCACGCTAATCTCGGTGCCGTCAGCGCCCACGACCTTGGCCAGGCGCAGTGCCGAGATGAGGGACTTGCCGCGGCGAAGCTCACCAGCGAAAGCACCAAGCTGGTTCGTCTGCACAGCGGCCTGGATGAACTGGTTCGGGTCCATGCCGTACATCTGGGCCTGCTCGATGAGGAACTGGTACAGCTCGTTCTGATCAGCTTCCGTGCCGAAGGCCTCAGCGAGAGTGTCAAGAAGGAACTGATCGCGCATCGACTCTTCGATCTCGCCACGAATTTCCTCGGCGTGCGGATCGTCAGAATCCTTGCCCTCACGCTGAAGGTGGTTGGCGATTTCAATTTCGACGACCGACTGCGGGAGCGGGAAGTCTGCTGCCTTGCGGAGCTCCTCAAGGAGGAGATCGCGAGCGGCGTACACCTGGTTGGTGCGCTTGTCCTTGACAACCTGCTCGCGCAGATCGTCACGAAGCTCACCAATCGTGTCGAATTCGGAGGCGAGCTGAGCGAAATCGTCGTCAGCTTCAGGAAGCTCCGACTCCTTGACATCCTTCACCGTCACGGTGACGTCCGCTTCTTCACCTTCGTGCTCACCACCAGCAAGGGTGTCCTTGAAGGACTTCGTCTCGCCAGCCTTGATGCCTTCGAGCTGCGCATCGAGGCCTGGAAGCATCGTGCCGGAACCAACCTTGTAGGAAACGCCAGACACCGAATCGATATCCTCGTCGCCAATCTTGGCTGCCATGTCGAGGGTGACGTAGTCGCCTTCCTTGGCGGCGCGGTCAACATCCTTGAGGGTGCCGAAGCGCTCACGAAGGGATGTGAGGCGCTCCTCCACATCCTCATCCGAAACTGCAACCGAATCAACCGTGAGGGTGAAATCAGCAGGGTTCGGGAGGACAACGACAGGACGAACATCAACGGTCACCGAGAAGGTGAGATCTGAGGTGTCGTTCTTCTCCACCGGAACGTTGGTGACTTCCACTTCGGGGCGGCCGAGGGGAACAAGATCGTTCTCCTGCATAGCCGACGAGTAGTACGAATCAAGGTTGTCGTTCACTGCTTCCTGAACGAGGGCACCACGGCCGAACTGCGCCTCAAGTACGCGAGCTGGCACATGGCCCTTACGGAATCCAGGAATCTGCACCTGCTTGCCGATCTCCTTGGCGGCGCGATCGATTTCAGGCTTGAATTCCTCGAAAGGAACCTCAACGGTCAGCTTGACCTTGGTCGGCTCGAGATGTTCGTAGGAGCTCTTCACAGGGGTTTCTCCACTCATTAGACGAGGGGGACGGATGGCCCGTCCGGTTTCACTTATTTCTGGAACCGGACATTTGAGACCGGTTCCGCTGACTGCGGGCGCTAAAGCGCATACCGTTAAATTCTACGGCATTGTTGGGATAGCCGCGATTCTCGGTTTAGTAAGCCCGCGCACGTCTGTTCTCTCCTGTTCATTGTTCGCCTCAATCGCCGCTCGACGGAAGGTGCACGCGCAGGGCACGTTCTTGCCGCGCTGCCCACCTCATAGACACGTCGCTTCGCCTGACCTCAGAACCCAATCTCCGTGAACAGTGTGGGCCGCCCTGCGATCAGAGCGGCCCACACCGGTCACCCCTCGAACACATCGAGGGCGTTACTTAACTTACTCAGCCTCAGCCTTCCGTCGTCCCGCAAGTACCAGCGCTCCGCCAATCGAAGCGACAAGCACAGCGCCTAGGCCGAATCCAACATTGGCACCAGTCCACGCGAGCTTCTTCGGCTTCTTCACGGCCGTAACGCCAGGCTTCGTCGTCGAATCTGCCGACGGGGAGACGTCGCTCGTCGGTTCAGCGCTCGGCTCAACGCTTGGCTCGGTCGACGAATCGCCGCTCGGCTCAACGCTCGGCTCGATCGACGAATCGCCGCTCGGCTCAACGCTCGGCTCGGGCGAGGTCGACGGTTCGGGCGAGGTCGATGGCTCGGGCGAGGTCGATGGCTCGGGCGAGGTCGACGGGTCCGGCTCGATGCTTCCCTCGGTGAACGAACCCGTCACCTCGACCTGCGACTTCTCCAGGTCGAGAGCATTAGCCACAACATAGAAGAGGTCCGTCTGGTCAAGCTGACCCACAACGTTCTCAGCGCCTGGGCCCTCCGCAGCGATACGAAGCTGGCTACCCGTATGGCCCTGGCCACCCGGCTTCTCGTTCGACGACGAGGTTGCGTAGTTGATGGTCATGGGATCGCCGTCAGCCGTCAAAAGGTTGACCGTCACGCCCGCTGTCGTGGTGCCCACCGCCGTGATCTGCGACGTATGTGCGTGATCTGCAGTAGCAACAATGAGCGTCGGCTCCCCCGACTTCGCAACCCAATCGCGTGCCACCTGGATAGCACGATCAAGATCGTCCAACTCACCAATCTGGCCACAGGCATCAGAGCCGTGATCCGCCTTGTCGATCGAGGCACCCTCAACCTGGAGGAAGAAGCCCGTATCGTCGCCTTCGTCGGAACGGTCAAGAAGTTCGATAGCCTTCGACGTCATTGCCGCGAGATCCGGGATCTCAGCCGTGCGCTCCGGGTTGATCTCACAACGCTGAGCTTCAGCCTTCGCACCATCGACCGTCGGCATAATCCCGACGAAGTTGCGCGGCAAGTTCCCTTGAGCGAACAGGCCAAGCACCGGCTTGTCCTGATCCGCCGAGGTCAATGCGGCAAGTTCAGCAGAATTCGTCGCAACCTGGAAGCCCTGCGCCTTCGCGTTATCGAGGACGGACTTGCCGGCCTCCCACGTATGGGATGCCTCGCCATTCGTGAAAGTGCCTTCAGCTTCAACAAGGGCATCAAACGCCTTTGCGCCACCGCCAAGAGTCACATCCGCCCTCGTATCAACGAGCTGCTCTGAAATTGAACCCAAACCGCCATTAATACGCTGATCTGCGTCACACTTAGCCTTGTAGTCACCCGACGGAGCAAAGCACGAACGCGTGCTCACGTGAGCACCCATGACGGCCGGAGTCGCATCCTGAATCTCTGCGGTTGAGACATTACCCGTGCGCAGGTTCTTTGCCTTCGCAAGTTCAAGAAGGTTCGAGATCGGACGGCCAGCCAGATCAACGCCAATGGCCCCGTTGTAGCTCTTTGCGCCTGTCGCCCAAGCTGTACCCGACGCGGCGGAGTCCGTCACGTAATCCGGGAGGATCTTGCCGTCCTGAGCCTTCAGCGAGAAATGCGTGTACGAACCGGTGTAAGGAAGCTCGTCGAGACCGGGCAGGCGCCCTTCAGCACCGTAAAGGTAATTACGCGCCGAGGTAATCTCCGAATCTCCCATGCCGTCACCGATGAAGAGAATAACGTTCGTCGCCTTCTCACCCGAGCGCCCGGCACCCTGCGTGCCGTACTGAGCACAAGCGCCCTTGCCGGATGCCACCGTGCCGTCGGCCTGAACCAGATAGCACGTGTCATTCACACCATCGGTATCACGCGGCAATGCGAGCGCACTATCCGTAGCCGCGGCACGCGTCGTCGATGCCTCACCGAGCCCAAGCGCGTTCTTGATCGTGAAGAACAGATCAGTCTGATCCGTCTGGCCAATAACGTTCTCCGAACCCGGACCATAGGCCGCCACACGAAGCTGCGCACCAGTGTGCTGCATCGAACCGGAGCTCGTCCCGTCTGCCTTCGCCGGCTTCGTGCCGTAACCAACAGCCATCGTCGTACCGTCAGCAGTGAGGAGTCGCGTCGCGAGCGAGACGTTGTCACTGTTATCGTACGTAATCTGGCTCGTGTGTGAATGGTCGGCAGTTACGACAACCATCGTGTTGCCGTCCTTCTGCGCAAAATCGAGCGCCGTCTTGACAACCTCGTCGAGACGTCCCGTTTCGCCAATCTGGCCACACGCATCGGCGGAGTGATCGCGCTTATCAATCGACGCCGACTCAACCTGGAGGAAGAAGCCCTTATCAGAATTCGGCTGATCGAGGAGCTCAATCGCCTTCTTCGTCATATCAACGAGCTCTGGCTCGTCGCCAATGCTGTTCGGCTGGCATTGAACGGGATCAGCCTTAGCACCGCCGATCGTCGCAACTGTCGGCGCGAACTTCGTCGTCATATTGCTCTTGTGGAACAAACCAAGCAGCGGCTTCTCCTGGTTCGCTTCGGCGACGGCAGCAAGCTCATCGGCCGTGCGAACAACCTGGTAGCCGTTATGGACAGCATTCTCAAGGATCGAATCACCGGCCGTCCACGTGGTATCAAACTTTACTTCCTCCGAGAGGAACGGATTCGTGTTCTTGGAATCAACCGCTACCGGCACATCGAAGGAAGCTGATCCACCGCCGAGCGTGACATCGGCGCGCGTATCAATCAACTGCTCCGAGATCGAACCCAAGCCACCATTGATGCGCTGGTCCTTATCGCACTTGGCCGTGTTCGGCGCATAACACGACCGAGTACTCACATGCGAGCCCATCACCGCTGGGGTGGCGTCCTGAATCTCTGACGTCGTGACGTTGCCCGTGCGCATGCCGGCGTTCTTCGCGAGCTCGATGAGGTTCATTTCAGGACGGCCGGCAATATCAACTGCAATCGCCTTGTTGTACGCCTTCGTTCCTGTGGCCCAGGCCGTGCCCGATGCCGCCGAATCTGTTGCGTAGTTGAACGACCCATCCTTATTGATCGAGTGATGGGTGTACAAGCCGACATTCGGCAGATTATCGAGGCCCTCAAAGCGCCCACCGGCGCCCTTCAGATAGTTGCGAGCAGCAGTAATTTCCTGCTGGCCCATTCCATCCCCAATCACAAGGATGACGTTCTTAGCGCGTGCATTCGTCCGGCCCTGACCTGCAGTTCCGTATTGTGCGCACGAACCGGGCTCAGTGTTGAGAGTTCCGTCGGGATTAATTGTGATACAAGTTTCCGGTCCGTTTGGTTCATATACCGTTGAACGGCCCGTGGCATCCGCCGGAAGAAGGAGCGCGTTCGCGGCGACGACACCCGCCACAACAAACACCGCTCCGCCCCGCACGGCGCGACGGGCTTGAGATGATAGTTTCACTGGATTCCTTTCGAGATATACGGCAGTCAATCCAGGAGCCATCCAACCGGGCGGGTATGACGATCCAGCACACATGGCGTTAACCGTGGGTAAAGAATGGGAGAACGACGAAGACGTGGCGCCCTCGGTGCTTGGCAGGAGTGGGTTACGTGGTGCAGGGCTTGGGGCGCGCCCTTGCAGGTCTGGCGTGGTCGTTACGCGGGCTTAGCGCACGTATCGCCGACGAATCCCGTGGATACGGCCGTTGCTACCAACGCAAAACTGCACGAGACCCCCATCGTCGGGAAGATTTCGTGCAGTTCACGGGTATGCCATCCATGCGTGTTGAGATATGCCCCTAGTACATCCATTATCCGCAATACCGGTAGCGACGAGGCGACCTATTCACGCATGGCCCGATCATCCGACTGCAGCTCGCGCCGATCGTAAAAATCTTCCTTAATCACATCGAGGTGCGCCACATCGAGTTCTGATTCAAGAGCCTCCCGGCAGGTCCGGTAGACGTACTGGGCGAATTCATCGATCTCGCGACGAACGCTTGGCTCAGCAATCATAGAGATGACGTAGATGGACTTGAGAACGGCTCGGCCAACCGCCGGCTCGTCTTTCGCGTAATACAAGATCTGACTGAAGGCGTGGTAAAGATCATCTGAAACAGAGTACGAATTATAGATAACCCGCGTGCCCTCGTCGTATGCCAGAAGAACGTGCCGGTTCGTCGTCGAAAAAAGCCGCCCCATAATCAGCGAAAGTTTATCGATACACAAGATCGCTGTATTGGGGTCGTTAATTCCCGGACTCAATGCTTTGAGAGCAATCTCGACAAGGTTCGTCATCTCGAAATGGTAATCACGTTCCTCGTTTTTCGCCGTGTTGATAATGAAACCGTGGGAGATCTTCCCGGAGAGCTCCGCAATCTCAGCGTCGGACAGATCAGCTCCCTCCCCAAGAAATAGGGTCGCCACATACATCCCGCGAGGCACATATTCGCCAATTTTTCGGGTGATGACAAGATCCGCCGGGAGATCCCCAAGAGCATCAGTCATACACGTTTCATCGATGCCGTAAAGATAGCCGGTGGACTGGACATAAACACGTATCCCGTGAGAGCCTCCAACGGCAGACCGGCGAATTATCGCTTCAGACGCCGTGCGGCGTTCGGCTTCGCGTTCCGCAAGAGCCAGCGCCTTCTGCGCGACATCTTCAACAACGTTATCAACCTTAATGTCGATAAGCACACGACGGACAAAGAGGATGAATGCAACCATTGATGTTGCTGCGTACGCCACGCCCACAGTACCGGAAATCACCATGTATTCCGGTGGCTCGTTCTGAAGAAAGAACAACGCGAGGACCGTGTAGAAGAAACCCCCAACAAAAATGCCAAAAAGGCTAAGAACGTTCTTTTTCTCGACGAAATCCTGAACAATACGAGGAGTGAACGCATCCGAATGGTGATTAAGAATCGTCAAGATCGTCGTAAATGTAAACGTGGTGACAGTCAGGAAGACACCAGAGAGATTAAGGAGGAAGGATGTGGATGTCTCCACTGAAAGCAGAAGCTGGTCAGGTACGTAGCTCTTGAGGGCGGGGAAACCGAGATCGATCATCCATGTCACGCTGAGGAGGACAAAGGAGAGCAGGAGATACGAGGCGATCCGAATAACATTCCGGTTATTCACAAAAACTAAGCCGAGTTTAGCTAACATCCCGCTCCCCTCGCCCCCTTGCTCGGAGCCTCATGACGTCTGCATCGAACGGGGCGCACGCCCAGGTGCATCGTACGGGGCGCACGCCCAGGCACAGAAACGAAAAATTCTCACTATCGACGCTTGTTCAGATACTAGCCCACACTCGAGTATCGCCGGGCAGCCACGAACGGCCGACAATCAATAATGGCCTGCGCTGACAGGGAGGTTGTGCGAGTTTGAGGGCAGTTTCCCTGAGTCCTTTCACGGAAGCAGCGACATCAAGGCTTATCTCATCAATGGGGTGCCTGGTGTATGAGGGGCGACGATACGTGCCCGCGTGGCCGCATGTCGTGCTGGGCAGACTCCGAACCAGGGCGGCCTATGCAAAGATTTCACTACGGAGAATTCGCTACGCCTGCGAAGTACTGTCTGACGTGTTAGCTGAAAACAGAGGAAGATCAGAATCAACTACGTTCCTGATCGCTTGGTCGGGGTAGCGGGACTCGAACCCACGGCCTCCCGCTCCCAAAGCGGGCGCGCTACCAACTGCGCCATACCCCGTCGTCCCGAATGGGACTCAACTAGTTTAGAGTATTCGACGCAAAATACCTATTCGGCTACGCCTCACTGCTCTAGTACACGCGACCATTCCGCCAAAACGCGCGCAAAACTCGGAGATTCCCTGCGATGCGTGAGCAGCCCCACGCTCTATACCAGCAGCCGAAGATGAACTTTCCCCCACGATGCTGGTATCCTCATTGGGCACGCGAGTGTAGCTCAATGGTAGAGCCTCTGCCTTCCAAGCAGATTACGCGGGTTCGATTCCCGTCACTCGCTCCACTAGGAAAAGCCCGGCAGCAAGCCAAAAAGTCGCTGCCGGGCTTTCTTCATACCCACACAAAAAACGGCCCAAAATGCGCCCAGAATGGTATACAAATGTGTAGACTAATGTGTAGACCTACCAACGAGAGGTATCAAAGACGATCAAAGATCTAGGGAAACAACGATGGATAGCGACACGCCTACCCCGCAGCCTAAAAAGAATCACCGGACACGCTACGGCGAAGGATCTTTCCGCTACTCCACCTCACGAGGCCTATGGGTAGGCCGAATCGACACCGGCGAATACTCCCCCAAGGGCACACGCATCGTCATCGCAGTCTCAGCACGCGACGAAGACAAAGCCTGGCAAAAATTCGTCGCTGCCCGCAAAGACTTCCAGCTCAACGGCTACACGCTCGGACTCAAAACCAATCAGACTGTGCGTGGATGGGCTGAGGAATGGCAGAAATCGAGACGGGGAACGGTGCGCGCGAAAACGCTCCAGACCGACGCCTCAAACATCAAAAACTGGATCATTCCCACCATCGGTGGCACAAAGCTCTCGAAGCTCACGGCAGCACACATGAGGGCTGTAGGTGACGCTCCGCTAGAGGCTGGACGCTCACTCTCAACAGCCAATAGTGCTCAGCGCACCCTCTCGAAGCTCCTCCACGCCGCTGTCGCTGAGGGGTACAAGATCCCGGACATGATTTTCGCCGCCGAGAAAAAGCCTCTTGGGAAGACGACACGGACGGCCATGTCTATCGACGAACTCAAAGCCGTCATGGGCAAGGCGATTGAGCTGCACCCAGATGCTGTGCGTTTCGTGCTTGCCATCGTGTACGGGTCACGGCAATCCGAGGTGCTGGGATTGACATGGGATGACGTGAGGGTCGCTCCGCAGGCTCCTGACGCGCTTGTGGTGGGCACGATTCGGCTTTGGCGGCAGGTTCAGCAGCTCCCCTACGACAAAGAACGGCGAGCCTTCCAAACGAAGCTCGCTGACGATGTGGAGCATATCGTCGACGCTTGGCATTTTGTGCCAACGAAGACTCTTGCCGGGCAGCGAGAGTTGCCGCTCATCGCGCCTGTTGCACTCATGCTCGAGCGTTGGCGGACGATGTGCCCCGCCGGCGCGGGGAACCCACACAACCTCGTTTTCCCACGCATCTCAGGCAAACCGCAATATATGGGCTATCCACGCTCAAAGCGTGCCGACATGGCCGAATGGAAAGCCCTGCAGAAGGCGGCCAACGTGTACAAACGTCGCCCCAACCCTGCGGTTGAAGGCGACGAGGGAGATTTCTACCTGCTGCACGAGGCACGACACTCCATGATCTCGCTACTCGCGGAGGCTGGCGCGCCACGCCACGTCATCGAAGCGCTCGTCGGCCAGTCCAAGCTCGTCGACTCGTACGTCCACATCTCGGCTGAGGCGGCTGGAAGTGTCCTGAGTGACGTATTCATGCCGCTACTGCCGTCAGGAGAATAAGAGGGATATCCCCGCATCGCGGGGTCGGCCAGGCTCTCGGGAACGCGAACCACACCTGCGAAGGATCATCCCCGCGGATCATCCCCGCGGATCATCCCCGCATTGCGGGGTGGTTCCTTCGATGGCCCCGACCATGTCGTGTCCGCCGGGATCATCTCCGCATAGGCGGAGTGTAGTGCTTGCCGCCCCTAGAAATCGGAAGCGGAGCGGCAAGCCAGTAGAGTCAAAGACTCATTTACGATTGTAGCGTGTATGAGGTGTTTCTATCGCGTAGTGATATTGCGATTATGTATGGGGTCGATCCGTCGCAGGTGAGTCGCTGGATGCGTGGCACACCGCTTGAACCGGATGTTGTAATTGGCGTTAATTCGCGGAGCGTTGAGGGTTATCGTCGTGCGCGTGTGGAGGCGTGGCGTGCGTCGCTTCCTAAACCGGGTGAACGAACAGATCTTAAAAAGTGACCTAGTTCACCAACATAACTATGTAAATTGATTTGATACTGTTGCGTTGGTGAGGCTAACCTTTATTACATAAGGCAGCGAGACCGGAAGCCTCAAAGCCTGACTCCCAGACCGGAAGCCTGGGAAACAAAACAGTAGAGAAAAGGAAAGACTCATGCAGACCATCGTCTACACCACCGCAGAATACGCCCAGCTCAACGACGAGCAGCACATCACCATGGATGACACACGCGAGCGATTCCGCTACGACCTCACACAAGCCCTCGCAGGAAACATCGACGACTACGACATCGACGCCATCCTCGACGACTACGTCGCCTACATCGAAACCGTCGACGACGAAGGACACGTCATCCTCCGCGCATCAGGCTTCGTTGCACGCACCAACATCGACCCCGCCTTCGACGAGGCAGCCTTCTGGGACCTCGTCGCCCGCTGCGAAAAGTAACCACCACAACCACGGCCAGCCCCTCCGACTCGGGAGGGGTTAGCCTCCCACACCCAGAAAGCCACACCACAATGTCCATCTCCATCGACGACGCCGCACACGCCACATACCTCAACGGGCTACGCCGCACCCCCAACGCAATCTACAACGCCGCAGCCTGGGGACGATTCCTCGAAACACGAGGCCTCGACTGGCTCGAAGCAACCCGCGAGCACTACTCCGCCTTCCTCGGCGAACTCAACGCACGCGGCCTCCGCCCCTCCACCATCGCCACCTACATGTCCGACATCCGCGCCCTCTACCAATGGGCAATCACCTGCGGATACACCAACATCGACCCCACAGCAGGATTCAAAGCCCCACGCCGCTCACAATCCTCCCCATGGGAATGGATCGGAGTCGACACCGCAAGGAAGGTCCTCGAAACCGCACAAGCAGAACCCGACCAAAACCTACGCATGGGCATCCTGCTACCTCTCCTCGTCACGCTACGACGAGCAGAAATGTGGCGCGCCACCCGCGAGGATGTCCGCCAACTCGACACCGGCATGTGGGTCATGCGCACCGACCGCGCGAAAACCGCCACCATCCAAGACCTCGCCATCCCCGAGGATCTCGCACAAGACATCCTCGCCTCACCTACCCGCAAGCTCCTCACGGTCACTCCAGCACGCCTCTACCAGCTCATGGACGACTTCTCCGTGCGGCACGATTTCCCGAAAATCCGTCCGCACATGCTCCGAGCCACCTGCATCACCGTCGCCATCAAGGCAGACCTCGCGCCCTCGGACATCATGACCTCTGCCGGTCACCACTCCCTCGCACTCACTGCACGCTACGACCTAGCCATCGCGAGCGTAGAGCGAGGCATCTCACCCCACGTCTACACCTACCTCACACAGAAAGCCGCCTGACAGGAGAGATAATCATGGGATATTTTGACGCTAAAGCCCGAGAAGAATGGGCACGAGTCGGTGGACGGCCTGACGCCGATCTGACCGCTATCGCCGAGTGGGCGCGCGTCCATCGAGACGACGGACTCAATCAAGGGATCGTCGTCGACGAGGACGCACATATCCTCGCCCGATTCGTCCACACAGGAGGGTGGGTCACCGCCGATTATGTCGCCGACATCTACGACGTGCGCCTCGACCCCGAGCGATTCCTCATTCAAGATAAAGAGCTTGGATTCGCGATGGCACGCATGCGCTACGTCCTCAACGCGCCGGTTGTCGCGCTACGGATCTCTCACCTTGCGTTCGGCCAAGCGCCCAAAAGGGCATGACGAAGGCCCCCTCCCGCACACGATATGCGAGAGGGGGCTTCGTTTAGTGGTTCTCGATTGCTTTCCAGATGCGCTCATGCTCAGACGCAGAGCGACGGTCGAGCGCCTGCCGTTCCTCAGCTTCACGCTCTTGCCGCTGATGCACCTCGCCGAATTGGTGATCCATGCGCTTGAATCCGTCGCGGATTTCGTCGCGCATAGTGTCCAGATCGTCGCGAAGGTTTGTCCCATGATCGTTGGAGACCTGGCCGTTGACGGCCGTGAGTTTGTGCGCGGACTCAGCAGTGCGCTGATCCAACCTGTCGGTCTTCTGATCGAGGCTCGAAAATTTTCGTTGGATCCATGCAGCGAGCGCGCCGATCGCACCGAGCACCGCTATGAGTGTGGTGGTGATCAGCTCGCCGATGCGTGGATCAGCTAAAGGGTGTACCGCAAGAATCGTCACGCGAGGTCAACACCCCCGCCGCCTGTCGTCACAGCCGTATCCGTACGACGAGGATCACCAATTGACGTGAGGATCGAGATCAGCGCGGCAGTCGCCGCGACACCAAACCCCTTCGCCCAGTCAAGATCCCACACCGCCGTACCAACAGCGAGGATCGCAAGAAACGCCTGCGCAAACGTTTTGATCGCACGCTCAGCAAGTCCAGACCAGAACGTTTTCGACTTATAGATTTCCATGATTGCCTCCTTAACCACGTGCCTTGTCATAAGCGCGCTGGGTCTGCTGCTCATCATCAGCAAGCTCGTGTACGGCCTCTTGGATGAGGTACACGTCCTGTGGCGAGGCGTGGAAACGCGGGACACCGATGGCCGTCAACGCTTTGGCCTTCGCGTAGTCAATCTGGATGCACGCGGTCGGCGTGACAAGGAAAGCGGCCTCATCGCCTGTACGGGAAACAATTCGCATGTCGTCTTCTCCTTCAATAGTTGTGTCGTTGTTGTCGTCTTCGATGTGTCTGCGGGCAGTCCACATGCCCGCAAGCTTGAGTAGGGTTGAGATGCGATTCCGATGCGGGCCTGGACGGTTCTCATCCCCATGTCCCCATGAGTAGCCGTCTCGGTCGTATACCTCGACATGGTCAACCGCGCGCCCACCATTACGTCCTGCACGCATACCCATGCCGATAATGTCGCCCTGTCGTAACTGGTCCTGGATAGCAGCAAAGTCCGCCGCTGTATGTCCTGATGCCACTTCGCGGCCTGTTGCAGCCTGCTCATCAGACATTCCCGGCAGGTCTATCCCGACCTCCCGGTAAGCTGCGTCTACGACATCTGAGCAGTCAGCTGACGAGTGTCTGTCTGGGTCAAAATTGTCGTTATGGACATTTGCGTATGAGTACTGCTCTTGATGAGTTTCGAACCATCGGATGATCTTTTGTCGATCTTCTTTAGCGCCCATTTATGCCTCCTCTTATGCGGTCGGATGAGTAGAGATTCCGAGCATGTGGCAGAAAGCTGCACCTGGCACCCCGTCAGCTACAGCCGTATAGCCTGTCCCATACACTGCCGTCACAGCATCCTGATACGTGCCGCGAAGGTTCGCTTCCTGAACGGCGCGGACGAGCGTCCCGGTGTACGGTCCGTAGTCGCCGTCAATTGCTACCTCACCGAGACGCTGGACAGCTTGCCAGCCGTTCAATGCGCGCTGTAAATCCGCTACCCACAGGTGATGACGCTCCTCCAGCTGACCCCAATATCCATCCGAGAGGAGGTTCGGGTGGTAGCCCTGCCGCTGCTGGTAGGCGAGAACAGCCTGACGCGTATAGTCGCCGTCGATGCCGTCGACGACACGGTCATACAGGCCCATTGATGCCAGGCGACGCTGCACCTCGGCGACCGGCACGACATTGGTGTCCACGCAGCCTACGGATTTATCTGTAACCATCGGGGTAGGTGCAGTGACTGTGCCGCCTGCTGCACGCGCGATAAGAGCCGGGACCTGCTTTACGCGATCCGGGCCGGGACAGACTTTGCCGACTGCTCCGGACCAGAGTTCTCCGCCCGTCTGTGAGACGCCCCGAGCCTTCTGAGTTTTATTCGCCGGGACGCCTTGCAAGTGGTAGCCAACGCCACGCTCGCCACGCCTGGAGGATCCCATGAGGGAGAGCGGGAAACCGTACATTGCCGACAGGTCCTTGAGCAGTCGGGCAAGAGAAGCAAGCTGAGCCTCCGTCCACTCACCGGTGGCCGCGCCCTGAGTCTCAATCGACAACAGGTGCGAGTCACCACGAACCTGCGCCCACGCCGTCAGATCCGTGTCCACGTACTGCTCAATAGTCCCGTCGTAAGCCACATGAAAATGCGAGGATGCGCCAGAGTTCGGGTTGTTGAACCAGCCGAACAAGGACGACGCGTTCGGTCCTGCAGATACGTGCAGGACGACACCGTCAGTACGCGCACGCCTAGAGTTAGTGAAGTTTCGGACGGGCTTCTTGATCGCATAGCTAAGCCAAGTCATCATTCCTCCTTAAAACTTTTTGGGTATAAAAAATCCACCCAAAATCGGGTGGAGACAAAACACTGTATCTATTAGTAGGGATACGCATATTCATCTGGATCGATATACACATCATCACCATAAATAGGCCGCACATAACGGCACGTGAAAACATAGTTATAAAGACTCAATTGCGTCCCTGAATCTTGCCACGCCATGAGACCAACCTGATCACCTGAACGTAAATGAACATAATATGTTGGAGCTGTCACATATGAACCAGAATTACCCCCAAATCCCTGAACAAATGTTTCTGGGCCATCCTTGCTTCCATTACGGGAGAATCCGAGTCCGCGCCATCCATTTGATCCGCCCTCGTATGAGAATACAGCCGATGCGGTCAATTCATATACGCCGTCAATGAGTGCAACAAAACGACTACTCCCGTTGTAGTCAATGTTATTTCGTCCAAGTGGCTCAGAATTGAATGGCGCAACGTGCCGCCATGCCTTTTCAGATGAGATCATCATCTGTCCTGAATTCGATACCTGCCCGAACGGTGGATTCGACACCCAATTCCGCATCCAATCACTGACAAAAGTCTTCGCGGACGATCGACCTGTGAGAGGGGCAAACTTTTCGGCGACCATGAGCAGCTTCGTTGGCGTGATACCTTGCAAGCGGACCTGAGCAATCGGGTAATACGCGACCGATGAACCATTGATGATCCTGCCTGAAGCCATCGGAGGTCCTGCCGTGCCAGACGTAGGCGTCCCGCGTAGTACCTCGATCGACGCAGACTCCACACCAGTCGAAACATTCCGCGTGTATTTGACGCACACATAATCCTTGCGGTTCATGCCGGACTGCCCGGACGTGATCGTCGCGGTCTCTGCCTGCGAGACGCGCACGAAGCGCCCGTCGACAAGCAGCTCCATGACGGGCACACGGACGTGATTCGCGTCGACAATCGTCAGCTCCGGATACGAACCATCTGGACGCTGCAGGACGAGTGCGTTAAATTCGCCAGCACCGAACGTCCCCCGATACAAAAGCCCCATATCCTCGCTCGAAATATGAGGCACGCCGGCTTTACCGGTAACGAGTTCGACTGTCATTCTGCCTTCTCCTCACCCGGCGTCTCTGCCGATGTCATAAACTGTGAAAACTCAATATCATGCCGCTGCTGTAATGGCCGCCAAATCTTAAAACACGGATCACACAACAGATATTTAGCATCAGTATTCGACGCGTTAATCCGTCGAATATCATGCCAAAGACTTGTATTATCCCCGTCGGCGATAATCTGATTAGTCCCACATCTATCACACGTATATCGTGTTAAATTCGATGTCCGCACGTTAGTCCTTTCTATGAGCGAAGAAGCTTCACCGTAAACCCATAATTAGAAAACAAGAGTGTGCTACCTGAATCGTTCCATACGAGAAGCGACACTTTATCCCCTACCGCAAATTTCGCTTGAAATGGCATACCCGACTTATAAATAGCTGAATTAGCTTCAGCATGATAAAACGTATCGGGGCCGATCTTGGTGCCGTTTTTCGCGTAATTAAATCCACGCCATCCGTTCGGGTTATTGTGGAAAGTGCCCCAGCACGTCATTTCATAAATACCGGGTTCTTGAATAATGAAACGCCCGGCAGAGTCATACCCGATTCTGTATCTACCTAATGGCTCGCTCGTGTAGTAGCCGATATGCCGCCATGACGACCCTGAGGCTACATTTGTGGACGACGTGCAGATGAGCTGCCCAAGCGGGATATCCGATGGCGTGCCAGGATCCCCCTTGGGGCCTTGTGGGCCTGTGGCGCCGGTTGCTCCACGAGCACCGGTAGCTCCCGTATAGCCGCGAGGTCCCTGGATACCCTGAGGCCCCTGCGCACCAGTAGCACCAGTGTCGCCCTTATCCCCCTTGATCCCCTGTGGGCCGCGTGGACCCTCCGTCAGCGTCAGCTGGGATTCTGTGCCATCCGTATACTCAACGACCACTAGTGTGGAGGTGACTTGGTTTAGCTCTGTGATTCCGCGTCCGGCGGGGCCTTGTGCGCCTGTCGCACCACGAGCACCAGTCGCACCGGTATATCCTCGCGGACCCTGTGGCCCTTGGATACCTTGTGGTCCCGCCTCTCCTTGCGGACCAGCTGGACCAGTATCGCCTTTCACGCCGGTAGAGCCTGTGTATCCTCGCGGGCCTTGCGGCCCCGGCTCCCCAGTGTCGCCCTTATCGCCTTTCGGGCCAGGCGGGCCTTGAGGACCGCGCAGATCAGTCAGGTCTTCAGCAGCGACCTCAGCGCTAATCTTGTTGTCCTGGATCTGGATACCTCGACCTGCCGTGTAGACCGCCGCTGCTCCCCCACCAGAGGACGAATACCCACCACTAGAGGTGGAAGCAGACTGTGCCGACGTGCCATCACCGACATCCACGGACACGGTCATGATGCCGGAGCGGTCGATCTTCACGATCTTTTTCACGACACGAGCCGACGCCATCACACCAGAGTGCGCATCCGACGCAGTCACGATATCTCCCACGTCGATGCCTGCCGCGTCGCCGATAATCTCGAGATCAACCGCGTCAGCACCCGAGTTCAGCTCAGCAAGTTTTTTCTCCACGGCAGCGACAAGCTCCGCCCCCTCCTCGCTGGACAGCTCGTAGGTTGCCTGTACCTCGTCGACACCATAAAACGTCTGGTAGGAGCGAATCTTGCCGTCACGATCGGTATACCGGTGGACGATCTCGCGTGCCGCTAGCTCGCCCTTGCCAAGGCCGATCAGGTGATTGACTGGTGAGCCGTCGTGAGCTGCTGTGAATGTGGCCAGTTCGGAGTCTGCTCGCACAGCCTCTGCGCGCTCGACGGACAGCAGGATCTTGTTGTCCGTGCAGGTAACGAGAAGTTTCCCGGACGTGCTTGTCAGGAGCTTCATGAGGCCAGCATGCAGGCTCACGTACCGGTCAAATTGGAACGCCGAGACACGTACCGGCGACGCGCTAGACGCAACCTCAAAGAGTGAGCCAAGCGACGCGGACGAGATGAGCTGCCTCAAAACGCTATTGAGGTCGCCTGAGACGACACGATAATCCTGCCCGTACGGTGGCTGGATAATCCTCGTCTGCAGAATTCCATGCCACGTCCTACCGCTGTACGTGTACTCACTAGCATCGGACGAGGACACTTTGATTTTGTCGATGATCCCGCCGTACCCGGTGCCGTCAATCCAGATCAGGCTTCCGGTCTCGAGCTTGGAGCCGGTGACTAGCTCGAAATCATTCTCGCTTTCGCCATACGCCAGATCGAGCGTGTACGAGACAAGCTCACGGATAGGCCGTCGCGCCGAGTCAGCCACCACCAGGGGCACACCATCACGCCTGATCACCATAGATGCTGCCTCCTGTAATACGGAATAACGTCAAAATCGAACTCACCGGAGTACGCCACCTCAAGACGCTCAGGAGGCTGAGGCTCGAAAATATAACTCCCAGAGCCAAGCCCTCCCCCGCGCACAGCCCTATCGAAAACCGAGGTCGTCGCACCATTCGACGGGGTCAAGATCACCTCGCGCGTACGCGGATCCACCGTCACATACCCGCCATCCGGCACATCCGTCGACACCTGATAACGCGTCTCATTAATCGTCACAGCAGGATTCGAGCACGGACCATAAAAACGCAGACCCACCAGCATATCCACAGCATCCAGGGGGTTACCGGCAGCCCCCACATACGCCGCCGACGACATGCCCGCATAGTCATGCTCAAAATCGTATTCATGATCCAACGCCACCTCAGATTGAGCCGCACGCACAACACTCACCGTCTCGCCCGTATAGAGCCAGAAGCCCTCCAACAGAACGATCGTCATGGAAACGGTTGAAAGCCGTGGCCGCACATCACTCACATCGATCTTCGGCACCTGGCATTTCTGTTCCCAGCCATCCACACGGATACGCGCAGGAGCATCGTCCATCTGCACCGACGCCTCACGCATGAGCCGTTTCAACGTCTGCACGCCCTCATCGCGCCACACCTTGACATCGAGCGTGATCTCGCGTGCTGGCCGGGCAAGCCCTGTAATCGACCGCCCAGCCAGCATATACATGTTCTGAAACCCGCGAAGAGGTGTAGCTGCCTCACCAAACAGACCATGCGTGCCGTCAAGATCGAACTCTTTCGGATTGAACTTGTCGCCAAAAATGAGACTAATAGCCTCCATACCGCACCCTCTCTTGTTATCGGACTCGCGCAAGGTCACGTGCGGACATGACCGGCGTGTAGTCAGCAATGAAGCCCGGCATCTCACGCCGAAGCGACCGCAGCTCGCCAACAACATCTGCTGTCTGTGAGTCACGTAGATCAATCGCTGCACGATACGCCGAGTCCGCAACGAGTTGACCGGTCAAACCGTCGCCAAGACGTGCCGTATCCCACCCGTCGCTGAGAGATTGCGAAAATGCGCGGCTGATCGCTGAGGAATCAACAATCCGCGCATGGGCTTGCGACAAGGTCGAGTCAACAGCCTTTGAGACGAGGTTCGCCTTGTCTTGGATACCGTCAGCTAGTGCTTCAGCGATTGACCGGCCAGAATACAGCGTCCACCCCTTCCCGGAAAATGGGCCTTCCTTAGCTGGGGAGAACGGCAGAAGGTTGCGGATACCGCCAAGGAAGCCACTGACTGCGTCTTTCGCCTTAGAGAACATACTGCCGATACCGTCAATCAGTCCCCCGATAATCTTCGTTCCCGACTCCCACAGCATCTTCCCTGCGTCGCCTATAGCGCCGACGATAATGCCGGGGACTTCCTTCATCTTCGACATGATCTGCGGGAAGGATTTCCCGAGACCAGTAATCAGCTGGACGATTGCATCCATGCCAGCAGAGACGAGACGAGGGAAGTTCGATGCGAGTGTGGACACTATCGTCGAGATGATCTGCGGGACCATACCCATCAGTTGCGGTAGCGCATTCACGAGGCCATTGATGAGGGCTATAAGCAGTTGGATACCCGTATTGATGATCATTGGCAGGTTCGATATGAGTGTGTCGACAACCGTGTTGATGATTGTTGGAAGCATCGCCATTAGCTGCGGGATAGCCGTAACGATTCCGTTAACCAGCATGATGAGGAGCTGGACACCCATCTCGAGGATCTGCGGCAGTGCCGATACGAGGAATTCGATCAGTGCCGTGATGATCTGCGGGAGTGCTTCTAGCAGTGTCGGCAACGCTTGAATCAGCCCTTGAGCGAGACCCATGATGAGCTGCAAGCCAGCCTCGAGTAGTAGCGGCAGCGCCTGTATGAGTCCCATGATGATCGTCGTGATGAGCTGAATAGCCATCGGGATCAGCGTCGGCAACTGCTGTGAGAGACCGGTGACGAGCGTCAGAATCACCTGTGCTGCACCCTGCAAAAGAGTAGGTGCTGCTGTGACGATTGCCTGCAGCAACGTCTGGATAACCTCACTGCCTGTAGAAATGAACTGCGGGAGATTTGCAAGTAACTGGTCAATGAAGCCTGTGATCATTCCAGGGAGCTGGCCTGCAAGCTCGGTAATCTGTCCGAGCATTTCCGCCCCGCCTTGCGAGACGACAGCGCCAAGCCCGGCGACGAGTCCAGCAGCTACGGTTCCAAAAGAGAGAATCTTGAGGAATCGTCCCGGAGAAAACAGCGACGTGAACTTTCCGAGAATGTCTCCACCGAGTGATTGAATCTTCCCGCCAACCCCCATAAACGCGCCACCGAATGCGTCACCTAGGGCACCTGTAATCGTTGATCCGAACGACGAGATGCGGGACGTCACTGGTGAGAGGAAGCCGCCTATCTTGCCTCCCAGCGTTTGGAAAGGGGCAGCAATTTTTCCCCCGATAGTTGATGCGCCAGACATGATCTTCGACCCGGCAGTCGAGAATGCGCCACCGATCTTCGACCCAAACGACGAGATTCGGGACGTTACCGGCTCAAAAAATGATGTGACTTTATCAGTGATCGGAGACAAGCCCTCACCGAATAATGAGGCACGTGCGCCCATATCGCCACGAACTTTATCCAACGCGTCGAGAATCGGTTTCTTTTTTCCACTGATCTGGCTGGGGATCTTGTCAAGATTCCCGAAAATCCCATCGAGCGACGAAATGTTCGATAACGCTGGACCAGCAAACGAGATCGCCGCGAAACCACCAGCAATCTCACCTACACGTCGTTTGATGTCGTCAAGAGTGATCGTTCCGTCTTCGAGGCCCTTTGAGAACTCGCCGATCTTGGCGATCACCCCGTCCATCGCAGATGATAGGGTTCCTCCAAATTGCTCGGATAATGGCGCGATAGCGTTAGTGAATCCATCTACGGCGGGAATGGCGGCGTTGAACAGATTCCGGGCATTCTCAAGGACGGGGTTCATGAATTTTTCGCCAAGGCGCGAGAGTGATGCTTTTGTGTTTGCGAGGGCACCGTCGAATGTTTCACCGGCTTTAAGAGCAGCCCCGCCCATGCCTTCCTGCATCGCGTCGGCGAATGTTTGGAAATCAATCTTGCCTTTGGAGACCATCTCAGATACTTCTGCTGAGGTCTTGCCGAGGTGTTTTCCGAGCATCGCCAACACGGGGATGCCTGACGACATGAGTTGGAGCATGTCGTCACCCTGGAGTTTGCCGCGCGCTGCGACAGACCCGTAGATTGTCCCGATGTCAGTGAGTGAACGCCCTGAGATTTGTGCCGTATCCGCAACGGTTTTCAAGACGTTTTCGAGCTGAGCACCAGATTTAACACCTGCAGCAGACAATGATGCTGCAACCGATGCCGCGTCGCCTAGACCAAATGCTGTACCTCGCACTGATTTAAGCGCGTCATCCATGATCGCCTGGACAGAACTTGCGTCATGGCCAAGTCCCGCGAGCTTTGATTGTGCACGTTCGATATTCAGGGCGCGGTCAAAGCCACCCTTACCTGCGAGTCCCGCAATACCAGTGCCGATAGCTGTGACTGCTCCAAGGCCGATCTTCCCGATCTTCCCGAAGGCTCCTCCAGCCTTGGATACGAGGTCACCAAATCCTGTTTTTGATCCGGCTTTGACGGCAGAATCTACTTGTCCTTCAAGGCTTTTACCGAACCCTTGCCCTGAGGGGAGAACCTTCACGTAGACTGTTCCGACATCCTGAGCCATACGAATGGCCTCCCCTCACTATGTAGTTATTCGCTTATATTGAAAAGCTCGTTGATACGGTCTCGTGCCGCAGCCTGTCCCGGTTCAATACGCGTGGATGGTGTCGGCCTGAGCGGGTCGAGATGACGGTCAAGCCACGGACGATACGAGCGAGGCTTACCTTTAATACGCTTCTCTGCGGCTGCACGATCCCATGCTTCGCGCTCTTCCCCGCTTGGGATGTACCACGCACCCGTAAGGGCAGCCCATGAATACGACTCGTGGTTCATCAGGATTGTCCGTGTGGCGACCCAAGCTGCACGCAAGTTCAACGCAGGGCTAGGTTCCTGTTTTCGTGCCCACTGCGCCCATGTTTGTGGTCGCCACACAAACCCATAGGTGGCTAACCAATCAGCTGCGAGAGCAGTCCGATGATTGAGCCACAGTTGGATTAAGACAATGCTTTTGGGTCGATATCCGATTCATCTGCCCATGCCTTGACGGTTGCCGTCAGGTATTCCATCGGATGCCCCGATTTACGCAGAGCAGACCAGAAGTTCGGCTGCATCGATTCAAAATATGCGAGGAAGATCGACATGACCTGCGCCGAAGTCTCATCATCCATGACTGTCTTGGACTTGATAAGGAGCACTGCCTGTACGAGTTCGATGGGAAGGTTTGCTTCCTGCAGATTTGGTAGGTCAAGCTTCACGTCGAGGACATCGAGGTGTACAGGGTTGAGCTGCTCAGACTCATCGATATCGATAGCTACGTTCTTGTATTCAGTCATTGCGACTCTCCTTACTTACCTGTCGTAGAAACTGCTGAGCGTGCCGCGCCAGCCGTTTCGTTTTCAATGAAGCCGTAAAGGGAGAACATGTGTCCTCCTGCAGGCTTCTGCATACGGAACGTGACAGACATCGACAGCTGCTCCGTGTAGGAGAGGGTCAGATCGTCACGCTCGCCGACAGCGACCTTTGGTGCGTGGAGGACCATCGGCCTGCCCTTCTGGTCGAGAGCCGCGAGCACAAGCGATCCTCTGAACGGATTCGAGGCGTCATCGACGTGGATGTCGCCGTTAGTTCCAGCTTCGACACCGAAGTACGCTTCAGCGATCGACTTCTTGCACTCGATGCCGGCGAGCTGGAGCGTCCAGTAGCCGCCGGACGATTCAGAGATCGTCACGTCGCCGTTATGTCCTTTAAGCTCGGTTTCTTCGCCGGCTTCTGGGTGGAGCACTGCGCCATCTTCGGTTGAGTAGCCGATCGGTTTCACGCCGGTCGGTGGTGTCCAGTCAGCCGATGTTGGCTCTGCGGTGAGTTCGCCTTCCTTGAAGAGGAAGAGCGCGTATTGCTTGATGAGTTTGACGTTATCCGCATTGTTTGATGCGGAAATGTAATCGGTCTTCTCAGCCATGAGAGAGTCCCTTTCTAATCTGTGACGGTTAGCAGTAGCACCGCATATGCACTGCGGAGATTGTTGTCATCAACAAGCCGTATAGGTCCGGCGTCGATACTGCACGAGACGATGCGCCCTGGTAGACGCGCTAGTGTCTCGTATGAGGTTTCGATAATGCGTGCAGCTTCATCGAAATCAGAGGTGTGATCAGCTCGCATGACGGTTGCTGTGAGCTGGAGGCGCACGTACCGCGAGATAGCGGTTGCATGCGAGGACGGGACAGGTTCGACAGCTATCTGCTTGTATGGAGGTTCGCGTCCAGAGACGAAGAAAGGCTCTACCTGGACATCAGGTAGAACCTTCTGGATTTCGTCTCCAATGGCGCTGGTGAGGCCAGTCGTGAGGATGATCGGCTGATGCATCAGCTCACCTGCACTCTCGCCAGCGCCTCCTGCAGCTTGCCTTTACGAGACGCTTTGCCGATAGCCACAACGCCGTTACGGTATCTACCTTCGCTCTGGTCACGGATCTTGATCGAATCGTCGCTACCAATAGCTTGACGTAGCGCTGTTTTGCTCCGTGCCTGAATCTCCGTGTTTTTCAGGATCTGGTCAGAGAACGCTCCACGGTTGAGAACAAATTTTGTCGTGCTCATGCCCCGTCCTTCCATTCGACAGTAACGACGAGGCCACGCACTCTCCCGGCTTTCGTCCGCCACAACTGCGGCAGACGCGTCACAGGAACACGACGACCACGCACCTCAAGCACGTCACGCAGCTCAACACCCGGTGGAGAGTCAGACCGGATATAAAGCGTGTAACCGTACGTACGTGGCGCGCTAATCGTTGTCGCAGCCTCGTCGTTATCTGCAGGAGCAACAAGGGCAAGGAACTCACCCATGCCAGTAAGATTCCCTGCCCCGTCACTCCTGAACCAGCGGATCACTTCCACGGAATGACACCCCCATCCATGTCAACCGCGAAAGCCCGCTGCCCAACCAGCCCAAGCGTCTGCCGCTCCGACTTGGTGAGATACAAATCCCCATCAGGGTTCGAAAACGTGTACGAGTCCGTGAACGGACCGTCCGTCTCCGACCGCTGTGTCACGCCCGCATACTCGCCTGAAAGCATGGCGCGCTTAACCATCTGACATGCGACACGAGCAAGCCTCTCAGGAGGCAGAGACTCCCATCCTGAGCATGCCGCCTTGATGACATCGGTAGCGTCAGCAAGCAGTGCGCTAGCTTGGGTTTTCTCGACTGTTGTGAGTGAGTGCCACCGTGCCTCCAAATCCTCCACGGTGGCGAACACGGTGGTGTCACTCATTTAGATCACTTCCCTGTCGTGCGAGCAGCTGCAGCGCCAGCCGTCGCCTTGAGCACAGCGAACGCCTTCGGATCAATCACCGCGTACGACAAGAGAGCCTCTGTACGGTAAGCGATCTGGTTATGACCCTTAAGATCCTCGCCAGTGTTATCCGGATCGCCGAACTCGATGATCTCGGAACGCACGTCACGAGCAAGACCCCACCTGATGAGCGAGTAGTCACCCATGATCGCGAGAATGCCTGTTTCCGGCGTGATCAAGCGACCGTTGACCGTCCCGGACGTTGCTGCCGCAATGCTGTCCAGGAATCCAGCGTCAAGGTTGAGCGGGATCTCAGGGAAGAGACGCTGACCCGTGGCCGCGACACGTTCCTTACGAAGCTGAGATGCCCACGTCTTCGACACGGCAACACCAGAAATGTCGTACTCGTCAGTCAACGCGTCAGCAAGAAGATCAATATCTTCAACCGGCTTACCCGAGGAGGCAACCTCAACCGCCTGGGAGACAAGCGACTCTACGCCAGGGATCGCTGCCTTCTTCTTCGGATCAAAACCGTGGAAGACGACATAGTCGAGCGCACGACCAATCGCCGCTGCCTGGTCAGCCTGGATCGCGCGGATAATCTCCAGACGGTTATCCTCGTCAGCCCACTTGAGTTCCTCAGTCACACGGGTTGTCGTGACGAGCTTGACTCGCTTACCAACAACCGTCGTGAGTGGCTGCTCATAGGACGACTTCGCCTTACCTTCACCGACGACTTCCGCCTCGGAAGCGCCGTTGAACACCATGTAGTCCTTGTCGGCGAACAGCTGCGGTTCCGAAGGCGAGAGCTTCGCGATGACGGACGTGTCCTTTGTTTTCTTCGCGATGGTTGCAACAACCTCTTTCGGGAGGCTGATCTTTTCAGTTGTGAGAGCCATGAGTATGGTCCTTTCTACGGTTAGTTGATGCCCATCATTCGGTTGATGGCGTCAAGTTCTGGGTTTGGTGCGGGGGTATTGGGTTGTGATCCGACTCCAGGGAGGATTGGTCGGGGCTTCACAAGTTCCTTGAGTTGATCGGCGTGTGCCTGAATTTCCTCGCGTGTTGATCCACGCAAGACTTCTGCTGGTACGCCGGTTGCTTTCGAGATTTCCTCGCGTAGTGCAGCTGTTGTCTTTTCAGCTTCGAACGCTGCGATTTGCTCTTTGAGCTTCGCGTTCTCTGCAGCGAGCGTGTCTCGTTCTTTAAGCGCTTCACTGGCTTTGGTTTCCCAGTCTGTGTCAGGTTCTGAGGATTCGTCCTTAGCTTCTGGCGCGTCTTCTGTCTTGCCGGATTCGGTGTCGTTCTCAGTTGCCTCTGTTGACTCGTCGGTGGTGGCATTGCCGGTATCTGGCGTGTTAGCTGCTGCCTCGTCAGTAGACTCGTCAGCTACTTCTTTCTTTTCTTCTTCGTCCACGTGTGGCCTCCGTTCGATAGGGTTTTTGGGTACAAAAAAGCCACCCACGATCGATGGATGGCTTTATGTCGGTCAGTTATTTACTGTCGTGGTGGTAGTCCGAATTCTTCACGGTCCTCGTCGAAGAGCGCATCGAAGGATTCTTGCAGCAGATCCTCTGGAACGCCTGGCGTATCCTTAGCAGCCCACAGAAGGTCAGCGAACGCTTCGTAGTCTTCACCTGCGTTCAGATAACGCTCTGTGCCGTTCTTTTGCTCCGGTGTTGATGAATCCCATACGTATGGCTTAAGGCGTAGCGCTAAATCACGATGGTTGTACTTCATCGGGATACCACCTTTCTCTGCTCGAGGGGAACGCCGTGTTGACTTTCCACGAGTTCTTCTTCTTTACAAGTTTAACTGTGACCTCGACACCGTCGATAGTCTTCAAACGCTGCACCACTCGCGGACGACGCATCTTCTCATAAAAGTCCGGTGCGACGATAGTTTCTCGGATCGCCCATTTAATCTTCTCGTCATCCCATGTCTCAGGAAAATGTGTCTTCCCTGGGACTTTCGCGTAGTGCGCATGTCCGCCGAGACCTTTGTCAGGTTCACCTACGAGGATATGAAGCCACGTCTTCTCAGAAATCCTACGCACATCCTCCGGCCATGGCTTCGAATTCTCCCACACACCATCCGTAACCTCACCACGATGAAGACGACGAAGCTTCGCCAACACCGAACGATAACCGGCACCCGCACCAGCAGCCTGCTTCGCCGCCTCATACATCTCAGCAAACCGATCAGGATCATAACCTTTAAGAACCTGCTTACCCCACGAAGGAATGATCTTGCAGTCACAATCCGAGTGATACTGCATTTCACGTCCCGCTGATTCCTCGCTCGTGTAAGCAAATCCTCGTGAGGCGAGCATAAGACAGAACGCGCATGTCGTCGCCCCTGTTGGCACGCGCGCCCATCGTGGACGTGTAGGATCACGACGCATATTCCGCTGCGTTTGCAGACGCGCTGCAGCATTCATCATTTCCGCAGCCAACTGTTGAGCCGTATCAAGGTTTGTAATGTCAGGCCACAAGTCATCGATCGTTTTCCCAGCGAGGGAGCGGCCTTCTTGCACCTGCTGATAGGTCAGTCCAGCGAAGTCCGTGTCGTTGAATCCGCCTTGCACCTGCCACAGTGCCCTGTCAGGATCAACGAGTCTCGTGTGTTCGAAGTCTGTCATGTCGACACCGGCGAGCTTCCAGATTTCACGCACTTCGTCGTAATAGTTATTCGACAGTTGCGCGCTCATCGACGTGTATTCGCGGATCACGTTGATTGTTTCGTCGGCGCGTCCCTCAACACGTTTCAGCACGTCGGCTGCAGCATTGATTACTGCGTCGACGTTGGATTGGTAGCGTTCCCATGCTGCGTCTAGGAGTGACTGGATTTCTTCTGATGCTTCCATCCAGTCACCCCCAAACCTGCGTTATTTCTCTTCAAGGCCCGTTGCTTCGTCTTGCGGCATGCGTAGAGAGACCGGTACAGCACCGGTAAATTCGACTCCTTGCAGGCCGAGCATTCCGGCTGCTGATTCAGGCGAGACTCCTGCACGGATGGCTACGCCGAGAGCGTCAAATTTCGCTTTCAGTTCTGCCGCGTTCCCCTCGTTCGGGGGGGGGGCAGTCGTTGTTGTCTCTGTCGTGGCTTCTGAGCCGTCACTTGTAGGCGCAGTATTCAACTGCGCTTTCAGCTCATCTAGCGAGGCTTGTGCCCTCTGGCGTGTCTGATCAACCCGCAGCCGCCGAATCTCCTCCTGCGTAAGACCTAGACGCGCGAGGCCTACATCCGAGTCCGCATAGCCAGGAACCACTGGCGCGATCTTCGCAAACGAGTCGGCACGCGCAGCTGCAGAATCCTCACGTGTGGGAGACCAGATCGCTGTCACACGATCCAACGCCTCACTGCTCGCAGGTGCCCCGTCACGAAGATGAACAGCGATCTCAAGAACATCCATGAGTGCCCGCCCGAACGCCACATTCTGACGGTCAGCGATACGCGTCAAACGACGCTCAGCCGATGCCATAGCCTCAGCCGACGACGGGTTATCCAACGTGATACCGAGATAATCAACCGGGACACGAGTGATCGACGCACACAGCATCGCCAACGACTTCAACATCTCCACATGCGGCTGCATAGAGGCCTGCTGCACCTGGACGATCTCAGGGATGTCGCCGTTAATATCACGTGAGACGCTATTGGCTGCTGAGATCACAGCCTTCCATGTGGAGCGGTCAAACGCGCCCTCATCCAGCCCGAGGAACCACAATTTCGGAGCTGAATAGAACTCAGCATTCCCCTCCATACGGACAACCGTACGGAAACCGATATCGGTAGCAGCCATGACAGGACGTGAAATCCGCGAATGACCAAACGGACGCTGCAACTGCTTATCATGCACGAACGCGACAGCTGCCGGACGATCAAGACCAGTCTCAAGACTCGTCACACTCCAGCCTTGCCGTGTACGCCGCACATCGTAGGTAACACCGGGAAGCCAGGCAGCGAACCGCGTGACCATACCGTCCTTATCGGCGCTCATGATCGTCAACGCTGCAGCAAGACGATGCCGCGCATAATCCCAGATGCCAGCCGACCATTCAGCGGACGCAGGTCGAATCACTGGCCTACCGTCGTCGTCAACGCTCACAGTGAGGAACGCGCACGAATGAATGTAGGCCGAAACTATTGTTTCTGCGACAACCTCATCGAGCTGATTGGCTTCAAAAATCTCACGCACACCAAGATCGTCACGGCTCCCCGTGTTGAACCCTTGGAATGCGGAAAGATCCGACAGGGAGCGTACAGCTAGTTCTGGCCAGCCGATCATGGCGTGCGCACCAGCACTAATCCTGTCCGGAATACCAATACCGAAGTCTTTCAACCGGTACTTGGCGCTGTAATACGCTGAACGTAAGACGTTACGCGGGTACTTGTCCCGCCACACCTTCACAAGATCTCGAATGACCTTCTGGTGCTCGTCAGGTACACCACGCAAACGACCAACGTCGATACCGTTAACCGACGCATAGCCGGTGTGAATACTCATGTGATCGCCACCCTCGCTCGTCTCGTCGGATCACGCCTCGTCGTAAAAGCCCCATAAACAGCTAGCGTGCATGCCACCATCGGAGAAATATCAATATCGCCACCCGTGCGGTTCCAACCGAACGCGCCACCTTGACCGATAGGCCGTGTCGTCAAATTCCGCACAGCCTCAGCTAGTTGTGGCTGAGCCTCATCCGGCAAATGCGTCAGCATCCTCGTGTTGAGCATGTCGACGATGCGCCCACAGGCACGTCCCATATCTGATGCTCCTGTCTGCATCACACGAACCCCTCGCGCCTTCAATTCCGGTACGAGTGCCATCGCAGGGGACTGTGCATCGATCACGACAGCAGCTGCACGAGGCCAACGCTCAGTAATCCACTCAACCGCCCACATCGTCCCCTCAACAGCCACAGGACGATACTCAACAAGCTCAATATGCGCCCGCCCATCCTCGTACTTTTGACACGCCCCGATCGTCAACATAGAACGATCAGGTGGCATATCCAACGCGAACGCTGGGACACCACCATCAGGTCGCTCATCAACTGTCCCTGCCTCCCACACATCATCAGAGATCGCGCGCCGTGCGCCATTCTCATCCCAAATCCCAAGAGCCTCGCGCATAAACGAATCAGTGCCCAACTGGCGACGTAGACGCGCAATTGACGCTATCGGTGTTCGATGAGGCAAGGAAGGGTTGGCTGCAAGCCATTGATCTTGGTCGTCAGGATCGCAGCCACGCTCAGCAGAAAACTCCACCCACAACGTGTCAGGATCCTGAAACTTCAACGCATCAATCCGCTTCGACTCGAAGACTTCACCAGGGTCAACACCGGGGCGAGGTGGAGTGCCCATATAGATGACAATGCCGATCTTCGATACCGACGTTGCCGGAAGCATATCGTCGAGCGCTTTCTCCGTCAGGATCTGCGCCTCGTCAAAAATCTCAATATCAACTTCAGCGAAGCCACGACCAAACCCCTGCTCACGAGCACCGAACAGGATACGGCTACCGTTAGTGAACTCAATAGCCTCTTGCCCATTAGCGCGCCGGATCGTCTCAACGTAGCGTCGCAGCTGCTGCCGGTTGACGGAACCTTGCATGGACTTGAATGTTTCGCCGCTCGTCTTGGAGCGATGCGCTGTCCACAGCACAGTCATGTTTGGCCGCATGAGGCACATGAAGATGGTGAGCATGCCAACCATGTAGGTTTTCCCTGCCTGACGTGGAATCGACATTCCCGCGCCACCGACAGAGCACGCATACGTGCCATCTTTACGTTTACCGAGGATCAACGTGCCAATGCCAGCCTGCCACGTATCGAAGTGGATTCCACAGGCTGCTGCTCGTTTCGCGAGCTTCGGGAAATCCGAGGCGATAATCCCATCAGGGATCGAGAGGTGGCGGGCAACGTCAGAGAGTTTGAGGTTAGATCGATCCAAGGTCGAAAACCTCCTCACTCACCTCCGAGTCATCGGAGAGTTCATCAGTGAAAATGTCGCCACCAGTGCGAGCTTCAAGCTCTTTAGCGATCTCAATAAGCTGTTTAGAGATTGGAGCGAGCGTATTGGCTGGTGCGAGTCCCTGTTCGAGAGTGTGCTTGAGGATGTTGCGTGTGAAGCGCAGAGTGTCTTCAACCGAGTCATCCATCATGCGTTCAAAGTCCTCAAGGCGAAGATCTGCAACAACGCCGGATGTGAGATCGACGCTAACCTTGTCTCCGGCCTTCTTCACTGGCTTCTTTTCGTGAGCCTTACGTGGCTGTCCGTCTTTTTTTCGTTTACGCCACGCGGCCTTGTTACAGCGCGATGAGCAGTAGATTGACCCCGTTTTCCGATCAAGCGGTATAGGGTTCCCGCAATGCTCACAGGTACGCATATACACCGCCTTCGTATGTCGGATGAGGGATCGATGACCGGACGTGGGATTGATGCCTGCGAGACCGGACTGTCATTTGGGGAGATATTAGCCCTGCACCTGAGGTGGCTATCCTACCTGTCGGCGGGGTACTCCCCCTACCGTGCTATAGTGACGTTTCGTTTTTGGCACGCTTCTCACCAGGCACTTTTCGTGAACGACTGACGTGAACGTGATTGCGTTGTGTCGCTGATGCTGTGTGTTGCGTCTGCTGCGTGGCGTCGTGCCCATGCTTGTGAGTGATCGGATTTCATTCGGTTGCAGGCGTTGTGTGCGAGTTGGCTGTTGGCGAAGGTGAGTGTTCCGCCTTTGCTGATGGGAATGATTTCGTCGATGACTGGTGCTGCTGGGTGTGGCCATGGGATTGTTTTGTCGACTGGTTTGCCGCAGATTCCGCATGTGTCGTATGCGGCGAGGACGCGTGCTCTGGTTTGGTTTCGTCGGTGTCCGTTGGCTCTGCGTGGGTTTTGTCGCTTCATTGCTGGTTGTGTCTCACGGGTGGCGGTGTGGGTGTCCGACGTGGGTGGTGGTTTGTGTGTGGGGCTGGGTGGGTATGGAAATGCCCACCTCGTGGGTGGGCTTGAGTCTTAGTGTTGGGGGTGAGCTAGCTGGATACACTCCATCCCCAGGTCTAGGGTACACCTTGTTCGATATTTTGTTCGAGGCGTGTCTTGATGATTATGTTGGCGATGGCGAGGCGGTAGGCTTGTTTGCCGTCGATGGTGCCGCTTGGTGTGAGGTGGCCGCGTTTGCTCCAGGTTTTGAGGGTGTTTTTGTCGACGGTGCCATCCCAGATTTGAGCGAGGTCGCTCATGGTTACGAGGATAGTCATGTCTGTAGTTTGGCGGGATTCGAGTCTGGCTGCTGCTTTGGTGGCGCGTTGGATGTCTTCTTCGTTCGCGTACCAGGTGTCGCAGCGCTCGCATGTCCCGTAGTCTGTGCGTCCGTCTCTGGTTTGGGTTGCCGTGATGGTGCCGCCGCATCTGCCTAGTCCTGTGGGTCTTGGGCATGTGCCTATGGGGATTGGTGCGTAGCCGGCGAGTGTTGCGAGTTTGGTGTGGATGTTTTCGATGTCGTGGAGGAAGGCGCTCCAGTCTGCTTGGTGGGTTGCCCATTCGAGGACTCCATCGGTTGTGAGGTAGGTGTACGGGTCGTGGTAGGTTTCGCATCGGTCGAATGCGAAGCTTTTGGCCCAGGAGTTGAGGATGTCGTGGAGGCCTTCTTCGGTTTTTATGCCTTCTGCGCCTAGTGATGTGTCGTCGAGGGTGGAAGCGATTTTCTCTGTGAGTCCCCCGCCTGTTGATGGTGCTGTGGTGTATGAGAGTTTGGGGCTGGAGATGCCGAGGATTATGTCTGCTGTGTCGGCGTATGCGGTGCGCCATTGTGTGATGTGGTGGAGGAGTTTGCGTGCGTGGGTTGCTGCTAGATTGTGCATTGTAGCATCTTCTTTCCGTCGATTGTTTGTGTGGGTATGCGGCCTGGTGTGGGTTCGTATGAGGAGACGATGAAGCCTGCCGTTCGTGCTCGTTGTGGGTGGGTGTGCACCCATGTGTGGCAGGCGCGGCACAGGAGGATTGCGTTGCACATGCAGTCGGTGTGGGTGTCGTGGATTCCTCTGCGGCGTCGGTGGTGCCAGTCTGTGCCTGCGGTTCCGCAGCGTTGGCATCGGTAGAGGTCGCGTTCGAGTAGTGCTTGTTTGAATGTGGTGCTTGTCATCGGGTGTCTCGTTGTTAGAAGGGGGCGGGGCTTGAATAGTCGAATGCGTCCTGTATTGGCTCCTGTGGGGCGTATGTGGTGCGGGGTGGGTAGTTGGTGGGTTGGTGTGTGTTCGCGTGTTGTGGGGCAGCCTGTGCACGATTTGGGGTACTTCTGACAACTTGGGCTTGTGCGTAACGCAACGAGGGGCCAATTTCGTCGACCTGCATTTCGAGTGAGGTGCGCTGCTGGCCGTTGTGCTCGTACTGGCGTACCGACAAGCGTCCCGTGGCGAGAACCCGCATGCCCTTGGTGAGGGTTTCAGCGACGTTTTCCGCGTACTCGCACCACACGTTGCAGCGTACGAACATTGGTGTGCCGTCGATCCAGTTTCCGGATTGGTCTTTTTCGCGTGGTGTGCATGCCACGTCCACGCTGCATACCGGGATGGCGCCTCCGCCTACGTAGCGTAGTTCTGGGTCTCGTGTGAGGTTTCCTGTGATTGTGATGAGTGGTTCGCCTGCCATGATGTTTCCTCCGTGATTCGTTGAATGGTTACTTTTTGTCGTCTGTGTGCCAGTGGCGTGTGATGGTGACGCTGGCGCGGATGTTCCCCTCCGTGTGCCAGCGCGATGAGAGTTGGTTCGCGAGCGAGTGCCAGTCGACGTAGGTGTCGAAATGTCGCTTGTAGTACTTGGCTTCGTGCGGCCAGGGGCGCAGCTTGCAGTGGACTGTGATCTGGTTTCTCGCGGCGTTGAGCTTTGCCTGCACTGTCCCGTACGGTTCAAGGCCTGTGGCTTGGATTGCGGCGATGATGTGCAGCAGTTCGGATCGGATCTGCACGTCATGGCGACGCCAGATGATGTTCTCGTTCACGGTCAGTGCCGCATGGAATGTCTTCATGATGTTTTCTCTCTGAAAAGTTGGGTGATCTGTGCCCGGACCTGTGTGGGCATTCGGGTTAGATCTTTGGGTTGGTCGGTGATTCCGTGTGCCTGGCGTGCCAGAGCGTCAGCCTGTTGGCGGTTTCCGGTCCGGGCTGCGATCTGGGTCCACGTACGCCGGTAGGCAAGCTCGCGGGTGACATCCCCTCCAAGCTCGTCCGGGATTGCCGGGGCGTGAGCACCTGCAAGGGCTTGACGTACTTGGGCGCGCCGGTAGATGTCCACGGCCTCCCATAGCTGGCGTGGGCGGATGAATCGCTCATCCGTGCTCACGGAGGACTGCAAGACGGCCGCAGCGATAGCCGCGAAGGTCATCGGTGGGCGGCGATGCTCGTGGCACCACAGACGCATCGAATCGAGCCAGTCTTCAGCCATTGATGGTTTGAAGACCAGCAGTCCAAGGTTGTCGGCCTTGGTGAGTGCGATCGTCATTCCTGCGTCTGTGCACGGTGCGTCTGGGTCGACGCCCAAGGCCCTGGCTTGGTCCACCATGCGTGTGAGTAGTGAGTCGCTCATGAGCTAAGTTCCAATCGTGGCTGTGCCTGCTCCCTGGCCAGGTAGCGTTCCAGGTCGGCGACGGCTGCGCGCTGGCCTCGGGTGAGGTTCGCTGCTGCTTGGCGTTGCTGGTAACGCTGAGCGTCCCGGTCACGGTATTCGGCCGCATTCATGAGCCATCGTGTGAAGGCTGCTGACCAGTTGCGTGCGCGCCGGTCGTGTTCGGCTGCGTGGGCTTTGAACAGATCCACTTGTGTTTGGATGTCCAGGCCAAGTTCGTGTGCGCGTTTGATGTGAGCGTCGGTGGGGTGCCAGTCGGCTGGGAGGCGTGTTTCTGGTTTTTTCTTCACTACAGAACCGTTAGGTTCTGTAGTGTCTTTATTGGGTACGGGATCGGGAACGGGAGCACCGTTACTAACGCCAGGTGTAACACCGTTACGTTCACCGTTACGGAACCGTTTCACGCGCTCCCGCGTTGCGGCTCTTTCCGCGTCTTTCTGCGCTTTAGTCGGCTGATACACATCCCAGTCATGGAACCTAAACCATTCCTCAAACTCTTCCCAAAGTCCTGTAGATACAAGCTCTGAAATCGCGGTGTTCTGAGACCTAATCGAAGAATTAAGTGGCAGAAACAGTCGAAGTTCGTTGGAAGTTATGACTCCGTCAGTCTCATATTTTGCACTGTAAGAGCCTGCTGTGACCCACAGAGCCTGGGCCGCTGCTGAGAGTCCCCGCCACTTGGGATGCGACCACAGATCGTCATCCACTTTGAACCAAGACATGGCCCCTCCTCTCTGGTTGGTGGGGCATCCGTTTTAGGTATGCTTGCGCATCACCCAACCCGGATGCCCCGGTCATGTAGTGCTTTATGCGGGTTCTGGTGTAGGCCTAGACGTGAGCTCACCAATCAGTCGCCCGGCCTCCACAGACGTGAGTTCAGCCGTATCTACAGTGCGGTGATGCGAAGCCCAATCAATCGCCGCCTGTCCTGCCTCCGAGGAGATATTGAGCCGATCAAATTCGGCCACTATAGCATCCGCTTGGGCTTGGGTGATGCGGCCCGCATATGGGCGGGCTTGAGCTGCCACCGCGTCGTCATCATCATCCGCAGGAGCCACACCGGTCACCGCCAACAGTGCGTACCGCTTCGCGTACGTCAATGCCGAACCCAGCTCTTGTGGACGCGCATCCTGCGGCAACGGGTACACGCCATTAATCGCATCGCCAGTCACGTGCCGGAGCTTGTACCGCAGGAGGAAGACACCCCTATCGTCGATCTCCGTCCACGTCACCCACACCAGACCATGCCACGCCAACGCCGGGATAATGATCGGTGCGAGCGTCGCCAAATCCGCGTAACTGTATGCGAACTTGCCGGTGTTCGCGCTCTTGTCCTTAACGACCTGGGGTAGCTCTTCCTGGAACGCAGCAAGCGCCTCCCACAGGCTCTTATGCTCAAACTTCGCCGGGGCGTCAGTTTTCGTCTCCGTCACGTCCACTCACCTCCAAGAAACGCGTCATCGGCAACACAACACTCTGAAGCGCCGCCCGGATCGCGTCCTGCTCTGCCTGGGATGCGCGGGGCACCACCAGACGCGGCGCACCCGCCTCTGGGATCTCCACACCATCAGGAATCTCCCCACCAGCCTGACCGATCAGGCCTTCAAGGTTGCCGCGCGAAGTGAACCACTCCGGGAACTCCACACTCTCAACCCCTCCATGATTGATCCCGCGCGCCTCACACCATCGTGCGAGAGCCATCGGATCCACAATCCGAGGTGCAGGCTGCGGGGCCGCCGAAAGCGTCACCTTCCCGATAGCGTCACCACCATCGGTAAGAACTGTCCTGCGATCACCAGGACGCATTTCCTCCGACAGGAGGCTCTTGGCCCAGTCCTCCTGTCGCTTAATCCGTGTACGCAGCTCCTTCGCCAGGATGAGCGTGCGCAGCGCCTTTTCAATCTGCTCGTTCGCCATCAAACATCTCCTCAAGTTCCTGGGATACGCGCGCCTCATACGCGGCATCCTGATCAGCCTCTCGTGAGGCTTGTAGTTCTTCTGCGTCGGTAATCGCTTCATCAATCACACCGATCAGCTGGCGTGCCTCATCCAGGCTGAGAATCTCCTCTGGCCCTTTCGCATAGATCCCAACCGCACCTCTATATGCCGCGACCTCCACGTTCATTTCTTCTCCCTGTCATGACGATGCCCGCGCGCAACGCGTGGCATGTTGAGGCCTTTGACCTTGAATGAATACAGCTCTGCGCGCGCCTCAGCAGCCGTCACATATTTCAGAGCGTCGACAGGACGTAAATGACGTGGGTGACGTGGCTGCGCTCGCTTCAACTTTCGGAAGAACTTCACGCCAGCTCACCCGCATTTTTGAGGAGCGCGGGGATGGTTTCAGCGTCCAGGATGGCGAGGCCGGCGCGGTCGAAAACGCTGGTGAGGCCGCCGCCTTCGAGGAAGAAAACGTCCCATAATTCGGCCTCAGGCCCACAGACCTGGACGACTATTCCTAGCTCGCCGTCGCTCGCGTCTCGTACGAGTGCGCCGACGGGTATAGGCTGCTCGGGGATTTTCGGACGTTTCGAGACGAGTTCGACTGCGTCGTCCTTGAAAGAAACCCAATCGGATATGCCATCTTCCATGCCCTGGACAAAGACAGTGTCAAGGAACAGATCAACGACGAAACCGTGTCGTGTTTTTGTGAGGGATAGCTCTGGTTTTAGTTCGTCTCCGTGGCGATTAGTTGCGATTCCGTTCTTGAGTCGTACGAAATCTCCGACATGGAAGATAGACTTGCGTCGAGACATCTGTGATCCTCCTAGATCTTGGTGTTTTCGCTACCGTCACGCGTTGCCCCGCGTGACGGTTCTTTTGTGTCGTTTTCGCCGTCGATGTGCCCGATCTGGTAGATCGCGAGGGCGCAGGCGAAAGATGCGACCATGCCGATCAGTCCGGCGGTCACGGGCCGGTAAAGCGCCTCGTCGGACAGCGCACCGAATATCGCGAACGCGAGGAACGCGACGCAAAAATACGCGAAAGCCTGGATTTCATATCGTCGTTTCATTTGCTTTTCCTCCTTATGCGTCCGGTAAATTCGCGCGCCATTCGGCAGCCTGCTCAGTCGTGATCCTGTATTCGCCGCCCTTGCCGGGCTTCGTACGCTTCGCGCGCAGCGGCGGGAAATTCTCCGCTCCGCCGCGAATGCACTTATATGCAGTCGATGTCGAGATTCCGTGCATGTGCGCGAACTCCTCAACACTCATAAGCGCTGGCGTGGGCATGTAGACGATCGTGACGTGCGCGCTGGTCATCTCAGTCCACGACCTCAAGCGTCTTCGTCGGTGTCACCTCGGAAAGGAACTTGTTCAAGAAGTACTGCTGTCCTTTACCCGTGACTTTTGGTGTGCGGGTAATACGCACGACGCCGTCCGGCTGCTGGTGCGTCGACTCCTTGATTTCAAACAGGCCGCGCTCCACATACTCCTGGAGAGGCATGTTCCAGTCCTCCCCCTTCCTCTTGCCAAGAAAACCGTGCTGACGAAGCCAGATGAAGAGCCGGTTCTGGCCGATTTCGTAGCCGTTCTGCGTCAGGATCTTCGCGAGCTGACCAACAAGAATCGAGGTTTTCGAAGCCGCGACAGCATCCGCAAACAACACCTTCGGGGCGTCGGCTTCACGCGCAGCCTCAAGCTCTGCCACACGTGCACGCTCCTGCTTCAGATCAGTCGCAAGACGGATGATGAAGTCCGGATCCGAAAGCGTCTTTTCGATAGCTGCTGGCGTCATGTATGCGCCGTGCTTACGGATCGACGGGATCACTTCGTCGAACACCCACCGCTCGAACTCCACTGCCGATGGGAGCTTCGACGACGCAATGAGACGATAGAGATCGCCTTCGGTGATAAAGTGCGCTTGCTGGGTGCGGCCGAGTGCGTCGACGATGGGGTAACGTTTTGGACCCCCATCCTGACGTGCATGGTCACGCACAGCTTTAGCCGGGTTCTCGTATCCGAGCGCAGAGGCTACATCCTTGCCGCAGAAAAGAATGTTGCTGTTCTCGTCTACGATCGTGCGAACTTGAAGGTCGCCGAAGCTGAACGGTTTAACGATTTCATTCATGACTAGTCCTTCTTCCGGAAGTCAGGGTTGACGATTGCTATTTGTGGAACTTTGAGACACGAGGAGGCTGATGCAACGAGCTTCGGCGTTATCTTCTTTCGGCCAGCTTCGATGTTGGAGAGGTAGGGACGGGAAATTCCTAACTGTTCCGCTAGCTCTTCAACGGTCAGGCCGCGAAGCTCACGCATCGTTCGCAGTGTTGCGCCTATTCGCATCTGTTCCTGTTGGTTTCTTGTCATGGGAACACCATATGGCACTCTGTTCTCATCACGCAAGCCAATATTCCTAATTCAGGAACGTCTAGCGGGGCGAAAACTGCAACTTTTCGCATGAATTCAACCAAAATATAGGTTGAAGATCGTTTCTAAATGTTCCTAAAATAGGTACATGTCTGCTCCACAAACCCTCGGAACGCTCGTCCGAAATCGCCGACTCAATCTCGGCATTTCAACTTCACGTGAACTAGCAGAGATGGTCAGAGTCTCTGCCAGGCTTATCGGAGATATCGAAAACGGTCGCCGATCGTCTTACTCGGCCAACACACTTGTTCGTTTAGACAACGCCCTTCAATGGGAGCCAGGTTCTTCCAGCGACATCCTGAATGGTCGAAAAAACGCGCCCGAAGAGGCGCACTCAATGTTCATCGACGCGGTCTGCGATAACACAGTCGGCAATGCCGAAATTTATGCAGCCGCGTCCGTTGGTTCAGATTTTCTCCGCAAGGCAGCCTCTGGAGATGCCGTAGATGCACAGTCGCAAATCCCTTCCCAGCTCCGCGCGATTCTTGTCTCCTACTTCCTTGGGTTCGATCCTCGAGAATTCGATCTTTTGACCGGTCGGGAAAATGAATTTTTGCTTAGCACAACAGCCGACGTCTTTGGTGCTATCGCATTTTCGAAGCAGGCACAGCATCCTGAGTACTATGAGCGCCTCGCAGATAAGCCACAATGGCCCAACGAACCCGAGGACTCCCTCTCCATTACTCCCGAGTCTTACGATGCTGCGCATGAGCTTGCCCGGCAGATCGCTGCCGATCCAGACGGTTACGCTCTCGCCGCCCGGCAACACGAACCAGACCCCTATGAGGGACTAGGCGAAGAAAACCAAGACGTGGATAGGTAGAAGCGCATCAGTTTCGAAAAACTGTTCGATTTTGTCGCGTGCAGGGCCTACCCTATCTCTCGTGACCGAAAACCAGCTCATCGCAGACCTCGAAAGACAAGGCGTCCACGTCGTCTATCTGCCATTCCCTACGGCAGGGGTCTACTACCACGCCCAGAGACTCATCATCATCGACACCCGGCAGCCACCCTCATGCCAGCTCGCAGCCCTCGCACACGAATACGTGCACGCCAAACACGAGCATGACGGATGCCAGCGCGAGGAGGTCGAGCTACACGTCGACGAAGAAGCCGCACGACTCATCATCTCCCCCGCCGAGTACGCGCTGGCTGAACAGCTATACGAGCCACACCCAGCCACTATCGCCGACGAGCTAGGAGTCTCAACCAGCCTCGTCGAGGCGTACCAGCGTACTCTGGCGAAGGCTTAGTTTTTGAGAATCCCGAATCTCTGCCTTGAGGTACACGTAAGATAATTTGGCAACGCCGCATAAATATGGAGGTAGACGTAATGGAGTTTGCAGAGAAGCTCTCCTCGATCGGCCGCAAAATTGAGCAAGTACGAGACCAGCTCACGACCGAAGAGGCCACGAAGAATGCGCTCATCATGCCATTCATCTCGACAGTGCTCGGATATAACGTCTTCGACATCAACGAAGTCGTCCCCGAATTCACTGCAGACGTTGGCCTCAAAAAGGGAGAAAAAGTCGACTACGCCATCATGCAGGACGGCAAGGTCACCATGCTCATCGAATGTAAAAAGCTTGGTCAAACCCTCTCCCTAGAGAACGCAAACCAGCTTTTCCGCTACTTCCATGTCACAGCGGCACGGATCGCAATCCTCACTAATGGCGAGGTGTACGAGTTCTACACTGACCTCGACTCCCCTAACAAGATGGATGAGAAGCCTTTCCTCGTCCTCAACCTGTCAGCAATCGACCCCGCATTAGTCCCCCAGGTGCAGAAGCTTGCCAAGACGGAATTCGATCTTGATTCAATCTTGTCTGCCGCTGAGAGCCTCAAATACATGTCAGCGATCAAGAGGGTGATGGCAACCCAGCTCGAAGAAATTGATGCAGATTTTCTGCAACTATTCCTCAGTCGGATTTACGACGGGCGTATCACTCAGCGTGTACGGGACGACCTTGCGCCAACCGTCCAAGCAGGGTTGCGTCAGTTTGTATCCGACCAGGTCAACGTTCGCCTCAAGAAGGCTCTCGGGGATGATGCTCCTGAACCGGCAGCCCAGACAGAAGCTCCAGCCACAGAGCACGATTCAGAGCCAGAAGAAGATGCCTCTACGTCCAACGGCATCGAGACAACTGAGGAAGAGATAGATGCTTTCCACATCGTGCGAGCTATCTGCTGTGATGTCATCGAACCGGAACGCCTCGCCATGCGTGACGCCAAGAGTTATTGTGCGATCTTGGTTGATGACAACAACCGGAAACCTGTGTGCCGCCTAATGTTTAACACGGCACAGAAGTATCTAGGTCTGCTTGATGGCGAGAAGAATCTGACGCGCGAGCCGATCGACAAGCTCACCGATCTATACAAGTTCCGTGAACAACTACACGAGGCTGTGCAGCGTTTCCTGTAGATATGAATTAATGCCCCCGGCGCTCAATACCGAGTGTCGGGGGCTTTGTTGTGTGTGCTGGCAGGTTAGCGACACTTGCCCATCGATCTTGTATGAGCCGCGTTGAGGTCGGAGTGTGCGGGTGTCTGCGGTGCGTGTGGGAGGCGTGTAGTAGTGATTTTCAATGTGTAGACTAATGTGTAGACCTCGATCAATCGCGCACTAAATCACATGCTTGTAGTGGCGTTATTTCGCGGTGGTACTGTTGCTATGATTTGTGAGGTGCGTCTGCCTTCCAAGCAGATTACGCGGGTTCGATTCCCGTCACTCGCTCCACTAGAACGTCACTTTGGATACAAAGAATCCTGGCCCTGCCGGGAAGTATCCGGGGTGGCGTTTTCGCTGTTCTGGCCTGGTTTCCCGGGTGTTGGGATCGGGTGCGTGAGCTGTGGAGGGATCGCCGGCGGTGGCTTTCCAGGACTTCGGAGCGTCCTCTCAGAGGCTTGCTCATTCGATTGCCCTGCGAGAACTTTGGCACGTTCAGCGATTTGGTTTGCTTCTGCTGAGCGCCTATTGGCTCTGTGACTCGACAGTAGCCCAGATGGCAATAATGAGCGCGCCGGCGGACAGGGCGATGGAAATACCGCTGCCCATGCTCATTCTGCCTTCAGAGTGATGACGGTGTCGTAGAGGCCGACTTGGCGCAGGTCTTCACGGCGTTTCTGTTCCGCATGGGAGGCGTAGCCGACGTAGGACAGGGAGGCATCCTCGTAGCGGCGGAACGCGAAAACTGCCTGGTTCATATGGATGGAGTTGAAAACTCCCAGGTTTACGAGGAGGTTGAAGTCCTCTACCGATAACCCCGTGACTCGCTTGAACAGGTCCGGTTCGATCTTGGTGATGACATCGTAGAGTGTGTTCTCCCTAAAGTCGGTGAGGTACATGAATGCGGGGATCCGGGTGGCGAACTTGATGAGTTTTTCCTGGACCTGCTTGCGCTTGGACTTGTATTCCTTTTCTTCGGCGGAGAGCTCCTTCTTCTCCGTCTTGGTCAGCGATTCGCCTTTCTCTTTCTTGGTTTTGGACACAGCTTCGCTCTTGTTGACCACGGTTTCGAAGATGTCTGCGCCGAGGGCACGGAATCCTTCGATATTGAGGATGGCTTCCATGGCGCGCTCGTCGTTCATGATCTTCTTGAGCGTCATGTTGTCGACGTTGACGAGGATCGCGGACTCCCACTTCTTCGCCAGGAGGGTGGCCGAGGTGCCAGACATAGCGATGTCAAGGACCTCGCCGGCATCAATCTCCTTCATCAAGGCACCGTCATAGGCCAATACCGGGAGGTAGTTGACGAGCTCAGCGACTGCATGTTCGGGGCTCTTTGCCTCGGGATGTAGCCCTGTGCCGTAGTCAGCAATCTGGCGCAGAGCACGGGTGGGAGCAAAGTCGAAGACGAACCCGACTGGTTTAAGGATCTCCTCACGGTTTGGGTCATCTCCATCGGGGTTCTTAATCGCCCACGGGGACTGCACACGAAAAGCAGCCTGGAAGTAGGACTCCGGGCTGGTCAGGTTGCGCAGCACCAGAATCGACGACCACTGCTTGACGGTCACCCCGGTGGTGAGCTTGCCGCACGAGAGCGTGATGGTCTTAGAGTCGTGACCATCCCCGATTGCGTCACGCACCGGAGGAAGTGCCTCAACTCCGACGCCGGCACCCACGCCAGCGGCAACGACGACCTTGTACTGGTGCCAGTACGTATTGTGGCGAGCACCCAACAGGTTCGCCATGGCCTGACAGGCAGCAACGTTCGGCAGGTACCAGAATGAGTGCTGGAGATAGGGAAGCAGACGCGAGTCAGCATACGGGAAAGGTGGACGGCCTCCAGCTTTAAGCATGTCCATTTGTGTGGGCGCGTGCTCACCACGGATGAGGTCCAGCCATTTTTGCACGTCCGACTCGTGGAGGAAGCGCGCTGCCTTGCCATTACCGGCGGCTTCGAAGAAGGTGTTGAGGTCGAATTCGTCGAACTCACCTTGATGAGCGATAGCGACGAGGTCATCGGGCATCCGGTACGTCAGGAGCCGCATTTCTGGTAGCGCGGCATATGGATTCCACTCACCGGGGTGCTCTGCAGTCCACTGGCGTTTAGCAAGCTGCTCGTCGGTGTACGTCCAGTTGAAAATCTGTTCCTCAATGAACTCGCCCGTCGCCAGAGCCTTGAAAGGAGTGCCGGAGAGGTAGAGGTAGGAGCGGGTAGTGATTGGGAGGAAGTCATCTTCATCGCTGCCCAGCTCGTCGAGCTCTTCATCGAACGCGGCGAGACTATCGTGGTACTCAGCCTTGAGTTCCTTGGCTGCTTCCTTCTCATCCTCACCTTCGAAGAGGGCCTTGGCGTTCTCCCTCCAAGCACCGAAGTGATACTCGTCGAAGACCACGAGGTCCCAGTTGACGATGTGAATCCACTCGTTCTTCGACTTGATCAGTCCGGTCCTCTTGTCGCGTCCGAGCAGGTCCTGGAAGGAACCGAAGTAAACCAGAGGCTGATCTGCCGTGATTTCTGTGCCCTCATCAAGGGTTTTCGCGCTCAGATAACGCCAGCCTTCAAAGTCCACGTGGCTAGCGAGGTCCTCACGCCACGCATCCTGCACTGCAGGTTTAAAGGTGACCACCAGCACGCGTTTGGCGCCCATGCGCTTGGCGAGCTGATAGGTGGTGAAGGTCTTGCCGAATCGCATCTTGGCATTCCACAAGAAGCGCGGGACCGCACCCGGATCCTCTTCCCAGATGGAGTTGTAATAGGCAAGGGTTTGCTCAACGGCACGTTCCTGCTCGGGGCGCATGGCGAAAGTTTGGTAGCGCTCACCGGTGTACTCCGCGCCGGTACGCAGCTCAGCGATAGCAGTGAGCACATCAGCAGGCTTGCAACGCACCCACTCGGTCGCAGACCCAAAATGCGGGTTCTCAAAACCCTTCGCCTTTAGACGCTGAATCACGTCCTTGTCACGGAAGATACTGCCATCCTCACGCTCAGCAATGATGTCAGCGTGCAGAGTGAACTTCTGCTGCATCTGCCCCTGAGACTCACGGATCCGCTCGCGCACATTCTCTTTCGTGGTCTGGCCGACCTTGATGAGCCCCTCGTATCCAGCAGGAGGATTCTTCGGAGACCAAGCATAAATCCGCAGCCGTGCCGAGGGCTAAAAAGGAAGTAGCTCCTCATCCCGCCCAGCCATCAGTCATCCTCCATCGGGCGCACGATCGACTCGATGAATGTGATCTCTTCATCGGTCAGCCCGTACTTGGCGTACAACTCCTCATCCGTCCAGATCCGATCCCATGTTTGTGTGGGAACGAACGTGTATACCCGACGAGTTGTATCCTGCGACGCTTTGCGCAAGAGAATAAGGAAACGAGTAAAACGGCACTTCAGATAAGACAATGCACTATTTGCTTCAGCCTCATTGGCAAAAGGACCAATACAAAGATAGGTCTCGGAAGATATCTCTCCCGGCTTTCCAAGAAATGGAGTACTAATTATCCTATGCGGATAGGTGTCTTTATTTCCCGTGCCTGGAGCAGCACGCCCGACAAATAGTTTCCAGCAGTTAACGAGTTCAAGTCCGGCTAGGATGGTTTTCGCCGGGACATATGCTGTCCCTCCATTTTGGTAGATGACGTAATCCGTGTCGTTCCTTCGTCTGGCGTTGCCCTTGAATGTGGTGTCGAGACCAAATGGTTTACGGGCGCTTACTAGGTTTGCAAAAGAGCCAGGTGCTTCCTGTTCAAGAACTTTCTTGAGAATACTGATGCCTTGATTGAAACGAATGAAGGTGTCCGCTCCATTCTCAAGTAGAGGCCGCGTTGCGACTGACGGTTCTTGATCTTTGAAGTGCGTAGTGACGGTGCAGTCACCTTCACTGTCTCGGTTCCAGAGGAAGTAACACACTCCACCTTTCAGACCGATGCCCGCAAAGACATCGGAAGCATTGACATAGTCCGTGATTGCGCGGAGTCGTCGGTCGTTGAGCATTGAGGCGCGAAATTCGTCTAATCCCTTGCCGCCGTTGAACCATCGGGATGGGATAATCATCGTAAGATATCTGGGATCAAGAGCTTTAGCCTGTTCAACAAAGTTTTGATAGATGGGAGCTGCAGATTTGCCAAAACCCCCGTCGGAAAGCTGGTAGGGCGGGTTGCCGACGATGAGGTCGAAGTGCATATTATCTCCAAATATTTCGCTGATTCGTTGCCTAATGTCTCTTGTGTGGATGAAGGCGTAAGCGTGGGTTTCGAGACCTTCGCCGCGCCCGTAGTCTTCTTCTCCGGCCCCGCAGTAGAAGCAACGCCGGCCGGTGCGGATAAAGATTTCTTCGCCGGAGAGTGGGTCAACACGGCTCTCGCGTGTGCCGGTTTTGTCATCCCAGGTGTGCTCGGTGCGTTCGAACCAGATGTTGCCTTCTGGGGTGTCAAAGGCCGTGCAGATGGAGTGCGCGCTGTTGGCGTACTTCGAGCAGTACACGCTGCGGCGAGCCATGAGAGCGGTGAGTTCAGTGATCGCGATCCCGTAAATCTGCTTGGTCAGGATGTGGTTGACCCGCTCCTGAGGATCAGGAATGACAGAGATGAGCCCTTCGTTGAAACGGCGGGTCGCCTCTCGCAGAAAGACGCCGGTTTTCACGAACGGATCTAGCACCCGGGCGTTCGGGTTAGCCCACAGGTTCTCCCCATCGTGGTCACGTGCCCATGCTTCGGTGGCGAGATCAAGCATGGCTGCAGCCATCTCTGGAGGTGTGAACACTTCATCGTTCGAAAGGTTCGCGATGCAGGTGAGCACATCAGGGTTGTGCTTGTTCAGCAGCAGGTTCGACACGCTCATGCTGACTGCGCTCCTTGAGCGGCAATCTCGGTCACAGTCATTGGAGGAAACGAGGCATCTGGGGCGAAAATCTCGTCCATCTCCATAGAGCCGAAGAGTGTATCTTCGCCAAAGGCGGCCCTCTTGGTGAGGTCTTGGTATTGGAAGTCTTGTCGTTGGAACTTACCTGCCCCGAGGTAGCCCCACTCGGCAAAGGTCAAGGGGTCGCCGCTGGGGATCGTCATGGTCAGAGCATCGGCCTGCACGATGTTGATCGCCAGCACTGCACGAGCTGCCGCTTCCCACGAGCCGTCGGGGTCTTCTCCGATGAAGTCCGTGAAGATGGCGAGGAGGTTGGCGCGGCAGATCTCGGCGTTGTCGGCAAGCAGCTCGATGCCGTAAGTGCTCATCAGGGCCAGGAGTGCGTAGTGTCGGCGCTCGAAGTCGTTCTTGCCGTAGCGGGCGTGGACGGTTGCGAGCTTGCGGCGCAGGATCTCTTGGAGGAAGGCGCCCTCACCGCAGGCCGGTTCCAGAACTCGGGCATCGATACGCTCCGATTCGTCCTTGACTAGGTCAAGCATGTCGTTGACCATCCACTCCGGGGTGAAGACTTCACCGTGGTCGGCCACGCGTTGCTTCGACTTAACTAGTTGCACCTGCTCGCTCACATCTCCTCCTCGCCTGCTCCAGCGTGGAGCGTCACGGCTGCCTTGGTCGTCTCAGCTCGATGCTCAAAGCAGCCACGAGGAGAGACACCGCAATCCATTATCGGCTCGTCTCCCAATCCGAGGGGCGAGGCAGGGCCGCGTGTGCCTCAGAATCATGCGGATTGCTCAGGCAAACTCGTCGAAGCGGAACGTGAGCTATTCGTAGCCGGTGACCAGGATGAAGTGGGGCGCCGATGGGTCTGGGCATTGCTCGAGCCTGGGATGTCCCGCCTCAACCACATCTATAGATAGGACACACAATGCGCACGCTCTCCCTGGACCTCGAAACCTTCTCACCTACGCCTCTCGCCAGCTCGGGGGTGTACCGGTATGCCGAAGACGAACTGATGTCGCGCATTCGAGCAGGCCCTCTAATCGATGTAGTGGAACCAACCATCGAAGACGGTCCACCCATTGTAGTCGTCACCATCACCTAGGAGCGTCACTGCCTCTAAGCCATTGGGCATCGTCTCGCGGCCGATCTGAGGGTCCAGAATGCTGAAACCATGGTCATGAAGAATCTGCGGGATCCGATGGTTAGGGTCCCAGGGGTGCTCTGCGACAAGAGAGGCGGCGGTAGGAGATTTCCAGAATCCGCCAAATTCACCGATCCGCTCACCACACGTATGGCTAGCCATGAAGGCAGCAATTGGTGCAATACGGCACACGAGCACCGAGGCATAATCCCTGATTATGTGTCCATCCTGAATGTACTCGGTGCCAGTTCTAGTGATCTTGATTTCTTCGAATGAGGATTTGAGTCCTCCAGTTGAAGAATAAATGTCGAATACGTCAAGTCCGTCAATGTCGTCAATAGCTTGTGCGATGTCTTCGTAGTGCGGGAATGGAGATCCACCGCGGTCACCCCGATTTGAGCAAGCTGCTTCAAGTAAAACGGGATCTGTGACGAAATTAGTGTTCTCTTCCTGCGGCATATTTCAGAGTGTATCTGGCTCCTAGCATGAATGGTTCCTATGGTGCAGAAGGAGGAACGGTGGGTAGGTAGGGCGGCCGTCCATTCTGAATGCATCTGGCCCGTATCGTCGTTCCTCCCCGTCCGCCATGCGCTTGGGGTCCGACGCCGTATCTCGCTTTGGAGCCGAGTCTGTGCCACTTAGCTCAACTACTTTGAATTAGGAATGGATCGTTGTTACGGTCACCCCGCACCGATCTAGCTGGACCGTAAACCGATCAGTCCACTCGGGTGCCGGACAAATGCCTACGCGCACCCACCCCAGTGCAGAACGCACCCACCCAGCCCATCTATGCACCCACTGGGCCTCAAAGCGCACCCACCCCAGGCCTTGTATCCATCGTGACCACCTTTGGTCCAATAGAACGTCACTCTGGATACAAGGATTCCTGGCCCCGCCGGGAGGTATTCGGGGTGGCGTTTTCGCTGTAATGGCGCGGTTTCCTGAAGCGTTGCTCAAAACGCGGGCGCCCTAAAGCGTGGGTGTCTGCGCAAGGTTCCCAAGAGAACGATCAGATCGTTCATTGTACGTTTATTTGGGAGTCATGTTGCCACATCAGAGTGGTCGTGCGGACCATCAGGCGAGCATATTTCAGTCGTCACTCGAGAGAGGCCTACACCCCGATGTTAAGAACGTTCTTTGAGTGCTTCACTGGCTTTGGTTTCCCAATCCGTGTCAGGTTCTGAGGATTCGTCCTTAGCTTCTGGCTCGTTTTCTGTCTTGTTTTCTGTCTTGCCGGATCCAGCGTCGTCCTCAGGTGCCTCTGCGGACCCGTCACTGGTGGCATTGCCGGTATCTGGCGTGTTAACTGTTGCCTCGTCGGTAGACTCGTCAGCTACTTCATTCTTTTCTTCTTCGTCCACGTGCGGCCTCCGTTCGATAAGGATTTTGGGTACAAAAAAGCCACCCATGATCGATGGATGGCTTATTAGTTTTAGTGATTAATCGATTTACTCGGGGAGAGATACTCTGACGCTATCTTCACTCATAATGTCGTAGAAGTTGTCTGAGCCAACCCACAGGTGTCTGAGTTCTCTAGTTGCCTTGTCCAAGGTATACATCAACGCGCCAGGAGGCATTTCCTCTAGGGGAACATCTGGCTCACCGTAGACAAAGACCCACGAAGTGTCGCTCTCAGATGCGCTTTTGATTACAAGGCCAGGACATGCATCTTTAGCAATTTCATATGCTTCATTAATGTCCACGCTGTACCTCCTCACACATTTTGTACACATGATCAGTTATTTCAACGTTATCCACTCTCATAATACTCGTTGCTCCGCGGACTGCTAGATCAAAGTAGCGACGCACGTTCATTCGTCCAGATTGCGGGTCGAAAAAGTGCACACCATCTGCAAGATTTTCAGCGATAAAAACGTGTGCTTCTGATCGGTTCCAACTCACCTGCACAATCGCCCTGCTTCCAATTCCCCACTGTGTAAGATATTGGAGAATTTCTTCTTCCCCTGACCCGCTACCACATGGAATAACTACTGATTTAAAAGCGGACGCCCACTCTGTCGTGTCGTAGTCACTGTATGGTAGACCATTTACATTGAGCGGTCGCGGACGCGCTGTTACAGCAAAATTTCGTCGTCGCATCTCATATGCAACAACGCACCGTTGACAGTTCGTTTGGTATTCAATACCTTCACTGAACAATGGATTTGTGCCTTCAACCGCATCCCGTATGTTCTTCGTTCCACGATATGAGCGGAATGGACGTGACGAATCAAAATGCGTGTGAGGACGACCAGGGGCAAGTTTCTCGCTGTCGGGGATTAACCCGTCGCGGGTCAATCCAGGTATTGAGCGATACGCTTTGAGGACATCACCACCAAATTCATTTCTGGCAAGCTCCTTCATCTTTTCGTACTGTTTATGAAGTAGATCAGGATTGTAAGAACCAAGAACCTGCTTACCCCACGAAGGAATGATCTTGCAGTCACAATCCGAGTGATACTGCATCTCGCGCCCAGCTGACTCTTCACTCACGTATGCGAACCCTCGCGAAGCAAGCATGAGACAGAACGCGCATGTCGTCGTCCCCGTTGGTACGCGCGCCCAGCGTGGACGCGTAGGATCACGACGCATATTCCGCTGCGTCTGCAGCCTCCTGGCAGCGTTCATCATGTCCGCAGCCATAACAAAACCCCCGCACGAAACCGTGCAGGGGTCAAAACTAAATAGAGATTATTGGGTTAAAGCTCGGCCATGCGAGCTTTTTCGTAGTCATCGTATAGTCGCTGTTCGAGATCGAGCATTTGAGAGACAGTACCTCGTTCAACTGAACCATGATCAAAGCGCTCAAGGAACCATGCTCGCGCTTCTTCAATGGGAAGCCCTTGAAGTCCAAGCTCATCACATTGAGGGATAAGCTCATGTCCAGGACGTAAATCTGTAGTGCTCAGATGAGTGACCGGGGACCCTGCCCATTCCAGAAAACCTATAACTTGCCCGCCCTCGTAGAGACGAACCCACTCAACCATCTCAGTATCGTCAAGCATGTACGGAGCAGGATACCGCCCTTCGGCATAGCCTCCAGACATAGGGTTGATCATGGCAGCCGAATGCCACTCGCCGTCAATCCAACCGGATTCTTCAACGAGCTTCTCAAACTCCTCACGTGTAAGCCTTGACTTCATACGGCCGCTTCTGCCTTCTGTTGCTGAGGTCTTCCTCAGAAGTGCAATCTCCCTCATCCTGTTTTACACGAGTTATGCACCTTGGTCTGAGCGTAGAAATCATTCCTGGCGGTATCGATACTCATACCCCGCCTCATCGATAGATCCAGGTGAGGCATCTGCCGCGAGAAAGCCGCGCCATTTCGCGGTTCTTTCATTGACGACTCGGAAACATCTAGATACACTCATCAAAAGTTCAAATTTTTCCCAGTGGCGTGAAAAATCAACGGCTTCCCGGAGTACACACGTCGCGCTTCGTCTCGATTACCGTTCCGATATCCTCCCGTAAATCACAGTTTTCCGTGTATCTCACGGATTGTTCATCCGAAAGTTGGTCGAATTTCTCTCGCCACCTGTAAGAACGAAAGGGGCTCATGATGCGAAAGATGCGTAGCGTCATTGCGTCAGCGGCATTGTTTGGATTGCTCTGCAGCGGAGGTATGTTCGTTGCCACTGCTAGTGCAGCAGCAGTGGCAGCCCCTTACGGATCCACGATCTCTCGGACGGCCCTAGCACCCACCGAGGCTACGGAGGGAGGTTTCGTCGTCACGGCAGACGGCGCAACCGTAGGCTCATATAGTAGCCTCGTTGATGCACTCAACGTGATTGCCGACGATCCGGATCGCGCCTCAAAGAAGTTCGTCCTCACTATCTCCGAAGATTCCGAGTTTCAACCTGTCTCGGATGTCGTTGGCGCAACTTCAATGTTGTACGACGTGGACCTCACAGTTACGTCGGCAAATCCAAAGTCTCCATCCCGAATTACGGTGATGGCGCCCACCTCGTATCCGGTTTTTCGTGTTGGTGCAGGTTCATCCCTCACGATCAGCAATCTCATTCTCGATGGCGGAGGTGTCGGTAAGCTCATCTTTGCCGAAGGAAACCCGCTCCACCAGGCCGGCACGACTACCGAGATCACCCTCAATAATGGAACCGTTGTGGAAAACGGGCGCGAATATATAGGCATTAGCCCAATTCATATTACAAGGGGCGCCCACCTCACAATCAATGATGGTGTCACTATTCAGAACAACGTTGCTGACGATTCCGATGAATCTAATAGCGGCAACGGAAATGGCGCTGCGATCACAGCCTCTGACGGCACAACAATCACCATCAACGGTGGAACTTTTAGAAATAATCGCTCCACAAAAGAGGTCGGAGTGATCGACTTCCATGCAAGCAAGGTCGAAATCAATGGCGGCACATTTGAGGCCAACAGCTCAGGAACCGAAGGCGGCGTAATCCACAATTATCGAAGCCAGGGAACTCTCGATATTAATGGAGGCACCTTTACAGGAAATACCGCAGCACGTGGCGGCGCTATCTGGGCTAGCGCTATCACGACGATTACCGGCGGAACCTTCACAGAGAACGGTGGTAAAGATACGAAGAGTGGAGGCGCAATCCACGCACTGCAACTCAAGGAGCTGTCGAACGCAACGTTGAGCAAGAACGCTGCACGAAGTGGCGGAGCTGTATATCTCAGTGCCAACGTGGATGCCATAATCTCGGATACGACATTCAGCGGGAACGGTGCTTTATGGGGCGGTGGAGCATTTATCACCGGACCTGACGACAGCACCCATAAGGTGAAGATCCAGGGAAGTACCTTCGCTTCCAATTCCTCCAACAACATGGGAGGTGGAATCTACCTGTCACCGAATGGTCATGCCGATATAGCATCCTCCACCTTCAATGGCAATAAGTCGACACAAGGTGGCGCCATCTATACCAAGCTGTTGGGTGAAACCGATCCAGTACCGGCGGACAGGTACCACAACCTCACGATCGACGACGAGACGCTCTTCACTGGCAACTGGGCTGCCAGCGGCCTGGCTGTTCCACCGTCGAACTATGCTGACTTCACTAATCTGAAGTTTGCTGAGGGTTCGGATGTCGCTCACGACATCCTCACCGTGGAGAGTCTGTTGAACAACTACGATGTCGTCTACATTGACTCGAAGCGCGCCCTCAAATATGACGCAAATGGTGGCGTGTTCGCCGACGAAGCAACCACGAAGGTAGAAACAGTCTCGCTGGATGCCGAAACTGATTCTGTGGAAGCAACCCTTGCGGCTGCACCCACTCGCGAGGGACACACCTTCCTCGGCTGGGACAACATGGCAACAGACGAAGTAGAGAGGCTCGCAGCCGGTGCAACGCTCACAGTTGAAGATTCGATGTCTTTCAGGGCCATGTGGAACGCCGTACCAGCTCTCGAGATTGTCTCTGACCCCGCGAGTATAACTGCCGGTACCGGGTTCGATCTCAACTCGCTGGTCGTCAAGGCCGAGGATAAGGAGGATGGCGACCTCACTGACAAGGTCGCCATTGCCGACGATGGAGGCTTCGACGCCACCAAACCCGGCGTATACACCATTGCGTTCTCCGTTACTGACTCCGACGGTGCAACGACGACAGCAACCACAACCGTGACAGTGGTTGCGAAGCCCATCGAATCTACACCTGAGCCGAGTCAGCCAGTTCAGCCCGGCAAGACCGTTAAGCCGGTGAAGAAGCCTATCCTGGCCAATACCGGCGCTGCAACGATCGTCAGTGGCTCAATCGCGGCTCTTGCTTTGGCGGCAGGCATCGCGCTAACTGTTCGCCGCCGCAAGGCTTAGTTTCAGCCATAAAGGCAGCTAAGTCTGGGCCTTAAACGCAGTGAAGCCCCGCGCTGATGCGCGGGGCTTCACTGTTGGATTGCGTCAGTCCGACAGCAGACCGGTCTGGTAAGCCTTGACGAGCTTACGCGGGATACGCACTTCGCGGCCCTGCACGCGGACAGTCTGGAGCTCAGTGAGCTCAGCCTTCCACTGGGAACGGCGAGAGCGGGTGTTGCTGCGAGACATCTTGCGCTTGGGTACTGCCATGATGCCGCTCCTCTCCATCGTTCAGCCGCCCCGTGGCGGCCTGTCGGTCTTATCGCGCCGGCTGAAAGCCAATGCGCACAAATGACAACCTTACCCGACGAACGCCCCACTCGCCATCCGCAAGCCGCCCCTTCACTCAATCAGGTCCGAGTATTTCGTCACATCTCATCCAAGGCGCCAGCTTACCCGCAACGTCGTCCACCCAACAATTACAGTTATCTCGTTAGCCTATTCATTGATACGGGAGGAGTTGTATGCCGCCGCCCATTCTTCTCCCTATCGCTTCGTTCGCTACAACCAACGACATCGAGATTAAGCGTTCACGTTTCATTACGAACGTGGCACGAGCCGACACACAGGAAGATGCCCGTGCCTTCATCGACCTCATTCGCGCTGAATATCCTGACGCTCGGCATAACTGCACGGCTTTCGCACTCACTGAGCTAGGTCAGGCTCCCACCCTCCATTCGTCGGATGACGGGGAACCGTCAGGCACTGCCGGGCGCCCCATGCTCGACGTTTTGGCAGGCGTTCCCATCTTTAACATCGTCGCTGTCGTAACTCGCTACTTTGGAGGTACGCTTCTGGGCACTGGCGGGCTGGTTCGTGCCTATTCTGATTCTGTCCGCGAAGCTCTCGAGGCGATGCCCGTCGTGAGCTTGGCTTACGTTCCGACGTGGCAGGCCCTTCTCCCCCATGCCGACGCTGGCCGTTATCTCTCGGAGTTCGCGAGCGCCGGCTGGGTAACGTCGACAAGCTATGAAGGGCATGGCGTCCAGGTCACGATTTCCTCGAACGACGACGTTCCTACTTGCCTTGCCCAGCTATCGTCGGGAAGCATTACGCCGCAACGAGTCGACGATGCTCGTGTTGAGCTTCCGTACGGCGAGATTCGTTCGGGAAAGCCTGTGCATTTACCGGAGTGAGTGTGCCTTCATGCGTTTATAAGGCAACACAATCGAGGCTTCGTCGTCACTAATCCGCAGCTTCGTCGTCATTAAATCCCCACACCTATTGACGAGATTTACGCCACAATTGCACGAGTTATTATCACTTTCTCGCACTGCGTCCTCCTTTAATCGGAAACGCGATCGGCGTTTTAGCTGGTGAAACGCTTGTTTCTCACAAAACTTCATCTTTTTCGACAACTCCCTACTTTCGTAGTAGGTTAATTCCTAGACGCTTGAGGATTTCCTCGAATTTCCTTCCCGGACAAGCTCAAGCCCTCATACCGTCAAGGAGAATCATGTCTAACGTATATTCCGACGCCACCGCCCTCGTAGGCCGTACACCGCTCGTGAAGATCAACCGCCTTGCCGATGGCCTGAACGCCACCATTCTCGCCAAACTTGAGTTCTACAACCCGGCCAACTCCGTCAAGGATCGTATCGCCGTGGCGATCGTCGATGCCGCCGAAAAGGCTGGTGCTCTCACCGAAGGCGGCACAATTGTTGAGGCAACATCAGGAAACACGGGCATTGGCCTTGCATGGGTAGGAGCCGTCCGCGGATACAAGGTTATTCTCACAATGCCATCGTCGATGTCGAAGGAACGCCGCGCACTGCTTCGCGCCTTCGGTGCGGAGCTCGTCCTCACCGAGCCTGCTGGTGGAATGAAGGGCGCCGTGGAGAAGGCGAACGAAATCGTTGAGACCACGCCTGGCGCCATTCTTGCCTCCCAGTTCGCCAACGAGGCTAACCCGGCCATCCACGAGCGCACCACTGGCGAGGAGATCTGGGCGGATACAGACGGCCATGTCGATTACCTCATTTCAGGCATTGGCACGGGCGGAACAATCACAGGAACTGGCCGCGCACTGCGCAAGCACAACCCCGACGTCAAGCTCGTTGCCGTTGAGCCGGCAGAATCTCCTCTCCTTTCTGAAGGCAAGGCAGGTCCGCACAAGATTCAGGGTATCGGCGCAAACTTCGTCCCTGACGTTCTTGACACCGATCTTTACGACGAGGTTTTCCCGGTCGCTTCCGATGACGCCATCGCGACGGCTCGCGCGGCAGCTACGCAGGAAGGACTCCTCGTCGGCATCTCCTCCGGCGCCGCACTCAAGGCTGCCCTTGACATCGCAAAGCGCCCCGAGGCTGCAGGTAAGACAATCGTCGCCATCGTCCCTGACTTTGGTGAGCGTTACCTCTCGACGCCGCTTTTCGAAGGACTCATTGACTGAGCTCAACCCTAGGGCCACTTCATCGCACCCGATCGGGCGTGATTCGCGCGTTTTCCTGAGATGAGTACGCCCCCGATGAACAGTATTTGTTCTTTCGGGGGCGTATCTCTATTCTCATAGAGGCCATTAACCTACTGCGATGGTCGGCTTATCGTCAGCCGTTATTCGTCGACGTACCGAAGGGAGAGAAGATGAGCTTCCTGCGCACATTCCACGAGGATCTCAAGACTGCACGTGCACACGACCCGGCTGCACGCTCTGATCTCGAAGTTGCCCTCGGTTACCCCGGAGTGCACGCTGTGTGGGCGCATCGCGTCGCCCATGCTATGTGGTGTCGTTCCCCTTTGCTACGCCTACCTGCACGCCTGCTCTCGCAACTCACGCGAGCGATGACAGGCATTGAAATTCACCCCGGCGCCCAGATCGGGCCACGCTTCTTTATCGATCACGGCATGGGAGTCGTTATCGGCGAGACAGCCGAGATCGGCGCCGACTGCATGCTCTACCACGGGGTGACTCTCGGAGGCATGTCGCTCCAGGCGACGAAGCGCCACCCTACTCTCAAAGATCACGTCACGGTTGGCGCTGGAGCGAAAATTCTCGGCCCCATCACGATCGGTTCAGGGGCGCGAATCGGCGCTAACGCTGTCGTGGTTCGCGACGTTCCCGACCACGCCACCGCGGTCGGCGTGCCAGCCAAGAATCGCGAGGCCCATTACCCCGACACGTGGATTGACCCCGCCATCTACATCTGAGTGCCGCGCACACGCGTCTCAGTACCGTGCGCTTCGCAGACCGACCTTGGGGAGCAGGCGCCAGCGCCAACGTTGTTCGCCGCCTCATCTGAACATAACGACGAAGCCACGCACATCGTCGCTCGCCTCGCGTATCGTTGTGGGTGCTTAATCCCAACAAGTTGCGGATGCTTATTCCAAAAAAGTGAGGCCCCGTCATTGACGGAGCCTCACGTATAAGACGGTGTCAGGAACGTGACTTCTCGTACTCGCTCAGGAGGTCGATGCGGCGCTGGTGGCGCTCGTCCTCACTGAACGGCGTCTCAAGGAAAGCCTTGACGAAGCTCAGGGCTTCTTCCTTTTCGTGCATGCGAGCTCCAACCGAAATGACGTTGGCGTTGTTGTGCTCGCGGCCCAGCTTTGCTGTCTCGATACTCCAGGCAAGGACGGCACGGACGCCATCGACCTTGTTGGCAGCGATCTGCTCCCCGTTTCCCGAGCCGCCTAAAACGATGCCAAGCGATCCTGGGTCCGCCACAACAGCCTCGCCACACGGAATACATGTAGTCGGATAGTCGTCGAGTTTCTCGTATGTGGCAGCGCCGTGATCTACAACCTCGTAGCCGGCGCTCTTCAGCTCCGCGACAAGGTATTCCTTGAGGTCGAAGCCGGCATGATCTGATGCAATATGTACGCGCATACTCCTATGCTAGTCGTTTTCACGCCTCGATGAATCACGACTTTTCTCCTGGATGCCTGCGTATGCTAGGGGTCATGACGATCACAGACAAGAATATGGCAGCCGTCCTTGACGGCGTCGATAAGAATGTTCGCCCCCAAGACGATCTCTTCCGCGCAATCAACGGCACCTGGCTTCGCGAGAGCGAAATACCGGCGGATCTTTCGTCGTCAGGCTCTTTTATGGATCTCGTCGTTCAGGCTGAAGCTGATGTCGCTAAGATCATCGACGATCTCGGCTCATCGAATCCGACTGAGGGCGAGGCTGCCCAGATCGCTCGGATCTACCGTTCATGGATGGATACGGATGCCGTTAATGCGAAGGGTCTCTCACCGCTTCAACCGGATATTGACCTCGTAGAGTCAGCGACGACGAAGGACGAGCTTGCGTCCGTTGTCGGCCGTTTGAAGCGCAGCGGCGTCGGCTCGTTCTTCAGCCTTGATGTCGATTCCGACCTTAATGACCCCAATCGTTACGTCATCCACATTGGCCAGTCCGGTATTGGTCTTCCCGACGAGGCCTACTATCGCGAACCGCAGTTTGCCGACATTCTTGAGAAGTACCAGGAGTTTCTGCGATCGTTCCATCAGCTCTTTGGCCTGAGCGCCGACGAAGCCTCTGCCCGCGCGGATGTCGTATTCGGCCTTGAGAAGGCTATCGCGAGCCGCCATATGAATGTCGTGGATTCCCGCGATACCGACAAGATCAACAACCTCATGAGCTGGGAGGCATTCACTGCTTCAACTCCTGGTTTTGCGTGGGACAAAGCTTTCACAAGTGCGGGATTTACCCCCGAACAGCTCGAAGGTGATCTGCTTGTCTACAACCCGGATGCCTTGGCTGGCGCCGCCTCCTTGTGGGCCGAGTCAAGCCTTGAGGATCTCAAGGCTTACACACTATGGCGCGTATTCCGCGCACGTTCAACCTTCCTCACCGAGGAGATCGACGCGGCCAACTTCGAGTTCTACGGCCGCACACTCTCTGGCACGGCAGAGCAGCGCGAGCGTTGGAAGCGCGGCGTACAGCTCATCAATGGTTCCCTTGGTGAGGCCGTCGGTAAGCTCTACGTGGAAAAGCACTTCCCTCCCGAGAACAAAGCGAAGATGCGCGCCCTTGTCGAGGATCTTCTCGAGGCTTACCGCCGCTCGATCCGCAATCTCGACTGGATGGGCGAGGACACCAAGGTTAAGGCTCTGGAAAAGGTTGATTCCTTCGATCTGAAGATCGGCTACCCCGACAAGTGGATCGACTATTCGTCGCTCGTGATCGGTGACGATCTTGTGGAAAATATCCGCCAAATCAATGCCTTCGAGTTTGACCGTGCGCTGAACAAGCTCGGTAAGCCTGTCGACCGCTCTGAATGGTTCATGTCGCCTCAGACTGTCAATGCCTACTACAACCCGGTGTGGAATGAGATCGTTTTCCCGGCGGCAATCCTTCAGTTCCCGTTCTTCGATCCCGATCGCGACGATGCCCTGAACTATGGCGGCATCGGCTCGGTTATCGGTCACGAGATTGGTCACGGATTCGACGATCAGGGTTCCAAGTACGCTGCCGACGGCTCACTGTCGAACTGGTGGACCGACCAGGATCGCGCCGAATTCGAGAAGCGCACTCAGGCTCTCGTCGCACAATACGACGCATACATTCCCGAGCAGCTTGATGGCGATAGCGCACACCACGTTCAGGGCGCTCTCACGCTCGGTGAGAATATCGGCGATCTCGGAGGCTTGTCGATCGCGCTCAAGGCTTACGGGATTTCCCTTGAGCGCGCTGGCCTCAGCATCGACAAGGCACCGGAGATCGACGGTTACACCGGCACTCAGCGCGTCTTTATCTCCTACGCTCGCGTATGGCAAGGCAAGCGCCGCACCGAATTCCTCAAGACCCTCATTGCAACCGACCCGCACTCCCCCGCAGAATTCCGCTGCAACGGTGTGGTGAAGAACATCGATGCCTTCGCCGAAGCGTTCGATGTGAAGGAAGGCGACGCCTTGTATCTGCCGCCCGAGGAGCGCGTGCGGATTTGGTCGTAACGATTCCCAATCGTTTCCATAGCACTCCGGCCTCCACGGCGCATGTCACCGCCGCGGAGGCCGTTGTCATGCCGCACACCGTGGAGCATCACGCCCACACACGGCGTCCTGCAAAGCCATCTCAACTCGCGTAACCTTAAATGCGGTTGTCAATGCAGAAAGGACACTTATGCCAGGCACAAACCTGACGCGCGAAGAAGCAGCAGCGCGTTCAGCTATCGTCTCCACCTCGGCCTACCGTATCGAACTCGATCTTGCAGGCGAATCCGAAACGACCTTCGGTTCCATCACCGAAATCGACTTCGAGGCAACACCGGGCGCTTCAACATTCGTCGATGTCATCGCAGAATCAGTTGATCGTGTTGTCCTCAATGGCAAGGAACTGGACACCTCGGCGTTCGCCGATTCCCGATTCCCGATCAGCGATCTCGCCGAGCACAACACACTTCGTGTCGAATCGACGATGATCTACTCCCACACCGGCGAGGGTTTGCATCGCTATGTCGATCCAGCTGACGGCGAGGTATACCTCTACTCGCAGTTTGAGGTAGCCGACGCTCGCCGCGTGTTCGCGAACTTCGAGCAGCCTGACCTCAAGGCCACCTACCAGTTCACGATCACGGCACCTTCGTCGTGGCGCGTATTCTCCAACTCCCCCACGCCAGAACCAACCCCAGTTCGCGACGGCGTTGCTCGCTGGGAGTTCTCCGACACCGAGAAGATGTCCACGTACCTCACCTCGATCGTCGCCGGCCCCTATGACGGCGTTCAGAACGATTCCTATCATTCGATCGATGGCCGCGAGATTCCCCTCGGCGTGTGGGCACGGAAGTCGCTCGCTCAGTACCTTGACCCGGAAGAGATTTTCCTCATCACGAAGCAAGGCTTCGAGTTCTACGAGAAGAACTACGGACATCCTTATCCCTTCCGCAAGTACGACCAGATCTTCTGCCCGGAGTACAACGCCGGCGCTATGGAACATCCAGGCAACGTCACCTTCGTCGAAAGCTACGTATTCCGTACCAAGCCGTCAGGCGCAATGATTGATCGTCGTATCATCACGATCCTTCACGAGCAGGCTCACATGTGGTTCGGCGATCTTGTCACGATGAAGTGGTGGGACGACTTGTGGCTCAACGAATCCTTCGCCGAGTACATGAGTCACCTCGCGGCGGTCAGCAATACTCGTTTGACCGACGCATGGACCACCTTCCTCACCTCGGAGAAATCGTGGGCCACAACCGAAGATCAGCTGCCCTCAACACATCCGATCGCCGCAGATGTCGTTGATCTTGAAACAGTATTCATCAACTTCGACGGCATTACCTACGGTAAGGGCGCCTCGGTACTCAAGCAGCTTGCTGCTTGGGTTGGTCTCGACGAATTCCTTGCCGGCGTCCGCGCGTACATCGCGAAGTTTGCGTGGGGTAATGCCCAGCTTTCCGACCTTCTCGCCGAGCTTGAGAAGTCGTCTGGTCGTGATCTTTCGCGCTGGACGAAGCTGTGGCTTGAGGAGTCGGGCGTCAATATCGTGACGCCGGAAATCTCGGTGGACGAGAACGGCACGATCACGAGCTTCTCCATCCTTCAGGAATCGGATGGCCGGTCCTCGCTCCGCCCGCACCGGATGGCAGTTGGCGGCTTCGACCTCGTCGACGGAAAGCTCACGCGTGTACTCGACACTGAACTCGATGTCGATGGCGAGCGCACCGACGTTGCCGACTTCGTCGGAAAGGCACGCCCGTCCTTCATCCTCGTCAACGATCGCGACTACGCCTACGGCAAGTTCCGTATCGACGACGAATCCCTTGCTTTCGCTGTTGAACACCTTGAGGCTTTCGACGATCACCTCGCCCGCACCGGCGTGTTGATCTCTGCATGGGATATGTGCCGTGATGCCCTCATGCCGGCATCGGATTACGTCAAGGTCGCGCTCAAGGCCCTGGCCGACGAAACAGATGGCACCGTCCTGCGCTACACGATTAACCAACTTTCGACGGCGATCAACCAGTACGCCGCGCTCGGCCACCGCGAGGCGCTCCGCCAGGAAAGCGCCGCCCGTATCTTCGAGATCCTCGAAACTGTTGAGCCCGGCAGTGATCGTCAGCTCCAAATTGCCGGCGCAGCTATGCGTTTCGCCGTCACAGACGAGCAGTTCGCGATCATTTCTGGTTGGCTCGACGGCAAGAACGTTCCCGAAGGCTACGAGGTAGATGCCGAGCAGCGTTGGTTCATCCTCGTGGCTCTCGCTGCGGCCGGACGCATTGGTATGGCGGAGATCAACGCCGAGTTCGAGCGCGACTCGACGAGCTATGGCCAGATCTACTCCGCTCAAGCTCGGGGCGCTCTACCCGATCCCGATGTTCGTGAAGCCGTGTGGGCAGACATCACTGGAAACGATGTCTCCAACACGATCCAGCGCAACCTCTGCTTGGGCATTATGCGTTCCTCCGCCGAGTCCCAGCTTCCCTACGCTGTTCGTTACTACGAGGACGCACAGGCACAGTGGGATAACCACACGGTCGAGATTGCCAAGAACATGCTGGAGTACGCCTACCCGGTCAGCCTCGCAGGCCGCACCGATCTCGGCGTCGATCTCGTCGCTCTTGGCCATGAATGGCTCGATTCCCACAAGGATGTCGCACCGGCATGTATCCGCCTTGTGTCCGAATCGGTCGATCGCGCCGAGCGTGCCGTCCGCGCACAGGCAGCAGATGCCGCTAAGTAAACTGGCGAGACATCACGCCTAGCAGTGGAGGCCGGTGGGACATCCCACCGGCCTCCACTTTATTCATGTATCAGCGGAATACTCTGAAACACTACGTATTCGGCTTTTCTTTCACAGTGACTCGAAGGAAGGGTTTTCCTGCCTCCACTGTGTCTTTCTCGGGAATCACCTCGATTGAATCTTTGTCGGCTCCAAGAACAACGATCGGAGAACACAGGGAAAATCCCTCGTTTTCCGCGACGGAGGTCGTCCACAAGACAATTGGTTGACCTGCCTCCACGTGTTGATCCGGGCGAACAAGCATTGTGAATCCCGCGCCGCGGAGCTTCACAGTATCCAATCCCATGTGGATGAGAACATTAACTCCCTCGTCGGTTTCTATAACTCCACCGTGGGGAATTGCCTTACGCACAACGCCGGCGCATGGCGACAGCACCGTAAGACCACCGGGAAATGGCTCAATTGCCATACCCGGGCCAACGAGGCCGTCTGCAAAAACTTCGTCGGGAACCTCGTTCATCGGAACTACCGTTCCAGAAACTGGCGCCAGAAGAGTCAGCTCCATTGATTCTCCTCTACAGCAAGCCCGAGAGCGATTCGTTCAGCTCGTCAGCCACAGGACCGACAACCACTTGCACCACCGAATCCTGCAAAACGACACCGAAAACCCCAGCCTCACGCAACGCAGCCTCGTCGACCTTCTGAGGATCGGCCACCTCGACCCGCAGGCGCGTAATGCACGGCTCAATCGACTGCACGTTGGAACCGCCACCTAGACCTGCCAGGATCTTCCCTGCTTCGATATCCATCATTACCCCACGATTCTTATCGACTCTGGACTACTCACCAGCCTACCCATGTGACGCCTCTCTCGCCTCACTAAATTCGCGACTGGCACCACATTGTTCACGATCAGCACAGACGAGCATGTCATCGCCTTGCATCACGGACTCGTGTTACGGACTACCGATGGCGCGTTTCCTGCGTGAAACTATCAACAAGCGACAGCAAGCGGGCATTCGTCGGAAGGTCCTCCACCATCACCAGCTTATTGTCCGCATCGGCCAAAGGCACTCGCCAGTTCGGATACTCATTATTCGTGCCAGGCTGGTTCTGTGCTCGTCGCTCCCCCACACAATCAACCAAGGAAATGCCAAGCAGACGCGCAGGAGTACGGGCAATGTATCTATGCATCGCCTCAATAATCTCGCATTCGCTGGGATTCTCGCCCACCAGGCCAGCCTCACGCAGAGCCCCGATCATCCGATCGCGCTCAGCCTCCGCCTCTGCTCGCACCTGCTCAACAGGTTCATTAAGGAGTCCTAGCTCCTCACGGATACGGACATGCTCGCCCTCAAGGTAGCCTGCCAAAGGCGGCAAATCATGGGTGTCCACCGTTGTGAGAGTCGCCGTCCGGAACTCATCGGGGTGCTTAAACTCCCCGCCTTCCTTCTGCTCAAACCACAGTACGGAAGTGCCGAGGATTCCTCGCTCATCAAGATAATCGCGAACCCAGGATTCAACGTTTCCAAGATCCTCGCCGACAACAACCGCGCCCGCTCGCGAGGCTTCAAGCAACAAGATGCCCACCATGGCCTCGTGATCGAAACGAACATACGCCCCGTCGGAAGCTGGGCAACCATCAGGAATCCACCACAAACGGAACAGACCCATAACATGATCCACGCGCAACCCACCGGCATGGCGGAGCACAGTGCGAATCATGTCACGCAACGGCGCATAGGCGCAGCGACGAAGCGCGTCAGGGCGCCACGGCGGCTGCGACCAATTCTGCCCCTGCTGGTTATACATATCCGGCGGCGCTCCCACAGTAACTCCACGAGCAAACTCAGCCGGATGCGACCATGTCTCGGCGCCTTCGGGGTGAACTCCGACGGCGAGATCGTGGAAAATCCCAATCTCCATTCCCGATTCACGGGCGCTCGCCTGCGCATGTTCGAGCTGCTCATCAATGATCCACTGCAGCCACATAAAGAACTCGATGCGATCCGCAAACTCCCGACGAGCCTCATCCGCTAGCGGGCCTTCGGCACTGTCGAAGCCTTGGGGGAAGCCCATCCCATAGGCTTCATGGAGCGAGCACCACAAAGCAAAGTCACGAAGCCCTTGCCCACCTTCGTCGACAAATCGGCGGAACGAACGCTCCCTGGCGAGCGAACGCGGTTCCTGAAAGAGGATTTCTAGCGCCTCACGTTTATGGCTCCATGAAAGGTCGCGGTCGATAATTCCGTTGACCGAATTGCACGCCCTCGGCTCTTTTCGGAGGCGAGTTATTTCCTTGCGAACCGAATGAGATGCGTATGCAAACTCGCGGATATCTTCGACACGTATATAGAGCGGGTTAAAGAATCGTCGTGTGACAGGAAGATACGGCGAAGGTGTCATATGACCGGTGGGTTCGCCAGCATGGAGCGGATTAACGAGGACAAAATCGCCTCCGAGCTCACCAAAGGTTGAGCAGATTTCCTCAAGATCGGCCACATCGCCGACACCCCATGATTCGTGCGAACGCACCGAATACAACTGAGCCATCACGCCCCATGCCGTGCCAGGAGAAAGGGGCTCAATTCGTTGGGGCACGACGATGAGCGGAGCAGCGACGTCGAAAGGTTCCGTTCGTTCGGATTCGCTCACAGCCGTTGCGGGATTAACGTGCGCGATCACAGTGTGGTAACCAAGGGGAAGGTTCTCTGGAACGACGAAAGCTGCCTGACCTGTGAGGACACCGTCGATCTCCCGCGCGGGAGTGAAATCCTCGGCTTGGGAGAGCTCAACCACTGCCCCGTCTTCACACTCGACGTGGGCACGCACCCCAGCTCCATGCGGCACATGAACGTGAATCGTGTGTTGCCATCCCTCGCGGGAAACCGTGCATTCCGGGAGGACGTGGCGCCACGGCTCGCGTTCCTTCTCCGCGAGTGCCGCATGCACACTCTCCTCCGATGAGGCGTCCGCTCCCATTGCCGCGAGAACTTTGACGAGCGTCGCATCGGGAACTTGGGTGAGCTCTCCGCTATATGCCCAATATTCTGTCGAAATTCCATATGCTTGCGCGAGAGAACACAACAGCTCCCGTGACGGAATAGACATCAGTGCACCTTCCCGGATCGGACGAATCAACCTTGATCCACAAGGCATTAGTCTGCCAGATTCTCGGGTGCCATGGCTAAGCGGGCCTTGTTATGGGCACGGAGAATTCCGTGCGCGAAATGTGTTAATTAGGCTTTTCCTCTCACTCCGCGGCCCGTAACTTACTCTCCGGTAGAGTATTGATGTCCGAAATTCGTGAAAGGTGTGTCTGCATGGCTTCAAAGATTTTGCTTCCTGATTGCGATACCGAGCCGCTGGCTTCGCTTTTCAATACGTTGCGTTTGAGCCGTATTGGAGATAATCGCTACCGTGGGATCAATCTTCCGCAGATCACCGGGCGAGTTTATGGCGGGCAGGTTCTCGCTCAGGCAACAATGGTCGCGGCCGATACCGTGCCTGGCGGCCCCGAAGAACGCCTTGCTCATTCCATTACGGCGGCATTTTTACGCCCAGGGAAGATCGACGTTCCCCTTGAGTTCGAAGTAACCGAGTTGAACGATGGTCGTTCTTTTTCGACGCGCTCCGTTCATGCTTTGCAGGACGGTCGGATTATCTTTACCGCGCGTATTTCTTTCCAGCTTCGTCAGCCTGGCCCAGCATTTGGCACGCCGATGCCTGATGTTCCTCTACCCGATAATCTGCCGTCGTCGGTGGATTTCTTTGCGCGTATTGATAACGAGTGGGGGCACATTATGTCCTCGACGAACGCAATTGATATGCGCCACGTGGATGGCCATATTTGGGTGAAGCCCGCGAGGGAGCGGACTCCGCGCCAGCAGGTGTGGATTAAGACGCGTAGCCCTATGCCGGAGGGGTCGTCGCGGCTACTTCAACGCGCAATGTTGGGTTATGCCGCGGACCAATTCATGTTGGAGCCGGTGATGCGTGCCAACGGTTTGCATTGGACGGCTCGTGACATGTCGATTGCGACGCTTGATCATGCAATTTGGTGGCACCGTAATTTTGATTTGTCGGATTGGGTGCTTGCTGATCTTGAGAGTCCCTCGGCGCAAAACGGGCGCGGCTTGGTGATTGCTCGCTTCTTCCAGAATGGGAAGCATATTGCGACGATGTCGCAGGAGGGGATGGTGAAGGTCCGCAACGAGACTCGTCAGGACGATTGACGACGAGTCTCCGCGCTGGGCTTTGTGCATCCGAGTGTTGCGATATGAGCGGCCAGTTACATACCGAGATCACGGTGGGGGCCAGGGTAACGACCCTGGCCCCCACCATTTTGTGCGCTAACTATGTTCGTGATTCTCTTTCGTTGTCTGCACCTCGGGCGGTTCCAGCGACTGAACCGAAGCGGAATCTCGGTGGCGCAGCATGTACACCACGGCCGTGATGATCGCGGCGCAAAGCACCAAGGCGCCAATGATGTACGCAGCGTTTCCGATCACGTAGGCCACTGTTGCTGCACTTGCCTCAGTCACGGGTGAGCTTCCTGTAGGTGAGGGCGGTGGGACGCGCGGCCTCCGGGCCGAGGCGCTCAACCTTGTTCTTTTCGTACGATTCGAAGTTCCCTTCAAACCAGTACCACGAAGCCGGATTGTCAGCAGTGCCTTCGTAGGCCAGGATGTGCGTCGCGACGCGATCGAGGAACCAACGATCGTGGGTGATGACCACGGCGCATCCGGGGAACTGCAGAAGCGCATTTTCCAACGACGAGAGGGTTTCCACGTCCAGGTCGTTCGTCGGTTCGTCAAGGAGCAGCACGTTGCCGCCTTGTTTGAGCGTGAGGGCTAGATTGAGGCGGTTGCGCTCACCACCAGAGAGAACTCCGGCGAGCTTCTGCTGATCCGGTCCCTTGAATCCGAAAGCCGACACGTAGGCACGCGAGGGCATCTCAACGTTGCCGACGTTGATGTAATCAAGACCGTCGGATACGACTTCCCACAAGGTCTTCTCGGGATCAATTCCCGCACGGGTCTGATCGACATACGAGAGCTTGACGGTTTCGCCGATCTTAAGTTCTCCCTCATCGAGAGGTTCGAGACCAACGATTGTCTTGAACAACGTTGTTTTACCGACGCCGTTTGGCCCGATAATTCCAACGATGCCATTTCGGGGAAGCGAGAAGGAGAGATCCTCGATAAGGGTACGCCCATCGAAGCCCTTCTTAAGGTTTGTTGCTTCTAGGACGACAGAACCCAAGCGCGGCCCCGGTGGGATCTGGATTTCTTCGAAGTCAAGCTTGCGGGTGCGCTCGGCCTCTGCGGCCATCTCCTCGTAGCGGTCAAGACGTGCCTTCGACTTTGCTTGACGGCCCTTCGCTGAAGAACGTACCCATTCGAGTTCTTCCTTGAGGCGCTTAGCAAGCTTGGCGTCTTTCTTCCCCTGAACTTCGAGACGCTTTTCCTTCATCTCGAGGTATGTGGAGTAGTTACCTTCGTATGGGTAGAGGCGACCACGATCGACTTCAGCAATCCACGAAGCGACATGATCGAGGAAGTAACGATCGTGCGTTACAGCGATTACGGCGCCGGGATACTGCGCAAGATGCTGCTCAAGCCAGAGGACCGATTCAGCGTCAAGGTGGTTAGTGGGCTCGTCGAGCAGGAGAAGATCGGGGGCCTCAAGGAGAAGCTTGCACAAGGCGACGCGGCGGCGTTCACCACCGGAAAGAACGGTGACCGGCATATCCCCTGGCGGGCACCGCAAAGCGTCCATAGCCTGCTGAAGCTGCGCATCAAGATCCCATGCGTTTGCGGCATCGATTTCGGTTTGAAGCTTGCCCATTTCGTCCATGAGAGCATCGAAATCGGCATCGGGATTTGCCATCTCCTCGCCGATCTCATTGAACCGATGAAGCTTGGCCATCATGTCGCCGCGGCCCATCTGCACGTTTTCGAGGACCGTCTTCGTTTCGTCGAGAGGGGGTTCCTGCATGAGGATACCGACCGTGTAACCCGGGCTCAGCCGTGCCTCACCGTTCGACGGTTCATCAAGGCCTGCCATGATCTTGAGGATCGTCGACTTACCCGCGCCATTCGGGCCGACCATGCCAATCTTGGCACCAGGAAGGAAGGCCATAGTGACGTCGTCGAGGATAGTTTTGTCGCCCACGCGCTTAAAGGCGTGGACCATCGAGTAGATGTATTCAGCCACGAGGCTCCATCCGCTTGAGAAATGATCATTTTCTGTTGCCATCGCGCGACTAAAGAGCGGCAGGCAATCCTTATCTAGGATACCGTGCTCCCGATAGAACTCCCACAAGGTGAGTCACATTATCCTCTCAACAACCACCCCCGAATTGCGAGGACTATCCTCCATACTCAACGAGATAGGTGAGCTCGGGGCAATCTTCATGCCCCGAATCACTCATGCGATTTGGTGTAATACTCCTTCCACGCCTCCAGCATTGTTGTGTTGCTGTGGCTGCCAAACTTCGTCACCGGGAACCGGACCCGCTGCCACAAGAGCGCGCCCCTCCATCGGCTGTGTACCGCTACGAGTTGTCGGTTCATCATTCTCTGTCCGTGCACCCTCGTCGCCAAGCTCGTGCGACGTACTGGGCTGGTGAGAGTCAACCCGAGATGAGGGTTGCTGCGTAACTTGTGCCTGCGCACGAGGGCGTGAACGTTGGAACTTAGCCCACCCTGTATTGAGATCGAGCCCAAGCGAATCGGCTGCAATCACAAATTCAGTGCGGCTATGGCCATCACGATCGTTCCAGGTCCGCAGGCTCAAGCGCCCTCGTACGAGAACTGGGCACCCTTTCGTCACGGATTTTGCGACGTTTTCCCCTAAGTCGCCGTAACACCTCACGGTGTACCACGCCGTCATCCCGTCAACATACGCATTCGCTGCGCGATCATAATTTCGTGCCGTGACGCCGACCCGGACAACAGCAGTGGTTCGTCCAGTTTCGCTACGGAAAATCATCGGATCTGAGCCGACGAATCCACGCACAGTCAGATATGTTTCGTTCGCCATGTGCAACTCCTTTTAGCATCTCCTGCGAAGTGAGATAAGGATGCACAATTCGCCGAGCGCTGCGCAGAGCCGCGCAGCACCCTGTGGATAATAGGCGTGTGCGGGCTGCCTGTGGAGAACAACAGCCTCACACGAATACGCTCAAGCGAACGACGAGTGCTTCGTGCAGCTTAATCAGAAACGAAGCACGACCTACTCAGTGAGTGCCATCCGAGTCCGACGATGCTCGCTCAGGATCTTCGTCGTCGGCCCTACAAGCTGCTCATCAATTACGGAACGCACAGCCATCGTCGCCGAATCGCGATAGCGTGCCCCTAAGCTGGCTGCCTTCCGGCGCCGCAACCACACACCGCCCACGAGAACAGCGCCTGCACACACGAGGCCAACGATTCCCAACGCGATGCCTGCCCCAGAGCCAAGGACAAACCCAGCTGTCGCTCCACCAACGAGGGCGAGGGCCACGAGGACGGCCACGACGAGGACCGCAAGTGACACCTTCGGGATCTCGACAGAACGCACAGCAGAGCCAATCGTGCGCCGAAGGGAATCTGGGTGCGGAAGTGCCTCCTGCACCGCCGCCCTCCACAAGGGAGGCAATCCACCACAAGCTTGAGCGTTCCAACTATCGCATGTTGCAGTCACCAACGTTGTTGCCGGCATTTCTGGCTTCGCATGCGCAACACCTCCCAGCCGGCGCCCCGCCTCCCGAATCGAATCCGCCACCGCTGGGATAGCTGCAGCCTCAACAATGTCGGCCGTTGCGCGCTGAGCTAGGGGCTCCATATCCGCCTCGCCCGGGCCAATACCTTTGGCAAGACGAGAACGAATGGCATCAAGCTGAGCAATCGCTGTTGCTGTTGCGGCATGCGTAGAACGCACAGCCCGAGCAAGCTCCTCACGCAACGGCACCAAACTGGCCCGGTTATTCGCGGAAACCGCATACAACGGAACTTGCCCCAACCCGTCTTCTTCAAGCAGGCGCCGAATATCCTTCACCAGAATGTCTCGGCCATTGCCCGGCACGAGGTCGATCTGATTCAGCACGATAATCATGTGATCGCGCCGCTGACGCATCGCGCTCAAATAACTCTCGTGAATCAAATGATCCGCGTATTTCTGAGGATCAAGAACCCAGATCAGCAGATCAACCTTCGGAAGAATTGACGAAACTGACGCCGAATGTGTCGCATCCACGGAATCGTGGTCAGGAAGATCGAGAAGGACAAGCGATTCAAGCGTGCCGTCATCGGGAGTCAGGATCGAGTCATAGTGGATACGACGATCGGGTTTCACGCCGAGCACATCGAGTATCTCGTCGGCATCAGCGCTCCAGATACATGCACTTGGCTCGTGGGTTGTCGGGCGAAGCTCCCCAACCTCCGCGAAGTCGAGCGAGCTAATCGCATTGAACAATGAGGATTTGCCGGAACCCGTACCACCCGCGAGCGCAGCGACAGTCAAGCCTGCCCCAGCGTGAAGACGCTGCTCAGCTTGTTGAAGTTCCTCTCGGGCACGTGCCACGAGAAAAGGATCGAAGTAGTCTCCCCCAGCGTTGATCGCGTCGCGTAGGGCTTCGAGGCGTTCGTTGACGAGGCGCGTGCCTTGGCGGGCACTCGTCACTGCTGTTTCAGGAGTCATTGGCTCGTGTGCGTTTTCGCTCATGTCTTCCTCAGCTTCTCCGTCAGATCCGATCCACGTATTCACTTGCGCGCACGCGTAGCTGGCGCCCGTTGCCCACATCAATGCCGTCGAGAACATGCGTATATGCGGCGACGACATCGCGCATTGCTTCCTCGAGGTGTTCCAGGAGTTTCGTGCGTGCCGGCCTGAGGGCCGAACTCAACCCAACCGTGTTGAGAGCCTTCTGAGCTCCACTCACACCGCCAGCCGCACTCCCCAGGAGCGCTGCAAGCCCAGGACGTCCGAGCCAAGGATTGTCGTCGGACCCCTTCGTAAGCTCAACAAGATCAGCCTTCCAAGCTCGCAGGGCGCCCTCGACAATTGCCGACGAATCAACGTTCCTGTGCCCCTCAGCTCGGAAGGTTGTCGTATCGACAATGTCCTCACGCCAGGAATCAGATATGGCTGTATCCGTCGACGCAACGCCTTGACGCAAAGCCACATGGATTGCCGATACGACGGCGTCAAAAACTGCTGTCATTGCCGCGTCACGTTGCCCCTTCTGCCGCTTGGCGAAGAAGCCGGGAGCTTCGCCGGCAGCAAGCGACGCCAAGGCACCACCTGTCGAGGCGTAGGAAAGCCACGACGTCGTAGGAGCCCCCTGGCCATACCTGCCATTCGTCGCGTTCGTTGTGAGCTTCGATGTCGGTTGCACCGATGCGACCGATGCACGGTCTTTGAGATCTTGCACCGAGTTAGCCTGAAGCTCCACTGCTTCAGCAAGTTCGACGAGCTGACCGTGGAGGGCTGGGAGCGTTGCTCGGGTCGTCTCATCGACGAGGGTATCTGCGACGTTGTCGCGCGCAATATCGAGAAGCCACAGGCGTACGGAGTAGACGGAGTCGCGCGGGAGCAGGCCTTCGTGAGGCCCCGCGTCCTCAACAAGCATGAGGGGCGCATCCGTGATGCCGATCTCGGCCATGCGGCGTTTGAGGTCGTCACGGATCTTATCTTGCGACCGCGCCGGCACACGGTTGAGTACTACGGCTACGCGAGTACCGCGCTCGTAGGCGCTCTGTAAGGTTCGCCAGGCGGAAGCATCGCCATACCGCGCGGCGGTCGTCACGAACACCCATAAATCTGCCGCATCGAGCAACCTGTGCGAAATCTCCCGATTAGCAGCGTCGACGGAATCCAGATCTGGGGCATCGACGAGAGCGATACCGGGGATAGCTTCAGGCAGAACTTCTAGCCGCCCCATCTCAAGAAGGGCGTGGCCTTCGAGAGCCTCGCCGTTCATCGGATGAACCGCAATAACAGGTGTGCGCGTCGTCGGGCGGAGAACTGACGCCGGTGAAATTTCCTTATTGACGAGCGTGTTAAAAAGAGTAGATTTCCCCGCACCTGACGAACCACCGAAAACGACAACTGCTGGGAGCTGCGCCGTGGTCAAGTGCGGAAGAATCCTCGTCTTGAGTTGAGTGAGTAACTGGATCCTCGATTGCGACAGTTCACGCGAACCAGGCATATCCAGCGGCAGCCGCGCATTCTCAAGAGCACTGATAGTCCGCTCAACCAGATCGGTGAGCTGACGCGTCGTCATTTTTGAGTCCTCCACGCCACTATTGTGCGATAATTTCTGCCCGATTCGCTCTTTTGCCAAGAAAAGAGGCGTATCTCGCGTCAAATCGCCTACTTTTTCAACAATCGACGACGAATTCCGGGCATCGTCGCCCACGGCGTTCCTCGTCTCCCCGGGAAGATACCGACTACTGGCGAAGCCAAACGCCACCGTTCTGAAAACCTCGGGCGTCTTTGCGTTGTGGCGGTACTCAGGTAAATTATTGCGGTGGACGCGCCTCCATAGCTCAATGGATAGAGCAACAGACTTCTAATCTGCAGGTTCCCGGTTCGAGTCCGGGTGGGGGTACTAGAGAAAACGGCGGAATATCAACGAAAAGTCGCTAATCTCTACCGCCCAAATATTGAAATGGGGGCATTTTGGGGGGACTGAAACCAACCCGCCGCAGATAAAAAATAAACGGGGAGATATTTCGCTGGCGGCATGGGGTGCTGGCGATACCGGGGAGAGGGGCACACCCCCGCTGCGGGCATGCTGTCACGGCAACGATGAAGGCGCTCGCGATCTAAGCATCATATTCGAAACGTTTTTCGACGCACGCATGCACCCTCCTGCTACCCAACGGTCTGCCCCATGCAGCATCAAGGGAGCCTCACCCCTCTAGTCCGCGAGCGCACAGGCACAAAGAAGGGACGGTAGAAGGCTCTGTGCGTGCCGCGTATCGACACATACAGGCTCCTGCCGCCCCAACTTCATTAGCTCTCTTAGAGCCGTCTATTCAGTCTGTAGTGTCCTCTCGCGCCGTGACGCATACCAGGTTTCCATGAGGTTGTTTGCGTCCTTCACGACGCTCTTAGCTGCATCCTGTGCACTTTGATAGGCGAACGACTGCACACGGTGCGCGTCCCAATGCCGCCCGGTCATGTCTAGAGTGTACAAGTCCCACGTGGCCGCTGGCGCACCAATAACAATTGTTACTTCAGTCCTTGCGCCGTAATCCAGGGCTTCGACGATAGCGAGAGTGTCCCGGTCTTGGTAGGGACTGTCCGAGCTTTCGTCCCATGCGGCCTCTGGGGTGGCGTACACCGTCCACTCGTTGATAGCGAACACTGCTTTGAGCGCCCGTACGAGGTGGGCATCCCCCGTGATGGTGACGCGCTGGAATGTGGATAGTGGCGGGAAAGTATTTGCCATGACAGCTCCTTCTGTTTGCTTTGTTGATTCTGGGCTTCATTGCCGGCTTGAAACGACGAAGAAGCCGGGCGGTTCAAACACGTGCAAACAGTCACGCCCTCACGCTTTCCCCGCATGCGGGTCTTGTATGGCGTGAGGCCACCCGGCGTAAAGCCGAAAACAGCCACGATACGACGCGGCCAGAACGCTGTTTGTGTGGTGTGTTTGAAGCACCTAGAGGTGAGCATATCACCTAAAAGAAGGTGGAGGAGCGGGGTTTTTCTGGGACTTTTCGAAGGTAATTTTTTCATACCCGTCCTGGGGCCGCTCCTCCAGTAACACCAGCCTAACAGCCCACCGCGAGCACACACCAGACCCACAGTCCCTCCAAAAGTGGGGACTGCAACGAGAATGTGGGGAGATATTAGCCCTGCACCTGAAGTGGCTCTCAAACCCCGTATCGGGCGCCCTCCCCTAGGTGACTCTCCACGAGGCTGTGAGGCATACATGTCGCATCGGTGTCGCACGCTTCAGTGAACTTCCATTCTCCGCCGTCTACACGGTGTCCAAGAAACTCTGCAAACGAACCATCAAACATAGCGTTACCTCCTCAACCGCCTTGCAGGTATGCATGAGGCTAGTGGCACAAGACCGGATCCTTCGATATCACCGCAGCTCCGTTGTGAGGTTGTTTTTCGTAGCATCGAAATCCCCTGGTCAGCAGTCAGCCGCACGAGCCAGAACATAGGTGCTACCTGCATACAGGCGCTCCAGAGATACGACGGAGGGCCGCAGCATGTGCCACGGCCCTCGTCACGGATATTCAGGTGTCACGACAATTTAATGTCTGTCACGCACGTAGGAGCCGCATCATTCGTTGCGAGTTTTGTAATTCCAGATTTACCGGCGTATTCCACCGAGATTGTCCCCGAGAAGTCACGGGGCAACCATTTGCCGAAAAAGCCGCTTTCGTATGTCGTCACATCTTCGTCGACGATCGTTTCACCGGCATCGCTCGTGATTGTTACGTGCATTGTGGCGTTCGGAAGCTCACCCAGATTCGTCGTCAGCGCGTGGAGCGTACACTCGTGAGGTGCCACCATGTATGGAGCGAAAGCAACATACATCTCCTCCCCCAGCGGCAGTTCCGCGTGTTCGCCTGTCGCATCCGACAAACGCAACTCTCGGGCGCCCACGACGGCATTCAGCTCAGTCGGCTTCTCCTCAATCGGAGTTGCCTCAAGCTGATCAATGATCTGTCGCGCACTCATACCCGTGAACGAGTAGTTAGCCAAGAGTTCGTTCACAACAACCGGCGACGAAGCAACGGAACTCGAACTTTCCGTTGAGTAGGCGCGGGTTTCCTCTATCCCCTTAGTCGTTGTGGCGGAGGTACAGCCAGCAAGAAGGGCTACAGAGGTAAGGGCAGCGACAAAGAAGGATGCTCGTTTCACCCTCCAAGGCTACTGGCAGCCGTTTTGTCTCACCGTGGCAAGGGCCACGCCCTGACGAGCCTCACATTTTCCTACCGTAGTGCCCAGAAAGATTGAGTTCGACAAGAAAAGTGGCCGGAACATGTGCCCCGGCCACTTTCTCGTTCAGGCTGTCTTACTTCGACTCGTCGCCGTCAAAGACATCCTTAATCTTGTCACCTACTGCCTTGATGCCAGCCTTGGCATCTTCAGCGAAGTCCTTAACCTTACCTTCGAGGTTCTGGAGCTTACCTTCAGCCTCGAGGTTCTTATCACCCGTCACCTTGCCGGCAACTTCTTTGGCCTTACCTGCAGCCTTGTCGAATACGCTTTCATCAGACATGTTTCGTGTCCTTTCTTTGAGCTGGTGTGCTACTTGGCAGATCAGTTTTCCTGAGCTGCCATGCGGAGCATCCACGCTTGCTTTTCGAGATCGCGCGCAATGCTGACGAGGAGATCATTGCTCAAATGATCCTCGGCGTCGACCGCATCAAGAGTTGCCTTAATGCGATCCGAGGTACCCATGAGGAGTTCCTCAAATGCAGGATACACGGTATCAACCTTAAGTTTTCCTGCATCAAACTGTTTGAGTCCAGACTGCGCAGCAACCGTGGCTGCGCGGGCGTCGGGAACGCCGCCAAGTGCGGCGATACGCTCGGCCACGTCGTCCGAGGCAGTACGTGTCAGATCAACGATTTCGTCGAGCTGAAGATGAAGTGAACGGAAGCGCGCACCTTCGATGTTCCAGTGGGCCTGCTTTCCGAGAAGTGCGAGATCAGTGAGGTCAACGAGTGCCTGCTGAAGGGCCTTGCTTACGACCGGCGATAGCTGTGTCATTTTTTCTCCTTAACCTTGGCCACGTTTCCATGGCCCTGAACTAATGACATCCTTTTTTGGACTAAGTCCAGTTTAGCAGTTTTGACTGCCGAAGTCACGAATAATGCTGAACCCACGGGGATTTCCTTGATCCTGGTGTGTCCATCATCCAGACACTTGTACGTTAACAGCCTCTCCGCCTATCTACATGACTGTTCGCAGTACTGCTGTTTCTCTCTCGGAGAACCCACTATCAACTACCCTCTCCCCTCGACCTATCAACAGCGCGCTCCCTCGAGTAACCCCACATTTCGTCGACAAACTCACCACCCCACGACGCTAGTAGCTACCTCGTCGCCCCATCCACCACCACATTCACTCTCCCCATCACCACACCACGCACACCTAGGGAGCCGCTCACAAACCAACCTCTCCTATAACCATCCGAGTACGATGGCAGCGTGAGTTACCATGCGCTAAATAACCCCATTGTTTGGATTGACTGTGAAATGACAGGGCTCGACCTTGCCATCGACGAACTTGTCGAGGTATCAGTCGTCATCACCGACGGCGACCTCAACCCCGTAGACTCCGGAATCGACGTCCTCATTCGCCCCTCCCGCGAAGCTGTCGAACATATGGGAGAGTTCGTCCGCAACATGCATACCAACTCCGGCCTCATCAATGAATGGGACGAAGGCATGAACCTCGCAGACGCCGAACAAACTGTCCTCGCCTACATCAAGGCTCATGTCAAAGAGGAACGCAAAGCACTTCTTGGAGGCAACTCAGTCGGAACCGACAAGACCTTCCTCGAAAAGTACATGCCTTCCGTCACGGGACACCTTCACTACCGGATCATTGATGTCTCGTCCATCAAAGAACTCGCGAAACGCTGGTATCCGCGCGCCTACTTTGCCGCACCAGAAAAGCATGGCAACCACCGCGCGCTCGGAGATATTTACGATTCCATCGACGAGCTCCGCTACTACAAGTCAGTTCTCTTTCCACAAGGAGATGGCCCCTCAACCGACGAATGCCGCCAGGCCGCTGCCAACGTCACCGGCAAAACAGTAAAACTCGCCGAGGCAGAGAACAACTAGCCTCGTCAGGCCGACCGGCCATCACGATCTTCGAATACCACTTTTCACGAGGTATTCCATCAGAAAGGAGACCGTTCATGCAGAACGTTACCCTCAATAACGGCGTAAGCATGCCCATCCTCGGGTACGGAGTCTTCCAAGTCCCGAACGATGCTACTGAGAAGGCAGTCACCGAGGCTCTCGAAGCGGGATACCGCGCAATCGACACCGCCGCGATTTACCACAACGAAGAAGGCGTCGGCGCTGCAATTGCCAAGAGCGGCATCCCCCGCGACGAACTCTTTATCACGACGAAGCTGTGGGCACAGCCGTCAGCCGACAACACCGAACGCGCCTACGAGGCCTCACTCAAGCGCCTCGGCCTCGACTACGTGGATCTCTACCTCATCCACCAACCATTTGGTGATGTTTACGGCGAATGGCGCGAGATGGAACGCCTGTATAACGAAGGCCGCGTGCGCGCCATCGGTGTCTCCAACTTCTACCCCGGACGCCTCGTCGATTTCATCGAGCACAACGACATCGTTCCGGCAGTCAATCAGATCGAAACGCACCCCTTCTTCCAGCGCATTGAAGACCAGAAGATCGCTCAAGAATTCGGTGTCGTTATCGAATCGTGGGGGCCGCTCGCGGAAGTTAAGAACAACATCCTCGACAACCCCACTCTCACGGCCATTGCGCATGAACACGACAAGAGCGTGGCACAGGTAATCCTGCGCTGGCTCACCCAGCGTGGCATCATCGTGATCCCGAAGTCTGTCCACGCCAACCGCATGGCGGAAAACTTCAACATCTTCGACTTCGAGCTCTCAGAGGCCGAGATGAAGGCGATCCTCACTCTCGACCAGGAAAAGTCGCTCTTCCTCGATCATTACTCCGTTGAAGCAGCCCAGCGCCTCGGCAAACCTGACGATCTCTCGTCTGGCCTTATCTGACGAATAACCTACGAAGGTGGGGCGGCGATACACATCGCCGCCCCACCTTTATGCTGAAAACGCGGACTCGCTTTCCTCTCGTGCCTGTGGCTAGTGCAGGAGTTGGCCCCCAGAGACGTCCACCGTAGCGCCGGTCATGTATCCCGATCGAGGGGATACCAAGAACGTCGCAACATCGGCTACCTCGTGCGGCTGCGCCACGTACCCGATCGGGATTCGAGCCTCATAGAACGCGCGGCGTTCCTTGAGTGCCTGAGCGATCATGGGCGATTCCATGGTTCCAATGGCGAGTGCGTTAACGGTCACTCCATTGTTTTTCATTTCTTTCGCGAGCGATCGCGTGAGAGTCACGAGACCACCCTTTGCCGCTGCATACGGCACATGCCCTGTCGACGAGCCGAGGAAAGCTGCTTGCGATGTGATGTTGAGGATACGTCCCCGGCGCTCCTCCCCCACACACGCTTTCACAAAACGTTGTGAGAGCTGCATCGGCGCTTTGAGATTGACAGCAATAGACCGATCCCATTGCTCCTCTCTAATCTCACCAATCTCGCAAGTCTCCCAGATTCCAGCGTTATTGATAAGAATGTCGAGGCCACCGAGGGCCTCAACGGCTTCGTCAAACAGTCGATTGACATTGTCAAATATGGCGAGATCTGCCTGAATAATGACAACATTTTCTTCGCCAAGTTCATGTACCAGCGCCCGAGCTTCATCAGCACGAGATCGACAATTGAGGGCAACTCTAGCCCCTTCAGCAACGAGGTTACGTACAACAGCTGCACCGAGCCCCGAAGCTCCCCCTGTGACGAGAGCGCGCTTTCCTGAAAGTCCGAGATCCATTTTTTCTCCTTTATCGCACAGTTTCTTCAGCTAAGGCATCGAGAATCCGCCGCGAAAGCATATGCGGAGTCTTTCGGAAAGCATCTTTCGTCGAGCCAGCAAGATGACTCGTAATCGTGACGTTATCGAGGTTCATCCACGGGCTATTCGCTGGCAAAGGTTCGTCGTCGAAGGTATCGATAGCGGCCCCCATAATCTTGTTGTCGGAAAGGGCTGAGAGCAACGCCTTTTCGTCGACGAGGCCTGAACGCGCTGTATTGACCACAACGGCCGTTGGCTTCATGAGGGCGATCCGACGCTCATCAATAAGATGATGGGTCGACGAGGTCAGGCGCGAATGGATACTCACAACATCCGAGATTCTCATGAGCTCGTCAAGGTCATCGATCTTGCGGCCATACGGGCACTCGTCTGTGTACGGGTCGTAATAGATGCATTCGACATCGAAACTCGACAGGAATTTCATGACGAGCTGCCCGATATTTCCAGCCCCGACAATTCCTATTGTCTTCCCTTCTAGTTCTGGAATATCGTCCGAGTTGGGGAAATCTTTGAGCCAGATGTGGCGGCGCATCGCAGCGTGCGTGCGTGCGATGTTGCGCGTTTCTGCGAGGATCATTCCCACTGCGAATTCGGCAACCGCGCGGGCGTTTCTCCCGGGCGTATTGATGACACGAATACCTAGCCGTTCTGCGGTTTCCTTATCCACGTTTTCGATTCCACCGCGGAGCACACCGATAATTCGCAGATGCGTTGTCGATTCGATGAGCTTCGTGCCGAGGGGAGCAAACTGCGTGAGAACGATATCGGCTTCCCGTATTTTGTCTTGCACGTCGGAAGGGAGTTCAAGCGCGTTTGGGCCGTGTTGTTCGATCCGCAGATTCACTTCTTGAAGCTGCTGAATCGTGGACGCCTCCGACCAACTCACAACGTCAACATCGTGTCCGGCTTCAACGAGAGCACTCGTGCCTTCGGTGAGTAAATCTGCCGGAATATAAGGATCAGCAATCGCGAGAATTTTCATTTCTCTTCCTTCTTCGTTGAAGCGAGCGCATCGATATATGCGCTAAAACGGGCAAAGCGTTTATTAAAGAGCTCTGCAAATTCCGGGTCTGGGTATATCGTCTCGCGAGGTTTACCTGTCATAGCTGCAACAGCACGAGGAACATCTGGGTGAATTCCTGCTGCCACCGCTGCAAGGATCGCCATACCAAGGGTCCCGGATTCTTCGGCGTCCACGACATCGAGTGGTACTCCTATCCCGTCCGCAAACATCTTGATCCACATCGATGAGTTCGCAGCTCCACCTGTAAACCGCACGTGCCCTTTCAGGGACGTGTACCGTCGCAGCTTCTCAATGTGGTAGAGATGCGAGAAAATGACGCCCTCATACACGGCTCGCACCATATGCCGAATGTCATGGCACTGTGCCAGGCCGACAAAGCCCGCGAGTCCCTCGGGGATGACCGATGTCCCGTTCACATACGGGAGGAAGAAAGGATCATCAATGCTCGGTGTGTACTCAGAGATCATCTTCTCGCAACAGTCGAAAATATCTTTTTCGCTGAGCTCTCGATCGGAGAAAACTTGGAAGGAGTTTCTCAGTACGGAGCGAATGTACCAATCAAGATTAGAGACTCCATTTGGACCGCCTTCAAGGATGAGGTACGAGCCTCCTGGGTACTTTAACGTGAGGAACACGTCTTCGTCGTGATTAATAACGGGCGATAGCACCTCGTTAATCGACCACGTACCAGTGATAACGCACAGTTCGTCCTCGCTGGTCAGCCCCGCAGCGAGCGCACCTGCGGCGATGTCCATTGCTCCACCGGCTACCGGCGTTCCTTCAGCTAGGCCGGTGAGTTCCGCCGCTTCCTTCGTGATATACCCAGCGATATCCGTCGAACCGCATCGTTCCGGGATCTTAGGGATCCATCGTGATATCCCGAAGAAGTCAAAGACGTCGTCATCGAGCTCACCAGTCTCAAGATCGGCGTAGGAGACTCCCGTGAAATCCGAGATCTCCATTCGTGCTTGCCCAGTGAGCATGTAGCGAATGTAATCTTTGGCTTGGAACACGTAATCTGTCGCGTCGAAAACGTCTGGTTCATGGCGGTCGAACCACGCTAATAGGGCAGCAGGCTGACCCGCCCACACATCCGACGCCGTCTTAGCGCGCACCCGCGCATCAAAATCAGGTCGTTCCAGCCATTCGTCGACAATCTCCTGAGCTCGCCCATCAGTCGAAATAACTCCTGGGCGGACGCCCTGCCCGTCCTTCGTCGCGAGATACACACCGTTTCCGTGCCCAGTTACAGCCACAGCTTTGATCTCAGAAGAATCAATACGACTATCGTTCAGACAGCGACGAATCGCACGGATATTCGCTTGCCAAAACTGGCTCATGTCTCGTTCTGTGAAGAGTGGGCGAGGCGTCAGCACCTCGAGTTTTGCTTGGTTAAGTGCGACGACGTTGCCGCACTCGTCGTAGATGGCGGCTTTCGTCGTCGTACCGCCGTTATCTATACCTAAGACATAATGTGCGCTCATAGTGACTCCTTTGTCGATTGGCGCATGTATCTACTATTCCCATAAGGCGGGCGAACTTACCGTTATCGCTTGATATCCGCAGCCGAAAAGCTCGTCCACTTCTGTGCGTTCCGTGATAAAACCCCCAGCAATCAGCGTCCCCGACGAACGCCACGGGCGGAAAACATCAGCGTATTTCGCCGCTAAAGCGCCTGGGAGAACTTCTATTCCGTGAGGCTGAATCTCACGGAGAATCTGTACTCCCTTCTCCAGAGATCGCGAATCCATAAGAAAGATTCTCTGCACCGCCCACATCCCAGACTTCTGAGCAAGAGTAACCACCTGCGAGTTCTGCGAAAGGATCCCATCGACGCGGAACATATTTCGCAGAAGTTTGATCCCCTCCCTATCTGCACGAAAACCGCCGATCATGTCGGCGTGTACAAGAACGCTTTTGCCTCGTTCTTGTACACGCCGAGCAAGGTCAGCCAAGTTCCCGATGTGGACATTCGTGAACAGCACGCAGGGTGCTGGCGCGTCGAGAGCAGCATCGAGATCTTTGAGGCGACGAACGGAAGGAATCACCGTTCTCTCTGGGATGTGAAAGGACATTACTTGTCGATCGAGTTGTAAATCTTCATTGCTTGAGCGCCGCTAGCTCCTTCGTGAACCAGAGCGTTCAGGGCTGAAACAACAGCGAGCGGCTTCGGGTCTTGAGTGATGTTTCGACCAACGGCCACGCCGCTTGCACCACATGTCATGACGTGGGCGACGAAGGTGAAGTGGGTTTCGTGGTCAGACTTCGGCCCGCCCAACGCAAGTACCGGCACCGTGCAGTTTTCTGTGATGAGACGGTCATCGTCGGTACCCGAAAAACGCGTCTTAATAATGTCCGCGCCAAGTTCTTCCGAGAAGCGGGCGGCCGTCGCGATCTTTCGAGGATCATTCGATTCCGGCGTGGTCACAGGGTAGCCATACGGGAGCGCTTCACACATGAACGGCATCCCCCACGTATCGCCCTCACGCGCGAGTTGCGCCGCGAACTCATTTGTTTGCCGTTCGTTGTGAGCACCTGGGAAATTCATCATCACAACGGCATCGGCGCCCAGACGCAGCGCATCGTCAATCCCAAAGACCGGCATGTTGTCAGGAACCGACGGGTCGTACACACCTGTCGTCATATCCACCCGGAGGGTGAGGCCAACTCCTGCAAAGTACTTCACGAAGTTCTTGGCCTGCCCGTACGTGACAAGGACGTTATCCAGGCCGTGCTCAACCATGTCAGGGACACGACGTGCCGCAATATCGACCCCAGCCGTTTTCTCAGAGAAACCAAAACCATCAAGCGCAAGGCTGACGGATTTACCATCCGAAGCAAAAATATTGCCCATACGGCGAGTTTTTTCCATGTCGTTCTCCTTTGAAAGACAAAACAAAAAGGCCCAGGTAACGCCAGTCACCTTAGAGCCTTCACATCTGTGCCAAACATATTTTTTTGTGACTCAACTCTAACACATAACATGTTACGAGCAACACAGATAATGTGTGGGAGTCCAAGCAAGCAGCGCACTCACGGCCAACAAGATGCGCATTCCCTCTCCGGCAAAAAACTCGCGCAGATCTATAACAGCTCGGAGCCGCTCCTACCCCCAGCCGAGTTCGTGTAAACGCTCCTCCTCGATCCCAAAGTAATGCGCAATTTCGTGCACCAGGGTGATATGAACTTCGTCGGCCAATTCCTCACGCGAATCACACATGCCCAGGAGATTCTCCCGGTACAGAACAATTCGATCCGGCATTTCTCCATAACCGTATATCGACCGATCAACCACGGAGAATCCCTCGTAAACGCCAAGGAGATCACTCCCGTCTTCCGGGCGATCTTCCACCATAAAAACAATGTTGTCGAGTCCCTCGACCATGGCGTCTGGAAGGGCGTCTAATTCGTCCGCGACAAGACGCTCAAAATCTTCTGCCGACATTTCCACCATAGGGACGAGATTACAACCTCAGCATCGCCGCGTGCACGTACCCCACGGGCGAACAATGGCGGTCGTGTGAGCGAGTGCCGCACTCCCCTCTCACAGCGACCGCCACGCATATCACTCGCCGTCGTATACCTTCTGAGCCAAGCGGAATGCGCCCCATGCCTTCGGCCAGCCCGCATAGAATGCCGCGTGCGTGAGAATCTCCGCCATCTCCTCTTTCGTCACGCCGTTATCCTTAGCTCGACCAATGTGGTATTCGAGAGCCGAGTCAAGGATGCCGCTCGACATCAACGCAGTCACGGTCACGATCGACCGATCGCGAGCGCTCAGTTCATCTTCCCGGCTCCACACTTCGCCAAACAGCACATCGTCATTCAGCTCAGCAAACTTCGGGGCAAAATCTCCAAGTGAATCCCGCCCGGCAGTCACCTTTTCCATCAGAATCGTCCTCCTACACTCGTCCTACGATGCAACTTTTCTCCACAGTGGCCTGAGAGCCACCATTCGCCTGTCGGGCACAGCCGCCTACGAGAGGGCTGCATACTCCTCGTCGGAAACAGGTTCGCACCATTCATTACGTGTACTTGTTCCAGGCACTTCGATAGCAATATGGCTAAACCACGAATCGGCCTGGGCACCGTGCCAATGCTTCACATTCGCAGGAATAACAACGACATCACCAGCTTCGAGGCTCTGAGGCTTTTCTCCCTCACGTTGATACCATCCTCGCCCGGCCGTACAGAGGAGAATCTGGCCCCCGCCCTCCTGCGCATGGTGAATATGCCAGTTGTTGCGGCAGCCTGGCTCAAAGGTGACATTTCCGATGACAACACCCTGAGTTGTCAGCATATTGAGATAACTCTGGCCAATAAAGTACTGCGCGTACGCATCGTTCTTCGAACCACGTGGGAAAACTTCATTGAACTCGCCCATCAAGCGACCCCCCCTTATCAGATACCTCAACTGTGCTCCCAGAGCAGCACATTATCCAGGGAACGCTTATCCGGGTACTCGACGTACCTCTTTCGCTAGTGGCAGGTATCAGGTTGTCATCTTGCGGTACGCATATGAGCGCTCAATGATGAGACAGCGCCGGCAGCAGAAGGCACAATAAAGCCCCGAGCACAACCGCTCGGGGCTTTATTTTTCCGGGTGGAAGACGGGACTTGAACCCGCGACCCCCTGGACCACAACCAGGTGCTCTGCCAACTGAGCTACATCCACCATGCGCCACCACTGGGGCGACGAGTAATAACTATATAGGACATGCACGCTCTTGCCGAATCATCACAAAGTGAAACCCGCCACGCAACCCGAGGTGCCGCGCACATCCGCCCGGTTCCCACGCCATCTTCTGAATCACTCAGGCGCCAACGGGTAGCCGAACCATCCTGTTGTTGTTATCTTCTCTGATCTCTCACTCGCCCAGGTGCACCCATCACCAGAAGGCGCGCATAGCAATCGCGTCCGCAAACTTCTGCAAATGCTCCGGGTTTGCCGAGAGATACAGGGAGCCGTCGATAAGCGACACTTCCATCACGTAGAACTCGTGCTCATCTTCCGGGCCACCACGAACAATATCGACACGGTTAAAGAGCAACAGCTCATCGCGCCCCGCCTGATCGTGGATGTAGGAATGGAGAGCCTTGCGAATCTCCTCACCCCAACGCCACTCCTCAGCCGTAGCTGAAGCAGAACCGACGATAACTTCTTCCTGAACCTCGTCACCGGCACGGAAGCGATCGTGGAGCATAGCCCGCTTGTCCACACGGTACGACGGGAGGCCATTGAGGTAAATCAGCGAAATCTCACCCGAACGATCAATCTCTTCGAGGTAACGCTGAACCATGACTGAACGGCCACGCCCCAATTCATGCTGCGCGTGCTTAATCGCCTCGCTTCGCGACACCGGATCCGTCGCCGTGTACCGCCCGGTACCACGACCACCCGACGATACCGCCGGCTTGACGACGAAGTCACCGTAAGCCGGGAAACGGGTATGCACTTGATGCTTTGAATATTGCCGGTCAGGCTCAAGCCATGTCGTTGGAATAGTCGGAAGCCCACGTTCCTCAAGTGCACGCAAATAATGCTTATCCGAATTCCACTCAAGAACAGAACTCTGGTTCAGCAGGCGGGGCACCGTACGAGCCCACGCCAGAAAACCCTCACGATCCTTCGCGTAATCACGCACGGAACGCAACACCGTCAAGTCAGACTTCGACCAATCAACATCCGGATCACTCCACACAGCGATGCGCGGTTCGAGCCCGCGCTCACGGAGGGCATCCGGGAGACCAGCTTCGTCGGTATCAAGATGGGGCAAATCGGCGCTCGTTACGAGCGTCACGAGAGGAGCAGACATACTCCTTAGCTTACTGAATCACTCCACGTTGGTGTGCGCTGAAATGTGGATGTTATCTACGACTCGTTCTCGACGTGAAAGCACCCACGTTTTTCGTCGTTATCCCGAACAAATGACGCGCATCCGATCTGCGTCACATCATGAAAAGTTACTCAGGCGTAAAGTTTGTAACGACTGGATGAGTATGGCGGCGCCTTAGCACCAACGACGAACATCCACACCACCTTCCGTTGTGTACCCCCGTATGACCTCGCGAGACCGATAGGACTTTGACGCATGCTCGACATCCTTGCCGAGAGCCCACTACTCACGCTCTTCATCGTCGTCACCGTAGGGGCGATACTTGGCGCGATTCCGTTCGGAAAAGTGCGCCTCGGAGCAGCCGGAGCACTCTTCATCGGCCTCGCACTCTCTGCAAGCAACCCCAGCCTCGGCGAAGGCATGGCAATCGTCCAGTCGCTCGGACTATCACTCTTCGTCTACACCGTCGGAGTGAGTGCAGGAGCAGCATTTTTCAGTCAAATTCGCCAGCAGCTCTCCCTCATGACCACGGCATTTATTTGCGCAGGCGTCGGCGCGGTCGTCACCATCCTCATGGCACATCTCCTCGACGTTCCCAAAGCGCTCGCAACCGGCCTCTACACCGGCGCCCTCACCGCCGCTCCAGCTCTCGACACTGCGACACGTATCGCCGGATCAGAGGAACCATCTGTCGGATACGCCTTCGGCTACCCCATCGGAGTCATCGTCGGAATCCTCCTCGTATCCTCGATTGTTGGCCGTACGTGGCGTGGCGAAAAAGACACCCCGTCACTCGCCGGTCAAGGACTCACGGCCATCTCCGTTGAAGTCAACAGGCACGTCAATCTCCGCGACATCCCCGAGTGGCGCACACAAAAAATCCGCGTCTCCTACCTCCAGCGCGGCGATATCACCCGAGTCGCTATCCCCGGCGAGGACCTAGAAAAAGACGACCGGATCGTTATGGTCGGCACTAGTGACAACGTGGAGGCCGCCGCAAAGAGAGTCGGCACACGTCTACCTACGCACCTGGCCGACAATCGCCGCAACGTCAGATTCGAACGCATCGTCGTCTCCAACCCCGATGTCGCCTGCCACACCATCGCCGAACTCAACCTGCCGGCAAGATACGGAGCCCTCGTCACCCGCGTCCGCCGCGGTGACCTCGACCTCCTTGCAAGCGACGACTTCGCCCTCCAGATGGGCGACCGCGTCGCCGTCGTCATGCCCCGCGACCAACAAAACGCAATCCAGGATCTCTTTGGCGACTCTGAACGCCGAGTTTCTGAGGTAGACGCACTCGGCCTTGGCATGGGCCTCGTTCTCGGCATGCTCCTCGGCCTCGTATCCTTCCCGATGCCTGGCGGCTCCACATTCTCACTCGGCCCAGCCGCCGGACCTCTCATCGTCGGTATGATGCTCGGCGCTCTGCGCCGCACCGGGCCTATCATCTGGAGTCTGCCAGAAGCGGCAAACCTCACGATTCGCCAGCTTGGCCTCCTCCTCTTCCTTGCCGGCCTTGGCCTCACAGCCGGCCCTAAATTTGCAACAATCCTCATGTCGCCACTCGCGTGGAAAGCCGGCGCCCTCGCTGCAGTCGTGGCGATCGTCGCATGCACCGGGGTCCTCGTTTCCGGCAAGTGGATCATCAAACTGTCTGCCCCACGTACAGCCGGTGGCATCGCCGGCTTCCTCGGGCAACCAGCAGTCCTTGAAGCCGCTGAATCGAAAGTGGCCGACGAACGAATCTCGTCGGCTTACGCTGCCCTCTTTGCCTTCTCGATCGTCGTCAAGATCATCCTCGTCCCCCTCATTTGGAGCCTCTAGAGGGAGCTGCTCACCGGAAGCCATTAAGGGGAATTGCACACCGGGAGCCTCGAGGGAAGCAGAAGTCTCGGGGGGGGGAACTGGAGCCTCGAAGGGGAGCTGCACCGAAGTCGTTGAGAACAAAAGGTCACTGATATACTGAAAGGCACTCCCGAAGGAGTGCCTTTCGCTTTTGTACACCGCCTGGGACTCGAACCCAGAACCCATTGATTAAGAGTCAATTGCTCTGCCAGTTGAGCTAGCGGTGCTCATGTCGCTTGGCCAGTGGCCGTTGCTGACGAAGAAATAACTTACTCGTCTTTGAAGCGGCCCGCAAATCAAAACGAGTGTTTTTGAGCATGACCTCAGACACATCACTAGCAAGCCGTCAATTTCATAAGCGCCACTCACCCGCCGTCACCGCAGTTATTCCGCGATTTCCCAACACCTTCCCCCTCCTCCTGCGGCATAGCCTTCCCTCATCCGACCGCAAAAAATCTGCGAACGTGTGCTTGCGCACGTCAACCAGATTTACGGGTACGCTAGTTCGTCGCCCCGCGTACACATCTCATTTTTGTCGCCAGCTTGTGGCACCCTTGAAAGGTGTCCACTTCTGATCCCGCAGCTCGGCGTATGCCGGCACTGAACGTTGCTCTCGATAAGCTTGAGGATTCTTTCGGCCTCGAACCAAGCGAAGACGCCATCTATGAGGCGTTCACGGCATGGGCTGATTCCACGGGTAGGCCTCTCTACCCTCACCAGGAGGAGTCACTCATCGCGACGATCAACCGCGATAACCTCATCGTCGCCACGCCTACAGGCTCCGGAAAGTCCATGGTCGCCCTCGCCGCGATTTTTACGGCTCTCTCTCGTGGCCTGACAGCGTATTACACCGCACCACTCAAAGCACTCGTCTCGGAAAAATTCTTCGACCTCATCGATGTTTTCGGTGCAGAGAACGTCGGTATGGTCACCGGAGATTCGTCGATCAATGCCACAGCGCCCGTCATATGCGCAACCGCAGAAATCGTCGCCAATATGGCACTACGCCAGGGAAACGAAGCCGGCATTGGCGTCCTTGTTCACGACGAATTCCATTTCTACGGCGACCCACAACGCGGCTGGGCGTGGCAGGTACCAATTCTCGAACTCACCAAAACCCAACATGTGCTCTTATCCGCAACACTGGGCAACACCACTTTTCTCGAGAAGGATATCGAACGACGAACAGGGCGAGCCGTCAGCGTCATAAAAGATGCCGAGCGCCCAGTCCCCTTGCGTTTCAGCTACTCCATGGAACCCTTGAGCGAACTCGTCAAGGAGATGACCCAGACCCATCGCTCTCCGATTTACGTTGTCCACTTCTCCCAGAAGGAGGCTGTCGCTCAAGCGAGCGCGCTCTTGCCCGTCAATCTCGTCACAAAAGAACAAAAACAAGCAATAGCGCACGCCATCGGCGACTTTTCCTTCGGAAAAGGCTTCGGTCAAACCCTTTCCAAACTGTTACGAGCCGGCATCGGAGTCCACCACGCCGGCCTCTTGCCGCGCTACAGGCGCCTCGTTGAGCGCCTCACCCAGCAAGGACACCTCCAAGTCATTTGCGGCACCGACACCCTCGGCGTGGGCATCAACGTGCCGATACGCACAGTTCTCCTCACATCTCTGTCGAAGTTCGACGGCACGCGCTCACGCCACCTCTCTGCCCGCGAATTCCATCAGATTGCAGGACGTGCTGGCCGCGCAGGATACGACACCGTGGGCGACGTCGTCGTCCAAGCACCTGAATACGAAATCGAGAATGCACGGGCGGTCGCCAAAGCCGGAGACGATCCAAAGAAACTCCGCAAAATCGTCAAGCGAAAGCCACCCGAAGGTGTGGTTTTGTGGTCAGAAAAGACATTCGACTACCTCCAGCACGCTGAGCCCGAAGTGTTGGAATCGCACATGACGATCAATCACTCCATGCTGCTCAATCTCCTACAACGACCAGGCAACTCGGTTGCCGCGATTGCACGTATCCTCACCGACAATCATGAAAAGGAACAAAGCTCAAACACTCTTGTACGCCGAGCCGTGGAAATCTACTCATCCCTCCACACTGCCGGCGTCCTCATTCATCACAGCCCCCTCTGGCAACGCGAACACCCTCACGAATCCGCTATTGGCTTCGCCCACGAAGTTCCCGACGACTTTGCTCTCAACTCGCCCTTAGCTCCCTTTGCACTTGCCGCCTTAGAACTTCTGGACAAGAATTCTCAGGATTACGCACTCGACCTCGTCAGCATCATTGAATCTGTCCAAGAAAATCCAACCGCAGTGCTCTATGCGCAGCAGCGCGCCGCTAAGGGAGAAGCAGTCGCCAGGATGAAGGCAGCAGGCCTCAGCTACGAGCAGCGGATGGCCGAACTCGACGAAGTCATGTGGCCGCGTCCGCTCGCCGACATCCTCACTCCGGCGCTAGAAACATACAGGGAAACAAACCCGTGGGTTGACGAATACGAACTCTCCCCGAAGTCGATCGTCCGCGAAATGATCGAGAATGCCATGACGTTCTCTGAATTCATCTCCCGCTATGATCTCGCGCGCTCCGAAGGAATCGTTTTGCGCTACCTCACCGACGTCTATAAGGCGCTACGGCAAACAGTCCCACTTGAAGCGCGCAACGACGAAGTCGATGCCATTATCGACTGGCTTGGAGCCCTTGTCCGCTCTGTCGATTCCTCCCTCCTCGACGAATGGGAGATGCTTCTTGCTGGTGAGCTCGGAAAAGCTCGTCACAACGACGAACCTGCCGGAGGTGGCACCGAGTTCGCTTTCGGTGCCGACGACAACGGTCACGTTGCCCTGTCACGAAACAAGCACGCTCTACGCACCGCAATACGCAACGCGCTATTCCGCCGCCTCGAAGCCGTTCAGCTCGAGGACTACGACACCCTCGATTCCCTTGCAACACCCCCTCTGTGGGAAGGAGGAACCCGCTGGGATGGAGATGCATGGGCCGATGCCACAGATCCGTTCTACGACGAATACGATGCCATCGGCCTCGGAGCTCACGCCCGCAGCGCATCCTTCGTCGACATCATCGAATCCCCATCGCTTGCAGACCTTGCCGATTCTGGCGTACCCGAAAGCACCGCGGATCAACTTCTGGAGACCCACAAGGCAGGGCGCCTGTGGCTCGCACGCCAGACCTTCGACGACGGCGTGGGCGACAACTCATGGGGCTTCACCGCACTCGTCGACCTCGACGAAGCTGACCTCTCGGATAACCTCACCCTCTATGTGGTCAGTGTGGGTGAACTACACCGGTAACACACGAGCAAAGACGCGATAATAGCTTGTAGTGGCACGAAGAAAGAGGCACCCATGAGCATCATCCCTTCTCTCGCTGAGATCCCTGGACGCATCGCACGCCTACACGAACGCGTAGCACAGGCAACTGCCGCGGCAGGTAGAGAAGACCAATCTGTTGCTATTGAACTCGCTGTCAAATACCAAGCCCCGGAACGCGTTCTTGCCGCTCTCGACGCGGGAGCTACTCTCCTTGGGCACAACATCATCCAGCAACTTGAATCAGGTGAAGCCGCACTCGAACGAGCTGCAGCTCCCACCCATCGCACCCACGTGATCGGCCACGTACAGACAAACAAAGCCGGCAAAGCTCTCGACTGGGCGGACTGCATTGAGACTCTCGACTCGATAAAACTCGCCGAACGTCTCAACCGTCTCCAGGAAGACCGCTTGACTTCCGGCCGCGCGAACAAGCCTTTCGACGTCATGATCCAGGTCAATTCATCGGGAGCCGCCTCACAATACGGCATCGCCCCGGAAGAAGTCGTCGAATTCGCGGCCGGAATCTCCTCGCTCGCACACCTCCGCCTCATTGGTCTCATGACGATTGGCGCTCATACTGACAATGTGCGTGATATCGCCCGTTCCTTTGAAATTGTCCGGAATCTTCGCGACCAACTCCACGACAACGGCATGGAGGATGTCGCCGAGCTGTCCATGGGAATGACCCACGACCTCGACATTGCAATCGCTGAGGGCTCCACAATTATCCGCGTGGGCACGGCAGTATTTGGCCCGCGCCCGCAGGCATAGCTCCCGATCTACGGAATCCTGCCAGTCCAGCCCGGATCATCGAACTTCCTCGCCGCGAGCGCCAGTGCGCCTTCCAATTCGTCTGGACGGTACGACGATGGGCGCGCGTCACGACCACCGACGAGGCAATCGAGCATTGTATCGTTGACATCCCGGCGCGTGACGGCAGCGTAACGACGAACCCCGACGACTTTTTTCTGGGCACTTTTGGTGCCACGGTGGCCGAGATCGTCGCGGAAAAGTCGCGTGACCGCAAGAAGTTCCTCGTCGTCAATATCCCACGAGAGGGTTGCATGGTGGATCGTCACTCCGCTAGCGAGACGACGTTGGGCTGCTCCGCCAATCTTGCCGTCGGCGGTGGCGATATCGTTAATGGGGCGATAGAACGCTGGGACTCCGAGGCGACGCAGCGCTTCTAACACCCAGGAGTCGAGCAAGGCGTATGAGTCCTGCATACTGAGGGCGCCGAGTGCTGACGTCGGAACAATGACGGAATACGTGATCGCTTTAGCTGGGTCCATAAACATCGTTCCGCCACCAGATGTTCGGCGAGCGACTGTGATGCCGCGCCTGGCTGCCTCGTCGATATCAATTTCGTTAGAAAGAGATTGCGATGAGCCGATGATTGCGCTCTTTTCACGCCAGCTCCACAGGCGTACGCTCGCGGGGCGCGCACCCCGGGCAACAGATTCGGCCACCGCATGATCCAACGCAAGATTGATTCCCACGGGTAACGGAGCCGATGAAAGGACATCGATCCGAGCGGGGAACTCAACGTGGGCACTGTTGTCGACAGCCTCGAGGTTGCCTCCAGCTTTCTTTTCTGTCACGCGTGTTCGCCGTTCCTCTCCACGCGAGATTCCACTCCCGCGCGAAGAAAACCATACACGTATCCGCTGGTCAGCGCCTCCCAAGACGCCTCGATGACGTCGGCACCCACGCCGACCGTGTGCCAGCTCCCCCGCCCGTCCGACAGCTCGATCATGACTCTCGTCGTCGCACCTGTGCCCTTGTGGGTGTCGAGGATGCGGACTTTGAAGTCGATGAGGTCGATAGCGTCAAGCTCGGGATACACCTTGCTCAATGCTGTACGGAGAGCCTGGTCGAGAGCTTCGACCGGGCCTCGCCCCTCCCCGACACGGATATAACGGCGCCCTCCCGCAAAAATCTTGACGATTGCCTCCGCTCCCGTCATACCTGTCTCAGCAGTCGCCGGGGCCGTAGAGGCGTAACCTGCCCTGGTGGCGATATTTGCGCTCCATCCTTCAACCTCAAAGTACGTCGGGAGGGTGCCGACGATATCACGCACCAAGAGCTCGAACGAGGCATCAGCCGCATCATAGGTATAGCCCTCAGCTTCGGCCGCCTTGATACGAGCGGTGATCGCAACGAGGGCATCCTGCCGGCCCGAAAGGTCAATACCAAATTCGCGTGCCTTCAACTCGATTGAGGCACGTCCGGCCATATCCGACACAATCATCCGCATGTCATTTCCAACTGCCAGCGGATCGGCATGTTGGTAGAGGTCAGGATTCACTCGAATCGCTGAGGCGTGGAGCCCAGCCTTGTGCGCAAAGGCCGACGAACCTACATACGGCTGGCGAGCGTATGGGGAGATGTTCGTTATTTCAGATGCAGCATGGGAGACAGACGTGAGATGGGCTAGCTGTTCCGGAGTTGCCACATCGTAGTCGGTTTTCAGTGAAAGATTCGCAATGATTGTTAAAAGGTTTGCATTGCCCGTTCGCTCTCCGTACCCGTTGAGAGTTCCTTGAACTTGACGGCATCCGGCTCGCACAGCAGCAATCGAATTGGCGACGGCGCAGCCTCCGTCGTCATGGGCATGAATCCCGAGGTAAGGATCTTTTATTCCTACCCGGTCGAGCCGTTCACGCACATCAACGACTATGCGTTCAATATCGTGCGGAAGCGACCCTCCATTTGTATCACAGAGAATCACACAGGTAGCCCCGGCGTTATACGCTTCGTACACCACACGTGTTGTGTAGTCAGGGTCATGGTCGAAGGCGTCAAAAAAGTGCTCGGCGTCGATCATGACGTCGCGCCCGTTGGCTCGTAAGTAAGCGACGGAATCTCTCACCATGGCGAGGTTTTCTTCGCACGTTGTGCGGAGGGCTTGTTCAACTTGGCGTCGATCCGACTTTGCGACGAGGGTGAGCACGCGCGCACCCGAGGCGAGGAGTCCCGCGATCTGCGAGTCATCTTCCACGGCCACGCCGGCCTTTCTCGTCGAGCCAAATGCGGTCAACTCGGCAGACGTCAGGCTAAGCTCACGGGAAGCTGCCTCAAAAAACTCCGTATCGCGCGGGATAGCCCCGGGCCAGCCACCTTCGATGTACCTAGCTCCGATTGCTTCGATCAGTGGGGTGAGCGCAATTTTGTCCGACACCGAGAGGTTAATACCCTCCTGCTGAGCACCGTCCCGGAGCGTCACATCGTAAATATCGATCTTCATGCGCCATCCCTCCGATCTAAAAACTACGACCTACATTAGTCTCTCCGGCCTCCAACCGAAGGCATCGTTCTCATCGCGACAATACGTATCCATAAACGAGGAACGTCCTCGTAGCGATATTCGCAATATATCCCCATTCATATATGCGAGGATGAGCAAAAAGAATGTCATTCAATGACGATTAAGAAAATATGCAGCATTACGCAGACTTAAATACCACCGACGAACTCTCGCCTTCGTCGTCCATTCTCCGAATTTCTAACAAAGAACTTTCATCGCCAGAACGCAATTCGTCGGATCATCAATGCACACATATACACCGGTGGGTTCACCCTAGAGGCGAACCCACCCGCGTGGTCACATGAGGCGATATAGCCAACCAAATCGGTCCTCAGCTTTACCCAACTGAATCGACGTCAACTCGTCGTAAATCTCCTTCGTCGTATCGTGGCAAGGAATCTCCACTCGGAAATCAGAGCCCGTCAACGAACCAATCCCCGTCACAACGGCAGCCGTCCCACACGCAAACATCTCGGCGACCCGTCCGGAATCCACGTCCTTCACCAGCTCGCGCAGGCCAATTGCCTCCTCACGAACCTCGCGACCATGCGACTCCAGAAGCTGAATAATGCACGAACGTGTATTACCAGGAAGGATGTTGCCCGTGAGAGCCGGAGTTCGCACCGAGCCATCAGCCATAACGACAAAGACGTTCATTCCGCCCAGCTCGTCAAGATTCGTCGCAGTCTTCGCATCGAGGAACAAAACTTCGTCGTAACCCTCATCATGCGCCTTGACCTTAGGGAGCAGCGACGACGCATAGTTACCACCCGTCTTCGCATCCCCCATACCACCAGGACCAGCACGGTGATACGTCGGCTCAACCCACACATTGATCGGCTGGAAACCATGCTGGAAATACGGCCCAGACGGAGAACCAATCACGTAATACTCGTATCGTGCAGCAGCAGCAACACCCAGGAAAGCATCCGACGCAAAAATAAACGGACGCAAATAGAACGACGAACCAGGCGCATCTGGAACCCACTCATGATCCGCACGCACAAGCCCCACCACAGATGCCATGAAATCCTCATGCGTCATCTCAGGAATCGCCAAACGACGACTCGAATAGTTCAAGCGTGCCGCGTTATACGTGGGCCGGAACGTCCAAATCGAACCATCCTCATGACGATATGCCTTGAGGCCCTCGAACACCTCCTGGCCATAATGGAGAACCGCGCCCGCAGGATCAAGAGTCAGAGGGCCATACGGCTCAATAACCTTGTGATGCCACCCCTCCTCCTTCGTCCACGTCATATGCGCCATGTAATCCGAAAAATCCTTGCCGAAAAGCATCTTCGCCATCTTGGCTTCGCGCTCCTGCGGCGAGGCAGCATGAGGGTGAGGCTGACGCGTAAATACGTGAGCAAGCTCGTCCGCGTTCGCAACGGGCTGGGCAGCAGCCTTCTCAAGTGCTGTTTCACTGTGAGTCATGAGATTCCCTTCTAACGAACCGAGCCGAACAAGCCCGACTAAACCAACGCCGCGATCGCGTCACCAACCTGCGCCGTTGAACGACGAAGTGGCTCCCCAGCCTTCGCCGCAGCAGCACGGTCGGCCATATCCGCATCGATAGCCGCCTCAATCTTACGAGCTTCACTCGCAAAACCCAGATGATCAAGGAGCAAGGCGACCGAGGCAATCGTCGCTGTCGGATCAGCAATCTGCTTGCCCGCAATATCCGGAGCCGAACCGTGAATCGGCTCAAACATCGACGGAAACTCCCCCTCGGGATTGATATTCCCCGAAGCGGCTAAGCCGACACCACCCGTTACTGCCCCGGCCTCGTCAGTGAGGATATCGCCGAAAAGATTATCGGTCACAAGGACATCAAACCGTCCCGGATCCGTAACCAAAAAGATCGTCGCGGCATCCACATGGAGGTAATCCACCTCGACTTCCGGATACTCCTTCGACACGGCCTCAACCGTACGACGCCACAAATGTCCAGCATTCACAAGAACATTGTGCTTATGCACATACGTGAGCTTCTTACGGGGGCGCGAATTTGCCTTCGCGAAAGCATACCGAACAACACGCTCAACGCCGTACGCCGTATTCACAGAAACCTCTGTGGCGATCTCATGAGGCGTTTCCTGGCGAACAACCCCACCGTTTCCGCAATAGAGGCCCTCAGTCCCTTCACGAACAACGAGGAAATCAATATCACCAGGATTCGCCAACGGAGTCGGAACACCCGGATAGTACTTATTCGGGCGAAGATTGACATAGTGGTCAAGACTGAAACGCAGCTTGAGTAACAAGCCCCGCTCAAGGACACCCGACGGCACAGACGGATCACCAACAGCACCAAGAAGAATCGCATCATGCCGCTTAATTGCCGCAAGATCTTCATCCGTTAGCGTCTCCCCCGTACGGTGCCAACGCGCCGCACCCAAATCGTACGTCGTCGTCGAAAGCTCCGTGCCTGCACCAATAACCGCCCGAAGAACCTTCAAGCCCTCAGCCACAACTTCGGGACCGATACCATCACCGGGAATCACTGCAAGATCAATGGAACGAGTCATGCCAACATCGTAGGCAGGTGCCCACAACTTGATACCGCGATATCACATTGTGGACTTACTGACGTTGCTTCCCTAGACAGACTCAGCAGTTGAGCAGAGAGATATAGGGGGACCCGCGAACCTCACGGATCCCCCTCCTCTCATTTCTTCGTCACCACCGCCGCCTTTTCACCAGCCGCGGTTTTTCCACTCGTAACCTCAAGCCCGGCAACCAGCTTTTTCGTCGTCACCACAACGATGACCACCGGATCGCGCCCGAGCTCACGGATTCGTGCGACATCTGCCTGGATTATCGGCGTCCCAACAGACACCTGAGTTCCCCGCTCGATACCCAAGGCTTGAAATCCGTCACCCTTGAGTTCAACCGTATCGACTCCGATGTGCACGAGAACGTCCAGCCCGTCAGGCGTGCGGATCCCACATGCATGGCCAGTCGGAAATACCTGGACGAGCTCACCCGCCACAGGCGCACACACATCGACAGAGCCGGCCTCCGCTACTGGAACGACGCCAAAACCCTCCCCCAACATCTTCTGAGAAAACATCGGGTCGCTCACGTCACTGACAGGAATAACCTCTCCCGCTATTGGCGCGGCGAGCTCAACCTTCCTTTTGCCGAAGCCAAACACGATAAGCCCTACCTCACTTGCGCAGCGACTTCGTCGAAAACGAACTGAACCTGCGGCCCAACAATCACCTGCACCGCCTTCTGAGACGGTCGAATGACTCCCGGGACTCCCGTCTTTTTAATGCGAGATTCGCTGACCTTCGTCGGATCTTTCACCGTTACCCGAAGCCGCGTCGTGCAGTGATCCAACGAATCGATATTCTCCGGCCCACCAAGGCCATCAAGAATCTGCATACCGATCGACGAGAAATTGGCGTCGCCACCGAAGTCCACACCCTCATCGTCGGCAGGATCGTCCTCACGCCCAGGCGTCTTGAGGTTAAACAGCTTGATCAACCCATAGAAGACACCGAAGTAGACGAGGAAGAATACGAGGCCGACGACAACCAGCATGTACCATTTGTTTGCCAACGGATTGCGAGCCGAGAGAACAAGATCAACCAAGCCCGCTGAGAAGCTGAATCCAGCCGTCCACTCCATAGCAGCCGCGAGGAACATCGACACAGCCGTAAGCGCAGCGTGAACGACATACAGGAGCGGTGCGACGAACATGAACGAAAACTCCAAAGGCTCAGTCACGCCAGTGAAGAACGATGCAAGCGCACCAGCACCCATCAACGAACCAATCACCTTACGCTTCGACTTGTCAGCCGTCAGGTAGATCGCCAGCGCCGCTCCCGCCAAACCAAACATCATAATCGGGAAGAAGCCCGCCTGGTAACGTCCAACAAAACCAACAACCTGGCATGCACCATCGCTCCACAAACCAGGACAGGTAGCGGCATCCGTCGCTGCCTCAGCCGCCTCGATCGTTGCTTTGCCGCCATAGAACTTACCGATATCGTTAATGCCGACGACATCGAACCAGAAAATCGAGTTGAGAGCATGGTGAAGGCCCGTCGGGATGAGGAGACGGTTGAAGAAGCCATAGACGGCAGCACCGCCCGCTCCCAAACCGATAATCCACTGACCGAAGTGGAACAGCGCGCCGTAAAGAACCGGCCACACAAAGAAGAGAATCAGCGCGAGCAAGAGCGAAAGAACAGCGGTGATAATCGGTACCGAACGGCGCCCTGAGAAGAACGCTAAGAAATCCGGCAACTTCGTCGCATGGAACTTGTTATAGCACCACGCAGCCAGCAGACCCGCGGCGATACCGAAAAGCACGTTCTTCGGGCCAACCGCACCCCAGCCTTGCGAAACCCAAGCAAGGACTTCGTCAGATTGCTTGTCCAGCTCGCCCAACGCCTCAAGATCTACACCCTTGAAAACGGCAACCGTCTTCTCCCCCAGTAAGAAGAGAAGCGACTGGAAACTCAAAAATCCCGACAGAGCCGCCGCCCCATTAGAATCCTTGGCCAACCCAAAAGCGATCGCCATCGCAAAAATGTATCCGAGATTATCAAGAACAGCAGCGCCGCTCTTAATAAGAATCATTGCCGCAATATTGCCCGATCCCCAACCGTCTGGATCAATCCAATAGCCGATGCCCATGAGCAGTGCTGCCACAGGCATCACGGCAACAGCACCCATAAGCGCTTTGCCGAAACGTTGTAGTTTCTCCATCATGTGCGTAAACGCCTTCCTCACTGTTTCGCCGAACCGACGAAACCGCCACACGTCAATGTGCGGCACGATCATGCGATATCTCGCATTACCTGGTGCTACGTGGAATATCTCGTAGCTTGTGGCATAACCCCGCGGGGCTGCCGAGACTGTTGCCTAACTAGGCCATCCACAATGTTGCGTAGACGAGCAGCAGGCGCCCACGCGATCCACTATTCATTCACGTCATCTGCCGACAAACGACGTATCGCTTGGGAAGCTGACATACGCTCAGCACCCTCATGGTCCGCCAGCCCATCTCTGAGCTCCTCATGCACCACATCAGTATCAACCGCATCGAGCTCGTACAGCCAACCATCAAGCCACACAGCAAGATATGTCTGCTCACCTGCCCCTGCGTCCGCAACCCCAAGGTGGCGCGTCATGCGCGACTGCATCCTTCCTGCAAGCTCCCATGCCGCAGGTAGCTCCCGACTCGCAACGTAGCTCACAGAACACTGCCGCCGCCTCGGCCCAGCTAGGCGCGAGAAATCCTCAGCAATTCGAGCCACAAGCCGGTCAAAAATCACTCCCGGAGGGATCGCCGTTCCCAACACAGACTCAACGACGGCGACAATCTTCGCAATCTCATTGGTGTAACGCAACGGCTCTTTTACGCTCGACCCGCGACGTGCCGCATTCAAGTGAAGGGCAACAAACGCACACTCATCAGCAGGGAGCCGAACGTCGAGAACGGAGTTAAGGTAGTTCATCATAACCTCCGCCGCCGCATATTCGTCGCCAAATACCGCCCGAATCTCCTGAACAAGGGGATTCGTGATCTGGATACCTTCGCGCACGCGCTCAATAGCAAACGCGAGATGGTCTGTCAGGACTACGTACAACGAAGGATGAAGGGTACCTTCGATAATGTCCCCAGCGAAATCAATGGCACGAGATACAGCGTCGAGGAGCTTCGGATCCATCCTGCCCAAAAGATCCATATAGCGCGCCTTCACGACAGAATCCAGAAGCTGATAGCGCTTATGGCTTTCGTCGAAAGCAATGGCGTCCCCAGCTTTGATATTGAAACCAATGCCCCGGCCGACAAGAACAAACTCGTGCGAGCCATCCGTGGCACGGACGGCATTGTTGTTAATTGCGCTTATTGCAAAGAGGGACAACTCTGACATCACCCAGCTCCTCGTTGAGCCGAAAACTGTAGTTTCTGGTGATGCCTGCTTGTCAGTAACACCCAGCTAGAGAAACTCTACAAATGTGGCGTGGTGAACGCAAGAAAAACGCACGATATCGGCTCCAAGGGACTCATGCGCCGTGGAAGTGGAGAGGCTTGGCGCAATGAGCCACGTAGAGCAACGACGAAGGCACGTCGCGGTCCTCGGGCGTGGTTAGGAACGAGCGTGGCCGAAGGACAGGCGCGTAGCGCTAGCGCAGTGCCGACGAAGCCGGGCACAACCTTGGTAGAAAGCGCCGGCACAAGAATGTGGGCCCCTGCCGAAGCAGGAGCCCACATCCCATTAGCTAAGAGCTACTAGATCACTTGATGATCTTGGTGACTCGGCCGGAACCGACCGTGCGACCACCCTCGCGCACTGCGAAGCCGAGGCCCTCTTCCATAGCGATTGGCTGGATGAGTTCAACAGTCATCTCGGTGTTGTCGCCAGGCATAACCATCTCGGTGCCCTCAGGCAGCGTGATGACGCCGGTGACGTCCGTCGTACGGAAGTAGAACTGCGGGCGGTAGTTGGAGAAGAACGGGTTGTGACGGCCGCCTTCTTCCTTCTTCAGCACGTAGAGCTGAGCCTCGAAGTTCGTGTGAGGCGTGATGGTGCCGGGGCGAGCCACAACCTGGCCACGCTCGACTTCCTCGCGCTTGGTGCCACGGAGGAGGAGACCACAGTTCTCACCAGCGTCAGCAGTGTTCATCTGCTTGTGGAACATCTCGATACCCGTGACGGTGGTCTTCTGGGTCGGGCGGAGGCCGATGATCTCGACTTCCTCGTTAACGTTGAGCTGGCCACGCTCTGCACGACCGGTAACAACGGTGCCACGACCGGTAATCGTGAAGACGTCCTCAATAGGCATGAGGAACGGCTTGTCGAGATCGCGAACCGGATCCGGGAAGTAGTTGTCTACCTCGTCCATGAGCTTCTCAACGGAAGCTGCCCACTCGGCGTCGCCCTCGAGAGCCTTGAGAGCGGAGACGCGAACGACCGGGATGTTGTCGCCGTCGTACTCCTGCGAGGAGAGAAGGTCACGGACCTCCATCTCAACGAGCTCGAGGAGCTCCTCGTCGTCGACCATGTCGGACTTGTTCAGAGCAACGATGATGTCCGGCACGCCCACCTGGCGGGCGAGAAGGACGTGCTCACGCGTCTGAGCCATCGGGCCGTCGGTAGCTGCAACCACGAGGATTGCGCCGTCCATCTGTGCAGCGCCGGTAATCATGTTCTTGATGTAGTCGGCGTGGCCAGGGGCATCGACGTGAGCGTAGTGACGCTTCTCCGTCTGGTACTCAACGTGGGAAACGTTGATGGTAATACCGCGCTGACGCTCTTCAGGGGCGTTGTCGACCTGGTCGAACGGCGTGAAGGAGTTCAGCTCCGGGTACTTGTCCGCAAGAACCTTGGTGATTGCTGCGGTCAGGGTGGTCTTGCCGTGATCGACGTGACCGATGGTGCCGATATTCATATGCGGCTTGGACTTGTCGTAGATGGCCTTAGCCACTTGCGCCCTCCTGGGACTCTAGATTGACTTTCAGCAGGTGTATTGGATGCGTAAACATCCGGACCCGGCTTAAGTGCTTGTTTACTTCGGTACTGATTGTAACAAAACCGAGGGACGTCACTCGCCCCGGGTCTTTGCGATGATTTCGTCGGCAACTGCCTTCGGAACCTCGGCGTAGGAGTCGAACTGCATGGTGTAAACCGCACGACCCTGCGTCTTGGAACGCAGATCACCAACGTAGCCGAACATTTCGCTCAGCGGGACATTGGCGCGAACGATCTTCACACCTGTTGCGTCCTCCATGGACTTGATCATGCCACGGCGAGAGTTGAGATCGCCGATAACATCACCCATGTACTCCTCCGGAGTACGCACCTCGACATCCATCACCGGCTCAAGGAGTACAGGGTTGGCACGACGAGCGGCCTCCTTGAACACCTGGTTACCAGCGATCTTGAACGCCATCTCCGAAGAGTCGACGTCGTGGTACGCGCCGTCCTCGAGGGTGGCCTGAATGTCCACCATCGGGTACCCCGCAAGAATACCTGTCTGCATGGCCTCTTGAATACCCGCGTCAACCGACGGGATGTATTCGCGTGGCACACGACCACCCGTAACAGCGTTGACGAAGTTGTAGTTCTCAGCTTCGACATCTTCGGGTAGCGGCTCAAGGGTCACAATAACGCGAGCGAACTGGCCGGAACCACCCGTCTGCTTCTTGTGAGTGTATTCAACGTGCTCAACGCGCTTACGGATCGTCTCGCGGTAAGCAACCATTGGTGCGCCGACGTTAGCGTCGACCTTGAATTCACGCTTCATACGATCGACGAGGATGTCGAGGTGAAGCTCGCCCATACCGCCGATGACGGTCTGACCGGTCTCGGGATCCTGGCGAACGGTGAAGGTCGGATCTTCCTCGGCGAGCTTCTGGATAGCTGTCGAGAGCTTCTCCTGGTCGTTCTTCGAACGTGGCTCGATTGCCACGTGAATAACGGGCTCCGGGAAGGTCATGGATTCGAGGACGACAGGCTTGTCGATGGCGCTCAGAGTATCGCCCGTCTGGACTTCCTTGAGGCCGACGAAAGCGTAAATGTGTCCAGCGTGTGCAACTTCAACCGGGTTTTCCGTGTTGGAGTGCATCTGGAACATCTTGCCGATGCGTTCCTTTTTACCCTTGGTTGCATTGAGAACCTGGGCGCCCTGCTCAATCTTGCCCGAGTAGACGCGGGTGTAGATGAGCTTGCCATAGAACGGGTGAACCGCGATCTTGAAGGCAAGGGCTGCGAAAGGCTCCTTCTCGGATGCCTCGCGGACTTCGGTCTCGCCGTCTTCCTCGTGGCCGGGCTTGAAGCCGCGGGTTGCCGGAATATCAAGCGGGGACGGAAGGTAAGCAAGAACGCCGTCGAGCATAGGCTGTACGCCCTTGTTCTTGTATGCCGAACCGCAGAACACCGGGTAGACCTCGGAAGCGATCGTACGCTGGCGAAGGCCTGCGTTGATCTCGTCGATGGTGAGTTCGCCCTCTTCGAGGTACTTCTCCATCAACTCTTCGTTTGCTTCAGCGGCTGCTTCCATCGCTTCGAGGTGGTATGCCTCGGCCTGCTCAAGGAGCTCTGCCGGGATATCCTCTTCAACAACGATGATGCCCTTGGTGTCGTTGCCCTTGTCGTCCTTCTCAGGGAAGCGAATCGCCTTCATCTTGAGGACGTCGACAACGCCTTCAAACTCGTTCTCAGCACCAATTGGGAAGGTGATGACAACTGGAGTTGCGTGGAGGCGATCCTTGATCGTCTGAACGGAGAACTCGAAGTTTGCGCCAAGCTTGTCCATCTTGTTGATGAAACAAATGCGCGGCACGTTGTACTTGTCAGCCTGGCGCCACACCGTCTCGGACTGCGGCTCTACGCCTTCCTTACCGTCGAACACTGCGACAGCACCGTCGAGAACGCGGAGCGAACGCTCCACCTCGACCGTGAAGTCCACGTGTCCTGGGGTGTCGATGAGGTTGAGCTGAATGCCCTTCCAGAAAGCAGTGACGGCCGCGGACGTAATGGTGATACCGCGTTCCTTTTCCTGCTCCATCCAGTCGGTCGTCGACGCACCATCGTGCGTCTCGCCAAGCTTGTAGTTGATACCTGTGTAGTACAGGATTCGCTCAGTGACGGTGGTCTTACCAGCGTCAATGTGGGCCATAATGCCGATATTGCGGACCTTCTTGAGGTCGGTTAGCACGTCAAGTGCCACGTGAGGCTCTCTTCTCGTTCGAGGACGCGACTACATGCCTGCGCCCAGCAGACAATTACCAGCGGTAGTGAGCGAAAGCCCTGTTGGACTCCGCCATACGGTGTGTATCCTCGCGACGCTTGACAGCAGCACCAAGGCCGTTGGAAGCATCGAGGATTTCGTTCAGGAGACGCTCAGTCATCGTCTTCTCACGACGATCACGGGCGTAGTCGACGAGCCAGCGCAGAGCGAGGGTGGTCGCACGACCAGGCTTAACCTCAACAGGAACCTGGTAGGTGGCACCACCAACGCGGCGGGAGCGAACCTCGAGCGACGGGCGAATGTTATCCATCGCGCGCTTGAGGACGGTCAGCGGATCCTGGCCGGACTTCTCAGCAACGCCTTCGAGTGCACCATAAACGATGCGCTCTGCCGTGGACTTCTTACCGTCAATGAGGATGCGGTTGACGAGCTGTGTGACCATGGTCGAGCCGTAAACCGGGTCGTTAACGAGCGGACGCTTGCGTGCGGGTCCCTTACGTGGCATTACTTCTTCTCCTTCTTGGCGCCGTAGCGGCTACGAGCCTGCTGACGGTTCTTCACGCCCTGCGTGTCGAGTGCACCGCGGATGATCTTGTAACGAACGCCAGGGAGGTCGCGGACTCGTCCACCGCGGACGAGAACGATCGAGTGCTCCTGAAGGTTGTGGCCTTCACCGGGAATGTATGCGGTGACTTCAATCCCGGAGGACAGACGAACACGCGCCACCTTACGGAGAGCCGAGTTCGGCTTCTTCGGGGTGGTGGTGAATACGCGGGTGCAAACGCCACGACGCTGCGGGCTCCCCTTGAGGGCGGGCGTCTTGGAGGCGCCGGCCTTGCTGGTGCGGCCTTTACGGACCAGCTGCTGAATAGTTGGCACTATTGCTCCTGAAAATCAGATGTTAACTCGTCTACTTTGTTCGCCGGGCCAGGCGGATGACACCGCTCATCCTCTAGCTCAGCCGCGAGTTTTCGCGGACTGTGCGGGCCTAACCCGCGAACGGGCAACCTACACAAGGTTAGCCGCTGCCCGTGGACAACGTCAAAGGGCTAACGGCAGTGGTGGTGGGAAACACAGGCTTCCCGCTCCGCCCATAGACGGAGCATGCCGGGCTGGCAGCAACACCAGCCCGGCTAGCAACGTTTTAGTACGGACCGTATCCGGCACCCAGATCGAACTCTGGGAAGTCAGCGTATCCGTAGCCTTCGTCGAAAGGCTCGAGGTCGCGATGGCTAAAGCCATTCGACTTTTCGAATTCGACGCGAGCTTCAGCGGTCGGCTCGACCTTTGCCTTGCGGAGATCCTCGAGGCCCGTTCCCGCGGGGATGAGCTTTCCGAGGATGACGTTCTCCTTAAGACCGGAGAGCGGATCGCTCTTTGCATTGAGAGCGGCCTCAGTAAGAACCTTGGTCGTCTCCTGGAAGGACGCAGCCGAGAGCCAGGAATCAGTAGCCAAGGATGCCTTGGTGATACCCATAAGCTCGGGACGGCCGGAGGCAGGCTTGCCTCCCTCGGCCATAGCTGCACGGTTCTCGTTCTCGAAGACCGACACATCGACGAGCTCGCCTGGGAGAAGCTTCGTCGTTCCAGCCTCAAGGACCGTGACGCGGCGAAGCATCTGCCGAACGATGACTTCGATGTGCTTGTCGTGAATCTCTACGCCCTGGGAGCGGTACACTGCCTGAACTTCGCCGACGATGTGCTCCTGAGCAGCCTTACGGCCATTAATGCGGAGCACCTTCTTCGGATCGACGGAGCCTTCGACGAGCTGAACACCAACAGCGACGTGCCCACCCTCAGGAACGAGAAGCTTGGCGCGCTTCGACACCTGGTACGAGAGATCCTCGTCGCCGTCATCACGAGTGATGATGAGGCGGCGGGTACGCTCGCCATCTTCGACGCTAAGCGTACCGGCTGCTTCAGCAATAGGAGCCTCACCCTTTGGCGTACGAGCCTCGAAAAGCTCCTGAACACGAGGAAGACCCTGGGTGATGTCGTCAGCCGATGCAGAACCACCGGTATGGAACGTACGCATCGTCAGCTGCGTACCAGGCTCACCAATCGACTGAGCAGCGACAATGCCGACGGCTTCGCCGATGTCGACGAGCTTGCCGGTTGCCATCGAACGTCCGTAGCAACGTGCACACGTACCAATACGCGACTCACACGTGAGCACAGAGCGCACCGAGACTTCAGTAATGCCAGCGTTGATCAGCTTCTCGATAGCGACATCGCCGAGATCTGTACCCGCAGCGACGATGACGTTTCCATCTTCGTCGGCAATGTCGCGGGCCAAGGTGCGTGCGTAGACCGACGTATCGAGTGCCTCGTCGGGAACGAGGTTGCCATCGGCGTCGCGAGTAGCAATCGTCTTCTTGAGACCACGACGGGTGCCACAGTCGAGTTCACGGACGATAACGTCCTGCGACACGTCGACGAGACGACGCGTAAGGTAGCCCGAATCTGCGGTACGCAGAGCCGTGTCAGCGAGGCCCTTACGGGCACCGTGGGTAGCGATGAAGTATTCGAGAACGGACAGTCCCTCGCGGTAGTTCGAGAGGATTGGGCGCGGAATAATGTTGCCCTTAGGATCAGCAACCAGACCACGCATACCGGCGATCTGACGGACCTGCTCCCAGTTACCACGAGCACCGGAGGAAACCATACGGTTAACGATGTTCGTCGCCGTGAAGTTCTCGCGCATTTCCTTCGCGATCGTGTCGGTGACGTTCGACCAGAGGTCGACGAGGTCGCGACGACGATCCTCGTCCTCGATACGGCCCGTCATGAACTGGTGCTCAATACGAGCCGCGTCAGCTTCTGCCTTCGCGAGGATGTCGCGCTTCGATTCGGGAACGACGACGTCCGACACGGCGATTGTCACACCAGAGCGCCCTGCCCAGTAGAAGCCCGTGGACTTGAGGGCATCGAGCGACTCACCCACAGCGACCTTCTCGTAACGTTCCGCGAGCTCGTTGACGATAGATCCGAGAACCTTCTTGTCGACGACACGGTTGACGTACGGGAAGTCCACAGGCAGCGTCTCGTTGAAAATGGCGCGGCCGAGCGTGGTGTCGAGAATGATCGGATCGCCGTCTTCGTGGTTCTCCGGCGCAACCCATCCACGTGGAGGAACGACATCCCCTTCAAAGCGAATCTTGCAAGGAGCGTTGAGGTGGAGCTCGCCAAGATCCATGGCCATCTGTGCTTCGGCGACCGAGCCGAACACGCGACCCTCCCCTGCCAGTCCTTCACGCTCAGTAGTGAGATGGAAGAGACCGATGATCATGTCCTGCGACGGCATGGTCACTGGACGACCATCGGAAGGCTTGAGGATGTTGTTCGACGAAAGCATGAGGATACGAGCCTCTGCCTGCGCTTCAACCGACAGCGGGAGGTGGACAGCCATCTGATCGCCGTCGAAGTCGGCGTTGAAAGCACCACAGACAAGTGGGTGAAGGCGAATTGCCTTACCTTCAATGAGCTGGGGCTCGAAGGCCTGAATACCGAGACGGTGAAGCGTTGGTGCACGGTTGAGGAGAACCGGATGCTCCTTAATGACCTCTTCGAGCACGTCCCACACTTCGGAGCGCTGGCGGTCGATAAGACGCTTCGCTGCCTTAATGTTCTTGGCGATCTCAAGATCGACGAGGCGCTTCTGCACGAACGGCTTGAACAGCTCGAGAGCCATAACCTTCGGCAGGCCACACTGATGGAGTTTGAGGGTCGGGCCAACAACGATAACCGAACGACCCGAGTAATCCACTCGCTTACCCAGAAGGTTCTGACGGAAACGACCCTGCTTGCCCTTGAGCATGTCGGACAGGGACTTGAGCGGGCGGTTACCTGCGCCCTGAACAGGGCGTCCACGACGACCATTGTCGAAGAGGGCGTCAACCGCTTCCTGGAGCATGCGCTTTTCGTTGTTCACCATGATCTCGGGTGCGCCGAGATCAAGCATGCGCTTGAGGCGGTTATTGCGGTTGATGACGCGACGGTAGAGGTCGTTAAGATCCGACGTCGCGAAACGGCCACCGTCGAGCTGGACCATCGGGCGCAGGTCCGGCGGAATAACCGGAAGAGCATCGAGGACCATCGATTCAGGCTTCGTGCCTGACGTGAGGAAGGCGTTGATAACACGAATACGCTTGAGGGCGCGAGCCTTGCGCTGAGCTGTACCCGTCTCGATGACCTCAAGGAGGTGATCGTGCTCCTCCTGAAGGTCAAAGGTCTGCAGGCGCTTCTGAATTGCCTCGGCACCGCGGGCTGCGGAGAAGTAATCCGAGTAGCGGGCTTCCATCTCGCGGTAGAGATCCTCGTCGCCTTCGAGATCGCCAACACGGAGCTTGGTGAAGCGATCCCAGACAGCGTCGAGGCGGTTGATTTCAACCTCAGCCTGCTTGCGGATCCGAGCGAGGTCGGATTCCGCTGCGCGCTTGATCTTGTTACGCGCGTCAGCCTTGGCACCTTCCGCTTCAGCAGCAGCGAGATCTGCCTCCTGCTTCTGCTGACGCTCTTCGAGCTCGACATCGCGCGACTTCTCGATCGCGTTGCGCTCAAGCTCGTACTCGGACTGAAGCGTTGCCATATCGTCACGACGAGCTTCGGCATCGACATCCGTCACCATGTAAGCGGCAAAGTAGATGACCTTCTCGAGGTCCTTAGGGGCGACATCGAGGAGGTAACCGAGGCGCGACGGGACGCCCTTGAAGTACCAGATGTGGGTCACAGGTGCGGCCAACTCAATGTGGCCCATGCGCTCACGGCGGACGCGTGAGCGCGTCACTTCAACGCCACAACGTTCACAGACGATGCCCTTGAATCGAGGGCGCTTGTACTTGCCACACGCGCATTCCCAATCGCGCGTGGGGCCGAAGATACGCTCGCAGAAAAGGCCGTCCTTTTCCGGCTTGAGCGTGCGGTAGTTGATGGTCTCAGGCTTCTTGACTTCGCCGTGGGACCACGCACGGATGTCCTCCGAGGTGGCCAGGGCAATGTGGAGCTGATCGAAGCGATTGACGTCGAGCAAGATTCCTACTTCCGTTTTGCACCGTTAAGTTCGTGAAGATGGGCTGAGAGGTGCGGGAGCCAGATGATGCTGCCTGGCTCCCGCAGCTTTAGAACTCAGCGCCAGACGTCAGATCCTCGAGGCCGGTTGGCATAACCAACGGCTCGGGAGTTTGGAACTGATCCTCTTCGGCATCCTGGAGGTTGATCGCCTCGCCTGCGGCGTCGAGAGCTTCGACGTTCAGGCAGAGTGAGCGCATTTCCTGGATGAGAACCTTGAAGGACTCAGGGATACCAGGTTCGGGGACGTTGTCGCCCTTCACGATGGCTTCGTAGACTTTGACGCGGCCGACAGTATCGTCGGACTTGATGGTGAGCATCTCCTGGAGGGTGTGAGATGCACCGTAAGCCTCAAGTGCCCACACCTCCATCTCGCCGAAGCGCTGGCCACCGAACTGAGCCTTACCACCCAGCGGCTGCTGCGTAACCATCGAGTACGGACCAGTCGAACGTGCGTGGATCTTGTCGTCGACGAGGTGGTGGAGCTTGAGCATGTACATGTAACCCACCGACACCGGGTCCGGGAAGGGATCGCCGGTACGACCGTCAAAGAGCTGCGCCTTACCCTGGGCGTTGATGAGTACATCACCATCGCGGTTCGGGAGCGTTGAACGGAGAAGTCCGTCAATCTCGTCAGCCTGAACGCCGTCGAATACTGGCGTGGCAACACGCTGGCCAGGCGCACCCTTAACGGTGTCTTCCGACAGACGCTGGGCCCATTCCTCTCCAGCTTCGCGAGCCGCGCTTGCGTCCCAACCCTGGCTGGCAACCCAACCGAGATGGAGTTCGTAGACCTGTCCGAGGTTCATTCGGCCAGGAACACCGAGAGGGTTAAGGATGATGTCGAGTGGCGTACCATCCGCCATGAACGGCATATCCTCAACGGGGAGGATTCGCGAGATGACGCCCTTATTACCGTGACGGCCTGCCATCTTGTCACCAATGGTGATCTTGCGGCGCTGGGCAATGTAAACGCGAACGGTCTCGTTGACATCCGCGGCAAGTTCGTCGTTGTTGTCCTTCGTGAACTGACGAACGCCGATGACAATGCCGGACTCGCCGTGAGGGACGCGCAGCGAGGTGTCACGAACTTCCTTGGCCTTCTCACCGAAGATAGCGCGCAGGAGGCGCTCTTCGGAGGTGAGCTCAGTTTCACCCTTCGGGGTGATCTTTCCGACGAGAATATCGCCAGCCTGAACTTCGGCACCGATGCGAATAACGCCGTGCTCGTCGAGGTGGGACAGCATCTCCTCAGAAACATTCGGGATGTCGCGAGTGATCTCTTCCGGTCCGAGCTTCGTATCGCGAGCATCAACCTCATGCTCCTCGATGTGGATCGACGTGAGGAGATCATCGCGCACGCAACGCTCGGAAAGGATGATGGCGTCCTCGTAGTTGTAGCCGTTCCACGACATGAATGCGACGAGGAGGTTCTGACCGAGGGCGAGCTCGCCGCCTTCAGTTGCAGGACCATCAGCGATAAGCGTGCCTGCCTCAACTCGATCGCCTTCGGATACAACAACCTTTTGGTTGGTGCAGTTACCGGGGTTCGAGCGATCGAACTTCGTCATCTTGTAAATGACGTGGCGGCCGTCATCCTGTTCAACGTGCACAGCATCTGCGTCAACTTCCGTGACAACACCCGCTGCCTTAGCGACGGTAGCGTCACCGGCGTCGACTGCTGCGCGCATTTCCATACCGGTACCGACGAACGGCGCAACCGGGCGGATGAGTGGCACGGCCTGGCGCTGCATGTTCGCGCCCATGAGAGCTCGGTTAGCATCGTCGTGCTCGAGGAACGGAATCATGGCTGTACCGACGGAGCACATCTGGCGTGCGGAAACGTCCATGTAATCAACTTCGTCGACCGGCACAAGCGCGGGCTCGCCGCCGGGCATACGACAGAGCGCTTCCTCTTCGACGAACTTGCCGTTAGCGTCGAGTGGGGCTTCAGCCTGAGCGATAACGCACTTGTCCTCGTCGTCAGCCTGCAGATAATCGATCTGATCGGTCACCTTGCCGTCAACAACCTTGCGGTACGGCGTCTCGATGAAGCCGAACTGGTTAATACGAGCGAAGGATGCGAGCGAGCCGATGAGGCCGATGTTCGGGCCTTCAGGGGTTTCGATCGGGCACATGCGGCCATAGTGCGACGGATGGACGTCTCGAACTTCCATGCCAGCGCGGTCACGGGAGAGACCGCCAGGACCAAGAGCGGACAGACGGCGCTTATGGGTGAGGCCAGCAAGCGGGTTGTTCTGATCCATGAACTGCGAGAGCTGAGACGTTCCGAAGAACTCCTTGATCGCAGCGACGATCGGACGAATGTTGATGAGGGAGGACGGAGTAATTGCTTCCGTCTCCTGGGTGGTCATGCGCTCACGAACCATTCGGTCAAGGCGAGCGAGGCCAGTACGAACCTGGTTCTGGATCAGTTCACCGACAGCGCGGATACGACGATTACCGAAGTGGTCGATGTCGTCCGTCTCAACGGCTACCGTGGCGCCGTTTGGCGCACACTGTACTTCGTCAAGGCCTGCGTGGAGAGCAAGCATGTAACGGAGAGCAGCCGTGATATCCGAGATAGCAATCTGGCGCGAATCCTCAGATGCTTCAAGACCAAGCTTCTTGTTGATCTTGTAGCGGCCAACCTTAGCGGTATCGTAGCGCTTCGTGTTGAAGTAGAAGTTGTTGAGCAGCGTACGGCCAGCTTCAGCCGTCGGCGGTTCGCCGGGACGCAGCTTGCGGTAGAGATCCTGGAGAGCCTCTTCCTGAGTGTGAACGGTGTCCTTTTCCAGGGTCTCAATAAGAGCAGGGAAATCACCGAAGGTCGCGCGAATCTCACCCTCAGACAAGCCGAGCGCCTTGAGGAATACAGTGACGGACTGCTTGCGCTTGCGGTCTACTCGCACGCCGACAGCATCGCGCTTATCGATCTCAAACTCGAGCCATGCGCCACGCGACGGGATGAAACGCGTGGAGAAGATGTCCTTATCGGAGGTCTTATCGGCAACGCGCTCAAAGTAGACGCCCGGGGATCGCACGAGCTGCGACACGACGACGCGCTCAGTACCGTTGATGATGAATGTTCCGCGCTCAGTCATGAGCGGGAAGTCACCAATGAAAGTGGTCTGCGACTTAATTTCGCCGGTCTCGTAGTTCTGGAATTCGGCGGTGACGTAGAGAGGAGCAGCGTACGTCAGGTCGCGTTCGCGGCACTCCTGAATAGAGTACTTTGGGTCCTCAAGATGCGGAGATGAGAGCACAAGACCCATCGTCTGAGCAGCATTCTCGATCGGAGAGATCTCCTCAAAGATCTCCTCCAAACCAGACTGTTCACCGGGGTTTAATTGCGCCCACTCTTCCGAACCAATGAGCCAGCCGAAGCTATCAGTCTGCAGACCCAGAAGGTTGGGTACCTGCAACGGCTCATGAATCTTGGCGAATGAAACTCGATCAACAACCGGCTTCCCGCCGAAAGCGGAGAGCGAATAGGTGCGCGAAGCAGCCAAAGGGGGTTCCTTCCCTGACGTTGGTAAGGCGTTCGACCAAACACATCGAACCCTGCTCAATCTGGGCGCCCGACCGTGTGAAAGCTCCACTACGGTAGCGCGTAAAACCGGAATTGGGCATAGCTCAAGATATGTCGGCGCAAGTATCCAATATACACGGAAGGTATGTGCTATGCTACCCCGAACTCTGTGAGAGGGGGCACCTCGAACAACGGTGTTCTCCAGAACTTTCGCACATCGCCCGCTTCAATGCAAACGCTGCGAGGCCTCACAAGCATTTCGGGAAATAGCCCACACGTTTCATAACGGAGTGGCCACGCTTCAACTCCGGCTCCGCAAAGTGCAGAGTGACGAACCCACTTCGCCATAATGCAGCGAAGGGCAACCTCGTCGTTTTCCCCTTTCTCCAACGTACTGTCCACCGTTGCCACAGATTCACCACCACAGGCATAACTTCGTCGTACCAGTCACGGCCAACGGCAGAAAAAAGTGGGGTGCAAGCCTCAGCTTGCACCCCACGATTCACGCAGCCACACCATATCGGCGCGACGCGACATTAGAGCGGACTAAGCCGCGAAACTCACTTGAGGGTGATGGTTGCGCCAGCGCCTTCGAGAGCTTCCTTAGCCTTGTCAGCGGTCTCCTTGTTGACGCCCTCGAGGACAGCCTTAGGAGCGGAGTCGACGAGTTCCTTGGCCTCCTTCAGACCGAGGGAGGTCAGGCCGCGCACCTCCTTAATAACTGCAACCTTCTTGTCGCCAACCGACTCGAGGATGACGTCGAAGGAGTCCTTCTCCTCTTCAGCGGCAGCAGCCTCGCCACCAGCGGCGGGGGCGGCGGCAACAGCAGCGACGGGAGCAGCGGCGGTAACCTCGAACTCCTCCTCGAATGCCTTGACGAAATCGTTGAGCTCAACGAGGGTGAGCTCCTTGAAAGCTGCGATGAGCTCTTCGGTGGTGAGCTTAGCCATGATGGCCTTCCTTCCTGATGCCTGCTACGCGAGCAGTCGTATCTTGTTACGTGAGTGCCGCCTGGGATCAGGCAGCAGCCTCTTCCTTCGCGCGCAGCGCGTCGATGGTGCGCACCGTCTTGGATACGGGCGCCTGGAAAACGTAAGCCGCCTGGAACAGGGCAGCCTTGAGCACTCCCGCAGCCTTGCCGAGGAGAACCTCGCGAGACTCGAGATCGGCAAGCTTCTTGACGTCGTCGACAGAGAGCACATTGCCCTCAAGGACGCCGCCCTTGACGATCAGTGCCGGGTTGTCCTTAGCGAAGTCACGCAGAGCCTTTGCAGCATCAGCGACTTCACCAGTGACGAAAGCAAGAGCAGTTGGGCCGCTCAGCACGTCATCGAGACCCTCGATGCCTGCCTGCTTTGCCGCAATGCTTGCCAGCGTGTTCTTGGCGACCTTGTACTCCGCGTTGGCACCGAACGCACGACGCAGCGTCTGGAGCTGCGCCACGGTCAGGCCGCGGTACTCAGTGAGCAGGACGGCGGTCGAGTTCTCAAAGTTTTCTTTGAGCTCAGCAATCGCTGCAGACTTGTCGGTCCGTGCCATTGGGCCTCCTTCCGGTCGTTCACCGCAGCTACCCATGAAAAAAGCCCCGCGCAGGCACGCGGGGCTCAGCCGATCTACCGACTAAATCTCGTTCACCTGCGCTGGCCTTCGATGAAGTTTAATCTCAGATAAATCTGAGAACCTGCGGTCTTTGGCATCACTAAGAATAGCTTCATAGACCGCCCGTTCCAAGCCTGTGAGCAATTTGGTGACCGATGTCGCACCGGCTGGCCAAGGGATCGTGGACGGCACCCCTTTAGGGATGCGCCTCTCCTGTGGAGCTTATTTATCCCTTCGCCGCGCAGTGCCGTCAGGCCGCCGCTATCGCTCCCCTCACCCGATGAATGAGCATGTCGAGGGCGACGAGGTTGCGTCCACCTTCAGGAACGATGATGTCGGCATTGTGTTTGGACGGCTGCACATAGAGTTCATGCATCGGCTTGACCGTTTCGAGATACTGCTTCTCGACTGATTCGAGCGTCCGGCCGCGCTCAATGACGTCGCGCTTAATACGACGCATAATGCGCACATCAGCATCGGTATCGACAAAGATCTTGATATCAAGTAAGTCGCAGATCCGCGGTTCAGCAAAGATAAGAATTCCCTCAACAATGACAACGGGTTTTGGTTCAATTCGCTCGAAACGCCCAGATGGGTTATAGATCGAATAGTCATAGATCGGGCAATCGATTGCCTGACCTGAAATGAGGGCGCTAAGGTCGCGAACCATCGCGTCATTATCGAAGGCGTCGGGAGCATCCCAGTTGACCGCCTTACGCTCCTCGTATGTCAGATCAGGAAAAGCGCGGTAGTAGTTGTCGTGGTAGAGCACGGACGTTTGGCCCGGAAATGCGTCGCGGAGCGCCTGGGTAAGAGTGGTTTTACCGCTACCAGTTCCACCAGCGACGCCAATAACGAGCGACTTACCCACCTTGATCCTCCCAGCTTTGTGCACTTCCCCAAGATTACCGGAATTATCCTGAGCTCTGCCGATTCACTTACGTGTGATCGACGACGAATACACCTCATCGCGAGCTACGTCGCGACGAGCGAAGTCAAGGAGACAGCATGTGCCGGAGGTACCAAGTAAAATGAAGGCGGCTCCACAGCCGAAACTGCGAAGCCGCCTTCGTGTAGTAATCCTTTAATCAGGAAGCATCCTCAGAGGTGAGGTTGCGGGTCTTCGTGGTATCGAGCGGGATACCAGGACCCATTGTGGTCGAGATCGTACCCTTGAGGACGTAACGACCCTTCGAGCTTGCCGGCTTGAGGCGGAGGATCTCCTCCTGAGCGGCGGCGTAGTTCTCGACGAGCTGCTCGGCCGTGAAGGAGGTCTTGCCAACGATGAAGCCAAGGTTGCCATTGCGATCCACACGGAACTCAATACGGCCGCCCTTGATGTCGTTAACAGCCTTTGCGACGTCCATCGTCACGGTGCCGGTCTTGGGGTTCGGCATGAGACCACGAGGGCCGAGGACGCGGCCAAGGCGACCGACCTTGCCCATCATGTCTGGGGTAGCAACTGCAGCATCGAAATCGGTGTAGCCTGCGGCGACCTTCTCGATGAGCTCGTCGCCGCCAACTTCGTCAGCACCGGCGTCGATTGCTTCCTGAGCACGCGGACCAACGGCAAAGACGATGACCCTAGCGGTCTTGCCGGTTCCGTGAGGAAGGTTGACGGTGCCACGAACCATCTGATCGGCCTTGCGGGGGTCGACACCAAGACGGAACATGACTTCCACGGTGGCATCGAACTTGACGGTCGATGTCTCCTTGGCGAGGCGCATTGCCTCGAGGGGGCTGTAGAGGACGCCTTCAGCGATCTTCTCAGCCGAATTACGGTAGTTCTTTGAGCGCTTAGCCATTCTGCTTTCTCCTTATCGAGCAGTTGTGGTCAGCGGGCCTGCGCAGGCCCTTCCACGTGCCTTTCGGCAGTTAGTACGCCTGCGATCAGATCGCGTCGGTTGTGATGCCCATCGAACGTGCGGTGCCAGCAATGATGCGGGCAGCGTTGTCGATGTCGTTGGCGTTGAGGTCAGGCTCCTTGGTCTTTGCGATCTCGCGGAGCTGATCTGCCGTGAGGTGACCAACCTTGGCCGTGTGAGGCGTGGACGAGCCCTTGGCTACACCAGCAGCCTTCTTGATGAGCTCGGCAGCCGGCGGGGTCTTGAGAACGAAGTCAAAAGAGCGATCTTCGTAAACAGTGATCTCAACCGGAACAACGTTGCCGCGCTGGGATTCTGTCGCAGCGTTGTAGGCCTTGCAGAACTCCATGATGTTGACGCCGTGCTGACCAAGCGCGGGACCAATCGGAGGTGCCGGGGTGGCAGCGCCAGCAGGAATCTGGAGCTTAATGTAACCCGAAATCTTCTTCTTCGGTGGCATGTAGGGTCCTTTTCTTGTTTCTTAACTGCCGCAATGGCATGAGCGACAGCCGTCGGGACTGTAAGCCTGTCCCCTAGGCAGGCTGCCGCGAGAGCGACAACCGACCAACAACCTTACGCGAGAAAGGGGGCTGAACGAAAGTAGCTCAGTCTTCTTTACGTACCTGGTTGAAGGAAAGTTCGACTGGTGTTTCTTGACCGACGAGCGTCATAAGTACTGTTAGACGCTGGTTTACAAGGTCGATTTCGGAAACTGTTGCTGGCATGCCGGCCCACGGCTCGGAGGTCAATGTCACAGCCTCGCCCTTGACGAACGGGGCAACAAACACTGGCTTCTTACCTGTCGGCTGGCCGGCAGCCTGAGCCTCAGCAGCAGCCTCGGCTTCAATGACCGGCGTCAGCATCTTGACAACTTCGTCCTCAGTGAGGGCTACCGGCGTGCGGCCATTGCCAACAAAACCGGTGACGCCGTTGGTGGACTGGACAACTCGCCACGCATCGTCCGTCATCTCCATGCGGATGAGGACGTAACCGGGCATCCGGACACGGGACACGAGCTTACGCTGACCGCGACGGATCTCGAAGACTTCCTCCATCGGAACTTCGATTTGGAAGATGTAATCCTCCATGTTCATCGTCTGGCGACGAACTTCGAGATCCTGGGTGACACGCTTCTCGTATCCGGAGTAGGTGTGCAGGACATACCAGCGGCCGGGCAAGCCCTTGAGCTTGGCACGGACTTCGTCCTGCGTCACGATGCCGGAACCCTCCTCCGGGGCGGCTTCGTTCGACTGTTCGGCTGCCTCAACCGTTTCGGCGGTTTCAGGCGTGGCCTCCAGCTCGTTGTCGAGCTCGAAATCCTCAGGCACGATGTTCCTGCTTTCCTGCGTTAAGTGACGAACGGCGCAGACGCTACGAGGCGGCTGCGTTATCCGAAGATCAAAAGGGTGAGGCGACCAAATGCTGCGTCGAGGAGGCCGACGAAGATCATGATGGCTGCCACGAAAAGAATCACCGTGAGGAACATCTGGCCGAGTTCCTCGCGGGTGGGGCGCTGAACCTTCTTGAGTTCAGCCAACACCTGACGGAAGAAGAGGGCGATGCGTGCAAAGAAGCCTGCCTTCTGCGTAGCGGAGCCCTTGTGTGCGCTCTTTGCGCCTGCTGCCTCGGTCATATCGTCCTATCCGTCCGATGTTTTGCTGTATAGGTGAAGAAGGCGGCCCATGCCTACATGAGCCGCCTTAGCAGGGTAGGAGGGACTCGAACCCCCAACCGCCGGTTTTGGAGACCGATGCGCTACCAATTGCGCCACTACCCTTCACTGGCTGAGCCCTGAGCATCATGCCAACAAAGCGGCATGTCCTGCCACTGAGCTCGGCACAACGTCAAAGATACTACCCTATTGGATCGCGATTCGTCGAATAGCTCATGAGAAATGCAGTGTGATCTCGCACGGGATCCAAGATTTCCTTCTGCGAAGAAGCCCACTATTTCCAAACCTGACCAGTATTCGCCCGCGTATGTCTACCGTGTTTCTCCGCGATTTGCCGCAGTTTCCTCCACTTTCAGGCGACGAAGATTCAGGATTCGGAAACCACCGGCGATCCTTCGCGCAGCGTGCGACGATATTAGCGTGACTCATTCAACGCCAGCTCGCCGGGTTTCCGCCCGGCTCGCAGCTATTCAGGAATCTGCAACACTCGCGGTGGACGCCAAGGCCAAGGCCCTCAAGGCAGCCGGACGCCCGGTGATCGGCTTCGGAGCCGGCGAACCGAACTTCCCCACCCCCGACTTCGTCGTTGAAGCAGCCGTCGAAGCTGCTCGCGACCCGAAGAACCACAAATACACGCCAGCTAAAGGCCTTCCCGAACTGCGTCAGGCTATCGCCGACAAGACGCTGCGTGACGCGGGAATCGAGATTGATCCCAACAACATCCTCGTGACAAATGGCGGTAAGCAGGCTGTCTACGAGGCCTTTGCTGCCATTATTGACGAGGGCGATGAAGTCATTTTGCCAGCTCCGTACTGGACCACCTACCCCGAGGCGATTCGCCTGTGCGGAGGAATCCCCGTCGAGGTATTCGCGGGAGCCGATCAGGGCTATAAGGTCACCGTGGATCAGCTCGAAGCAGCGCGTACCGAAGCTACGAAGTGCCTACTCATGTGCTCTCCGTCGAATCCGACGGGCGCAATCTATAGTGCTGACGAAATTAAAGCTATCGGCACATGGGCCCTTGAGAACGGGATCTGGGTTATCACCGACGAGATCTACGAGCACCTCACCTACGGCGTCGCAATGAGCTACATCCTCAGCGAAGTCCCCGAGCTCGCAGACCAGACAATCGCTCTCAACGGCGTCGCTAAGACGTACGCAATGACCGGTTGGCGTGTGGGCTGGATGTACGGCCCCGCAGATGTCATCAAGGCTGCGACGAACATGCAGTCCCACGCTACATCGAACGTCGCGAATGTCTCTCAGCGCGCGGCTCTTGCAGCGCTCACCGGCCCGCAGGAGATCGTCGCCCAGATGCGTGAGGCATTCAACCGCCGCCGCCTGACGATGGTAAGGATACTTCGTGAGATTCCCGGCCTCGTCGTCCCCGAACCTCAAGGCGCCTTCTACGTCTACCCCAACGTTGAGGCGCTCCTCGGCAAGGAAATCAACGGTCAGGTCGCGCACACGAGCGCCGAACTTGCAGCACTGATTCTCGACCAGGCTGAAGTTGCTGTCGTTCCCGGTGAGGCATTCGGATCGCCCGGCTACATTCGTCTCTCCTATGCCCTCGGAGATGAGGATCTCGTCGAAGGTATCTCTCGCCTCCAAAAGCTTCTCTCGTAAAGACGGAGAATTCGCGTAAGGGCGGTGCCACTTCTCCGTGGCGCCGCCCTTCGTCGTCTATCAACGCACCCGGCCCTAGCGCCGCGAATCAGGCGCTTTGTCTACGCACAGCGAGCCAGCTTTCGGCGCGTTCAATCCACGCCTCGGCAGTCGACAGCCGACCACGAGCGTCCTCCTGCCATGACTCGCTCCCCTGGCGCTTGGCTCCAGCAACGAGCGACAGAACAACTCCTGCACAACGAGCGTTGAGAGCTACAGGATCAACGAGCTTTTCCGCCTGATCGACCCACACTCGCAGATCGTCAACCACGTGAGGGTACGAAGCCGGCGCCAGGTGGGGCAGAACGCTCATGTGGCCAAGCATGCACGCAAGATCGTCGACCCGGTAGCCAGGCCCAATGGAATCAACATCGATGAGGCCCGTGATCCGCGGCTGGGAAGGATCGACAAAAACATTCGCCTCATAGAAGTCGCCGTGGACAGGAACAACTGGGCCAGGATCAGACTCGTCCATGAGTGTGAAAACGTCGTGAGCGACCTGGAAGCAACGGCGCTCATCTTGAGGAAGGACAGTTGCCGCCGCGTGCGCATAGTGCTCGGCACGATCCGACCACGCCGGCCTGCGACGGAATCGCGTCACTGCCTCCGGAAGGCCGTCAAGAGCGCGCACAAGAGCGCGGAACATCCCCGGTGCTCGCACGCCTAGTCCCCGAGAGAGCGCATTGGCAAGGGGAACACCATCAACACATGACGTGACGACGAGTCCATCGGGATCGGTGAAAAGAAGTGCCGGCGACGGTACAGCGCCACGAGACAACACAGCATAACGGGATGAGAGCGCCTCAACTTGATTCGGGCGTACAACCTTTGCGAAAGCAACGACACCCTCGTCGTCTTTGGCTCGAACGACTGCACGTCGCGTTGGGCGATAGCCGAGCAGTTCAACACTCACGTCGCGTCCAATTGCCTCGCTCAACGTCGATTGCGAACAAGCACGGGCTAACGCCGGAAGTTCCGGATCCGCGGGAAACTCCCACACATTGACCGTGATACCGCCAAGATTGACAGACACAACTCCGGTGCGCCGCGTCAGGCGAGCCGTCGACGCGCACATGTATGTTTCACGCCGCTCATATCCCCCGCCTCCGCATGGCTCATCCAGGACGACGGCGTACCCCACACTCACGCCGGCTCCCGGCCGATGATGCTGCGAATGAACCTGCCACGACCGCATAACAACACCCGCGGGAAGGGCCGATCGGAGGATGTCTCCCGCGCCCGCGCCCGTGAGAAAGGCGAGGTCCGCCCCTTCGCGCGCGGATGCCGGGGGAAGACTCATAGGTTAGTTGTACCAAATAGCTGCCTCCGATGGGAACGCGCCTCACAACCGCGGACGCCACCGCAGAGCGGCGTGCCTCGCACTGCACAGCCACCCGCAGGATCCCACGGCAAGCTCGCACATCCTGCCTTAGCACGTATATGCGAAAATTGTCGTGTGCGAGATCTGAGCAAACTTCCCAAAGCGCATCTGCATTTGCATTTCACGGGTTCAATGAGAGTCCAGACCCTCAAAGAAATGGCGGCAAGCCAATCCATACGTCTCCCGGAAACTCTCGTCGATAACGTCGCTCTCCGTGTTGATCCCGACCAGCGCGGCTGGTTCCGTTTTCAACGTGCCTACGACGCAGCGCGAAAGGCTGTTCGTTCCGAAGAAGCGATGCGCAGAATTGTTCGCGAGGCAGCGGAAGACGACGCAGCAGAGGGCTCTCGCCGTCTCGAAATACAGATCGATCCCACCTCGTATGCGCCATACGTCGGAGGCATTACCCCTGCCTTGGAGATTGTGTGCGACGAAGCCCGCCGAGCCACTGCCGATACCGGCGTGGAAGTTGGGGTTATTGTTGCAGCATCCCGCGTACGTCATCCTCTTGAAGCGCGCACGCTTGCGCGATTGGCGACGAAGTACGCCGGTTCTGAGCCTGGTGATGTCGTCGGATTCGGCCTTTCTAACGACGAACGACGAGGTTCCACACCCGAATGGGCACCCGCTTTTAATATCGCGCGTCGCGCCGGTATCCCCGCGGTTCCCCATGGGGGCGAGCTCCTTGGCCCCGAGCATGTCCGCGACGTGCTGACGTACCTTGGGCCCACCCGAATCGGACACGGCGTACGTTCGAGTGAAGATCCACGACTCCTCGACCACATCGCGCAAGCTGGTATCGCTCTTGAAGTCTGCCCTGAATCGAACGTATCGCTCGGAGTATATGCCGACGAATCAACCGTTCCTGTGCGCCGGCTCATGGAAGCCGGAATCACTATCGCGTTAGGAGCCGACGATCCTCTCATTTTCCTCTCGCGCCTCACCAGGCAATACGAGATGCTCCGGGAGAATGGGTTTTCCGACGACGAGCTCGCCACTCTCGCCCGCGGCTCGATTGCGGCATCTTTCGCTAGCGAGACATCAAAGAAGGCGTGGAACGCAGAAATTGACGCGTGGCTGGCGTCAGAACCCGAGGCGTAGACATTGAACGACGGCTACGGGGCCTCGCTGACGACCCCATAGCTGTCGCACCATAGCGAGCTATCAGAGGCCGCCGATTATGACGGGCTCCGGCTCAAGCTTGACCCCAAAGGCCTCGTCCACGCCGTCACGGATCCTACGGGCGAGTTCACGAATCTCAGCACCCGTAGCCTCTCCCCTATTGGTCAATGCGAGGCAGTGCTTTGTTGATAGGGCCGCTGGCCCCGGCATCCCATAACCGGCCGGGAAACCCGCGTGATCGATAAGCCACGCAGCCGACGTCTTAATCTGCCCATCAATCGTGGGTGCAGCGACTCCCAGCATCGCGCGAGACTCATCCGTCACACCATAGCGCGGCGCATCGGCGGGCAGGCGTGCAGCTTCGTCGTCGGTCAAAATCGGATTAGTGAAGAAGGAACCACAGGAGTACGTATCCCGATCCCCGTCGTCAAGAACCATGCCTTTCCCTGCGCGAAGGTCAAGAACAGCAGCACGAACCTCATCTGAGGGAACCCGAGTTCCCGGCTCAACACCAAGCACACGAGCAAGCTGACCATACTGGATCGGCGCCGACAACGACGCAATGCGCAACTGAAAATCAACCGAAACGACAATATAACGAGGGGATGCGCCGTAACCCGCACGCATCGACTCCTTGAGGAGGCTCGTACGATAGCCGAACTTCAGCTCCGGCATGACGAACGTATGAAACTCGTTCTTTTCGCGATCCCACGTGCGAACACGAGCAATCGACGTGGCAACTTCCTGACCATAGGCGCCAATGTTTTGCACGGGAGCCGCACCGACACTTCCCGGGATACCAGAAAGAAACTCCAGGCCCATCCATTCGTTCTCAATGGTATGTACGACGAAATCGTCCCACGGCGTCCCAGCAAGCACACGCAGATTGGCACCTTCACAACCGCCCTCTTGCGTCAACGTGATCTCAGAGCGCATATCGCGCACCACGACGCCATCAAACGCTTCGTCCGAGGCAAGAATATTTGATCCCCCGCCTAGCACCACGAGCGGCGTGCCACTAGCGTCAGCTTCCCTAATCGCTCCGACAAACTCGTCTTCCGTATGCGCCTCGACTAGCGATGCAATCGAGCCGCCCACACCCATCGTCGTGAGGTCCGCGAAGGTCGACGCTCCTGTTTTCGCCCGCGTTGACGGCCGCGGTGGGAGCGGCTGAGGCGGTGTCTGCGAATGTTCGGGAATCATACAACTCATAGTTCTGAGCCTAACAGTTCGAGCCGAATACGCTGAGCTGCGAGCTAGTTCCCTATGCGCGCGGCTGCAAGTAATGGCGGAGAGATCATCTGGGCCGGCACTGCGCCGGTTCCCTATGCGCGCGGCTGCAATGATGCGTAGCTCACGACAGGTGCGCAGCACTGTCAGGGTTCCGACGAAACAAAAAAGTAGGGCCTGCCAGTGGCAGACCCTACTTGAAAAGATCTTCGATCAGCGCGTCTCGCGATGCGTCGTCGACTTGTTGCACCTTGAGCAGTACTTCATCAGTTCGAGACGATCCGGCGTGTTACGACGGTTCTTCTTGGTGATGTAGTTGCGCTCCTTGCACTCTTCACAGGCGAGAGTGATCTTCGGGCGAACATCCTGGGACTTGCTTGCCACTTCTAGCTCCTCACGGTCTGAACGGAAGCGTGTTGGCGCTTCACCAAAACTGTAGCGGGGGCGGGGCTTGAACCCGCGACCTCACGATTATGAGTCGTGCGCTCTGACCAGCTGAGCTACCCCGCCTCATCTCACCACCCACGGTAGGCAGCGATGGAGCCCCGAAAGGGAATCGAACCCTTGACCTTCTCCTTACCATGGAGACGCTCTGCCGACTGAGCTATCGGGGCAACGCGGACAAGCCTAACAAAAAGCGGGTGTGCTTCCAATATCGAAAGCTTCCATCTTTCCGTGAAGCGAATCACGCCCGCCTTTCGGCGGAGACTCGGTTAAACCGTGCCTGGTGGCGGGTGCAGGATTCGAACCTGCGAAGCACGAGGCGACTGATTTACAGTCAGTTCCCTTTGGCCGCTCGGGAAACCCGCCGTTGCTTTGACGCGGGAGACCCGCATCGCTGCCAGATGAGATTAGCAGCTAACACCCGTAGACTGTCAAACCGAGCGGCCTACGTGTGACGTATCATGCTTTTCTGGATATCACCGTGGCGCGTGAGAACGAGAGAAATGAGGAGGAATCGTGGCCGATTCGTCGTTTGATGTCGTGTCCGAATACGACCGTCAAGAGGTAGATAACGCCGTTAATCAGTGCGCTAAGGAGATTTCACAGCGCTACGACTTTAAGAATGTCGGCGCTTCAGTGGAACTGGCCGGCGAAACAATCACGATGGTGGCAAACTCGCCCGAGCGTTGCCTAGCCGTGTACGACGTTCTCCAGTCAAAACTCGTACGCCGCGGCGTATCGCTCAAATCACTCGACGTGGGCGACGGCGAGCCGAAGGCTTCAGGCAAGGAATTCCGCCTTGTCGGGACACTCAAGAAGGGCCTCTCCCAGGAGAATGCGAAGAAACTCTCAAAACTTGTTCGCGACGAGGGACCCAAAGGCGTGAAGGTGCAGATTCAGGGCGACGAGCTTCGCGTCTCGTCGAAGTCGCGCGATGATCTCCAGACGACCATCGCGCTCCTTAAAGGCGCCGACGTTGATTGCGCACTTCAGTTCCAGAACTATCGCTAGGAAATTTCCCCTAAGCTTCGGGAAGACCGCGGCGTCGCGCCGAAGCACTCCCATCTGGAGCGTGACACCTCAGCATACGGGTGTGGGGTCGAAGGAAAGCTTCGACCCCACACCCGTATCCGTCCACTGGCTCAGTAGATCTTGCCGTCGTGTTCCTCACCACGGGAGATCGCCGTCATCGTTTCACGCTCGACAACCTTGACGCGGGCACGCCCTTGCGGCTCGCCGAGAGCCTTCTCGTACGCCTCGAGAAGCTCCCAGCCCTGCCAGGTTGTGTAGCGAACACCACGAGCATCGAGGAGATGGAACATCCCGTCGGCGCCAGTACCGGCACCGGTGGGGCGCAAGATGCCGTTGTTGGCATCCTCAACGAGATTCGTAATCGTCTCCTGAGCGTCAGACTTCGTCGATCCAATAAGTCCAACCGGGCCGCGCTTGATCCAGCCAGTCGCGTAGAGACCATCAACGGTCTTGCCGTCGGATTCGACTCGCCCACCCTGGTTCGGGATGATGTGGCGCTCGGAGTCGAACGGAGCGCCCGGAACTGGCGACGAAGCATAGCCGACGGCGCGATATACAGCCTGAACTGGATAGTCGATGAACTCTCCCGTGCCTCGCACGCTGCCGTCGCCCACGAGTTCGGTGCGCTCCATCCGGATTCCCTCGACCTTATCCGTGCCAAGGATCTCCACCGGGCGCTGCAGCATATGGATGTGGATGCGATGTGATGCCGTGAGGTCCTCCGGCTCCTGGAACACCCAGTTGGTGAGCTGGTCAACTACTTGCTTCGTCATCTTCGAGCTCTGGATGGCCTGCTCGGAGCCTTCGTCGTACTGGAAATCTTCAGGGTCGACAATGATATCGACGTCCGGCACATGACCAAGCTCACGCAGCTCCATCGGGGTGAACTTCACCTGTGCTGGTCCTCGGCGCCCGAACACATGTACATCTGTCACCTTCGAGGCGCGCAGGCCTTCCTCGACGTTCGGAGGGATCTCCGTGACCATAAGATCGTCGACATGCTTCGCAAGAATACGCGATACGTCGAGCGCAACATTGCCCATACCGATAACGGCAACGTCCTTCGCCTCAAGCGGCCACGTGCGGGGGTAATCGGGGTGTCCGTCGTACCACGAGACGAAGTCCGCCGCACCGTAGCTACCCGGGAGGTCAATTCCGGGGATGTCGAGATCGGCGTCGGCATCAGCGCCGGTCGCCAAAATCACGGCGTCATAGTACTCATGTAGCTCAGCCAACGTGACATCCGTTCCGATGTTCACGTTGCCGTGGAGTTGGATTTCGCCACGCTGGAGGATGTTGTACAAGGCGTCGATGATCGCTTTGATGCGTGGGTGATCAGGAGCGACCCCGTATCGCACCAGTCCGTAGGGCGCCGGGAGGCGCTCAAAGAGGTCAATTGAGACATCAAGGGATGACTTGGACAGAATGTCCGAAGCATAAATTCCCGCTGGGCCAGCGCCGACTACGGCGACATTGTAATGACGATCTGCCACATTCTTCCCTTCGTTGCGTAGGCGGGAACCATCTTAATGGGAGCGGCTCGTCGATCGTCTCGTATGTGGCCTGAACCGCATCGGCGCGCGAGGATACGTCTTCCGTCGCGGACCCGATGACGAGGCGGCGAATACGGATCCGCTCAGCTTGGGGGCTACGTTTCGTTCGCTTGGGCATAGCGAAGGGTGGCGCGACCGCTCATGCAGTCGCGCCACCCTTGGAGTTGTGCTTAGTTGACGTGGGCATCCAAGCGAATCACACCGTACGTCCAGCCATGGCGGTGGTAGACCGCACAGGGCTGCATCGTCTCTTCGTCAATGAAGAGATAGAAGGGGTGTCCGACGAGCTCCATCTCGTAGAGTGCCTGGTCGATCGACATAGGCTTCGCCTCGTAGAGCTTCTGGCGCACGACAACCGGCGAATCGCCTAGCTGCGTTTCCAGGGCCTCTCCAGGAGCAGTCGGGACGCGAGGCGCCTCGCGCTCCTCCTTGCTCTTGGGGGGATTGACGTCTTCGGGTGTCAAACGCAGGGGCTCGGAAACATGTTCCTTGCGGGGGTGTTCCTTCCGGCGATCTCGCGCGCGACGCAAACGCTCAATGAGCTTGTCCATCGCAATGTCCAGTGCGCCGTATCGATCGGATGCGGCTGCTTCAGCGCGGATCACTGGGCCCTTGTCTTTCACGGTAATTTCGATGCGTTCCGATGTCTCAGCTTGAGCCGGATTTGGCTCATGTGTCACTTCGACATCAACCCGTTGTGCCCTAGGAGCAAACTGTTCGATCTTCTGAAGTTTGTCTTCAACATGCCCGCGGAAACGGTCCGAAACCTCAGCGTTACGGCCTTTAACAATAATCTCCACGATGCCCTCCTCAGGTGTTATGTACAAGATGGTTTGTGCTTCTCACGCATCGCTGAGATGACCACCTCCCTTCAGGCCTCGGCGTATCTTGCCGATCTGGAGTTGTTTACCTTATGTTAGCCCAATCACACGTGAAGGGTGGAACCTTCGTGGAGATCGGCCAGGAAAAACTCAGGTTTTCTTCGTGCGCGGGTCAGGGACCGCAAGGAGGGTTACCGCGCCCACAACATCGCCTCCGGCCTCTTCAAGAGCGTCGGCTGCCCCTGCGAGGGTCGCACCTGTCGTCGCGACATCGTCGATCAGAAGGATGGGATGCTCGACATTTATCCCCCGTTTCACGCGGATTTTCTTGCCTTTTGCACGGCGACCTGCCAAGGTGCCGTGCGCGTTTCCCCAGCCCGTCGCGAGTGCGTTGACAACTCGCGCCGTTCTCTCGTGCGGCGGCGCCTTAATCCCCGCGGCAAGGGCATGGGCGAGCGCTCCGACGACATATCGCCCGTCGTGTGTTCGCCACCAGCGAGATGGTGCGGGTACGACGAGGAGTTCTCTCGGGAATGTGGGAAGGTGCCGCGCAGCTTCGCACACGCGGGAACATATCGCGCTCGTGAGTGAAGCATCGACGCTGTTTTTCCAGGCGACGACGATGTTACGAGCCGGGGGCGTGTAGTCCCCAAGAGAGTAGACGGGGAATCGGGAGTACTCGTCGCCGGGAAAGATGGGGCCGTCGCGCTTATGAGGGCGGATGAGTCGGAGGTAGGGCAAACGTGGAGAGACATCCACCCAACGCCCCGACAGTGTTTGGGCGCATGCTTCGCACATTGAGGTGTCCCATTCGCCGCAGCCGGCGCATGAGCGAGGAAAGACGAGGTCGGCAAGCTGGGAGAGTGTCGAGTGCTGAGTCATGGACACAAGGGTGCACTCCGAGAGCTGCCCTGTGCTGTGCTTGGCGGCTTCGTGTGGATAAACGTTGCTCGCGCCTAGCCTGTGGAGAAGTTGTGTCGACGACTCAGCCTGGGTAGGCAAGAGATGTTGCGTTGGTTGCCACCGAGCGCCAGGCTCCCCCCGAGCGTCCGAGCACGGTGTTGTTCGTCGTCAAAGCGGCGATGGATTCTTCGTCTCGTCCCGATGTAATCGCTGCGACACCCGCCCCTGGAGCCGTCAGGCGTGTCATTGGCCCGCCTGCCTGGATCTGGTAAAGGCCGTTTTCCGCGCCGGCAGCCGTGGTTCCGGCGGCGACGAGGTCTGTTGGCGACAGCCACGACACATCTGTGACGTCGGTGAGACGTTGGGCGATCTGGACTGGGTCCGATATCGATATGGGCTGGCCTTGGCTGTCACGGTTGATGGACGAAAGGTAGACAGCGGTGCTTCCCGAGGTCACACCGACGATCGCCACGCGATTTCCTTCGCGAGAAACGGCGATATCTCGAATGGTGACGCCGCTGAGCCATGAGGCGGCAACAGTGATGTTGCGTTCTCCGCGTGCTCCAACAACGCTCAATTCGCCTTGCGCTTGTGTTTCCCCAGTCCAGATCCAGCCGTAGGAGTCAAACGATGGGCCGATAAGGTTGGTTCCTGTCATGAGCTCGGTGGCGCCACTCGATGTGATTCGATAGAGCTTCGTGCCGTCCGAATTGAGGGCCGCGTAATCGGCGTTGATGTCGGCATAGCTTGAGGCAAGCCGAGTAAGCCCGAGACTCGCGACAGTTGGATCCGAGGAAATTGGCGTGGTTCCATCTGAGGCTGACACGAGCGAGGGGACTCCGTCGGCGATGATAGAGAGCGGATAAGAGCTATACGGGTAGGTTGGCAGATCGGCAGCTTCGGTGGTTTCCAATGGGACACCCTGGACGGAGACTTGCACCTCTTGGATGGTCGAGAGTGAGGTGAGTGTCTTGTGGAGCTGGGCCGTGAGTTTGGAACGTTGGTCCTGTGTTGCCGCGAGCACTTCGCTCGAGAGGCTGACTGAGGCAACTCCGTTCGCCACACTGACCGATCCCACAAGCGCGGTGTTCGATGGGAATGCGCTCGTTGTTCCCGACGAGAGCCAGGAGGCTGGTCCTTGGAGAAGTGCGCGTACCGCCTGCGTTGCGAAGGTTTTGCGGGGGTACCAATGGAGATCGGCGACGAGCGCGTTTTGATCGGTGGAGAGGAAGTACAACGGGGACTTCACATAGAGCTGGGCAAAGAGATGCTCCGAGAGGAAGATGCCATCGTCGAGGCTCACGATCCGCCACTCGCCGTCGGCATTCTTCGCAAGCGAGAAGTCCGTTGTCGTTGTTGCATCGTTTGACGATTCCGAATAGACGCCCTTGTCTGAGACAGTTCCGAGCGAACCGACCGACACTCGGATCGCCCCTGTCTCAGTGGCGGTTGCCTGGATATTTTGGGTGTCGAGATAAACACGCACTGAGGCTAAGGGATTCCATGTTGTCGAGGCCGAGCCGAGGAGGTACTGGCGGGCAACAGCGAAGTCGTCGTCAAATCCGGCGGCTGTTGCGTCGAGGAATCCGGCGACAATTTGTTTGGGTGTCGCCCCTTTGGAGGGAGGCCGGGCGACGAGGCCAACTTCGCCCTCTTCCATGGGCGAGGGCTGGACGGCGTGAACATCGCCAGATCGGGGCAGGCTAGCGCAACCTGTGAGGGCGAGTGCTAGCACGAGGAAGCCCGCAAGGGCGCGCAAACGTGTCATCGGGATTCCTCCTCGCCCCTGGCCGTAGTGACGTCGTCAGGCTCGTAGCCGTGCGGGGCTTCGTCGGTATCGTCACGAGTATGTGCGGCGCTACCTGTGGCTTCGTTGCTGGTGCCGAGCGGAGCCACCTGATGATCCGTGCTCACGGCGAGGATCGTGCCCGATGAGGTGAGCTCGTTGATGGATTCGCCTCGGGTTTCCTCGACCGCTTCAGTGCTGGCTTCCTCCCCTGGCCATAGCTCCTCAGCGGCTGCCACGCGTAGAGGCAAAGGCGAGACGAACTTGTTACCGGGTTCTTTCGGAAGTGTGAGGAGGAATGTTGAGCCAACCCCCAACTCTCCGGCGCATTGGAGTTTCCCACCGTGGAGAAGGGCATCTTCGCGGGCGATCGTCAAGCCAAGCCCCGTACCGCCGGATTTACGCACTCGTGCGGTGTCGGCCCGCCAGAAGCGGTCGAAGACGTGGGCAGCTTGCTCAGGAGTGAGGCCAACACCGTGATCGGATACCTCGACCGCTACGCCGGATTCTCCGCCTGCTACGACGATAACAACGTCTTTTCCGTCTGCGTGTTCAAGTGCATTGACGACGAGGTTGCGCACGATGCGTTCGATGCGGCGCGGCTCGACTTTCGCGTGCGTGTCACCGACAACGTTGAGGTGGACCTCGACTCCGTTGGCCTGCGCCAGGAGTTCTTGTGCTGCAACCGCTCTCGTGACGATGTCTACGACAGGTGTTTCTTCCGTTGCGAGGCTCATAGCGCCAGCGTCAAATCGGGAGATTTCAAGGAGATCGGAGAGCGTCGTATCAAGGTTGATGAGCTGATCGTGTTGAAGCTCGGCGCTTCGCTTGACGGCCGATGGCAGTTCCTCACGCTTGTCGTAGATGAGCTGGCCTGCCATGCGGATCGTGGTGACAGGCGTACGCAACTCATGGGAAACTGCCGAGACAAATTCTTGTTGCACTTTCGACATACGCTCTAGGCGTTCGAATTGATCAGCTAGTGACTCGGCCATCTGGTTAAAGGACTGAGCAAGCTGAGCCAGCTCGTCTTCACCACGCACAACCATACGGGCTTCAAAGCCACCTTCGGCGAGGTGTTGGGCATTGCGAGAGGCCTCTTGGACAGGCTTGAGAACGAGTCCAACGACGATCCACGTGATGAGAGCCAAGAGAAGAACGAGGATGAAGGCGCCTGCCGCGAGCGTGCCTCCGACGAGTTGAATGACTGATTCTTGGTTCGCTAACGAGAAAGCGACGTAGAGTTCGTAGTTTCCCGCTCCTGGCACGGTAAGTGGGGCTCCAACAATAATGCCGGGTTCGCCTTCCCTACCCTCCGCAGGAAGTGAGACAGATTGCCAGTGGACCGACTCTGATCCGGGAACAGCTTCGCGAAGCTCCGATGAGATGAGCGTCCGGATTTGCGTTGCTGACTGCGTAAACGGCTCGACGATGTGGAACGAGGTGTCTGGCTGGCCGGGGGTCCGCAAGAGCGCCGCCCCGACAATTGAACGCACAGGATCGTTAAGAGTGACGATCATCGACGCGGCGATCTGCTGCATCTGGCCTGCAGTAGGCGAACTGGCGGAGTCAAACTGCGATTGCGCGCTTTCGCGGGCAGATTCATATTGGTCAATGACCGTTGTGACGGCTCGGTCAAAGAGCTGCGAGCGAATTTGACTGACGATGACCGAAGCAGCAACGAGCATCGAGACCATGCCTGCAACCATGATGAGGCTCACTACTCGCACCGTGAGCGAGGTTCGCCACCACCGCGTGAGAGAGGCATATCGGCGCGAAATAATGTGCCGGAGGTTCCGGCGCGAACGGGTGTGGAACTTCTTCCGGTTCACTCCTGGACGGCCCCCGCACGGTACCCCACGCCACGGATCGTCACAATGACTTCAGGGTGGTCGGGATCTTTTTCAACCTTCGCGCGCAGTCGCTGAATATGAACATTGACGAGCCTCGTATCGGCCGAGGTGTGACGGTATCCCCACACCTGATCAAGGAGTTCTTCTCGAGAAAACACCTGCCACGGCTTCCGAGCAAGCACCGAGATCAGATCAAATTCGAGCGGCGTGAGATGGAGATCCACTCCCCCGCGCAGAACTTGGTGGCCTTTGAGATCAACCGTCAGATCGGCAATACGGAGAGTTTCAGATTCCGGTTCTTGCCGGCGAAGGCGGGCTTTCACCCGCGCGAGGAGAACGGAGTTCTCGAAGGGCTTGGTGACGTAATCGTCGGCACCAGCTTCAAGCCCCGCAATGACGTCGACAGAATCCGTGCGTGCACTCATCATGACGATCGGCACGTCAGATTCTTCGCGCAGTTGAGCACACACGCTCACACCGTCGAGACCGGGGAGCATCACATCCAAGAGGACGAGGTCGGGACGCTCGGCACGGAAGAGCGGCAGCACGTTGAGACCGTTAGCGCACACAGTGACCTCGTATCCTTCCGACTCCAGAAGGATGGCTATCATCTCGGAAATGCCGGGGTCGTCGTCGACGACAAGAATGCGAACGCTCATAATCTCATTGTGGCATGACCTTGCGACACTGTGAACGAAGCAAAGCTGACTTGTCACAAAACCCGTACCGACGAATCGCCACTAACAGCCGTCGTCGCACCCTCGTCGTTATCGGCAAAGCACGCCCCACCCGGCCCCTACCTCAACGCCGCTATCGCGCACCCTCATCGTCGTCAGGCTCTGGAACCGCCTGAAGATGGGCACGCCCAGGCCGCGGGAGGGATTCACGCACAATGTCTCGCTTAGATCGAGCTGGAGGCGGAACCTCCTTCTTCGAGGTTTCGCGGATGGCGTTCGCAAGCGCCATGAGGTCGGAATCCGACGGAGGCACGGGCTCAAACTCTGTCACGAGTCGAACCATCGTCCATCCGTGCGGAACCGTAAAAGTCTGAGCATGGTTGGCACACAAGTCGATTGCGCCAGGCACAGGGGCAGGCGAGAGCGGACCAAGGACCGCTGTAGCTTCGCCATAGGAATAGGTCATCGTGGCAACAGCGGGCTCATGACAACTCATGCGGGAACATTGACGGATGTGACTCACAGCCACCAACGGTATCACCGTCGGTGAGGCAGCCGGGAGAAGGCAGCGCTAGGGTTATCCCATGGCCGGAATTCCCCCTCGTCATCGAGCTCGCCGGCGCGACCGCCATGGGCGCGGTATGCGCGGCCCGATTGTCCCGTTCACCGTGCCCGCCTGGCGTACCCGAGCCGACAAGTTTGACGACATCATCACATCGGAGCTCCTCGAATACCGCCGGCGCCTCGGAGATGAGCTCGCCCATATCGATGTTGGCGTTCTCGACGTTCCCGAGCCTCCTGCTCCTTGGGAGGACGGTGTCCCGCTCGCCCGATTCCTTCCCTTCGAGAAGCCCGCGCGCATCACAGGTCGAATCATTTTCTATCGGATGCCGATTCTTCGGGCTGCCATGCGCTCGGAGGATCCGCGTCTGTTCATTCATGACGTTGTCACCGAGCAGCTCGCCGACGCGATCAATCGGAGCGCAGACGACATCGATTTTCTTCGCCGAGACTAAAGCCTACGTCAGCAGAACCTAACGCCCGATCGTGATGGCGTGCGCTGCTCCTGTTGTGCGCGCTGCGGTGACAGGAATCCAGTCGAGCGCCGTGCCGTCTTCCATCCCCCCTGTTGTTACGACCGCCGCGTACACGGGAGAAGGACTGGAGACGAGAGCGCCCACGGTCCCTTCGGGCAAGGCTGCGCTCCCCTGACCATGCGTGATATCAAGAGCGATCGGTTCGCCTGGTGTGCCGTCAGAGGCAAGCGGAGTGACTTTGATCGTTTGCGAGCCATTCGCCCAGGCAACAAATGTTGCCGGAAGCTCCCCGAACACAACTGCCCCTGCCGAGACAGGGTCGATGGCAGGTGCCCAAGCAATATCTCGTACCGCTGACTGATCTGCACTCGCGATGAGGACCGAAGCACCAATAGGGTTGTCTGCGGAAATATCCAGCGTGTAGTGGCCTGGTTCGAGGTCTGTCAGCGGGAGGTCGTGCACGGTCCCAGCGGGTACATCAATCGATTCGAGTGTACGACGACCGGAAGGGCCAACAAGCGTTGGAGAAACAGAAGCATCGGCCTCACCTGCGACAATGCGGAGCACTGGAGCCGTGCCCGCCTGCGCCACTCCGGGAATGGTGAGGTTCGTCGCGAGGTTCGTCGCACCAATCGTCGTCACGCCCGAGGGCTTTGCCCCGTTGAGCACAGATTCTTCAATCCAGGCTCCTACTGTGCCTGCGTCGGCTTGAATATGAAACGCTAGGGAAGCATCCGAGCTGAGAGCTCCATCGAGACTCGTGCGGACTGTCTCTCCCGCTCCCACCGAGACCGTGGACAGGGAACCCAGGTCAAGCGCTCCTGTCGAGCCGTACGCCTTGACGGATACCGAAATCGCCACCTTTGAGGGGTTTGTCAGCACAAGCTGATTCGACGTTCCCACCCCCGATTGCGAGCCAATGAGCCAGAGGTCATTCGTTGGGCTCTGGCACAGGGACATGGCGCTGCCACGAGTATCGCCTGACGACGAAGTATGGAGCGAACCGGCGCTAACGGGAAGCGACGAGCCGCTCGCACGAGCAGTAAGCAGTCCGTTGAGGGGCTCTCCAGAACCGTAAAAGACTGTGCCACTTGCTGGTGTGATCGTCGTTGATCCCAGAGTCAGGTCGTTCGTCGTACTTCCAGCGATCCATGCTGTAGCAGGCTGATCACCCTCGGCAGACGGCTGTGCGGCAGCTTCTCCATCCCCAGCAAGCGCGCTCACGAACCCTCCAGGGCATACGAGATTCGCCGTGTTGGATTCCGTGTCGGCCATGATTGGCTCGGCAGGTGAAAGGTCTGGGGCTGGGAGCGCGGCTACGACATACGCCGCGCCTGCAACGCAGCCGCAAGCAACAATTGCGCTTATCGCACGGAGGGTTTTCACTCGCGCACCTGCTTCCGGCGAAGAGGAAGAGACATGACAATTGCTATCGCGCTAACAAAGCCGGCCACGAACCCGCTCCACTTTTCGCTTGGCTCTCGAGAAACGACGAGGTTGCCCCCTCCAGCTGGGACCTCCCACGAGGTGCTCCACCCATTTGCTGTCGCTTCAAGTTCTTGGCCGTTGAGTGTTGCTCGCCAACCGGGATCTGAGCGTTCCGCTAGGGCGAGCTGACCGCCGCGATCCGTCGCCGGCAGTGAGATTCGCGCATTGAGGAGGGATGAGTTCAGTACTGTCTCATCGAGCGTAGCTCGGCCGATAGGCGCGCCTTGGACACGCCAGAAGGCGCCCGTCTCCGTATCGGAAACGAATTCGAGGTCGGAGTGAGCTCGAAGCTCGGAGACGAGGCTGAGCCGCGCCTGCTGGGAAATAGTCGAGTCTGCCGGAGGGACAAGCACGTACGCCACCGCGTGAGCGGCAAGAGCCTCGCGAGCCTGTTCCCCTATCGTGAGGTCGGCGACGAGCGCGCGAAGATCGTCGTCGGCGCGGTCTGAAACAAACTGCGACAGCATCGACTGCTCGTGAAGCTCAGGCCCATCACCGCGCCAGATCTGCGCAACGATCCCGTCATCCGTTGGCGCCAGAGCGAGAACTCGAACCCGCGCATCGGATTCTTGATCGAGCGCTGCGACTGCCGGAACCCGACTCTGCGAGGCGGCAGAGAGCGGACGTTCGCTCAGCATCGTGCCGATCCACGGCAGCGTTGTTGCAACGAGAGAAAAGACGACGAGGAGTGCTCCCAACCCACTCGTCACATGGACCAGACCGAACGAGTGTCGGGATAGGCGTGCAGCAAGGCCGTCGCCTGCACATATAAGCACAAGCCAGAGACCCAAAGCCGCGAGTGAGAGGCCAATGCCAGCCCAGCCCGTCGCGGGAACGCTCTGGGCACCAACTGTACGAGAACCGACGACGATTGTTCGGGCAACACCCGCCCACGCGATACCGCCGGCGACGAGGAAGAAGCCGAGCCGAATAGCGACCCAGTTGTGCTTGTGAAGGAGGGCGACAACTGCGACAAGGACAAGTGCACCCACTCCGAGAGCGGGAATGAGCGCAGTCGGGCTCGCAATGAGGGAACGTAGGCTCGCGCCCGAGGTGGGGTTGAGCGTCAAGATCCCCACAAAGGAGGGCTGAGTTGTCGTTGGAATTCCTGCCGTCGCGGCAACAACTCGCCATCCGCCATCAATGAGACGCACATGCCAGAGAGCCGGTGCAAGGAAGACGAGCGCTGGAACCGGCACCCACAGCCAACGTAGCCGAGGACGACGTGCCACGCATCCCACAGCGGTAACGAGCAGAGCAAGAACAAGCGTTACCGGAGCGGCAGCACTCATGAAAGCCAACGACAGTGAGGCAAGACCGAGAGCCGTCGATGAACGCCGCTTCCAGCATTCGGCGAGAGATGCCAGAGCCACTGGCGCGAAGATGTGCCAGACAATTCCAGCCACATGGCCGCTGCTCACGGAAACGAGCAAGGAAGGCACAAAAGCCCAGACGAGCGCCGAGGCACCACGCATGACCGGAGACGACGTGAGGCGACCAGCGGCAAGGAATGCCGTCAATGCAGAAAGCGGTAGGCCAAGAAGGACGATGGCGCTCGCGACACTACCGAGGTTGCCACCGACGAGCTCAGCGAGCGCAACCACCGGAGTGAGCATAATCCAGAGAGCGTCAACTGGAGCAGGCAGGCCGTCGCCAGCCGGAAGCCACCAGTTCGTCGCAGCTTGGAGAAGCTCTGCGCTTGTCCACGAATCCGGGAGAAGAGCATTTCCCGTGAGAACGCCTCGGCCAACGACAGGAAGTGACGCCGCAATCGCCACAAGTAAGGCGACGGTTATGGCAGTATAGCCAGCACGGGCCGTGCGCGAACGCCACCGACGATATTCGCGCTCGGCAATCGGATCACGACGCTCACCCGCGCCGTCCTTCTCCCGAGCTTGACGCGCTAGATCTCGTTTTGCCTTACGCACCTCGCTCGGTGTCGATTCGAGCGAACGTAACACCGACGACGGCACAGACTGCGCTCGCTTGAAACGGCGGCGGGCACGTGTGAGAGCTCCAAGACGCCGGACGAGGAAACCTGCACCGGCAAGCTCGCCTGCTGCCAACCGAGTTTCTTTCGTGATGAGCCGGACGAATGCGCGCAACGGCGCCACAAGCAGTAGCGCGAGCACCGCAAGGAGTGGCACAGAAGCTGCGAGTGCGGCGTTGTATATCTGGGCGCCGCGCCGCGCACCGAATGAGCGTCTCTGATCGGCGAAAGAATCTCGCGCGTGCTCAATCACGGCTGACGGGGCGACGACAACGCGCCATCCTCCGGCCCAGAGCCGCCGTGAGGTTTCTAGTCCATCGCCAAATGGCCCGAGAACCGGATCAAGTTCGCCGATTGCGTCGAGCGCGGCGCGGCGCAGCAGCATGCCTGCACTGCCCACTGCTAGGACGTCTTCTTGCCAATCGAGCTGGCCCTGGTCGAGCTCGTCTTCGGCGACGTGTGGGACGCGCCGAGCACTTCGCGTGGCACGAATTCCCACCTCGCGGAGAATTCTCGGGTTGTCCCAGTCCACTTGTTTCGGGCCGACAGCGCCGACTTTTGCGGATGTTTCGCCAGCACGTAGGAGGTGGTCGAGAGCATCGGGGCGCGGATACGTGTCTCCGTGGATGAGCCAGATCCACTGTTCGGTGGGTTCTTCGGCTTGGGAGCCGTGAGGGCGACGAATCAGGAGATTGACGGCATCGGACATCGTCGTTCCCTCGGGAACCGAGTGCACCGAGCAATCGAGTTCGTCGAGCTTCTCACGCTGCGATGCGCCGAGCTTGAGCTGTGTGTCGTCACCTCGGAGCGCAAGAACGATCCGCGACGGCGCAACCTTTTGAGTGAGTAGCCCGTCGATAACCCGCTCGAGGCGCGAGTCATCGGGAGTGCTCAGAAGGAGTGCGACGACACTTTCGCGAGCCGCGGTATCTTCGTGAGACAAGAATCAGGCACCCTGGCCGTTCATACGGCGGCGCTCACGGGAGATACGACGCCGGTCGTTATCGGACATGCCGCCCCAGATGCCGTGGCGAATATCGTGCGAGATCGCGTAATCGAGGCACTGGCTACGCACTGGGCAGGCGCTGCACACGCTCGTTGCCGGCGTGGTAGAGCCACCTTTTTCTGGGAAGAAGATGTCGGGATCGGTCTGGGCGCAGAGAGCGAAATCCTGCCAGTGGAGCTGCTCGCCTGTCGCGGTTTCATACCCGAGGTCGAAGAGAATCGACTGATCGAAATCTTCGTCGTCGTAATCAGAAGTAGGCGTATCGACGCTGCGAAGCACTGGTGATGACCATTCATCAAAAGCGTGCATGGACAGCCTCCTTCATCTCGACGTAAGAATTCACTGCCTATAATTACAAGCGTGTCATTCACCAAAGTCAAGACGAAAGCGTTAAATTATCACCTTTCATAATCTCACCTTGACATCCAGGGGAAACACAGAACTTTCGCCGTAGTCACGGCACTTTCACCATCTGCTCACGCCAGCGTCTTCCTCGAAACGCGCACGTTTCCCCTGGTAGAGGAATCGCCATCCCAAAGCCCACCCGTGAGGCTCGTGGCACCGACCACAGGCACTACCTCCCTCACGTATACCACCTGTGGCACGATGGAACCATGAAGAAATTGGCCGATATCGCAGAAAAAGCAGCTCGTTCCGTAGGCCCCTACCTCACAGACGCATTTCAATCGCCAGGGCTCGCCAACATCAAGACCGACTTCCACGACATCGTGACGGTGCACGACACCTATGCGCAGCGCGCCATCGTGGATCTGCTCCTTTCCGATCTCCCCGATTCGGTCGTCGTCGGAGAAGAATCCGACCAGCTGCTCACCGCTGATGGGCCAATCGGCATGGACACGTCACTCGATGAGGACACCGTGCGCTGGTATGTCGATCCCATCGACGGAACCTCAAACTTCGCTTCAGGCTTCGACCACTGGTGCGTCTCTATTGCCGCGCAGTACCGTGGCGAACTCGTCGCCGGCGTTCTGTACCAACCCACCACTGGCACGATGTATCGCGCTGACCAATCCGGGGCGTACAAGAACAACCACCGGATCAGCATCGAGCCGCGTCCGCTGCGCGAGTCCATGATCATCACCCAGTTCCCCTCGGCGCGTGTTGCCAGTGAAGATCCCGAGGCAGCCAACCAGTTCTTGAAGCTTCTCGCTGGCTGCCGCTCCGTCCGTCGCCCAGGCAGCACCGCACTCGCCCTTGCCGAAGTGGCAAGCGGGCATTTCATTGCGACGTTTAATCGGCATACACATCCGTGGGATGTTGCCGGCGGTATCGTCATCCTCCGCAAGGCGGGCGGCGCCTACTTCGGTTTCGACGACGACGGTATCCTCACAAGCGACCTCGCCAACGCCCGCAACTATGTGGCTGCAGCAACGCCTGAAGCAGCCGAGTTCTGCTTCAACGTGCTCGGATACCCATTCCCACGGGACGAAGCACGAGCGTTCACGCCAGACCTCCCTCATTGGATTACGTGGTGACAATGGAGATAGGGCACCGGCAGCAACACAACGGCATATCCCGACACCACGTCCACTCCGTCGTTTCGGGAACGACGAGTTCTTCAGAGGCTCCTTCCTCGCCCCACGCGGTAAGCCCCCGAGCGGCACATTCATCGCAAGCACCCGCAAGCCCCATCGACCTCTATGAGCGTATTCGCGAGCGCGGCACACGTCCGACACTCACGTGGTACGGCACGGACGGGCGCATTGAGCTCTCCGGGAAAGTGGTGGCAAACCATCTGGCAAAAATTGCGGGCTACCTCGCAGACGACGTGTGGGTTGAACCGGGAGACCGGGTCATCCTTCATCTTCCAGGGCACTGGAAAACCGTGCTTTGGGGATTGGGCGCTCTGCTCGCCGGCGCGCAGGTTGTTATCAGTGCCGAGAGAATGATCGGCGAGCACACCGCCCTTGTCGCGACTGGGGAGGATCGCGACGCTATCGTCATCGCAGACCGCCTGGATGTCTCCGGATCGTCACGCGAGTTCCTTGCGCTTGACCTCTCTCCGCTCGCTCGCGGATGGAGCGGCGACGCCCTCCCTGCAGGTGTGCGCGACGCGGCGGCCGAGGTGATGGGAGCACCCGACGTCCTCCTCATCGACCCCGAGGCCAGCGGTGAGTCTAACTACGCCGATTGGATACACGACGGAGCGCCTCATATCGAGGTGACTCCACGGGCGGCGAATCGCGAACCGGGCACATCCCCCGAGCGTTTCCTCGTCGCCGCCGCAACGCCGTTAGAAGCTCTAGCACGGGCTAGTTACTGGCTTGGACGTGGAGGCCTCGTTGTCGTCGATACATGTACCGGCGATAACGGCCACGTACAGTTCAGCGAATCCACAATATCTGCGATTGCCGAGGCCGAGAACGCCAAAATTGCACATTCGGCCACAAAGTAAGGGAAACTGTATCCATGCGTGGAATTATTCTCGCCGGCGGCTCCGGCACCCGTTTGAATCCAATTACGCTGGGCACGTCAAAGCAGCTCGTGCCGGTGTACGACAAACCGATGATCTACTACCCGATGTCCACACTCATGCTTGCAGGCATTCAGGACATCCTTGTCATCACGACACCCGACGATGCGCCTGCCTTCCATCGGCTCCTTGGCGACGGCTCGCAGTTTGGCGTCAATCTTCAGTTTGCCGTCCAAGCAGTGCCGAACGGCCTAGCCCAGGCGTTTGTCATCGGTGCTGACTTCGTGGGCGACCAACCGGCTGGCCTCGTGCTTGGCGACAACATCTTCTACGGCCCTGGTATGGGAACCCGCCTGCGCCGCCACACCAATCCTGATGGTGGTGCCGTATTCGCCTATCACGTCAGTGACCCGAAGGCCTACGGTGTCGTCGAATTCGACGAGAACTTCACCGCTCTCTCTATCGAAGAAAAGCCGGCCAATCCGAAGTCGAACTATGCCGTGCCGGGCCTCTACTTCTACGACAATGACGTCGTCGAAATCGCGAAGAATCTCCAGCCCTCGGCACGCGGCGAGTACGAGATTACTGATGTCAATAAGGCCTATCTTGAGGCAGGCAAGCTTCAGGTGGAAGTCCTGCCCCGCGGCACCGCATGGCTCGACACCGGCACATTCGATTCACTCGCCGACGCGACGAGCTTCGTGCGTACCGTTGAGGCGCGCCAGGGCCTCAAGATCGGCGCGCCGGAAGAGATCGCATGGCGCATGGGCTTCCTCACCGACGACGAACTTCGCGAAAAGGCTGAGCCGCTCGTCAAATCTGGATACGGCGCCTACCTGCTGGGCCTGCTAGACAAGGAAAAGTAATAGACCGGAGGGGCCGCGCACGAGAATGTGCGCGGCCCCTCCCTTTCTTCGAACATCGTCCTTTAATCGAACATCACCTGAGCAGCTTCGTTCCAGCGTTCACGCCAATCACCGATCGGAGCCACGCCAATGCGCTCAAGAGCGTCGTGACCGAGCACCGAGTAGTGCGGACGAGGCGCCGGACGGTTAAAAGCAGCCGCCGTCATTTCCTTTACCATGTCTGGGTTTTTCCCAGCGGATTCAACAATTGCTTTGGCAAATGTGTGCCAGTTGGTCTTGCCGGAGGATGTGCCGTGGTAGATCCCTGACGGCGCTTCGGCATCGACGAGGCGCACGATGAGATCGGCAAGGTCAACCGTCCAGGTCGGCTGGCCGTACTCGTCGGTGACAACGGTGAGCTCGTCACGTTCTTCAGCAAGACGCTTCATCGTTGCGGGGAAGCTGTTGCCGTGCTTTCCGTAGAGCCAGGCGGTACGAATAATCAAGAAGTTATCTGTATTGACTCGAACTGCCCACTCTCCTGCGGCCTTGGTTCGCCCATAAGCCCCTTTGGGCTCCATGAGATCGTCTTCCTGATAGGGGCGTGTGGCCTCTCCACCGAACACGTAATCGGTGGAGATGTGAATGAACCGCGCACCGATCTCCTTGCAGCGTCGGGCAAGAATCTCCGGCCCTGTGGCGTTCACGGTGAACGCTGCGGCTTCCTCTTCCTCTGCCTTATCCACGGCTGTGAAAGCTGCGACGTTGACGACAACATCCGTATCGCGCACAACCTGACGGACCGAATCCGGGTTCGTGATATCAATCTCTTCGCGGTCAACAGCAACAACATCGTGGCCGTCTCGAAGCACACGATCAACCAAATCGTGCCCGAGCATTCCCTTGGCTCCTGCAATTAACCAGCGCATACGCTTTTCCTTTTCAGGTTCGTTCCTTTTCGGCATTACGACGTTAGTCTAACGTTCCTTCAACGCACATTCGGTAGCTGCTCACATGGGATTTTCCTCGCCAGCCTTTTCTCGATAGGCAGCTTTCGCGTTTTCCAAACTCCCGTTCTCACCCGCCCCGCCACGTCAAAGCCACCTAGAATGGGTGCATACGTTGTCACGTCGTAAGGAGCATTCATGGAGATCCGCGAGCTTTCGATTGCCGGCGCCTGGGAGATTACGCCCAAGCAGTTCCCCGATGATCGAGGAGTATTCCTCGAAGCTTTTAAGTCGTCGGTATTCGAGGAAGCCATTGGGCATAAGCTTGATCTCCAGCAGGCGAACACGTCTGTCTCCAAGGCGGGTACGGTGCGCGGTATCCATTTCGCGGATGTCCCGCCCTCGCAGGCCAAGTACGTTATGTGCCCACGCGGTGCCGTGCTCGACTTCGCTATCGATATTCGTGTGGGGTCGCCAACGTTTGGCCAGTGGGATTCCGTACTCCTTGATGATGTTGATCGCCGCGCGATCTATCTTTCCGAGGGCCTTGGGCATTGCTTCATCGCCCTTGAAGATAACTCCACAGTCGTCTACCTGTGCTCGGCACCCTACGCTCCTGGACGGGAGCATGGCGTCTCCCCTGTCGATCCTGCCATCGGATTGGACTTCCCAACGGTTGGACGCGACGGCAAGGCTCTTGAGCTTCTTCTCTCCCCGAAGGATACCGACGCTCCGACTCTCGCCGAAGCTGAATCGCAGGGCCTCCTTCCTACCTGGGATGAGTGCCAAGCCTTCATTAATTCACTGAAGTAAGACCTCGCATCGATGATTTCTCGGGTTGCAGCTGTCGTCGTCACCTATAACTCCGACGAAGTTCTTCTTCCTCTCGTACGGGCCCTGTCGCAGCAATGCGATAGTGTGATCGTCGTCGATAATGGGTCAGAAAACGCGGACATCGTGCGTGGGTGGTGCGACGAAGCTGGCGCCACGTTTGTTCCTTTGTCGACGAACGTCGGGATCGCAGCAGCCCAGAACATTGGGATTGGGCGTGCGCGCGCAGCGGGTGCTGATTTTATTCTTCTTTCGGACGACGATTCTCTGCCGTCCGATGGTCTTGTCTCGGGACTTGTCGGCGTACTCGAGCAGGATGCGAGAATTGCTGCCGCTGGCCCCCTCCCCGTTGAGGAACGTGAGGGCGGCGATCAACTCGCGTACTGTGCACGCACGTGGGGGCCAAAACGCGCACACCCCGACGAGCTTGAGGAAGGCGTGCTGGACGTCGCCTTCCTCATCGCCTCGGGCTGCATGATTCGAGTGAGCGCCCTCGACACCATCGGATTGATGGACGAGGCCCTCTTTATCGACCATGTGGATCTCGAATGGGGCGTACGAGCACGAAATCTCGGATTCAGGCTCGTATGCGTGCCAGCACTGAGGCTCTCCCATTCACTGGGGGACGACGTTGTTCTTCTGCCAGGACGCGACCAACCGATCCACGTTCATCCGCCAATCCGGAACTATTACATTGCCCGGAACACGATTGAGCTCATCAAGCGAACGGGGCTTCTCCCGCCTCTTTGGCGCCTGCGTTACATCTACTGGCTCGCAAAGTACACGGCGTTTAATGCCCTGCTCGTCGATCGTCTGCCCGAACGCCGCAAACTCCTCCTGCGCGGAATCTGCGACGGTATTCGGAGCCGTCTCGGCCGTTTTTAAACTGATGTTCCGTCGTCTGCGGCCAAAGCTAGCCTCATCTATCCTTGAATAACGGCTCGACGTCGAATCCAATCCTGTCCACTCTAGGCGTGAGGAAAGAACTCTCGTGCGCATAGCGATCATCGTGAATAACTATCCCCCGAAGGTTGGTGGAGTTGAATTCCACGCGGCGAACCTTGCTCGCTACCTCGTCGAACTCGGACACGACGTTACCGTACTGACGATCGCCTCAACCCCAGGTTCACGCACCGAGCATGGCGTCCGTGTGCTCACTGACAAAGCGCACCTCCCGCTCGCTGATGTCATTACAGTGCCGTCGATCGGTGCACGTCGTCGCATCACGGCTTTCCTCAAGCGCAACCAGATCGACCTCGTGTCGATCCACACACGCTTCTTCCCCATGAGCTTCGTCGGCCTGCGCGCCGCACAAAAAGCGGGAGTCCCTGTCATCCACACCGAGCACGGCAGCGGCTACGTTGCCTCAAACTCCCCCGTCATTTCCCTTGGTTCTCGCATGGTCGATTGGACGATGGGGCGCTACATCCTTCGTCATGCCGACAGGGTGCTTGGTGTCTCGGAAAAAGTTACAGAGTTCGTCCAGAGCCTCAGCGGCGTTCGCGCCGCGGTGTTCTATAACGCTATTACTCCGTCGAAGCATCAGGGCAAAATCGCCGATCGTCCGAGCCACCTTGTCTTTGTCGGACGTATGGTGGAAGGAAAAGGTTGGGATACGTTCATTGACGCCATTGCTTCCCTGAGGAAGTCAGGCTTCGATGTCGATGGCGAACTCATCGGTGGTGGCCCCTTCCTCGACCGAGCTCGGGACCTCATCCAAACGCGAGGCTTGACCGACGTCATCAATGTGCTTGGACGGGTCGAACCCAACGAGGTCCGAACGAGGCTCGCAGGCGCGACACTTGTTAATCCCACGATTCTGTCCGAAGGCTTCCAAACGACGATCGTTGAGGCGCTTGCTGAGCGTGGTCGCGTCGTCACTTTTGACGTTCCAGGCGCTCACATGTTGCGCGACAAGGGTGCACCTGTCGTCGTCACTCCTGAGAAAACGACACCGGCGCTTGTCGAAGCATTGCGCGCCCTCCTTCACGAGCCACCAGCTCCCGCTCGTGGCGAGATTGTTAAGCCGTTCACATGGCCCGAGCAAGCGCGGCACTATGCAGAGATATGCAGTGATGTTGTATCACGCCACACCCACGCTTAAGTGCCATATGGGTGTGGACTAGGTTCACTTCCCAGGCCACACCCACATGGATAATTCATACGGGACAAGTGTCAGTGCGTGGCTAACCAGCCTTCCCAAGCCGAACGCGTCATATCCTCAAGGCCGTAGCTAGCGCTCCACCCAAGTTCGTCATTCGCAAGACGTGCATCCGCCACGACTTCCGCAGGGTCACCTGGACGACGCGCCTCAACGATCGGTTCAATATGTTTCCCGCTCACGGCAATGATTGAATCTATAACCTCACGGACCGACGAACCGCGCCCTGTGCCAATGTTGTATGCCCCGGAGATCTCTTTACCGGTGGCAAGGGTATCAAGGGCAGCTAAATGGGCCTGAGCTAGATCAACGACGTGGATGTAATCGCGAATGCACGTACCATCTGCCGTTGGATAGTCGTCGCCGAAGATGCGCGGCGCTTCGCCCGCCACAAGGCGCTCAATAACCATAGGAATAAGGTTAAGCGCCTGGATGTCGCTAAGCTCTGGCCGAGCTGAACCAGCAACATTGAAGTAGCGCAGAGAGATGCCACGCAATACCCCGGCGCGTTCGGCACCTTTAAGGAGATGCTCGCCGTACACCTTCGTCTCGCCATAAGGATTGATAGGTGCCAGCGGCGTCGTTTCAAACACCGGATTCTCTGCCGGCTCACCGTATACCGATGCCGACGATGAGTACACCAACTTATCGGCGCCGGCCTTTTCCATTGCCAGGATGAGGTTTGCCATTCCGCCCAGATTGTCTCGGTAGTACATCGCCGGCTTTGCAACCGACTCACCTACCTGCTTCCGCGCGGCGAAGTGGACAACCGAATCAACGTCATTGTCGATGAGAAGCTGGGCGACGATATCCACACTCGACGTATCAGCAAGATCAAGCTGTGTCACCGGGAAATCTGATACGCGCTCGCGGATTCCGTTCACAACGTCGTCGACGATGACAACCTTGTCGCCACGATCACGCAGCAGATGGCACACGTGTGAGCCGATATATCCAGTTCCGCCAGTGACGAGTACGTTCACTGTGTTCTCCTTAGTCTTGCGGGTAGGTTGTGGCCGAATCGTCAGAATTCTCGCGGGGCACATCGAGTTCTCCCCGCTTACGGAGCTCAGCCTCGAGCAAGGCGATCTTACGGGCAAGCTGAGTCATCGTCCGATCAGTTCGGCGCCTATGAGCCGTTGTCGTGACCGCGTACCCCATGAAGAAGACAATTGCCATGTAGAGCACGAGGTCTGTACCACGACCGACGCCAAGCCAATTTGCCACAGTGCTGGTGAGTGAGGGGAAAATGACTGCTATCGCCCCCGCCGTCAGGCCAATAAGCCACGCCAGCGTTCGGATCGCTTGCCCTCTCGTACCTTTACTCGGCCACACAATCGCCAGAGCGACGAGCCCAAGAGCAGCAATGAGGATCACTTGGATGATGATTTGATTCGACATCGTTCGAGCCTCACTTAAGTACGAGATCAGAAAGAATATTGACCGAGTTCCAGAGCGACTGCCCCTTCGCTCGCGAATAGTCTGTGTAGACGATGAACACAGGCTCTTCGGCATACCGCAGCTTCTTATGCGCGATTTCGCTAACGATCTCGGAAGCGTGGGCCATCCGGTTCTGATAGATCGAGATACTCGTAGCAGCTTTCCGGTTGAATGCACGGAGGCCATTATGTGCGTCAGTGAGTTTCATGCCTGTCGTGAACCGCTGGAAGACGACAGCCGTCTTGAGGACGATACGTTTGAGCGTTCCGGGCTTGGTGCGCCCATCAAGGAATCGAGAGCCGATGACCACGTCAAGGGGCTCGCGAGCTAACCGAACAATCATTCGCTGAGCATCGACCACACGATGTTGGCCATCAGAATCAAAGGTGACAAAGTATTTCGCCCCGGGTTGCGTGGTCGCGTAATCAAGTCCCGTTTGAAGAGCAGCACCCTGTCCAAGGTTCACCGGGTGCTCGACGAGATCCACTCCCGCTGCCACCGCTTCTGTGGCCGAGTTATCCCGCGAGCCATCGTTGACACACACGATATTTGGGAAGGTTTTACGGGCTTCTTCCATGACTTCGCGAATAACTTTTCCCTCGTTATAGAGAGGGACGATGAGCCAGCTCTGCTGAGCAAGCTCATCCGACCAGCCTTCAACAGATGACTCGTCGGCAACTTGTGGCTGTGTACTCGTCAAAACTTCTCCAACGTTGCGCGCTCCGGGTATAGATATCCGCAGCGATTATAACAACCAGACATCGCTCGCTTCATGACGCTCGCGGCACGATGCCGACGTTTACGGCAGGCTCTCATGAGCATGACAACTCACGTTCACCAAATGTTCACTTTCATTCATCTTTTAGCTACGATTGAACACAGCCCGTTTCAACCACATCTTGAACAGGATTTTCGATGGCTCAGAAGCTCACACACTCTCAGTTCGATGTGCTGTATGCCCTTCTCCGAGAGAATGGCCCCCTCACTCAACGCGAACTCCAACAGGCTACTGAACTCTCTCTCGGTACTGTCAATACGACTGTACGAGAACTCGAAGCGCTCACTCTTGTCGCCAACAAGGCAATCACCGAGAACGGACGGCGCGCTCTTGACCACTACAAGGTAGACAACGCCATCATCATGGCGGCGGGCCTCTCCTCACGTTTCGCCCCCATCTCCTACGAGCGCCCCAAAGGTACCCTTCGGGTGCACGGCGAGATTCTCATTGAACGCCAGATTCGTCAGCTTCACGAAGCAGGCATTGACGACATCACTGTCGTCGTCGGCTACAAGAAGGAATACTTCTTCTACCTCATCGAAAAATTCGGCGTAAAAATCGTCGTCAATAAAGAGTACGCGACCCGTAATAACAATGGTTCCCTCTGGCTTGTTCGCGACAAACTCGCCAACTCCTACGTGTGTTCCTCCGACAATTACTTCAGCGAAAACCCCTTCGAGTCACACGTCTATCAGGCGTATTACTCGGCCCAGTACGTCGATGGCCCAACTGACGAATGGTGCATCACAACCGGGCGTGGGGGGCGCATTACCGGCGCAACGATCGGCGGCGAAAATGCCTGGACCATGCTCGGCCACGTCTACTTTGACCGCACATTTTCATCGAAATTCCGCACCCTCCTGGAAAAGGTCTACGACCTCCCACAAACCGCTCCGAAGCTGTGGGAATCGATCTACCTCGACCACGTCTCCGACTTCAATATGGTCATGAGGAAATATCCAGACGGCCTGATCAACGAATTTGACTCTGTCGACGAGTTGCGTTCCTTTGACCCCCTTTTTATGGAAAACGTCGATTCAGAAGTTTTCGATCACATATCGTCGGCACTCAACTGCGATAAATCTGAAATTCGAGACTTCTATCCGCTCAAGCAGGGCCTCACAAACCTCTCGTGCCATTTCTCCGTGGGCAACGACGAATACGTGTACCGCCACCCGGGAATCGGCACGAACAAAATCGTCGATCGCCGAGCTGAAATCTCAGCTCTCAAACTGGCCCGAGATTTAGATCTCGATTCCACGTTTATCACCGGCGATACCGATAAAGGCTGGAAAATATCTCGTTTCGTTCCGGAGGCACGCAATCTTGACGTCACAAACGACGACGAACTTGCCGCCGCGATGAAAATGGCACACACCCTCCACGAATCCTCTCTCCGTCTCGAACGCTCATTTGACTTCGTTCGTGAAGGGTTACGCTACGAAGAATTACTCTCACAAATCGGACCCATTGAAGTCCCCGGATACCATGAACTGCGCGCCAAAGTACTCCAACTTAAGGACTACGCTGACGCCGACGGATTTGATGTGGTCCCCAGCCACAACGATTTCTTCCCCATGAATTTTCTCGTTGATGCCAAAGGCAACGTTGATCTGATCGACTGGGAATACGCAGGAATGTCAGATGTTGCGGCAGATTTCGGCACTATGGTTGTGTGCTCCGATGGCATCGACGACGATCGAGCAGAGCTCGCCCTCGAACTCTACTTCTCCCGTACTCCTACGCAGCGCGAACGTGCTCACTTCTGGGCGTACGTCGTTTTCGCCGGGTGGTGCTGGTACGTGTGGGCGCTTCTCAAAGAAGCTGAAGGTGACGATGTAGGCGAATGGCTGCTCACCTACTATCGCTATGCCAACGGCTATGTCGATAGTCTCCTCGCCACCTACACCAACGACATTCATAAGGAGCTCGCCCGATGAAGTGGGGCATATTTTCCGGAGCTCTGTGGGGGCTCGATACCGTTGTTCTCGGCATGATCTTCGCGATTGCGCCATTCATTGATAGCCCTCACGCGTCCCTTGCAAGCGCTATCATGCACGACACCGCGTGCGCCCTCGTCCTTCTCATATATATGGGGATACGGGGCCGACTCCGCGACACTCTCGCCGCGCTCCGCACACGCCCAGGACGCGCTGTCATGGGCGCAGCAATTCTTGGTGGGCCGGTAGGAATGACGGGTTACCTTATCGCGATCAACAATATCGGCCCTGGCTATACCGCGATTATCTCCACGTTCTATCCGGCTGTTGGAACACTCTTGGCATTCGTCTTCCTCAAAGAACGTATGCATATGCGACAAGTCCTTGCACTTCTCGTCGCCCTCGGAGCGATTATCGCGATTGGATGGTCCTCGACAGGCGAGACTACCGGAGGTTCCCCAATCATCGGTATCATCGCCGCGCTCGCTTGCGTCGTCGGTTGGGGCTCTGAGGCAGTCATCCTCGCATGGGGAATGCGCGAAGAAGCCGTCGACAACGAAACCGCACTTCACATTCGCCAAACGACATCGGCATTCGTCTACCTCGTCGTAGTAGCTCCTATCGCTGGAGCGCTCCCTTTCGTCGTGCAGGCAGCTCCGACACGCGGGACACTCGTTCTCACTGTAGCCGCCATAGCCGGCACAGCCTCGTACCTGTTCTACTACCGGGCCATTGGCACCATCGGCGCCTCACGTGGCATGGCACTTAACATCTCCTATTCGGCGTGGGCGGTCTTCTTCTCTCTCATCCTCCTTGGAAGCAGGCCTGGACTTTTCCAAGTAGGCTGTTGTCTTGTCATCCTCTGCGGAACCGTCCTCGCAGCGACGCCCAACTGGCGAGAGCTCCTCCCTGGATCGTTCCGTAATACGGATGACGAATCGCTCATCGCGAATCGAGCAGAATAACGCAGGAGGAAAACGTGGCCGGCTACGACGAGGCAACCTTGGCGCGCATTCAACGATCAATGACTTACGTCATGGGCGAATTCGACCGCGTGTGTACTGAGCTCGAGCTACGCTACGTCGCATACGGAGGTACGGCGATTGGTGCCGTGCGGCATCACGGATTCATTCCATGGGACGACGACGTTGATATCGCTATGCCGCGTGAGGATTACGACGAATTCTTCGCAAAAGCTCCAGCAATCCTCCGGGAGGAATTCATCCTCCTTGACGCCAGAACAGACCCCCGCTACCCCAAAACTTTCGGCGTACTCGGTCTCGCCGACAGTGAGTTCATTCCGGGATTGGCAGCCGAGCGCGATTACTCCATGCCCCTCGGCATCGACCTTTTCCCTCTCGATCCACTCCCCCACGAGCCGAAACAGTTCAAGCGTCAGGCACGTGAAAGCTGGTTCTGGGGCCGTTTGCTCTATCTCCTCGGCACACCGAATGCCGTCGTGCCCCTACCGTCACCGGCAAAGCAGCTTGCCGAATACACCATGCTCGCTATTCACAAGGCACTCAACCTAGCGGGAGTGAAACCGGCGGGAATCATTCGGCGTTGGGAGAACGTTGCCCGTCGTTTCGAGCAGGGTGGATCATCACGACTAGGAGATTTCTCCACCCAGGACCCACTTCGATGGTCAGCCCGAATTGATGAGCTCTTCCCAGCTCAACGCGTTCAATTTGACGACATCACCCTCATGGTTCCTCGCGACTACGACGCCGTGCTCACCCGCGGATACGGGGACTACATGGCTATCCCTCCGGAATCTGAGCGCGTCAACCACGAGGCCGCCTCGGTAGTATTCGGGCCGAATGCTCCACGGTAACAGCTCACTTGCGTTTCTCTAGCTCATCCAGCATATTGGTTAGACGTGAGACGCAGCCTGTCACCAGATTATTTCCGTGTGCCCTGCACCGATGCCATGAACAGGTCTTAATCGAGGTTCATAATGTCCACACGTGACCACAACGATTCAAGAGGGATGCCTCCGGCATTGCCAATGCGGACAAACATCCTGTGGAGCTCAACGGGGTCACTCGTGCGAACACTCTCCAACTGGTTGATGACAGTTTTTGTCGTTCGGCTCTCGACAGGCTTTGATGCAGCCGGAGTATTCGCGCTAGCTATGTCGATCTCGAACCTCGTTATCCCCGTCGCCGAATATCGCCTGCGCACTCTCCAGGTAACGGACGTGCATGGCGAACATACATCGAGGCAATATCTCGGACTTCGAGTCATCACGACTTCAATCGCACTTGCGATCGCTGTTTGTTATACGCTCGCGACAAATGACCTGCGACTTTTTCCTCCGATTATCATTTATTCAGCAGGGCAACTTCTCATTACTTACACCGAAGGCTTTCACGCCATCGAGCAACGCTACATGCGGATGGACTATATCGGAATTTCTTACTGGATTCAGGCAGTTGGCGGCTGCCTAGCTTTTGTAGCCGGAATCTATTTCTTCAACTCGCTTATTATTGCAGTGAGTTTCCTATCCGTTTTCCTGGCCCTCGTGGTCTTATTTTATGAGATTCCTTGTGCGCGGAAATTTGGGAGCTTGATCCCGCAGATTGACTGGACAGATGCCGCGAGAACACTTGTCCGACTCTTCCCGATATCAATGGTCAACGTGGCGTTAAGTATCGTCACGCTAGTCCCACGACAGTTTCTCACGAGCTACGCCAGCGAAGAAGCACTAGGAATTTATGCCTCCGTCGCTGCACCAGCTTTGATCATCCAAGCCAGCGCAACTTATCTTTACACGCCGGTCCTCGGAAAGTTAGTTGAGCTTATCTATGAAGATAAAAAGAGCGCAATTAAAATGCTGATTCGCATTTTCGCTATCTTCATCGGCATCGGCGTGCTGGCATCCCTCGCCTTCCTCATCGCAGGAGATTGGTTGATTCCCCTCGTATTCGGCGAAGCAATACGACCGTACACGTACCTAATACAACCTGCCCTCGTTCTCTCACTCATCACAGCATTCGTGTGGTTTGCAAATGACCTTCTGCTCGGACTCCGAAACTACCTCGGCTGTTTTCTCGGTGGAGCAGCGGCAGCATCGAGCACACTCATCGTCGCGATGCCCTTCACGAAAATTTTCGGCCTTAACGCCCCAAGCGCAACTGGCATATTCGCATCGGTGGTAGCCCTAGTCATCATGGGATACTTTTTCCGTAAAACACTCAAACGTACCCAGTCAGAATCAGCGGACCCCCACGACTAAATGACGAGGGTTGTGGAGCAATCGATGAGGCTTCAGCAACCACGCAACTACAAAAAGTGCGACAACAATTGCGAACGTCGAAGATATCCACACAAACAGTGGCGATATATTTATATTCCACCACCACTCGTTATCGAAATTAATATTAAAGAGTGGTTCGGGCTTATCTAAACCTGACACGTAGCGCCACAACACTCTTTTCAGGGCCAGTGAGTAAACACTAACCAAGCTAAAGAGAACGAAAACTAGTTGTGGCAGGGTGAAGACTGGTTCCTCAGAATCGTCTAGTACAAATGCGAGGAAGAAGAACACCGCTAACAAAGGCAGCATGTAGCGCGGCTGATACATAACAAACTCAGGCTGGACACCTTGAAGTGTTGTTAAGAAAGGCATCCCAAAGATAGCACCCGCGATAGCCCCCATGGCCAGGAACTTCCGCCACGTTATTCTGCGAAGCGATATAACGAGAGCTGCAGCCCCAATACCTACTGCAACAATGGCGATCGGGCCGGTGTCAAGGCTAGTATCGAACCAGCCTGGCCCACGTCCTCGCCCATAGAACGCAGCCAGATAATCTGGGAATTGAAGAACGGAACGTAGAGCGACGTCAAGAATACTGCGTTGCGAGGAACTTTCTGAGCTCGACACAATACCAGCTTGTCCGCCGCCGAACATCACATAAAGCCCCCACAAGCTCACCAGTGCGGCAAAAAGCTTCTGAGGGAGACGCCAGATATCCCACTCGATCCCTAGCAGCATCGCAATCGAGACAACAAACATAAACGTTGCAGAATCACCGCGGGAGAACGCGCACAACAACGCTCCAACGAGAGCTAACCCTAGGGACGCGTATTTCTTTCTCGTGCCATCACTCGTCAGCGATGCAAATAGAGCCCCTGCATATACATATGTTCCAGTGATTGACCACGAACTCGGATTTACCGAAGCAACGTAATACACGCCCATCGGCACCCATGACACAAGTATTGCTAGAAGATAACGAGACCGATAGCGTGGCTTGAGCAGAACACATACACCAGCAACCAGTGCAACAGCGATACCCAGATTTATCGTTCGCATGATGAGCACTGATTTTGTAACACTCTCACCTACAAAAAGATGGTGAAACCGATAGTATTCTTTCGGATAATTCCCCGCATCGTAACGGCTTGAGTATGCGTCATGATCGTCCGAGAATCCAGCGGTACATGCGGCCGAATTCTCGGGATGGAACGCATGACAGGTCGAGGATTGGGCGACAGCTTCAGGAACGAGGACTTCCTCAACACCATTAACAGTCTTCGTATCACACGACTCTCCCGCTGGACGTGGGCACCAAATTGACCCCATGTGATAATCCTCGTCCGGAGAACCTCCTAGAGGCGAAGCAAGGACCCATCCCAGGCCGGAGAAAAAAACTGCTAAAGCCCCAATCACGCCTAGAAGGAACCGGGTAGTTTTCGATTTTGAAGTCTCAGAATAGTTTGGTGAAACTTCGGACGCCACATCATCCCTACGCTGCGGTTCATCAGTCACGGGTGACTCCATCACGACCACACTGCATTCTTGATCGCAAGGAGGAATGTACGTCCAAATCGTGTGGTTGGCTCAAGAATTGCGCTCTCCGCCCACTCATTCCAAGCGTTGATAAAGACAACACGATCCTTCGGTTCGCGTGCCGTCACCGATCGGATCAGCCCGGAAACCCAGCGATGGAACGTATATGGATTCGAGCCATACCATGCATCGGCCTTCCATTGCCGTCTTGCTGTGTTGTCAAAACCGACCATCGCGCCCGGATATTCATCATCTGCTAAACGCACCGCATTACGCAGCGACGCATCGACAGTTGCCTGATAACTCATGAAATTTCCACGCCATCGCGAATCTAGGCCAACCTGTGTAGCGGGACCCGCTACCCACGGCAAATTATGCGGCGGAAACTCCAAAGTGCCATCAATGCCCATATCTCGGAAATTATCTCCAAGGCCATCAAATTCTTGAGCAACCGCAACGGCAAGCACCTTGAGTTCCCCAACACCTGCAGTGCGTGCACGCTCGCGCCACGTAGCCACGACCTCGGGGAAGTTCTTCATTTGAGCCGGACGATAAACCGCAATTACTGCTTTACCGTCAACTCGCATGTAACGTCGGTCAAGTAAAAACTCCATAACGTCATCGATAAAGTTCTCCGCCGGGACCTTGGAGTAATCCTGGCCGATAAGAACGTCTTGAGATCGCCCATCCCAACGTCGTGTCCAGTTTTCATTTGCCCACATTATGCAGAACGGGAAATCAACATCCGATTGTTTAAGGCGTTCGATTGGAAGGTTAAGAATCCGCTCACCAGCAAACCAGTAGTAGTAGTACATAAAGCCGGCGATCCCATGCTTGCGGGCAAGATCAGCTTGGCTTTCGCGTACCGAATCCAGGGCCAAATCATAGTAGCCAAGGTCAGTCGGTTGCTTAGGCTGATAATGCCCTCGATAGGCCGGTACCGCCCCAGCCACATTCGTCCATTCAGTAAATCCCTTACCCCACCATCGATTGTTTTGCGGTGAATCGTGGAACTGCGGCAAATAGAAAGGAATGATGTCAGCATTTGCAGTTCGTGCTGAGTCAACCGTAAAGCGGGTATAGCCCTCCGGATCGACTTCCGGAGAGTGTAGGTGATCGAGAATCCTTGGTTCCTCTGTCCTCAGGCCAGCTTCTCGCGTCACGATCCCAATGATTCGCTCCACAGCATGAGCTGTGGTTCCATCTACCTGGCCAGCTTCTTCATCAAAATCGGCACTCTGTAGATTCAATGCCCGCAATCCTTGAAGGATGAAGCCTCGGCACCAATACATAGAACCGGATGCGAATTCAAGATCCTCAGGATTGATCTGTAATTCGATCCGGCGCAAAATCTGCTCGACAATCCTTTGATCGCCGCCCCAGAATTCTTTGCCAACGATAGAATCTCGAGCTGTATAAACTCCGAGACTCGGTTCAGCGGCGAACGCATTGAGAATATCGGTAACGCGCTCACGAGAGCCGACGAGATCTGATAAGAACTGATCCTTCCATGCAGCACCCGATCCTTCGAGTTCAGAATGTTCTTCTCGCCAAGGGCTTCGCTTGGTGTGAAGCTTAAGAATAAGATCATAGGGATCGAGGGCACCCGAGTTAATCAACTGGACTGTAGGAAAGATGTCACGCCCATGATTTTCAACATCAACGATCACGACGTGTGCGATGTTCTCAATATCATTGGGAACATTAATCGCGGCTTCTGAAGCATTCGTCACAAATAGGTCAAACTTGACCGGAATGTTCCGAAGATGCTCAAAGAGTTCAGGCATCAATTCGTGGTAAAAACAATGAATCACGACGGCAACACGTTGAGGTTCGGTAATTGTAAATTGGTCGTCGACTCTCCACTTATCAGGGAACCCAGAATCCTGGCGTCCTCCTAAACGGTCAACATAATTGGAGAAGTCCGCGCAATGCTGAGCACGAACGCCACGGACATTTCCGGTAGCTAAAACATTAATCGCAGCATTACGAGCACGAGCTACGACATACTGACCTCGACGAGACATTCCATGCATTGAAAAGTTGACCATTAATCTTCCTCACTCACCACTGTGTGATGTCTTGGTTGAAACGGCGAGCTACATATGTAGATGCCTCGACAGCCTCCGCCATTGTAGATGGATGAGTCATGACAGTTCGCTTGAGAAACGGCACACCCGACTCAATAAGGTTTTTCCATCCGTCCACGGTCGGATTTGAATAAGGTACTCCCAGATCGGGACCAGTCACCCATTCGTCCCAGGAGTAAGCTTCCGAAAAGCAGACTTTAGATGCGCCTAATTCGTACGCAAGCACGACATTATCTTTATCGGGTTCGACCCGGATATCGTTGAAGAAGGCCCGCCAGGGGGCATCGTTGAGGATTCCTCCGCGAAATGCAAGAAAGTAACTCTGGATGTGTCGAACGAACTGGTACGAACTCGTTAGGCCACGAATATCCGGGCCTGGCTTCGCAGCCCATTTGAGCAGGTGATCGATGGGGGCAAATGGACCTAGAAGAGAATCATTTGTCAACAGTACTACCGGGCATGAACGAATCTCTGGAATAACGCCCAAAGCAGTCGCCCAGGACCCAAAGTCATATCCAAGATTTGGCCGACGCATGATCACGGTCTTGTCTGGGATACCATACGGGAACTCAAGAGGCGTTTCCGATTCGCATGTGGCAACAACTAACGTTGCATACCCATTCAGTTCGAGCTGCCGTAAGTACTCCGACAAGGATCGAGGCTGCACCTGTCCTACAGAAAACTGCGCAATAATCGCAATTTTCCCCGTCCGAGTTAGTTCGGACGTATGACCTCGTTCGATATAGACCTTACCTCGGGTTACATCTTGGACAAGCGGACCACGTTTCGTCAGAAGCTTCACCGGCCAAGTCCTTTTCGAACAGTACTCTTAAATACGCGTACAGGGGCCGTGAGCTTCCAAGAAGTAGAGTGGCGGAGCGTCTCAAGCTGCTCCCATGCCCCCGCCAGCTTCCGTTCGGCAAGGCGAAGGTCCTTTTCGAGCTGCTCGTTTTTCTCGCGTAAGTCCCCAATAATCACCTCCGACGCTCGTAAAGCTCCCCGAAGCCGACGCAATTCTTCATTCGTATCTGGGTTAGTCATCACTGATTTTCTCCAAAGTTCGCTACGCCTGCTGCTTTACTCCATTTGCCGGATGGCAGCGTGATAAGTGCTGGCTCTGTCATCGCTCGTGCAGCCCGCACAATAATCTCGGTTCGACGGTCTGAATAGTCGTAGATCTGGCCATCTCGCACAAAACAGGTCGTAAGCCAGTACCGTCCTGGTTGGAACATGAAACGTGGCATCGAATAATCGATGAATGTTTCCTCCCCTGCACGGAGGCTGTAAAGTCGACCTCCTGTCTTGGAATTCGGCCCAGCAAGCGTCACCCCACCGTCTGTCGAGATTCCAAGTCCAAGCTCAACATCATGAAGATCTTTTCTTGCCTTCACATGCACGCGCATAGTTACAGGCTCGTCAGTTGTAAGGAAGGGAGTTTTCGTACCGTCCGCACCAAAGAATTCGACGTGTGTCATCCGGCAATCACCGTTGCCCTGATTGAGACGGTATTGATCGTCCTCGCCGTAGTCGATCTCCTCTAGAGATTCAGCCCTCTTCGCAGCTTCTTTAGCGTTCACTTCGGAAATATATGCTGTGACTGCCTCTTCTGCTGGGCCGACCATACGAACACGGCCGTGATCGAGCCACACAATCTCGTCGCACATCTCCTGCGCAAGCGAAAGTGAATGGGTCACAAGTGCAATGGTCGTACCGTTATCACGCAATTCGCGCATATAGTCGAAGCACTTGCGTTGGAATTCCTCATCACCAACCGCAATGATTTCGTCAACAATGAGAATCTTCGGACGTATCGCAACAGCTACGGCAAATCCGAGGCGAACCGTCATACCCGAGGAATACACCTTGACTGGCTGATCAATAAATTCGCCAATGTCCGCGAAATCGATGATCCACTGGAGAGTATCATCGATCTGCTTCCTGCTGCGCCCGAGAATGGCTCCATTCAGATAGATGTTTTCGCGGCCAGTAAGTTCACCGTGGAATCCCGCACCAAGCTCCAACAACGCATCAACCTTGTCAGAGACCATAACTGCCCCATCAGTAGGGCGATACACACCTGCAAGGATTTTGAGCATCGTCGATTTACCGGAACCGTTATGTCCGATAAGGCCGAACGTTGTTCCCTTTCGGATCCTGAACGAAACATCGTCGAGGGCGTGAAACTCTTGCCGGTCAGATTTGGCTTTTCCTCGAACAAACCGCTCTTTGAAAGTATCGCGCCGATCCGATTGCATGCGAAATACTTTGGATACCGAATCGACAACAATTGCATATTCATCGGTGTCGTGCATGTCTACGTGAGTCATCGCTATCAAATCCTCTCGCCGAGGTCGGCACCCAGACGCGCATAAACGAGCTTCGCTCCACCGAGTGCCAGCAACGTCCATGCGATGCACATTGCCCAGTTAAGCAAACCTCCAGGAGTAAGGTCGTAGGTCAACGCTCGGAAAACGGTGATGAACTCAGCTACGGGCATATGGGCGACGAGCGCTCGAATAGGCAACCCAAACATCGATTCTGGAACGATAGAGATCGTATAAATGATCGGAGTTGCGTAGAACATCAGTTGGAGAATAACGCCTACAAGCTGAGCAAGATCGCGAACATATACGTTCCAGATCGCGAGGATCACCGACACAGACTGAACAAAAACGACAAAAATCGCTAGGAAAGGTACGAGAAGTAGCCACGTCCAGCTGACATTCCCTAAGAAAATGAAGACGACGAGAAGTAAACCAACCTCAACCAGAGATTGGATCGCAACAGCCAGACCCGCTCCAAGTACTGGCGCATACGCGGGGAAGTAAACTTTCTGGAGCAGCCCACCAGAGCTTAGAAGGCCATTGATACCCGCATTAATCGAGTTTTGGAAAAAGCCCCACAGGGTTAATCCTGCGAACAGCCAGATTGCGAAGATCGCGATTCCTTCGTGCCGTGCTGCCATACCTGGTGGCTGCATTTTGAATAGGCCGCCGAAGATAATTGTGTAGATGCCAAGCGTTGCAAGTGGCACGACAAGTGACCACACCCACCCGAGGAGTGTGCCGTTGAACTTCGACTTCAGGTCACGCTGACCAAAGGCGTTAATCAACGTCATTTGCTGCCGAATTGGTAGCGGCGCCCTTACGTTAACCTTCTCCGCCATATCCTCGCTCATCTCGGTTCCTGCGACTGCAGATAACAGTCGGTCATAAGTCTAATCGAAGCATCTTTCGGCTGGCGATCTTCGTTGTCACATGCCATGCATGTACCGACCCCACAAGTATCGGCAGAACAGAGGCGTTCGTATAATTCAGCATCATCTTGTTTCGTGATGTGGCGCTTATCCCATAGCACCATTCGGATTGCGCCGATATGTCGACAGCCTTATAGCGCGTGTCGTAAAGCATCCTGCCATAATCTAGCGCCGCCACCACTCCCCAGGTCAGTCCCTTTGCCTGTCGCTTCCTATATTGTGGGTGTGTATCGCACGCCGGCATCTGCGAGCCGAGGTGCACTGAGAAAGGAATTTCATGCGCGTACTCGTTACCGGAGGTGCCGGCTTCATCGGCGCCAATTTCGTTCATTCCACTGTTGAGTCCTATCCGGACGCCGAGGTCGTCGTCCTCGATAAGCTGACCTACGCAGGCAACCCGAAGTCCATCGAAGGGCTTGACCGCGTCGAACTCATCGTCGGCGATATCGCGGATGCCGATACCGTGGATCCACTCGTTAAAGATGCCGATGTCGTCATCAATTTCGCCGCCGAATCACACAACGACAATTCCCTCAACGATCCTTCACCTTTCATCCGGACGAACATTGAAGGAACGTTCCAGATCCTGGAAGCCGTGCGTCGCCACGGCACGCGTCTTCACCATATTTCGACCGACGAAGTTTACGGCGACCTGGAGATCGGAGAGCCCCGTAAGTTCCAGCCCGGCGACCCTTATATTCCTTCGTCGCCGTATTCGTCCTCGAAGGGCGCGTCGGACCTGCTCGTTCGGGCATGGGTGCGTTCCTTCGGTGTCGAGGCCACAATTTCTAACTGTTCAAACAACTACGGTTCGTACCAGCACATCGAGAAGTTCATCCCTCGCACGATCACGAACCTTATCGATGGGATTCGTCCGCGTCTGTATGGCACTGGCGAACAGGTTCGCGACTGGATCCACGTGCTCGACCACAACACGGCTGTGTGGGACATCATCAACAAGGGACGCATCGGCGAGACGTACCTCATTGGAGCTAACGGCGAGAAATCGAACCTCGAAGTAACAAAGCTCATCCTCGCTGAGTTCGGCCGCGAGCCCGACGATTTCGATCATGTCGCCGATCGCCCCGGCCACGACCAGCGCTACGCCATCGACAACTCGAAGCTCGTCGAAGAAACCGGTTGGGAGCCGCATTTCAAGGACTTCGTCGCCGGACTCCACGACACCGTCGAGTGGTATAAGGCTAACGAAGAATGGTGGCGCCCCCAGAAGGAAGCTGTCGAAGCGAAGTACGCCAAGCAGGGTCAGTAGATACTGACTCACGTCCCTAGCAACGAACTAACTGAGAGGGGGCCAACCAACTGGTTGGCCCCCTCTTATGTGTTACTTCACCTTAGAAGCGCGATAGCCCGCACCTATAGCGTCACTCTCGGAAGCAAAACACTGTTCGGCTCGCGTCTGGTTGTAGTAGCGCCAGCCTGGCTTGTGGTAAATACCCGAGCTCCAGTTGCCTTTGATCGGTGCCCACGTCGGGCAGTCACCATTGCCGGGCCAGTAGCTCGTCCAACGTCCACTTCCGTTAAACGAATACTTTGAGCCACCTGCATACGCGGTGGTATTGGCATACATCACGCCATTAGATCCGACGTAACTATCTCCGATCCAGGCATTCGTCATCATTGCACCTGATGCTGCAAGGTAGTACCAGTTGCCGCCATCGGTTATCCAGCCGTTGGATCGCATGGCTCCGTCGCCACCAAAGTAGAACCATGCCCCTCCGAGTTGCTGCCACCCGGTTACCATCGCTCCACTAGACCCGAAGTAATACCACGAGCCTCCAATAACCGACCATCCATTCGTGAGCATTGCTCCAGACTGTGTGACGTAGTACCAGCTTCCGTTTGAAGCCACCCAACCGTTCGATTGCATCACACCGTTTGCACCAAAGACGTACCACGAGCCCGCGATATAGCGCCATCCCGTTGCCATTGCGCCGTCTGCATCAAAGTAATACCAGGCACCACCAAGTTGAGCCCAGCTATTGGCCATCATCGCCCCAGAAGCGTTGAGATAGAACCAACGGCCAGATGACTCGATCCACTTATTACTTTGGAGAACTCCATTTCCATCGGCAAAATACCAGGTGTTACCAGATGTGAACCATCCAGTTGCCATACCACCGTCTGCGAGGAAGTAATACCAAGCTCCCCCGAGCGCTGCCCAATTGTTCTCAATCATGGCACCTGATGAACCGAGATAGAACCAACGACCAGAGCTATAGATCCAACGGTCGCGTTGCATAGCTCCTGTCGAATCCGCAAAGTACCATGCGCTACCGTCCGTAAACCATCCTGTACGCATGAGCCCATTGACATCGAAGTAATACCAATTGTCCCCAAGCACTTTCCAGTCTGAATCAACACGGGCACCGGATTCGTCGAGGTAAAGCCACTGGCCATTTTCTTGCAACCAGGATTCTTTTTGTATCTCACCTGTTGGGTCAGCAGCGAAATACCATTTCCCTTCATCGACAAACCACCCGATCGAGACATTTCCGCTCTCGTCGTAGTAGTGAGTCCGATCATCGTCCCATCCAGGTTGATTCGCGGGAGTCGGTTCTTCGGATGGTGCATCGGAAGGCTCAGGGGTTTCTACGGGTGCGACAATCTCGCTGCTTGAATTTGTCCCATCGGCACTTGCAGCAGATGCCAGCCCTGTGCCTCCAATGGCACAACCAAATGCGAGGAGCGCGATTCCCACAGCTCGTGGCAACAAGCGTGTCGACATATGTTTCCTTTCCACGTCATCGTGAACTCACCTTGAGTCTGAGTACCAGCCAGGATACGTGATCGAGGTTGAGAAGCTCAGGATTTCGGTCATTCTTGCGGTCTCTGATACCCCGTATCGTGCACGGCCGGATACCAGGGATGAGGGGAAGCACGAGCCTGACACCCCTGCACCACCCCTAACTGCTTGAATTTGGTAAAAATACCCCACGGAAATTGGGGTCCCAGAGTTACGGCGCGCGATAGCCCGCGTTTTCTGCATCGAGATTGCGTGCAAAACACTCATCTGCCTTTGTCGTCTGATAGACGTCAATACCAGGCAAGTAATAGAGCCCAGTAGCTCGGCTGCCCTTGATGGATGCCCAAGCTGGGCATTCACCGTTACCGGGCCAGTAGCTCGTCCAGCGTCCGCTTCGATCAAACGAATACTTAGAGCTACCTGCAAAGGCGGTGGTATTGGCATACATAACGCCGTCGGCACCGACGAAATAGTCACCAATCCACGTGTTCGTCGCCATCGCACCAGAACTACTGAGGTAGTACCAGTTTCCCCCAGAGAAGAGCCACTGGCTGCGCAGCATTGCCCCACTCGCGTCAGCGAAATACCAGGTGGTGCCGTCCCGGAACCAACCAGTCATCATGGTGCCGTCCGCTGCAAAGTAGTACCACTGGCCGTTGATAAATGACCAAGTATTCTCAAGCATGTGGCCGGAGGAGTCGACGTAGTACCACCGCTCCCCTAAGAACAGCCATCGGTTGCTTGCTGTCGCACCGCTTTCGTCGGCGAAATACCAGTGGTCGTCTACCTTAAACCAGCCAGTAGCCATGGTGCCATCGCTGGCGATGTAGTATCGCGTACCTCCTCGTTCAAGCCAGCCGTCAGCCATCATGGCGCCTGACGAGCTGAGGTAGTACCACTGATTTCCTGACAAGATCCATTGGTCGTGCACCATCGCACCGTTTGCGTCGGCGTAGTACCAGGTGACGCCGTCCTTGAACCATCCGGTGGCCATTGCACCATCAGCCGAGAAGTAGTACCACGTACCGCCCAACTTCAGCCAGGTGTTCCCAACCATGGCGCCGGAGGGGCCAAGATAGAACCAGCGTCCTGAGGAGAGTACCCAACGGTCATGCTGCATAATGCCGTTCGATTCGGCGTAGTACCAGGTGGCGCCGTCCTTGAACCATCCGGTTGCGGCATTTGCGTTCTTATCGAAGAAATACCACGCCCCGTTAATGAAATTCCATCCTTCCGGAAAGGCACTCACCGCCTCGCCGTTCTTGAGGGCCGCGTAGCGCCTCGTCACTTCTGATCGGATTGTGTCGAGGTAGTTGTAAATTCGGGCGGGGCAAGCTGTTGAGCCGACGTCTCGGTGCCCGACGATGCGTGGGAGTGGCGATCCTGGGGTGAGGTTGGAGTTGATTCGTCGTTCTGTGGGCAGCGGGACTCGCAGGGGGCTTGTCGAGTTCGGGTCGATGCCGGATACGGCGAACTTCCATGCCGTGACATCTTCGATAGCGTTGAGGATTGTCCAGCTTGGCTCGATGGAGGTGAAGTCGCCCATGACGGAGATGCCCATTGTTCCAGTGTTCCGTCCGGCTGCGTGTGCGCCGACGGCCATCTTGTCGTCGCTGGATGCGAGCGTTCCGTAGCGGCCTTCCCAGCGGCCGCCGTATTTGTCAATGAGAACGTTGTATCCGATGTCGCCCCACTCGCGTGTGACAGCGTGGTAGCGGTAGATGCTCTGGATGACGCCTGGGACTTGTGCCTGCGTGTAGGTGTTTGATCCTGCGGTGTGGTGGACGACGACCCCTTCAAACTTTGCGTAGTCCACCGGTGTCCATTCGAGGATACGATTGTCCGCGCCCCATGCTGAGCGTGGCTGAATGTTCGCGAGCGCCGCCGCCCGTGCTTTTCCTGTGGCGTCGAGGGTCATGGGCACTGTCGATGCGCGGTGGGCGCTTGCGAGGGTAATGGGTGTGCCTGTGAACGATGCGGCCGATTGGGTGAGGTTTTCTGCCGCAATCGCCGCTGGGTTTGCTACATCGTCTGTGAGGGATGCTGCATCAGGGAGCACGTCGGCGAGTTCGGTGTGTTCCACGGTGGTAGCTTGCTGTTCGCCCCCGTATTCGATGGTGATTGCCATCTCGCTTGGGAGGGAGCCGTTGCCATGATTGAGTCGGACTTGGATTCCTGTGGAGTTCCCTGAGACGAGGTATTCGGTTCCGGCGCGTCCTTCGCCGGTGTCCTTCCCGTCGGCGCTGTCCGATTCAAGTGCGTACCATTCGGACCATTCGTCGCCGTCGAGTGTACGCATCTGTATGACGCTGCCGTCTGGTAGGTCGTCGCCAGGTTTCCACGTGACGGCAGCGACGGCAAAGGGGGTGTCGATGTTGATCGGCGCACTGAGAAGGGAGTACTCGTCCGACACGTCGGCAGCTATGGCACTATCCGGGTTCGTCGTTGTTGTTTCGAGTGTGAATCCCTCGGTGGCTGCTTCAGTAGGCGCCCCTGATGCGTCAGTGAGCGGGAGCGTGATCCCGCCTTGGGCAGCTTCGTCGGCAATAGCTAGAGCTGAGAAACCGCTCCCAGCTAGTGCACAAAGAGAAGTGAGAGCCGCGGCTACAGCGATTCGTCGGTTGAACACAGCATCCCCTCATGAAGTCGACACGGTGTGGAGGTACGGACAGACTAACTGTAGCCCGCAGTGCCGCGATTTCGTAGAGGCGATTACTTATTATTCGCTTAATTTTTCTCTTGATTTTTCATGTAACCGTAGGGTTTAACGACGAGGCCGTGTCACCTTCACTTGGTGTGCTTCGCTAGCGCAACTTGGATCTCGGCTCGTATCCGCAGCCCCGTCCGCAACGCCCATCGGAGGGGAGCTTGCCAGGGTTGTGAATATATCCCGTCAAGGTAGTGTGCGGCGGATTCGTGGTGGGCTCGAAGCATCTTGGCTGGTCGTGCCTTCCAACTTGCGCCTTGCTCGTGGGTGACGTCAGCTTCGGGGATGAAGACACTTGCCCAGCCGTGGGCGCGCATGTCCTCACCCAACTGGGTGTCTTCGAAAAACATGAAATACGAATCGTCGAAACCGCCGACCTCCCGGAAAGCCTCGGTGCGGATGAGGAGGCACGCTCCCGAGAGCCAATCAACTTCGTGGGCGCGATCGATCGCGGCGTTGGAGCGGTAGGCACGTGTGAAGGGGTTACCTGGCCAGACTTGAGCGAGAAGTGCATGCCCAGCTCCTGAGACGAGGCGCGGGAACTGCCGTGCGGACGGGTACACATCGCCTTCTAGAGTGCGGATAAGCGGCCCAAATACGCCCGCCTGGGGCCAGTGATCCGCTGCTTCAATGAGCTTATCGATGGAACCCGGCGTGAATTCGAGGTCGGGATTAGCGACGAGAATCCACTCTCCGTCATAATGCTGCGCACCGAGGTTAGCAGCGCCGCCATATCCGAGATTGCGTCCCGGTCGTTCGACGATCACGCCATAATCGCTGGCAACCTCGTCGACAACATCTCGCTCCGTTCCATTATCGACGACGACGACCTCATAGGGTTTCGTTGTCGCTTCACTAATGGACGCAACGCAGGCACGGAGCTCGTCGCCGGGATTAAAGGCGACAGTGACGACTCGAAGGGCACAGTTTTCCACGTGACAAGCCTACCGGTTCGCTCGTGGTATCCCAGTAGGTGAACTTCACCATCATGACAAGCTCATGTAACAACTTGAGGGGCTCGCGTTTTTTCAATTACGTAGCATATCGGCGGGTTTTCCAGCGGTTTCACAAACAATTCCGTCTCCCCCGATAGCGCATGCGAGCATCTTTGTATCCGAGACATGCCCGGGAGAATCTCCCCACAATCGCCACGGCGCGAACATGGGGTCGTAATATATGGAAGGTGAGTAATAACGCCCGCGCTGCTGCGCATTCCAGCCTCGCAACGACGAGCCGCCACATTGGCCGAGTGATCCTTCTTGTGATCCTGGCACTGGCCCTCATGGTCGGTACGGCTGTCGCTACTGCATGGACGAGTCTCCAGGGGAACATCGACCAAGCCGATATCTCTGGGCTCCTCGGTGACGACCGCCCAAACGACGAGGAAACGGCACCTGCCGACGGCTTCGCGGGCCGTGCCCTCAACATCCTCGTTCTTGGCTCGGACGTACGCTCGGGCGATTCCGACGTCGACGGCGCGGGCGCCTCCGGCGAAATCTCCGGCATGCGTGCCGACACGACGATGCTTTTCCACATCGGCGCCGATCGCTCACACGTTGAAGTGGTATCGATTCCGCGCGATACCCTCGTCGACATTCCTTCCTGCACCGTGTGGGACGAGAACGGCAACGAGATCAGCACGACGCGCGCCACCTACGATTCGATGTTCAATGCCGCCTTCGCCTACGGCGGCCAGGGCGGCTCGGTCGCCACCGCTGCCGCCTGCTCGATGAAGACAGTTGAGCAGCTCACCGGAATCCGCCTCGACGGTTACGTTGTCGTCAACTTCGCAGCCTTCCAGCAAATCGTCGATGCCTTGGGCGGCGTGCCCATGTACTTCGACGAGGACATGACCGACGAAAACTCCGGGCTTAACGTAGCAGCCGGATGCCGACTCCTCGGCGGCCAGCAGGCTCTCGCCCTTGCGCGTGCCCGCTACCAGCTTGGCGACGGCTCGGACATCAGCCGTATCGGACGCCAGCAGGAGCTCGTCACCGCCATGGTTCAGGAAATCCTCAACCTTAACCTCCTCACCAACTTGCCGAAGATGTACCAGGTGCTTGATGCCGGCACTCAGTCGCTTTCAACGAGCCAGGGCCTTGGCGATATCACCACTCTCGTCGGCCTTGCCAACTCGCTGCGCGCTATCGACACCTCGAAGATTCACTTCATCACCATGCCGTTCGTCTACGAAGGTGCGCGCGTGCGCCCCCTCGAATCAGAGGCCGCCGTTTTGTGGAACGCATTGATTAACGATCACAAGGTGACTGCCGAAACGGATCAGTGGAACAACGTCTCGATCACAGACCTCACCTTGGCCGAGCAGGAAGCTGCCGCCTCTGCCTCACAGGCACCCGCAGCCACCACCCCCGGCGACGCCTCTGCACCCACCGCACCTGCGGACAACCCCGTCATGGCAGAACCAGCGCAAACGCCCGCCGCATCATCAGATTCCGCTACAGTCGAACCAACAACGACCGCACCGATCTGCACCAAGGAGAACGCGCAGTAAGGCGCTATCGACATGAACGCCACCCCTCCCAGCTTCGAGCCGACGAACCCCCGACGCAGGCCGTCAGACCGCGACGCGGTATCAATCGGCAAAGGCCCTCACGTACGCCGGAACCGCCCGGCCGTTCGGCAGCGCCCTGAAGTTCGCCGGGACCCGGCTCCTGTCGCACCCGAACCCCGACCGGCCTCCTTCCCACCGGCAGGAACGCAGCGCGCCGGCGAAGCAGAAGGTGTGAGTTTTCCACCGGCTTCGCGCCCCGTCGAGCGACATCGCCCGCACCGATCCACCGCTAGCGCATCAGCCCCGAGAGACGACCGATCGGCACCTTCTCTCCCGCCCGTCCTCCCACCTCGCACTCCGCGGAAGAAACGCCGCACGTGGCCGTGGATAGTTACGCCCCTCGTCGTCCTGCTCGTCATCCTCGTCGCGTGGCCCCTCTACCTCATCTCCTACGGAAACTCCCGGCTCCAGCACGTCGGAGCCCTCTCCGGAGCCGGCAACACACCCGGAACCACCTACCTCATCGTCGGCTCTGACAAACGGCAAGCCGAAGCGATCAACGACGGCACTGAGGGCGAACGCTCAGATTCCATCATGGTTCTCCACGTCCCCGAATCAGGAAAAGCAGCGCTCGTCTCGATCCCCCGCGATTCTTACGTCGAAATCCCCGATCATGGCTCCGGAAAAATCAACTCATCCTACTCACTCGGTGGGCCAGAACTCCTCGTACGGACCGTCGAAAACCTCACCGGCATGACAATCGATCATTACGTCGAAGTCTCGATGTTTGGCGTGCAGGAACTCACCGACGCTGTCGGAGGAATCAACCTGTGCCTTGATTACGACGTTGCCGACGAATACTCCGGGCTCGTCTGGAGCGCCGGCTGCGCGGACGTCGATGGAGCAACTGCGCTTGCCTTCTCACGCATGCGCTACTCCGACCCTCTTGGAGATATCGGCCGGACACTCCGTCAACGCCAGGTAGTTGGCAAGATCATCGACAAGGCAGCTTCCGGGGCAACCCTCGTCAATCCCGCTCGACAGAAGGCCCTCGTCGGTACTGCAGCAACGAGTCTCACCACCGATACGGATACGTCAATACTTGGCTTGGCGCGTGCGGCCCTTGGTATGCGCGACGTGATGGGGCCAGATGGACTCATGGGTACTCCCCCGATCTCGTCACTCAACCTCCGCGTTGGCGGACAATCCGCCGTGGAACTCGACCCCGACCTCGTCGATTCCTTCTTCGAGAAGATGAAGAACGGGAACCTGAGCGCCGACGACTTCCAGTCCGTCACGGGCTGAATCCCCGCCTCACAGCACCCAGGAGATACGGCGACGATTCGTCGTCACAACCGGCAATACAGCGAGGGCGACGAACATCGTCGTCGCCCTCAGCCAAGTACCGACACGTCTACTTAGACGTGGTTTCCCGCAAACGAGCCCCCTTAGCGTACGCAACCTCGCGCAGCTCCTCCTGGAATTCCAACATCCGCGAACGCACACGCGCATCCTCAGCGCCGGTCCCCGCACCAATGATCCGCGCCGCAAGCAGGCCAGCATTACGCGCCCCACCAATCGATACGGTCGCAACAGGCACCCCCGCGGGCATTTGGACAATGGAGAGAAGGGAATCCATGCCGTCGAGGTAGGCGAGAGGAACCGGGACACCAATGACCGGGAGCGGTGTCACTGCTGCAAGCATGCCCGGAAGATGCGCTGCACCACCCGCGCCAGCCACGATGACCCGCAATCCGCGCCCCGCGGCCTCACGACCATAACGGATCATGTCCTCCGGCATACGATGCGCGGACACTACGTCAACCTCAAACGGGATATCGAATTCAGCAAGGGCGTCGCCTACGGCAGACATAACCTTCCAATCCGAATCTGACCCCATGACAATTCCGACAACTGGCTGACTCACGAGAACTCCCCTACCTGCGCAACGCGCACACGAAACAAACAGCAAACACCAACAAATGACAAACTAGGCGCTCTCGCCGCGGAGCATCGCAGCAGCACCATGCGCGGACTCGCGAGCGGCATCAAGATCAGCACCCAACACCGTCACATGCCCAATCTTCCGGCCAGGTTTCACAGCCTTCCCATACACATGAATCTTTGCCTCCGGGAAACGCTCCATCACCTGCGCGTAAGCATGACGAGGATCGTCGAGCTGCGAACCGAGCACGTTGACCATGACACTCCACGGCGCTCGGGGCGCCGTATCCCCCAAGGGAAGATCGAGAACCGCGCGAAGATGCTGCTCGAATTGACTTGTCGTCGCTCCTTCGATTGTCCAATGACCAGAATTGTGAGGGCGCATCGCCAACTCGTTGATATACACGCGGTCTTTCGCCACAAAAAGCTCCACGGCCAGCACTCCCACCACATCAAGCTCAGTGGCAATCTTCTGAGCGATACGAGCACATTCTTCGTGGAGCGCCTCAGGCACCCCAGGTGCCGGAGCAACAACCTCGAAACATACACCGTTCTGCTGGACCGTTCGTACAAGAGGCCAAGCTCGGACCTCCCCCGATGGTCTACGAGCGACAACCTGCGCAAGCTCCATCTCGAAAGGAATCTTCTCCTCAACGAGGAGCGGGCCACCTACCGACAGCCATTCACAGGCATCGTCGGCCTCATGGATGATCTTCACGCCCTTACCGTCATAGCCATCACGCGGAGTTTTGAGCACCGCACCGTCGAACGCATCGCCACGCCGGCGGGCCGCGGAACGCAACTCTCCGAGCGCTTCCTCCACCTCTGCCGTCGATGACACCGAAAACCACTGCGGGCAGGGCACACCAAGCTCAGACATCTTCCGACGCATCGCCAACTTATCCTGAGCGTAGGCCAGCGCGTGGGCGCCAGGGCGCACAGGAGCGAATTCCTCAGCGTCACGAAGAGTTTCATCAGGCACATGCTCGTGCTCCACTGTGAGCACATCAACGTTTTTCGCGAGCTCAAGGATCGCCTCGCGATCGTCGGCTTGCGCAACCTGAGAATCGGTGATGACCTGCGCAGCAGACCCGTCCGCAGCCTCAACCAAAGCACAGAGGCGAATACCCAAAGCGTTCGCCGATTCCTGCATCATTCGCGCCAACTGGCCACCGCCCACCACACCGATGCGCGGCGCAGCCCACGCGGCGCCCGTTCCAACTACTGCGCGCCCTGGCGCCCCTTCGTTCGTGCTCACAGAATAACCTTACTCACCATTCGTACTGTGCCGCGCGATCGCCCACTACACTGGTGTGGTGTTTGCATCCGAGAAGATCGCCAATAACAAGATTGTCCGCAAGCTCCTCAAAGGCCAAAGCTTGCGCGAGTGGTTCGTGGAGTTCGTCCGATTCTGCGTGGTAGGCCTCGGCTCCTACATCGTTGACGTAGGCCTCTTTAACCTCCTAGCCCACTCCAATATCCTCACTCTTCCTGGCGATTCTTCTATGACAGCCAAGACGATTTCCGTCATCGTCTCCGTCATTTTCTCGTGGGTAGTCAACCGCCTGTGGACCTTCCGCGATATGCGCACAAAGTCGAAAAGCCACGAGTTCATCATGTTTGTTCTCGTTAATGCGGGTGGCATGCTCATAGCCCTCGCATGCCTGTGGTTCTCGCGGTATGTTCTCGATCTTCGTTCCCAGCTCGCCGACAACATTTCCGCCAACGTTGTGGGCCTCGTCCTGGGCACAGCATTCCGCTACGTTATGTACCGATACTTCGTGTTCTCTGGGACCAAGAGCGAAACAGCTCGAGACGGGGCACCTCGTGAGCTCCCCGAAGCTTCTACAGATGAGGCTAAAACAGCCGATCCTGTTTTCACCGCTGAATCCCAGACAATGCCAGACAACCCCTTCGAGTCTGTCTCGCTCCTTTCGAGCGATGCTCAGGATGTCACGCACGCGCTGAGCGACGACGAATCCCCCGTCTCCGACCCGACGATGGTTGAGGCTCGTCGCCCCTAAACACCCGCTGAGCCACGATCGGGCCTCAGTGCTTAACGTCTATCTTGAGCTCGGATTGCGCTTCGCGTAGGGCACTTCGCCCCTAGCTTGAACCAGCATCTGTGCCACAAACACCACCAGGGCCGGCGCTACCGTCGGCGGCGGCGCGAGCCCATCGTAATAATGGAACCGGACGGCAAGATCTTTCCGGGGTCGAGCGACTGCGGCAAAGCACTCAATGTCAGCGAGAATACCGGTGGCTGAGCTTGCGTCAGCTCGAGACGCCCTCCGTCTTTCTCGGCAAGCGACTTCGCCAATGGAAGGCCAATACCTGTCGAGCCACCCGTGGACACGCCCTTTCTGAAGATGGCCTCTGTAAGGTCCTCCGCTACGCCCTCGCCCTCATCCCGGACTTCAACAACCACTCCCCGCCCAACTTTCCGAGAAAGAACTGTCGTCGTCCCCGCACCGTACTTGAGGGAATTCTCAATAAGCGTGGCAATGATCTGCGACAAGGAGGCCGGGTTCGCGAGAGCCGCAAGGCCAGCCTCCTCCTGGAATACCAGCTCACGGCCAACGCGCGCGAAACTCTTACGCCACTCGTCATCCTGTTGATCAAAAATCGGTTTCAACCGCACGGCCTCCGTGCTGCCCCCAGCAGCGGACCGAGAATTCGCAAGCAGGTCTTGAACAACACCCGTCAGGCGCTCGACCTGCTCCAAGCACTTGCCAGCCTCCTCCTGGACGTCAGGATCGTCGGAGAGATACTGGATTTCTTCAAGTCGCATCGACAAGGCAGCTAACGGCGTCCGCAACTGGTGAGAGGCGTCTGCCGCGAACTGACGCTCCGCGGAAATACGGCCAGCCATGCGGTCAGCTGTGCGCACAAGCTCCTCGTACACCAAGTCGATCTCTTCAACGCCGGATTCTTCCATCTGGGGCCTGGTTTGCCCCGCACCGAGCTGCTCGGCGGCAGCCGCAAGATAGATCAATGGTGCCGACAAGCGTCGCGATTGTCGCAACGCAATCATCACACCAACGGCAAACGAGAAGGAGATCGCCACAATACCAGCAGCTGCAAATAGAGCTATGTTGCGCTCAATTGTGCTTCGGGAGATCGAAATAATGACTGTCGCTGTTTCACCAGCCGTAGTCGATCGCGAGAGCGTCGATCCGTGGAGCTCAACACCTGCTTCGATCTTCTCGTATGGAATGACGACCGTGATGTGAGCCGGAGTTTCTCCCCGTTCAACAGCGTAAATCTTGAGTTCTTGCGGGGAGATCTCTCGGTCGGTCTTGAGGCGCTGTTCAACGATCGCCGCGACATTAGCTGCGCGGCGATCGAGATTAGCTTCAGCATTCCGCCAGATGAGCGTGCCGCCGAGGATAATTCCTGGGAGGCCGAGGAGGAGGACTGCCACGGCGACGGCCACCGTCGTCATGTGAATAGCACGGCGGCGCACCTAGCGTCACTCCTTCTCGAAGCGGAAACCCATTCCACGTACGGTGACGATGTACTTCGGGTCGGCGACATCGTCGCCAAGTTTGCGGCGCAGCCACGAGATATGCATGTCGAGTTTCTTCGTTGAATCGTCACCCTGGACGCCCCACACTTCACGCAGCAGGTCTTCGCGAGAAACGACGGCGCCGGCGTGGCGCACGAGGATGGTCAAAAGTTCGAATTCTTTACCCGTGAGCTGGAGTTCAGTGTCACCGACGAAAGCGCGGTGCGCGGCAACATCAACGCTCACATTGCCGGCCTTGAGCGTGTCGCTGCCGTCGACATGTTCGGATCGGCGGAGCTGCGCCCGGACTCGCGCGAGGAGCTCAGCGAGGCGGAAAGGCTTGGTGACATAATCATCCGCGCCTGCATCCAGGCCCACCACCATGTCCACTTCCTCGGTGCGGGCAGTGAGGATAAGGATGGGGAAATCCCAGCCCCGCGAGCGCACCTGCCGTGCGACATCGAGGCCGTCCATATCGGGCAGACCGAGGTCGAGAATGATGAGATCCGGTCGCGACTCCATGGCAGCGAGAGCATCACGGCCCGTCTCTGCGAGGCTCACGGCATAGCCTTCGCGGGTGAGTGCTCGCATGAGCGGACCCGAGATGGCGGAGTCATCTTCTACTAGCAGTAAATTAGTCACAACTGAATGCTAAGCCTTTCATTAAACTCGCGTCGATCTTTTAGGGAAAGTAGATCGACGAATTCTGGGATACTTCCATTTAAGTTATCTTCAAGCACGCTATAACTCTGCTGGTCAAGGGCCTAAGTACCGTGGTGTGGTGTACTCGCGCCGTTCACAACGCCGTTTCCCAGGGGTTCCGGTAGACGCTAGAAGTTTGGGCTCGCCTCACGAGTTGGCATGCGGCGTAGCTCTACGGAGTCTATCTGCCCGATGCCTTGGAGGTCGGGGGAACCTGCCGGGACGAGCGTGTAGCGCCCGAGTTTCAATGCGCGCAGAATATTTGCCGTATTTTGGTCGATGAGGACCGAGCCGGTGGGCGCGACGTCGACAAGCCGGGAAGCCAAATTGACTGTTGGGCCAAAGACATCGCCGAATCGGGAAACAACGCCGCCCCACACGAGCGATGCACGCACTGGCAGCATTCCGGGAATTGCCCGGAGTTCTTCGACGATGCGTGTCGCTGTCTCAGCTCCTGTCACGACGTCGTCGGCGATGTAGAGGAAGGCGTCGCCGATTGTTTTGACGACGCGGGCACCGCACGAGGCGATCACATCGCGGCAGGTTTGCTCGAATGTTCCGATGAGTGTGACGAGTTCCGCGGCGCCTAATTCGTTCGATCGGTTGGTGAATGCGACCATATCGACGAAGCCAAGGGCTCGTTGGAGTTGGGTTTCGCCGTCGTCAGACATGTCCATTTGGACTGCTTCAGCTTCGGAACGACGAAGGAGGGCGGCAAGGTGGCGCCGCCACGCGTAGTCCATTTGGTCGCGAAGAAACTCGCTGTACTCCCCGAAGTGATCGAGCACCCAGAAGCGTGCGGAGATACCGTCAAGGCCAAGGACACGTTCAGCGTGTTCGACGAAGGCTTCGTGCTGCCAGAGCACCATGCGGTCGGACATATGTGATTCGGCGCGGATGAGTGAAACGAGCGTTTCTGCAGTCACGCGGCCAGAATCAAGCATTTCTTGGCGGCGGCGCATGGACTCGACATCGTCGTCGGTAAAGACCTTCTGGTTCTCCTCGTCGGCAACCATCGGGAAACCCATGGCGAGCCAGAATCGACGAACGAGATCAACAGACGTGCCAGCGAGCTGTGCGGCTTCGAGCATCGTGTACTTCTCTTCGCCGCGGAGAAGGGCATCGACATGTCGTTGCACTGTGTTGAGTGTTGGTGGAGTTGGAGAAGATCCGGTGGTGCCCTTGTTTGATGGTTCGCCGAGTTGCCCCGGCGATGGCACACGAGTCACACGAACCCCTTTCGTCCGCTTGAGCAGCAACGATATGCGGCCATGAGGCCACGCTCATCCAAAACGATGTAGAAATTTACTCCGTTCAGCGGCACATATCCACTGGGGGAATTCCCATGAGTGAGAGAAGTCGAAACTCTACTCAGACGTAATCTTGACGATTCCGTCGATGAGGCGGGCTTCGTCGAGAACTCTCCACAGCATGACCGACGAACAGCTCTCATAATAGTACTCCACATCACATTTTTGTCTAGATATGTCCGACAAATTTTTCGTTTCTCTGTTTTTCGTGAGGAAAACGTCTGCCTTTCGCATGATGGTTCCTGCCGTTGAGGCTCCACTGTCCGAACCGAGCGGCGCACCGCCTTCTCTACCCAGGAGTTCCAGCCCGCGATAGGCTTGAAGAATGAGCGTACAACCCACTCCCATTGACGAGCTGTCGAACTCTTACCTCCGTGACCTCCTTGTCGCGATGCCCGAACTTACAACGGAAACCGGGCTGCCCGGTGGCGACGAAACAGCATTCACTGATTACTCGCCAGAAGGTGAACAGGAACACTTGTTGCTGCGAAGGCGCGCGCTGCGCACACTTGATACGCTCACGCCACAAAATGATGCCGATGCCGTGAGTGCGGCAGCTCTCCGCGAGCGCCTCGAACTTGAAAGCGAACTCATTGAGGCTGGCGAAACCACAGGTGAGCTCAACGTTATTGCGTCCCCTGTGCAAACGATCCGCGATATTTTCGACCTTATGCCCACCCAGACGCCGGATAATTGGGCGACGATTGCAGCGCGTCTTGCAGCAATTCCGGATGCGCTCGCCGGTTACCGTGAGTCGTTGAGTTGGCGTCGTGCGAACGGGCCAGCGATAGCTCGACGTCAGCTTGAGCGCTGTGCCGAACAGTGTGATCTTCTCGCGGCGGAGCGCGAATCGAATTTCAGCAAGCTCGTCGACCAGGCGTCGGAGCAAGGTCAGGCGCTGCGTCAGGATCTCGCACGAGCCGCTGATTCTGCGCGCGAAGCCTACGCCGATCTCGCGCGTTTCCTTCGCGAGGAGATCGCCGAGGGGACGACCGAGACTGATGCTGTTGGTCGCGAACGCTACGAGCGTTTCTCTCGTTTATTCCTCGGTGCCCGTGTCGATCTGGACGAAACGTATGAGTGGGGCAAGGAGGAACTCGCGTCCATTATTCGCGAGCAGGAAGAAATTGCGCGCGATCTCTATGGTCCGGGCGTGAGCGTTCGTGAGGCAATGGATCGCCTGAACGCCGATCCGGCGCGTTCGCTTCATGGCACCGATGCCTTGCGCGGATGGATGCAAGAGACTGCGGACAACGCGCTCTCCACCCTCTCGGGCACCTATTTTGATATCCCGAAGCCGCTCCAGACGATTGAGTGCATGGTCCTTGAGGACGGAACTGGCGGGATCTACTACACAGGACCAACAGATGATTTCTCCCGCCCGGGTCGCATGTGGTGGTCGGTTCCTCAGGGAGTCACATCCTTTGCGACGTGGCAGGAAAAGACAACGGTCTTCCATGAGGGTGTTCCCGGCCATCACCTTCAGGTTGGCCTGACAACGTATATGCGTGATTCCCTCAACGACTGGCGCCGCCACGGTTGTTGGGTCTCTGGGCACGGTGAAGGCTGGGCCCTTTACGCTGAACAGCTCATGGCTGAGCTCGGTTTCCAGGACGATCCGGGCGACCGCATGGGTGTGCTTGACTCGATGCGTCTGCGAGCCGCCCGCGTTGTCGTCGATCTGGGTGTTCATCTCGGCAAGCCTGCCGGTTCATATGGTTCGGGAGCCTGGGATCATGATTCTGCGTGGGCTTTCCTCCGCGACAATGTTGCGATGGATCCATCGTTCCTCTCGTTCGAGCTCGATCGTTACCTTGGGTGGCCGGGCCAAGCTCCTTCGTACAAGATTGGGCAGCGTATCTGGAATGAGTTGCGCGAGGAGGCCCGCACTCGTGCGGAACGCGCCGGTGAGGATTTCGACCTCAAGGCATGGCATACGAAGGCTCTGTCGTTGGGATCAGTGGGCCTTGACGTGATGCGTGAGGCTCTGCGCTGATCTCGCGGGTTTCTCGCACCTAGATTTTCGATTTTTTGACGACGAACGACGAACGACGATGACTCTTCCTCACCTTTCCCTGACACTGGCATCACAATCCCCCGCCCGACTTGCGACCTTGCGCGCCGCAGGAATTTCTCCGCAGGTTCACGTATCACACGTTGACGAAGACGCGCTCCTCGAACGGGTGAACGGTGAGGCAAGTCAGAAGGTTCTCGCGTTGGCAACTGCCAAAGCTCGCGCAGTTGCCAACGAGCTCGTCGACCTTCCACACGACAACCCTGCTGTCACAGACCTCGTCATCGGCTGCGACTCGATGTTCGAATTCGGCGGTGAAGTCGTCGGTAAGCCACACACCCCAGAGGTGGCCCGCGAGCGACTACGTGCTATGTCCGGGAATTCTGGGGTACTCCACACTGGACACTGTCTCATTCATCTTCCTTCTCTCTCCTCCCTGAGCGCCGTCTCCCACGCGAGAGTTCATGTCGCTGAGCTCAGCGATGCCGAAATCGATGCATACATCGCGTCGGGTGAACCACTCCACGTAGCAGGGTCTTTTACCGTGGACGGCCGGGGAGGCCCTTTCATCGACTCGGTTGAAGGCGACTACCACGGTGTCGTCGGAATCAGCTTGCCGCTCGTACGTCAGATGCTCAGCGGAGTTGGCCTCTCCGTCACCCAACTATGGACGGATGCCCAGCCGGCCAGCGGCGAGCTCTCAGAAACCGGACATAAGTACCTCTCGCGGCGCCGACCATTCCGCGCCCGGCATGGCGCAGACGGATTCATCCTCTGCTCATGTGGTTCCATCCATTGGGGCATTGGAGGAGCAGCAGGCATATGCACATTCCGCGATCGAGACGGCGAGCGTGAAGTGCTCCTTCAGCTACGTTCCTCCTGGTCGCACGGTGGGAACACGTGGTCAATTCCCGGAGGCGCTATCGAATGGGATGAGACACCCCTCGAAGGCGCACTTCGGGAATGTGCCGAAGAAACTCAGCTCACCGATCTGCACGTGCGCAACTCTTTCGTCGACAATCACGGCGACTGGGCGTATACAACGTTCGTTACCGCTGCGCCAGCGCACGCCGAAGTTATCCATGACGACGAATCCCAAGAACTTGCCTGGTTCCCTCTCAACAGCGAACTCCCCGGCAACCTTCACCCCTCTTTCGCCGCTGCGTGGCCAACCCTGCGCACCATGGTCGCCGACGCCGAACCCTTCGCATAAATCTGCGCCGCGCCACGCCCGGCCCAATCGCACGCCAGTCAAAAATCACAACAACCCGTATCCACCGCGATGCCACAAGGAAAACCCCGGAACCCCCACACGTCCGCACACCGGCCCCCAGATGCCCCCACGCCACCCCATCGGTAGGCTTAATACCATGACCAATTCAGCTTGGGGCTTTGGCCTCGCCACATCGCGCCCCGATGGAAAAGTCCTCGACGTCTGGTATCCCCGCCCCCAACTGGGCACCCCACCAGAGGATGCGCAACCCGATCCCATCCTCCTCTCCCTTGAGCGCGACGACGACACACGACACGTGCACCTCCGTATCGTTAAAACCGTCATCAACCTCGACGAAGAGCCCTCCACCGCCGCAGGCGCCTACCTGCGCCTCCACCTTCTTTCTTGGCGATTCGTCGAGCCGAATTCCGTCAACCTCGGCGGCATCTTCTCCGTGCTGGAAAACGTCGCATGGACAAGCCTTGGACCATGCTTCCTCGAAGACTTCGAAGACACACGTATGCGCGCACGCGCCAAAACCAACACCCCCGTGCGCATCCTCTCCGTCGATAAATTCCCGCGCATGGTCGACTACGTCATCCCCTCCGGAATCCGGATCGCCGACGGCAACAATGTTCGCCTCGGCGCCTACCTCTCCGAAGGCACAACCGTTATGCATGCCGGATTCGTCAACTACAACGCGGGTTCACTCGGCCGAGCCATGATCGAAGGCCGCGTCTCCCAAGGCGTCGTCGTCGATGACGGCGCAGACATCGGCGGCGGGGCCTCCACCATGGGAATCCTCTCCGGAGGGGGCCAGGAGCGCGTGCGCGTCGGCAAACGCTCCCTTCTCGGAGCAAACTCCGGCCTCGGCATCCCCGTCGGCGACGACTGCATCGTTGAAGCCGGCCTCTACGTCACCGCCGGAACGAAAGTGACGATCCTCCCCACCGGCGGCGTCATGCCCTCCCACGAGGGATATATCGTCGAACCAGACGTCCTACCCGCACGAATGCTCGCCGGGATGAACAACATTCTCTTCCGCCGCAACTCCCAATCCGGCGCAGTGGAGGCACTCCCCCGGCCAGGTGTGCAAGTCACGGAGCTTACGTCAATCCTCCACCAAAACTAAGGCAACGCTGCAGTCCACAACCACTTCCGTGGCCGAGGGCTGCCGCACAGTGAAGGGCGACGAACAATCCGCGTTCGTCGCCCTTCACTTACCTTTATAGGCGCTTATTCTCCAAGCTCGGCTCGATCTCCACCACATGCTGCTTCTCACGCTGATTACGTGGCAACCAGTCGCGCTCGTCATAGCCCACATACACCTGGCGCGGCCGGCCAATACGCTGAGCTGGGTCGGCCACCATCTCGCGGTACTGCGCAATCCAGCCGGGCAGGCGGCCAAGCGCGAACAGCGGAGTGAACATCTGCGTCGGGAAGCCCATAGCCTCATAAATGAGCCCCGTGTAGAAATCGACATTCGGGTAAAGCCGCCGCTCAACGAAGTAATCGTCGGAGAGTGCCGCCTGCTCGAGTTCCTTCGCGATCTCAAAAAGTTCGTTATCGCCACCCATGCGCACAAGAATCTCGTCGGCGAGGCCCTTGACGACTTTCGCACGCGGATCAAAATTCTTGTAGACACGGTGCCCAAAGCCCATGAGCTTGACCTTGTTCTGCTTATCCTTCACCTGCTGAACAAACTGGGAAACCGGCATGCCCGATTCGCGGATCTCACGCAGCATGTTGAGTACGGCCTCATTGGCACCGCCGTGAAGCGGCCCGGAAAGCGCGCCAACACCAGCGGATACCGACGCGTAGACATTCGCCTGCGACGAGCCCACAAGGCGCACCGTGGAGGTGGAGCAGTTCTGCTCATGGTCCGCGTGAAGGATAAAGAGCTTATCCAGAGCATTGACGATCGTCGGGTCAATTTCCTGCATCTGGTAGGGCAATCCGAAGGTCATCCGGATGAAATCTTCCGTGAAGGAACGCGAGGCGTCAGGGTAGAGCAACGGCAAGCCTGTGGCACGTTTCGCGATGTAGGCAATCATCGTCGGAACCTTCGCCATGAGCAGGACTGTTGCCAAATCAAGCTGCGCTGGGTCCTTCGGGTCGAGCGTGTGGTCGTAGTATGTCGCCATGCCAGCGATGCCCGACTGGAGGATTGACATCGGGTGTCCGCCTGCGGGGAACGCCGTAAAGAAGGCCTTGAAATCCTCATGGAGCAGTGTGTGGCGCTTGATTCGACGAGTGAAGACGGCAAGCGCCTCCGGGTCGGGAAGTTCACCGTAAATGAGAAGGTATGCCGTCTCCAGGAACGAGCAGTTCTTGGCAAGCTGCTCAATGGGGTAGCCCCGGTAGCGAAGGATTCCTGCATCGCCGTCGATGTAGGTGATCTGCGATTCGCATGAGGCTGTATTCATAAAGCCTGGATCGAGTGTTGCCGCTCCGGTGGTGGCGAGCAGTTTGTCGATCTTGAAACCGTCAAGGCCATTTGTCGAGTGAACGCGCGGCAGTTCGAGCTGCTTGTCGTCGACCGTGAGGATAGCTGCGTCGTGCTCAGTCACTATGTCCTCCTCCTTTGGGCGAAACCCAATCTTTGGGCCTAAGCCGTTGTTGCCTACAGGGAAGTTCTCTCCACATGGAAGTTCTCTTCACATCAAGATACTACGCGGATGGGGGCGCGCGCTCTTAATTCCTCATTTCGTTCGCGTTCACCTGAGGAGAGCGCCGACTCTCTGACGGACAGTGTCGGTTCATCAGTGAAGGAGTGCAGGGAGTTCAGGCAGGCGACGTACCGCTTCGTCAATAGCTTCGTCGGTAGCAGTAAGGGAAATACGGACGTTATTTACTCCCGCTTCTCCATAGAAATCGCCTGGCGTCACGATGATTCCAAGTTCGGCACAGGCACGCACAATATCTTGTCCGCTCGCACGTCCGGCAGCGTCCCGGGCCCACATATAGAGGCCGGCAACCGAGTTTTCGTCGTTGATAAGGCCGGCATTCTCAAGAGCCAGGCTCAGCTTGTCGCGGCGAGCGCGGTAGACCTCCCGCTGCGCGGTCACATGAGTATCGTCTCGGAGGGCAAGCGACATAGCCTGCTGGACGGGGCCCGGCATGAGAAAACCGGCATGCTTACGGATTTCCGTTATGGCCCCGATTCGCTGGGGATCGCCAGCGACGAAGGCTGCACGATAGCCCGCCAGGTTTGACTGTTTGGAAAGCGAATACAAGCAGAAAAGCCCCGTGTAATCCCCGCCGCATACACGCGAGTCAAGGATTGACGGCGATTCGTCGACGTCCCAGATGAGTTCGGCGTAACACTCATCAGAGGCAACGAGAACACCCCGCTCCCGCGCCCACGACACGATGTTCCGCAAGTGTTCAAGTCGAAGCACATGCCCGTCCGGGTTACCGGGAGAATTCAACCACAGGAGGGAAATATCCTCGGGCCATGTTGCGGGATCTGATTCTGGATCGAGGGGGCGCGGTGTAGCCCCTGCCAGCCTCGCTCCAACATCGTAGGTGGGGTAAGCAACACGCGGGAAAGCCACAACGTCGCCTTGTCCCAAGCCAAGGAGCGATGGCAGAAGGGCTACACACTCTTTCGAGCCAATCGTGGGAAGTACACCGGGTTCGCCTTCGACACCGCGCCGACGAGCGAGCCATTCGACGATCGCCTCTCGCAAGCCGGGAGTACCTATCGTTGGCGGATATCCAGGCGAGTCTGCGCTGCGAACCAACGCCTCCTGGATAGCAGCGGGAACCGGATCAACCGGCGTGCCGATGGTGAGATCCACTGCACCACGCGGGTGCTGCGCAGCACGCTGACGCACAGGAACGAGTGAATCCCAGGGAAAATCCGGGAGCGCATTCCCATAGAGCCCCATAGCTCGCCCTTACTCAGCCTTCTGTAGAGGTAAGGCCTGAACGTAGGGATGATCTTTGCCGGTTGCTCCAAGACGAGCGGCGCCGCCCGGGGAACCTAAATCGTTAAAGAACTCCGAATTGACGGCGGTGAAGGCCGACCATTCGTCCGGCACGTCGTCCTCATAGTAGATGGCTTCTACAGGACACACCGGTTCGCATGCGCCGCAATCCACACATTCATCCGGGTGAATGTAGAGCGTGCGGTCGCCTTCGTAGATGCAATCGACCGGACATTCGTCTACGCAGGCGCGATCCTTGACATCGACGCAGGGCAGAGCGATTACGTACGTCATCAATCTTCCTTTCGTTGGGAATTACCGTAGCCGGTTTTCCCGCTTCCCTGCAGTCATGCAGGGCACATCTACTTTAATTACAGGTCACAGCGTTAACAGGCTGGTAGGTCCACGTGTAGCCGCCGGAGGCTTCCTTATCCTCCACACCATCCTTCGATACGCTACGTGCCACCTTCACGCTGAATCCAGGCCCGCCTGCGCCGGAAGGCTCACAATCGGCTGCAGGATTGTTCTTCGTTGTCGGCTGGACGTAGTTGTATGGGTCGGACACTGTCACTGATACGTCCCAATACTTCGTCGACCACAACTGGGTATGAACACTTCCGCCTTCCACCCAGGTGTCGATAACCGCACCGTATGGCGTGTTGTTCTTCCACTTCATGTCGATCTGGCCAGACCACAATGTCGCTTCCCGCCCCATTGGGTAACGCGAGAAGTACTTGGAATGCGGTTTGTGCTCGACATCAACCATTCCGGCGAGATAGCCAATGTTGAAAGTATTTGTCGAGAGCTGCGAAAGACCGCCTCCGAGAGCTTCAGAGTTAAAGCCGTTTGTGACAACGCCCGACGAGGTGAAGCCCCGCTCGTACGTAATATCGCCTAGTGCAGCCGAAAGCGAGAACGTCTCGCCAGGCTTCACGAGAGTATTTGTGATGAGGCTCGTGCCAGTCAGCAGGTTTTGCGTGCGCACCGAATCGTTGGTGAGAGGCGTCGTAATTTCCGAGACAACCTCCTTCACGCCGAGGGCCTCAGCATCGGCCGTCGTGAACGCAGCCGGTACCGTCGTCGGTTCAATCGACGCTGTACGGTTGCTCGACGTTCCCGCTGTCGCGACCTTCGCAGCCAGATCCTCGTCGTCAATTCCTACACCATCAACGGAGGGGACCACCGTAGGCGTTGTATGATTGACAATCTCGATTCGCGCATCCGTACCGGGTTTGAGCACATCCGGGACGGCAGCTCGGACGGCGTCCCCCAGCACTTGGCCCGCAAGCGAAAGTTTGAGGGTTGCACCATCAGGCGAATAACTTGCCGCCGAGGCAAGCTGGGCCGGAGTGAGCTCAACGAGCCTCTCGCCAACATTCACCGAAACCTTATCGGAGATCAATGTTTGACCTTCAGTCACTGCCTGAGCTGCTATCTCATCAGTGATCGCTGGTGCCACCTCGGTTGCCTCAAGGCGAATTGGCTGATTTGCGTCGAGAATATGGGTCGAGAGCGTCGACACCGCAGATTCCTTGTTGAGGGTGATACCTGCCTTAGCTGGTGTGGCATTCACCGAAACATTAGTGGAATCAAAAGTGACGGCTGCATCCACCGGATCGGTATTCACCTCGTCAGCCAAATTATCGACGACGTTCGTTAGCTGCCCCTCATCGTAGGTCAGGACAGGGCTAACGTTCTCTCCGCCAGCGACATGCGCCCACAGACGAGCAGGGTTCAACGAGAAACCAACAACCGAATCCACCGTCGCTCCCTCATCAACCCCAAGCGAGAACGACGAAGGATCAACATGAGCTTCCATGGAACCAACAGTGACAGCGACCTTCTCCGCCAACCGAGGCGCGAGATTCTCGTGCAGAGCCTGCGCAGCTTCAGTACGGTTCATTCCCCCGACCTGCACTCCTGCAACCTCTGTGCCCGCCGGGACGCGATCCGCAAAGTAGAAGCCGGCACCCACGTAAGCGAGGGCAAGGACACCAATCACTCCACCGGCAATGAGCGGAGCACGACGACGCTTCTTCTTCGGCATTTCTTCCTCACGCAACTCTGGAACGGCGGCACCTTCGCCCTCCCCAGAGGCAACGGCAGGAGCCGGAGCCTCGACGATAACTGAAGTAGAGTTCTCGTCGGCAACCTGCTCGGGTGCAGCAACGCGTTCGTAAGCAGAACGGCGCATCACCCGAGTGGGCGCCGATTCCGCCTGATCCTGCTCCACCGCCTCGCGAGGTGTAGATTCTGCCACGGCTTCTCCGACGATGCCCTCGCGCTGCGCATTACCATCGCCCGGCAGGTTCCCCGCCGGCTCAGCCTCCTGCGAAGCGCCCGGCATCACCTCCGCGCGCTCAGCCTCCGCCCGAACCTCGACAGGTTCGAGCGAATCAAGAGTTTCTGGCAATCGAGCCGACTCACTATTAATACGCCGCCCAAGCGCACCAGTGAGGGATTCGTCGTTCTCTGCCACGTGACACCTACCCTTCTCTAGCCTCGCCAATTCTATCGACGCTCAGCGACAGTTTGTCGGGCTAAAGTGGGCATGGACACGGAAGAAAAGTCTGGTTCGCCACACAGATGGCAGCCCATCAGCGAGGAAGCACGAGTCGCTCACCACGTGTCGCCGTCACCACATAGCCCCTTCGTTCTCACTTCTTCGTTGAGCGCGACAACACACCAAGGGGAAGAATCGCGCTCAACGGCGCGGCAATCAACCACACTTCCGAAGGCCAACGCTCCATGACGACGAGGCCATCATTCGTCGGCACCACCATGAGCAGCACGATCGCCGCCCCAACGACACCAATAACGTAGCCGGACCATACGAGCAGGCGCCCCGTCTCAGCGAGGAACCACGCCCCTGACGCGACAATCGCACAGGCAAGCACCAAACCCACGAGAGGAAGATCAACGGGGCCGCCGTGAACGACACATGCGACAGCGCCAACAAGCGCTCCCATCACGAGCCCCGCAAGGAGTTTGACGAAACGCATGTCTCCACCTTTCTCATCGACGCCGCTTCAGCTCTCCCACAGCACAGTTAGCGCGGGCGAGCCTCCATCAGCCGAGAGTAACAGGCGAACATGAGCACCGCACAGCCAGGGCGTGCAGCGCTAGTTCGTCCGTCACTTCGCCCTGCGTCCAGCGCGGAAACGCTCCGTCGAATTCAGAATGATCTTGCGAATACGCACGGACTCCGGCGTAACTTCGATGCACTCATCGTCGCCAGCAAACTCAATCGATTCCTCAAGCGTAAGCTTGCGCGGAGCCTGCAAAGTCTCGAACACATCCGCCGTCGCTGAACGCATGTTCGTCATTTCCTTCGCACGCACCACATTGACGTCCATATCCTCATCGCGAGGATTCTCGCCAACAACTTGGCCCTCATAGACTTCGTCGCCAGGCTCAACAAAGAACGTCCCGCGGTCTTCAAGACGCTGAAGAGCATACGCCGTGACCTGACCCGCACGATCCGAGATAAGCGAACCTGTCGCACGAGTGTTGATCTCACCGAACCACGGAGCGTACCCCTCGGAAATCGACGAGGCAATACCGTTACCTCGGGTCTGGGTGAGGAACTGCGAGCGGAAACCGATCATCCCGCGGGACGGGACGACGAATTCCATGCGCACCCATCCGGTGCCATGATTCTCCATCGTCTCCATGCGCCCCTTGCGCGCGGCCATGAGCTGTGTCACCGCACCAAGGTATTCCTCAGGAACATCGATCGTCGTGCGCTCCATCGGCTCGCACTTCTTGCCGTCGATCATCTTCGTGACAACTTGAGGCTTCCCAACCGTAAGTTCAAATCCCTCTCGGCGCATCTGCTCGACGAGGATGGCAAGCGCAAGCTCGCCACGATCCTGCACTTCCCACTGGTCAGGGCGCTCGGTCGGAAGGACACGGATCGACACGTTTCCAATGAGCTCCTGATCAAGACGATCCTTGACTTGACGCGCCGTGAGCTTATGTCCCTTCTCCCGGCCAGCCAGCGGAGAGGTGTTAATTCCAATCGTCATCGAAATTGCCGGATCGTCCACATGGATCGGTTCAAGAGGGCGAGGATCTTCCGGATCGACAAGCGAATCACCAATGGTGATCTCCTCGATGCCCGCGACAGCCACGATGTCGCCGGCATACGCAGAAGTAGTAGGCACCCGCTCAAGGCCCTTCGTCGCGAGAAGCTCAGAAATATGCACCTTGTGGATGGAGCCATCATGCCGGGCCCACCCGACCCACGCGCCCTTCTTCAACTCACCCGAATAGACACGTGTCAAAGCAAGTCGGCCAAGGAAAGGCGAGGCGTCAAGATTCGTCACCTGAGCGACGAGGGGCGCGCCTTCGTCGTAGGTCGGTGCGGGAATGTACCGGAGAATCGCCTCAAAAAGAGGCTCAAGGTTGTGATTTGCCGGAAGGGCACCATCGGCTGGCTGCTCAGTATCGGCGTAGCCAGCTTTAGCAGCACAGTAAATGACCGGAATATCGAGCAGGCGATCGAGCGTCGCATCGTCGCCATTATCAAGATCGGAGTAGAGGGAGAGAAGGAGATCCTGCGTCTCGTCTACGACTTCACCGATCCGGGCATCGGGACGATCCACCTTGTTCACGACGGTAATCACCGGCAAGCCCGCAGCCAACGCCTTGCGCAACACAAATCGCGTCTGCGGGAGAGGACCTTCGGAAGCGTCGACAAGGAGGACAACGCCATCGACCATCGACAGCCCACGCTCCACCTCACCACCAAAATCAGCGTGACCAGGCGTATCGATAACGTTGATCGTCACGCCGTCTTTATCACCGTACTTTTCTGCCGACGGCCCTGTATAACGAATAGCCGTATTCTTCGCAAGAATCGTGATGCCTTTTTCGCGCTCAAGATCGCCCGAATCCATGACGCGTTCGCCCGTCTTCTCTACGGTTGCGCGCTCGCCAAAGGCTCCAGACTGCCACAACATCGCATCGACGAGGGTTGTTTTGCCGTGATCGACGTGGGCAACAATGGCGACGTTTCGTAGATCTTTGCGAATGCTCAAAGTACTTCCTCGGTGTTCGTGCCCCAGGATGCTCGGCGCCGCCGGGGCGCCTCAATGCGCGAGGCGCTGATGCGCCACGTGGGGCGCAAACGCGCCGCCTATCAATTTTACTCGCACTTAGGCGAAAATAAAGGTATGGAACCCATCTATAAGCTGCGGACGACGTCACAGTACGCCATTTCCTGCTGCTTCGCCGCCATCGCCGCCCTTATTCTTATCTTGCAAATCACACAGGTCGGCACTAACGGACTTCTCCCAACGATCCTCTTTTGCATCGGAATCGCTCTCTTCGGTTTTGGGACATACGCAATGCCGTATCTCGAAGTGAATGCACGCGGTGTCGTCGTTGCCAACACTCTCGCAACCACATACGTCGACTACCCCGACATCGATTCGGTCGATTCACGATGGGGCCTGAGATTAGCGACGAAGACCGGGCCAGTTCACGTCCGCACCTTCGGTTCGTCCTCCTCGTCGTTGTGGCAATCGCGCCCAGGGCGTCCCCAACCGCGGGCCGATCACGGCGCGCACAAGCAACAATCAGATACTTATCGCCCCGGAAATCCCATTCCGATTGTCGGTTCGGGGGTGATGAGCATGCGCGCTACCACTCACTCCGCGTCCAAACTCATCGACGACATGCGCGACATTTATGGCCTTCAACCCGGGACGACGAAGTACCAGCGCGGCGACGGGTCGTCGATTCGGCGCGAGATCGCCTGGATACGCGTCGCCTTCGCCGGTATTGGTGTGGCCCTTGCGGCAACCGGCATCATCCAACTGTTCTAAATCGCACATTTTCCTGTCGGGTTATCTTCCCCGGCGTCGAGGAATCGATAGCCCGCAAATGCGCGGATGCCCCGGAGGTCGCTCCGGGGCATCCTTTGTTATGGGCACGACGATGGACGATAATCCGCTATTACTTCGTCCATCCGATCATTTCAACTGCCATCGTGGTAAATCCCATCGAACCACCACCGCTATTGCCCGCGAAGTTCGCGAGCCCTTCGCGAACTGCTGCCATGCCGGGACCGTTGTACTGCGGCATGAGCCCGTACTGCCCAAAGGCTTCAACTTCGAGCTCGTTCGCCCGTTCGAGCTGCTTATCTCGATCCGGAATATTCTCGAGTTCTTTGATCTTCTCGTCAAACTCGGCAGAACCCGTGCCCGATTTATTGAGACTCGACGTCGATGCGTAGAACTGGCCGAAATAGGTGACACCATATGGATCATTTGATGTGAAGGACATCGGGAAGATATCGAAATCTTTTGCGCTAAAGATCTTCGAAAAGTCGGCTACTGGGCGCCCATCAATCGTCAGATCAATTCCAATATTCTTCATCATTTGTTGAATGGCCGAGGCCTGATTCTTACCGATAGCCGCATCGCCGACAAGGACGTAGCGAAGCGAGAGTCTGACACCACCCTTTTCACGGATACCATCTGCTCCTTCAACCCATCCGGCTTCGTCGAGCGCCTTCTTTGCGGACTCAGGATCGTAGGTGACGGCCTTCGAGAAATTGTCCTCATATCCCTCTTGAGTCTGGAAGAGGAGGAACGATCCGGGCAAATTCTCCGTGTAATCAAGGCCATTAAATGCAATGTTGAAGATAGCTTCGCGATCAATGCCCTCAAATACCGCTTGACGCACCTTACTATCCGCAAGGAATTCATTTGATGCGTTGAGCATGAGCAGAGCATTGAGGGGCCTCATAGCCGTGTAAACCTTAACGCCAGCCGCATCCTTGACCGCCGTATACCGCTCAGCCGTGGCAACCGACGTCATATCAATTTCTTTATTGAGGAAGGCATTGAGAGATGCTTGACTCTCCATCTGCTTATATGTAATTCGGTCTAGCTTGCCCTTCTTTCCCCACCACTTCTCATTGGGCACAAAGGAAACAACGCCGGTAGCCTGATCAAACTGCTCGACCTTGTACGGCCCAGCACCCAGGTCTGACTGAAGGGTGTTCTCGTAGAGGCTATTGAACTCTTCTGCCGTATCGATCGAGGGGTGGAGCAAAGAGTTAAACATTCCCTGCCACCACACGTAGGCGCCGTCGAAGGTCACGACTACTTCTTTCGGCGATTCTCCTGGTTCGATCGATGCGATTCGCTCATATCCGGCTGTCGATGCGGGCAGATAGGCGGCATCGTCACCGTTATTGGCTTTCCAGGTGGAAACAAATGCCTCAACGTCGATTGGCGTGCCGTCATTAAACACAGCTTTGTCGTTGAGCTTATATGTCACAACCGTATTGCCCTCGACCGTCTTTTCATCGATGCTATCGATATATTCGGGATTTGCAACGGGCTTAGCTTCGTCGTCTAAGAGGACAAGCTGCGGGTTGTACCACGACCACAACCATGTTGTGTACGAGGTGGCGTCTTGATGGAACACATTTTGTTGAGCTCCGAGTTCCCCGATCGAGAGGTTGAGCGATCCCCCTTCTTTCAGGTCGTCATAATCCGCTTTGAGATAGTCGGTCGACTTTACTGCCGCCGAATTGGCATCACCCTTATTGTCGCTTCCTCCTTGCGATCCTCCACACGCAGAGAGCGCGAGTGTGCCAGCCGCTAGTAGCGCGATAATTCTCGTTTTCTTCATCGAGATCCCTTCATCGAGTTCCTAGACTTCCGGTGCTGTGGCAGCCCGAGCTTGCACAACATTGTGCAAGCCGCACAAAGGCCACATATGAGCCGCGCCACACATAGCCCTTGTCTCGGATTCTAACCGAGAATCACACCATTATGGGACAAAAGACTTAACCGAAATTCGCCTTGTTTATTCTCATATCCTTTTTCCGCAGGACAGAGCCGATTGTCGAAAATAGTTCCTTCATATTGCGGGCGACGAAAGGCCTACATCACCCCCTATAGACCTTGCACAAGCCCTGCCTCTATAGGTGTGCGCCCCCGGCCTAGCCGAGGGCGCACACCTATATGAAAGCGAAGAGTATAGAGAGAATTAGTTATTACTTGGCATAACCAATCGTCTCAACCGCGTTGATGGTCAGGCCCATCGAGCCCTGGCTTGTGTTGCCAGCGAAGTTTGCGAGGCCTTCGCGAACTGCTGCCATACCGGGACCGTTGTAGAGAGGCATGATGCCATACTGCTTGAAGGCCTCAACCTCAAGCTCGTTAGCCTTGGCAATCTGCTCGCTAGGCTCAGCAATCTTCTGGAGCTCCTTGATCTTCGCATCGAGCTCGGCCGTGGCGGTGCCCGACTTGTTGAGACCGGAATCCGAAGCGTAGATCTGGCCGAAGTAAGCCACACCGAACGGATCGGTGGAGGAGAAACCGGAGACGAAGAGATCGAAATCGCGGTTCTTCATGATCTTGGAGAAGTCAGCCGACGGGCGCTCCTCAACCTTGAGATCGACACCAATGTTCTTCATCATCTGCTGGAGAGCAGTTGCACGGTTCTTAGCCACGGCCGAATCGCCAACGAGGACGAAGCGGAGGGAGAGCTTCTGGCCATCCTTCTCGCGGATACCGTCGGAGCCGGCAACCCAGCCACCCTCTTCGAGAGTCTTCTGAGCCGCTTCAGGATCGTACTTCACAGCCTTCGAGAAGTTATCCTCGTAGCCATTCTGGATAGCAAAGAGTGTGAAGGAGCCAGGGAGGTCTTCCTGGTAGTCAAGGCCGTTGAAGACCACATTGAAGATGGTCTGGCGATCAACACCCTGGAAGATACCCTCGCGAACCACCGGATCGGAGAGGATCGGGTTCGCAGAATTGAGCGTGAGGAGCGCATTCGACGGAATCATTGCCGTGTAGATGTTGATTCCCTGAACATCCTTCACTGCAGAGTAACGCTCAGCAGTAGAAACCGACGTGACGTCAATTTCCTTGTTGAGGAAGGCGTTGAGTGAAGCCTGGACTTCCATCTGCTTGTACGAGACACGCTCAAGCTTCGGCTTATCGCCCCACCACTTCTCGTTAGGAACGAAGGAGACAACACCGCTTGCCTGGTCGAAGGTCTCAACCTTGTAAGGACCAGCGCCGAGATCCGGCTGGAGCGTGTTGACGTACAGGTTGTTGTACTCGTCCGCGGTATCGACCGAGGGGTGGAGAACCATGTTGAAGAGGCCTTGCCACCACGCGTACACACCGTTGAATGTGACGACAACTTCCTTGTCAGAAGCTCCCGGCTCCACGGACTTAATGAGCTCGTAACCGTCGGTCGAGGACGGAGCGTACGCCTCATCCTGGCCGGAGTTGCTCTTCCACGTGTTCTGGAAAGCCTTCACATCGATCGGAGTGCCGTCGTTGAATACGGCCTCATCCTTGATCTTGTAGGTGACGACCGTGTTGCCGTCAACTACCTCGTCCTTGACATCGTCGAAGTAGGCCGGATTCGGATGGTAGTTAGCCTCGTCGTCAAAAAGGGCGAGCTGCGGGTTGTACCAGTACCACAGCCAGTTCGTGTACGAGGTTCCATCCTGGTGGAACGGGTTCTGCTGTTCACCTAGTTCGGTAATGGCGAGCGTGAGTGTGCCGCCATCCTTGAGGTCCTTGTAATCGGCCTTGAGGTAATCCGTAGCCTTTGCCTTGGTTGTGGCCTTTGCAGAGCTGTCTGAGCCCGACGAGCCGGATCCACCACATGCAGAAAGCGCCAGGGCGGCAGCCGCAACGAGTGCGACAATTCCTGTCTTCTTCATGTATTTTCCCTTCATTTAGTAACCAGTTGAGTGGAACTGGTTAGTTGCCCGATTTTATGCATACCTGCGCATGCGTCTTGCCGTTATGCTCACTATGTGGGCAACCACACCCTCGCGGGAGTTACAGGGATTCTAACCGAAGTTTGCACACTCGTGGGACAAAGACTCAAAACTAGGCCATCCCACCTACATCTCGACATCAAGATGAGGCCATTCCTCAATAGAAAATTCCGAATCTTTATATCAAGATAAATTGGACCGTGGCGCCCATATTTTCATTCGTCAGCACGGCGAGAGCCAGGCACCACAGCCCCGCAGAATTTGCAAAATCTCGTTACATCTGTTCTTATCGGGCCTCATTCACCGAAGAGTAAGGAAAGTCCGACCAAGCGATTACTTAGCAACGATTAAATCATCGCCAGACCTTTCCATAAAGATGGTCAAGAAGTGGCGTTATTTTTGCGACGGCTCGGCACAACCCCTTAGAGCACAACCTGAGCACACCGAGCAGCTCATTCTCCAGACGTCAGAGCACACCCTTGTGTTTCCCCGGGGCGCCTGCCCAAGAATCGCACAGGGCGCCCCGAATTCTCGAGGCGCTCCACAGAAAAATTCGCTTATTACTTCAGCCAGCCGATGTTTTCTACGGGAATCGTCGTAAATCCCATCGAGCCAGCGCCATTATTGCCCGCAAAATTAGCCAATCCGCCTTGAACAGCAGCCATGCCCGGACCGTTAAACAACGGAATGAAACCGTAACCACGCAGCGCCTCAACCTCGAGCTTGTTCGCTTGAGCAATGTGCTCTCCAGGATCTGCGATCGTGGCGAGATCCTTAATCTTCGCATCGAGCTCTGCGTTCTTGATCCCAGGATTGTTCAACGCTCCGTCAGAACCATAGATGTCGGCAAACCCCACTACTCCAAATGGCGTATCAGCGATGAACGATGATGCAAAAAGATCGAAGTCTCTCGTCGTCAAAATCTTCGAGAAATCAGACGACGGTCGTTCTTCAATCCGTAGGCTGATACCTACCTCTTTCAACATTTGTTGGAATGCCGAAGCTTCGTTGCGTCCCGTCGCAGAGTCACCGATGAGTGAGTAACGAATCTCGAGCTTTGTGCCGTTTTTCTCACGGATACCATCACTTCCTTCGGTCCATCCGGCCTCATCGAGTACTTTGCGAGCTGCCTCGGGATCGTATGTGGCAACGTGAGAGAAGTTGTCCTCGTAACCCTCTTGGGAAGGGAGAAAGATCATTGGAGGTTCATGCCCGTTCATCCCATCGGGACATAACGTCTGTCCAACTATAGAAAAAGAATGAAAAACCTTGGATGTCCGGAAGAACTCGTCCAACACCATCTAGCCCCTTGACCAGCAGAACAATATCAAAGTTTCAATTAATTCTCTTCCCGCACTTGCCGTATAGCTCTCTAAACTCGTCTTTTCATGAGGTTAAGGAACTATCCCCGTTTCTACGAAAATTCACTCATATCGAAGAAAGCGCCTGCTACGCGATGCCGCATCCACGTGGCTCAGAACTCCTCCCGGCTTGGGACAGCCCCTACCCGGCCCGTAAACAACAAAATGCCCCCGGAGGTAATCCTCCGGGGGCATTCACGAGCTAGAAGAAGCTAACTCACTTGGTCCAACCGATGTTCTGAACCGGAATGATGGTGAAGCCCATCGAGCCAGCGCTCTGGTTGCCAGCGAAGTTGGCAAGACCATCACGAACAGCAGCCATACCAGGGCCGTTGAACAGCGGCATCACGCCGTACTGCTGGAAGGCCTCAACCTCAAGCTCATTTGACTTTGCGATCTGCTCATCAGGATCAGCAATCTTCTGAAGCTCGGCGATCTTCTCGTCGAACTCAGGCGTTCCGGTACCCGACTTGTTCAGACCGGAGTCCGAAGCGTAAAGCTGGCCGAAGTAAGCGACACCGAAAGGATCACCGGAGGAGAAGCCCATCGGCATGATGTCGAAGTCCTTGGTGGTGACGACCTTGGAGAAGTCAGCCTGCGGGCGCTCCTCAACCTTGACGTCGACACCGATGTTCTTGAGCATCTGCTGGAAAGCGGAAGCGCGGTTCTTTGCCGTGGTGGAATCACCAATGACTACGTAGCGCAGGGAGAGCTTCTGGCCATCCTTCTCGCGGATACCATCGGAGCCTGCAACCCAACCGGCCTCTTCGAGGGTCTTCTGGGCGGCTTCAGGATCGTACGTGAGAGCCTTCGAGAAGTTGTCCTCGTAGCCCTTCTGGTTCGAGAAGAGAACGAGCGAACCAGGGAGATCTTCCTGGTAGTCAAGGCCGTTGAACGTCACCTTGAAGAGCGATTCACGATCGACGCCTTCGAGGATGCCCCTACGAACATTGCTGTCCGAGAGAATCTCGTTGCCAGAATTGACGACGATAAGACCGTTCGAGGTGTTCATCGCGGTGAAGATGTTGACACCTTCCTGGTTCTTCACAGCCTCGTAACGCTCGGCAGTGGAAACACCAGTGAAGTCAATTTCCTTGTTGAGGAAGGCATTGAGGGAAGCCTGCGTATCCATCTGCTTGTAGACGACGCGATCAAGCTTGCCTGGGTTGCCCCACCACTTCTCGTTGCGAACGAAGGAGACGGTGCCGGCTGCCTGGTCAAAGTTCTCAACCTTGTAAGGACCAGCGCCGAGGTCGGGCTGAAGGGTGTTGACGTACAGATTGTTGTACTTGTCGGGGGTGTCAACCGAGGGGTGAAGGACATAGTTGAAGATGCCCTGCCACCATGCGTAAATACCGTCGAATGTGACGACAGCCTGCTTATCGGACGTGCCGGCCTCAACAGACTTGATGCGCTCGTAGCCATCGGTCGAGTTAGCGAGGTATTCCTCGTTCTCGCCGTTGTTCGACTGCCAGGTGGTCTGGAATGCGCGAACATCAATCGGAGTGCCGTCGTTAAACGTGGCTTCGTCGCGAATGTCGTAGGTGACGACGGTGTTGCCATCGACGACTTCAGAGGAGACGTTGGTGAAGTAGTCAGGGTTGAAGTACCACTGACCTTCGTCGTCAAAGAGAGCGAGCTGCGGGTTGTACCACTGCCACAGCCAGTTGGTGTAGTTAAAACCATCCTGATGGAAGGAGTTCTGCTGCTCACCAAGCTCGGTAATAGCGAGCGTGAGCGTGCCGCCGTCCTTGAGGTCTTCGTAGTTAGCCTTGAGGTAGTCCGACGACTTAGCCTTGGCAGAATTTGCCACGCTGCTCGGCGAATCGCTCGAGCTCGAACCACCACATGCAGAAAGTGCCAGGGCTGCAGCCGCAGCGAGTGCGACAATACCTGTCTTCTTCATGTATTTTCCCTTCGCTTCATATATATAGCCAGATGAGTGGCACCGGCTAGATGAATAATTTTACGTGCGGCAATTCCACACTCCAGAACGATCGTCCAAAATACGGACTATGACGCGATTTTCAATTACTCGTACACCGCACCCCAAAAAATTCCTGGGGAAATAGGTATTTTTCGGCTATATAAAGCCATATTCAACGAATATACGACAAATTGTTTTATCCGAAGAAAGCTCGCTTTCCCGCTGAATTCGTCTCCTATGTCACGTCATAAACCGATGATCCCGCCATAGCGAGCATCGGAAAGGTGAATCTTCACACAAAAGTAGAAAGTTTGACGACGAATATCCGCGTGAAAGTTATTCGAATCGCACGTGTTCGCCGCTCCAAAAGACCTGCGGTTCTCGAAGCCGAACTTATCTCAAGAGTGCGGCGCTAAAGACAAATGTAGGCCCGGACATGTCCGGGCCTACAAGCTCTCATGCGTTTGGACGCTTGCCGTGGTTAGCAGCCTTCCCTGCACGCGAGCGACGCTTACGACCACGCCTGCTCATGCTTCTCTCCTTCGTTAAGGTTGCCGCCATGCGGCAAGACAACGACCGATTCTACCAAGAGATCGCACAATTCGCCTATCGGCAACGTCACTGCGCTGAAACCGGGCTCCCGTGAAGAAGACCGAACCCGTTGACATAGCCACCGGCCCGATGCGGCGGTTATCTACCTCGTCGCCGCTCGGTACACCGACAAGAACGACGTGATCTTAACGCGAAGCGACGCAGGTGCCGATTCAGCACACGAACGCTTCACAATCTCACGAACATGCGTCTCGGCCTCAGCGATCTCTGTGCAATGCGGGCAGGACTCGATGTGCTGACGCAAACGCGCCTCTTGGTCCTTCGGCATCTGCGAGTCGATGAATTCAAAAATATGATCGGTTACTTCCGAGCATCCACATGCTTTCGAGGCTCGAACCGAGCTTTCCACCTGCTCAATCAATTCGTCGTCTGCGCTACGACCATTCACTTCTTGTCCTTCTTCCCATATCCGAGCTCTTTCGCGTAGTCGGCCAGAGCTTCTCGTAACTGGCGACGACCGCGATGAAGCCGCGACATGACCGTGCCGATCGGGGTATCCATGATGTCGGCAATCTCCTGGTAAGAAAAGCCTTCGACGTCCGCTAGATAGACAGCGAGTCGCCGATCCTCCGGGAGGCTCGCTAGCGCTTCCTTAATCTCCGAATCCGGGAGGTTTTCGATAGCTTCGGCTTCAGCAGATTCAAGACCTCGCGATTGGTGCGAGGCAGCCTCGTATTCTTGCCAATCTTCAACCTCCGCAGCATCGGCCTGCTTGGGCTGGCGCTGCGCTTTACGGTAATTCGAGATAAATGTGTTGTTCAGGATGCGATAGAGCCACGCCTTGAGGTTGGTCCCCTGAGTGTATTGATGGAAGGCCGCAAAAGCCTTCGCGTAGGTTTCCTGGACGAGGTCTTCTGCATCCTGGGGATTGCGCGTCAGTCGCATGGCGGCGCCATACAACTGGTCAAGAAACGGAAGCGCTTCACGTTCAAATCGAACTGCGAGCGCTTCGTCGTTCGAGGTACGAATAGTTTCGGTGTTCATCATGTCCTAGATTAGCCGGCCTCACGGCCTCACGCGGGCCTGGTATGTGTAACGCCTGAACGGTTCGGATAAATTCCCGATGTCCTCCTTCGTCGTCGAATCTGACCGCAATACGTGATCAGTTCAAGTATTTTTTCTCCAGTTGATGTAGGAATATTGCATGAGCCTTTTGCGTATGTTTGCCCGACCACTTCTGGCAGCCCCGTTTGTCCTGAGCGGAATCGATGCGCTCAAACATCCTGAGAATCACCGCGAGCGCGCCCGCACGCTCACTCCCCTTCTCAATAAGGCAGGGGTCGAGCTCGACGATTCCCAGATTGATATGGCGACGAGAGCCATGGGGGCGACGAATATCGTGTGTTCGTGTGCGCTCTCTGTGGGGAAGTTGCCGCGCCTGTCGGCTGCGATTCTTGCCGGTATTCAGATTCCCGTGACATTGGCTAATGCGCCGTTCTGGCTGCATAAGGGTGAGCAGCGTCGGGCAGATGTCGCTCAGCTTGCTTCTCAAGCGGGTTTGCTTGGCGGTTTGCTGCTCGCTGCTGTCGATCTGGCTGGCCGTCCGTCTCTCACGTGGCGGTTCTCAAATGCAAAGTCTCAGCGTTCCGCGCTTCGGGACGTGCGTGAGTCTGAACGCGAGGCGAGTTCCGAAAAACTTGAGGAGATGTCGCGCCGTTACGAAGCGAAGCTAGCGAAGGCTCGTACCGATGGTTGATTCGTGGGCGTCGCCCTACCATCCCGGCCCTATCACGACGAATATTCGTATTCCTGGTTCTAAGTCGCTCACGAATCGTTATCTTGTGTTGGCTGCGCTGGGAGATCAACCCAGTGTTATTCGTGAACCCCTTGTTGCTCGGGATACCGTGCTCATGGCCAAAGCACTTGAGGCGATGGGGATGGGGATGGAGTTCTACGATCACGAGCTTTTCATCTACCCCGCTCCCCTGCATGGTGCCACTGTTGAGGTGGGACTAGCTGGCACGGTGATGCGTTTTCTTCCTGCTGTGGCAACGTTGGCGGAAGGCCCGGTTCATTTCGATGGTGATGCGGGTGCCCGGGTCCGTCCGATGGACCCTGTCGTTCAGGCGATCCGGCAGCTTGGCGTGGACGTGACGAGCGCGACGAACGCCGATGGTCAGGCTGTTCTTCCGCTCACTGTCCATGGCAGGGGGCACGTCGACGGCGGGCATCTGCGTATTGATGCTTCCGCCTCCTCGCAATTCATCTCGGCTCTCCTTCTCGCCGCGCCTCGTATGAAGAACGGTATGGAGCTGAGGCATGTTGGTTCGGCTGTGCCGTCGACACCGCATCTCGATATGACTGTCGATGTCCTGCGCAGCGCTGGTATTGACGTATCGACGTTCCCGAAAGATGCGGGACCTGTGCGTGAGGGACACCCGGCTGCTCGATGGATTGTTCGCCCAGGAATCCCCGATCTCGGGAATGTTGAGGTCGAGCCGGATCTTTCGAATGCTGGTGCTTTCCTTGCAGCAGCCATGGTGACTGGTGGGAGCATCACGATCCCAAGCTGGCCTCGCTCCACAACTCAGCCGGGCGACGAATTGCGTACGATTTTCTCGCAGATGGGTGCACACGTCGAGCTCTCTCATGGGCGCCTGTGCGTCACCGGCCCATCGAGTATCCGTGCACTGGACCGCGATCTGCACGATGTCGGTGAACTCGTCCCGACGATCGCTGCAGTAGCTGCCTTCGCCGACGGCACGAGCGTCTTGCGCAACATTGGTCAGCTTCGAGGGCATGAGACCGACCGCCTTGCCGCTTTGACGGCTGAATTCAGCAAGCTCGGTGGCAAAGCGTGGGTGGAAGGCGACGACCTCCACATCACTCCCATGAGGCTCCACGGCGGTGTCCTTGAGACGTACGCCGATCACCGCATGGCAACCTTCGCCGCCATCATTGGCCTTCGCGTGGAAGGGGTACGGATCATCAACGTGGCCACGACCTCGAAAACACTCCCACAATTCACTCAGATGTGGACCGACATGACTCACGGTATTTCTGATATTCGTCCACACATCCGGTACGACGAATCCCTCGTCGCCGAGCCCGGATTTTCTTCGTCCGCAACAACGCGGCAGGAGCGTGCATGAGGCGCGACATCGGAACCGACGATCCACGAGTAAAAGTGCGACCCGGGCGCGCCTCGCGTCCGCGTACCAAAATACGACCTGAGCACAAAGATGCCGTCGATGCACGCGTCGTCGGTGTTGATCGTGGACGCTACCACGTCATTCTCAACGACGGCACGCGCGTCACGACCGTCAAAGCGCGCGAACTTGGCAGGCGCTCCGTCGTCGTCGGCGACAACGTCCGCGTCACAGGTGACGTGTCGGGCCGTAAAGATACCCTCGGCCGCATCGTCAAAGTCAACGAGCGCACCACCGAACTTCGTCGTTCCACAGAAGAGGGCGACGGTCGCGAGCGCGTCATCGTCGCCAACGTCGATCACATGGCAATCGTCGTGGCACTTGCACAACCTGAGCCGCGCACTGGCATGATTGACCGCTGCCTTGTCGCAGCCTACGACTCCGGGATGACTCCGCTGCTCATCATGACGAAGTCCGACCTCGCAGGCCCTCAGGATCTCGTCGAGTATTACGATCCGCTTGGCCTGACGTGGTTTGTCACGAGTGCCGAAGTTGGCGATCTCGGCGGTCTGCGCGAAGCATTAACTGGCCACAACACTGTTCTCGTCGGCCATTCTGGTGTCGGTAAATCGACGCTCATCAACGCTCTCATTCCCGACGCCGACCGGGCTACCGGGCATGTCAACGAGGTGACAGGGAAAGGGCGACACACATCAACGTCGGCTGTGGCACTCGAACTACCTGAGGGCGGCACGATCGTCGATACCCCTGGTGTGCGCTCTTTTGGCCTCAGCCACGTCACAGCGGATACGGTGCTCCGCGCGTTCCCCGATCTCGACGAGATCGCCGCGGAATGCCCACGCGGATGCGAACACCGTGAAGATTCGCTCGAGTGCGCACTCAGCGAGGTCAAAGACCCGCGCCTCACGGCCCGCGTAGCCTCATATCGACGCCTCATTGCCACCCGCTAGCCCTTACTCCCTTCCCATATACACGAGGAACATCATGGCACCGACACTCGACGCGGATCTCGAACTCGCGCTCCAGATCGTCACGAAAGTCGACAATCTTACTCTCCAACGTTTCCGCGCCGCCGACCTCGTCGTCGAAACAAAACCAGATCTCACGCCGGTCTCCGATGCGGATAAAGCCGCAGAGCACCTCATTCGATCAGAGCTCGCCTCATGGCGCCCTGGCGACGCGATCTTTGGAGAAGAAGAAGGCGGATCGCTTGAGCACACGGGCCGGCGATGGATCATCGATCCCATCGACGGCACAAAAAACTACGTTCGAGGCGTTCCTGTGTGGGCGACCCTTCTCGCGCTTGAAGAAAATAGCGAGATTCTCCTTGGCGTCGTCTCAGCGCCAGCCCTCGGGCGCAGATGGTGGGCCGCTCAAGGCCACGGTGCGTTCACCAGCATTGATCCGCTTATCGCCCCACACGAAGCTGGCGCAGACCTTTCCGCAAGTCCTCGCCGCATCCACGTGTCAGGCGTATCGAATTTAAGCGATTCCTCGTTCTCCTATTCCTCGCTCTCAGGATGGCACGACCGCGGCAAACGCGACAACCTCCTCCGCCTCATGGATACCTGCTGGCGGACCCGCGCCTACGGCGATTTTTGGAGCTACATGTTGGTAGCTGAGGGAGCCGTCGATATCGCTGCCGAGCCCGAACTTGAGATCTACGACATGGCCGCACTCGTTCCCATCGTCTGCGAAGCGGGAGGAACATTCACTTCTCTGGCGGGCACGCCTGGCCCGTGGGGAGGCAATGCACTCGCCTCAAACGGCGCACTTCATGACCCTGCGCTAGCTTTGCTCGGCGATGGGGCCCGATCTGAAGCCACGAATCTGCAGAGATAAGACTCACAGTTCGATTTGCTTCTAGGACGTGACCTCGCTTGGTGCGATCGCGGCGAAACTGCAACAATGTTCCTATGACTGAAGAGCGGGAAGTCCTCACCTGGAACGAATTTGGAGTCGCCTCGCGCGAACTGGCAAAAACTGTGTGGGATTCCGGGTTTGAACCCGAAATCATCGTCTGCGTGGCTCGCGGCGGCCTCATTCCCGCTGGAGCAATCGGCTACGCCCTCGATCTCAAGAGTCTCCTCGTCCTCAACGTCGAGTTCTACACAGGCATCGGCACAACCCTTCTCGATCCACGGCTTGTCGATCCTGTTCCCGACAATCACGGTATGACCGGCAAGCGAATCCTCATCGTCGACGACGTAGCAGATTCCGGCCGCACACTCGAATTTGTCCACGGCATCTGCTCGCAGTACACCGATCAAATCCGCGTCGCCGTTCTCTACGAGAAGCCCCGCTCCGTTCTTCACTGCGATTACATCTGGAAGACGACCGACAAGTGGATTTCGTTCCCTTGGTCGGAGCTTCCCCCGGTTAACGGCTCAGAGAACTCCGAGGCCTGAGCTACACCAGAGAAACGTTCGGGACGAGTGAGACAACTCAGTTCCAGATGAGAAAAGGCGTGCTGCGTGCACGCCTTTTCTCATCTGACAGAAGTACAAACAACGAATCAACCAGTGGCCTACATCACGTGCAATTTTCTGTCGCCGGCACTTACTACTCTTAAACCATGTTGATCCTCCACACCTCCGATTGGCACCTCGGCCGCACAATTCATTCGGCCGATCTCACCCCAGCCTTTGAACTGTGGTGCCGCCACGTCATTAACCTCGTCGATGAACGTGGGATTGATGCCGTCCTCATCTCCGGCGATGTTTACGATCGGGGAGTCCCATCGACCAGCTCAGTTGAGCTATTCAACAGAACTCTCGAAGAACTCGCGGAGCGAACAACTGTCATCCTCACGTCGGGCAACCATGATTCCGCCCAACGCCTCGGCTTTGCCTCCGGGCTCCTTCGGAGCAACGTGCATATTCGCACCGATTCGCGTTTATCAGGAACTCCGGTGGAAGTACGCGATTCTCATGGCAATCTCGGTGCACTCGTCTACCCCATCCCCTACCTTGATCCTGACGTTGAGCGTCGGCGCCTCGCCCCGCACGAACCTCCTCACGACGAGGCTGAGCCTGGCCCGTCCCGTGAGAACGACGAGCCCCAGCCGGCCTACCTCGATCGGAGCCACGAAGCCGTCTTACGAGCTGCCCTTGAACTCGTTGCCGCCGATATTCACTCCGGGCCGTACGCCTCCAGCGATGTCGCCCGGATTTGCATGGCTCATGCCTTTATCACCGGCGCACAACCGTCCGATTCGGAACGTGATCTCCATATCGGAGGTGTAGATAGTGCGCCTTCTGGGCTTTTCCGCCTCGGAGATACAACCGGGACTGGGCCCCTGAGCTACGTCGCCCTCGGCCACCTTCATTCCCCGCAAAGCGTCGGCCTTGATTCGGACCCGTCGATCCGATATTCGGGCTCCCCCATCGCCTTCTCTTTCTCCGAGACGCGGCCAAAATCGTCTGTACTCCTTCATATCGCAGGAAGCACCGTCGAAACCGAGATCATTCCCGCTCCCATATGGCGACCAATCGTCACACTCGAAGGACCACTCACCGTCCTGCTCGAACAAGCTGAAAAATACCGCGATTCCTTTGTGCGATGCATCGTCACAGACCCTTCCCGACCCGCCGAGCTCTCCGCACGACTGCGCCATGCTTTTCCCCACGCGCTTGAAATCCAGCACCACCCGGAAGGTTCACTTCCCGTCAGTACCCATCCCGCCACCCGTATCACCCCACGTCTCAATCCGCTCGACGTCGTCACGACATTCATGGAGCAGTCCGGCGGAACTCCACTCACGCCAGTCGAAAAACATCAGCTCCGCGACGCTTGGGAAGCTACACGAAAGGCCGAGGCATGAAACTCCACTACCTCGCTCTCGAAGGAATCGGCCCCTTTGGAGGAGCACACTCGATTGATTTCGATACCCTCTCCGCCAGCGGCATCTTTCTCCTTGACGGTCCAACCGGCTCCGGGAAAACAACCGTCATTGACGCCATCACCTGGGCTCTCTATGGAAGCGTAGCCGGAGGCGAGGATTCGACCGACGAGAGAATCCGCTCCACGCACGCAGACCCGGCACGAGAATCCTTCGTCGACCTTGTCTTTACCGTAGATTCCGGCACCTACCGAATCCGCCGGACCCCGTCGTGGATAAAGCGGGGAAACAAGAACCCCACCAACCCCACCGCAAAACTCTGGAAACTCCACGAAGGAGCACTCTCCAGTCACGATTTTGACGATGGGGACATCCTCGAAAACAAAGTTGCCGGGGCATCGACAGAAATCGCCAACCTTATCGGCCTCAAACGCAACCAGTTCGTCCAAACAATCGTCCTTCCCCAAGGGAAATTCGCCCAGTTCCTCAAGCTCACGAGCAGAAATCGCACCGAGCTACTTGAACACATCTTCGACACAACCGAGTACCGCAAACTCGCTGACGAACTCCACAGGCGAGCTGCTTCCTCTGGCGCACTCGTCCACGACAAACAGCAAGAATTCTTCACCTCTGTGTCCACTCTCCTCGGAAGCCTCAATGAGGACGAAACTACGGCGCTACCCCACGTGCGCGAGATTTCTCTCCCCGAGCAGGGAGAACCGCTCATCGCCGAGCTTGTTAAACTCATCCACGATCGGCACAGAGCCCTCGATGTCGCTCACTTAGAATATGAACAGGCCGAACAAGAAGCGTCCTCAGCCGAGTCGGCCTACGAACACGACAAAAAACTCGACGAACTCCTCGCACGCCGCAGCGAGCTTCTCGCAACCCGGGCCGGCCTCCTAGCACGGCAAAGCGCACACGAGACGAACCTAGAAAAAGAAGCACGGCATCACGCCGCGCTCGAACTGCGCGCATATCTTGAGAACGTCCAAAGCTCCGAAACGCGCCTTCACACTCTCCGTTCCACCGCGGAATTCCCCAACATCGAATCAACGAGCTCCGCACTTATCCACGACCTCGACAACAAGCTCTCCGAGTTTCGGGAAAACGGCGGCCGCTCTCGCAACCTCCTTGCCCACGAGCAACGCATCACCGAGCTCGACAACGAGCTCGCTATCAACCTCGCGCAACGAGAAACCCTCAACGCCGAGCGGTCAGCACTCACTAGCCGAATTGACGAAGCCCCCACGCGAATCAGCAGCAAGGAAAACGAACTCAACGAAGCACAAACCCTCGCACTCACCGAAGACAATCTAGCCAACCGCGAGCGCAACCTCCGTGCAACGCTCGAATCAACCCGTGAGCTTCACGAGATTCGTTCCGCCATCGCAACCCTTGAGCAGCGAACAGAGCCTCTCTCCAGCGCACTGCAAGCTAGCCTGAAGCACCTGTCGGACGTCACGGCATCGTGGATTGCTTCGTCCGCGGCGCTCCTCGCTGAAGACCTAACGGAGGGGGAGCCTTGCCCCGTCTGCGGCTCGACCGCGCATCCTCATCCCGCGCCAGCATCCGACGTGACCGCCACCCGCGCCGACTTCGATACAGCCTCCGCTCACGTTGAAGATGCCCGCAATGCTCTCAACAACCACCGGTCGCAGCTCGATAAACTCCGCACTCGTGAAGAATCCCTCGCAGCACAATCCGGTGATCTTGACGAGCTCAACTCCGAACTCGACGACATCGCCGCGAAGCTCACCGCCGCACGCCAAGCCCACGCCACTATTCCCGTGCTCCGTGAGGAACTTGCAGCTCTCACATCGGACCTTCAAGCTGATCGCACTGCGCGCGAACATCTTGACTCACGCCTAGCCGCCATCAATGCGACGATCACAACAAGCTCCGCCCACATCGCCACAGAAAAAGAAGAACTCGCCCGCGAGCTAGGAACGTTCTCAAACGCTACTGAACTTATTGCCGATCTCGAGCATACGATTTCTCAAACTGAGCAAGAACTCGGATCGAGGCGCGCGTATCTTTCAACCCGTGAAGCATACGCCGGTGCCGTCCAGCACCTCGAAGACGCCCTATCGCACTCCCCCTTCACAACTGCCACAGAGGTATCAGAGGCTCTCCTTACTGAGGAAGAAAATGCTCTCCTCCACGAGGAAATCACCACATACATCCGCGACACACACCGCATCGATGACGCACTGGCTGCCCCAGAAATCGCACAGCTCACCGGTAAGGAAACGACCCGGACAGCCGAACTCCTTTCTGCGGCACACCTAGCGAAAGAGCGCGCAACTACGGCGCACGCCCACGAAATCCGTACACGCACAGTCCTCGAACAAGCAACTGGTTTCCTCTCCGACGTTCAACGCACCCACCACTCCTGGAAAGTCGCCTGCGAGAAAACCGGGCCCCTCGCGCGGCTCGCCGACCTCGCCGCAGGAGGCACATCCTCCCTCACGAAAGTCCCCCTCACCACATACGTCCTTCAACAGCGCTTCGACAACGTCGTCGCGCGCGCCAACGAGAACCTCGCGCGTATCTCCCTCGGCCGCTACGAACTCGAACGCACCGACGAAAAAGAGAAAAGCTCACGCGAACAAAGAACTGGGCTCGGCCTCGTCGTCGTCGACCATCTCGGCGATCCCGACGGTGATATCCGCCGCTCAACACGATCACTCTCCGGTGGAGAGAGTTTCTACGTGTCTCTCTCGCTCGCATTAGCCCTCGCCGACGTCGTCCAATCAGAAAACGGAGGAATCCAACTCGACACACTCCTCATCGACGAAGGATTCGGCACCCTCGATTCAGACACACTCGACCACGTCATGCAGGTGCTCACCAACCTCGCCGAAGGAGGACGCACAGTCGGCATCGTCAGCCACGTCGAAGAACTCCGAAGCATGATTCCCGAAAGGATATCCGTCTCGCCGCAACCCGACGGCTCCTCCACACTGCACGTCACCGCATGAAGCCGCCGCCGTGCCAAACGATCGTGAGACACGCTTTCCGGCGCACCACATCGTGAGTGATGAAAGAGGTACCCACAGAGCCTGGATAACGCAGTGACCAGCCCCTAATCTCACGTATGAAGAAGATTTCCACCCGTCCAAAGGAGAATCTCGTGACTGACACGTCCACCATCGACATTCCCTCGACCATGAAAGCCGTCATTATGCGCGGTCCGGGCGATGTCGTCGTCGAAGATGTCGACGTCCCCCGCGTCGTCAAACCCACTGACGCTGTCATCAAACTCGCAGCAGCATGCATCTGCGGCTCCGACCTCTGGCCCTTCCGTGGGCTTGAGCACGTCGACCACCGTCCCATGGGACACGAATATGTTGGAACCGTTGTAGAAATCGGCTCCGATATCACCACCCTCCACGTCGGAGACTTCGTCATCGGATCCTTCATGGTCTCTGACAACACCTGCGAGATCTGTGAAGCCGGATTCCCCTCACGCTGCGCAAATGCCGGCTCCTACACCGGCAGCCAAGCAGAATACATGCGCATCGAACAAGCCGACGGAACACTCGTCGTCGTCCCCGGAGGAAAGCCCGACGACCCGGCCCTCATAGCCGACTACCTCGCAGCCTCCGACGTCCTCGGCACCGGCTGGTTCGCTGCAGTCGCAGCCGAAGCAGGACCCGGCAAGACCATCGCCGTCGTCGGTGACGGAGCAGTGGGACTGAGCGCCATCCTCGCCGCCAAACAGCTCGGCGCAGAAAAGGTCATCGCCTTCTCCCGCCACGACGACCGCGCAGCCCTCGCCCGTGAATTCGGCGCCGACATCGTCATTGCCGAACGAGGCGACGAAGGCGCCGAAAAGGTCAAAGAGCTCACCAACGGCCTCGGAGCACACGGAGTCTGCGAAGCCGTCGGCACCCAGGAATCCATGGACCAAGCACTCGCATCCTGCCGCCCAGGTGGCTACGTCGGATTCGTCGGCGTGTCCCACGACCAGAAGATCGACGGACTCGACCTCTTCTTCCACGAAGTCCACCTCCTCGGCGGCCCCGCACCCGTGCGTCGATTCCTCCCCGACCTCATCGCGCGCATCCAACGCGGCGAGATCCACCCCGGCAAGGTATTCACAACACGAATCCCGCTCGCTGACGCCGCCGAAGGCTACAAGGCCATGGACGAGCGCCGCGAGATCAAAGTACTCCTTGAGGTCTGACTCGTATCTTCATAACGGTTGTGGGGCCGGCGTTGCATACGCCGGCCCCACAACCATAAGAACTCACGCCTTTGCCTTCAGCTCCTGCGCAAGGAACGGCAACTCCTCAACGTCAAACCACATCAGATCCTCGTCAACAAGCTCATCAAATGCTGACTCTTCGCCCTCCGCAGCACGAACGACGAGCGCCTCAACCCCCGCATCATCCACATGGAGCGAAACAACATACGCCCACTCGAGATCTCTCGTCAGCGCCACCGCAGTCGGCAAAAGATCCTCTCCCTGCGCCGCACCAATCATGGAGTCAGGAACCTCCGCAGCCACCACACAACGGCGCGCCGTAACAGCTCCGCCCTCCAATGCGGCCCCGACGAGCGCCAGCGACTCGTCCGCTGCCGCATTCATCGCAACAGCCTCCCAGACCTCCGGTTCCTCCGAAGGCAGCTCACGCTCAAGCGCAGGCGTCACAGCATGAACACGACGAGCCGAGACAACAGTGCTCGTCAGGTCCACATTCGTCGCCGGAATATAAATTCTCACGCCACCCATCCTAATCTTCCCAGCGCTACCAGCCCGCGGCACACACGCTCTCCCGCCTCATAATCCCCTCCGAGCCGAGGACAATACCACCCTAGACCTTGCCCGGGTATGCACGGTTTTTGCCCCAGACGCCCCTACCGACGCGAAGCAAAACACTAGACTCCACCTACGACTACTCCATTCAAAATTCAACATACGATCCCGCCACCGCGGCAGCGATTCAGCGCCGTTTCCACACCCATCGGCCACAGTGCCCACAACCTACACCGCTCAGCCACCACCGCCCGCAACTCCACAGCGCCAGCTCCGTCGACCCCCGGGCATCCAGTCACAAGTTTCCCCTCACTCAACAGGAGACCCCATGCCTCGAAACCGCGAAACCTAACCCACGCACACCACCCCGGATACCGATGCGCTACCCGCCGCTCAAACACCACCTGCACCACATCACCATGCCACTCCATCACGAAAGGCACATCATGCCCGCGCACCCAACTTCACCTGCTCCAGCAGCACCCACAACTACATCACGCCGCCGCTCACCTCCATCCCGCCTCATACACAAGACACCCGAAACACGCTCCTACGCCTACCCAGAAACACAACCGCACTTACCCTGGGATCGCCTCCACCTCACCGCACACGGCACCCCACTGCGCTACTACCAAACCGATAGCCTCACCACCCCGCTCCCACCGGAGGCGCCTAAGCCTGCGCCGATCGCTGCAATCATCGTCATCCAAGCGATCGAAATTCTCCTCGGACACAGGCCACATCAGCATCTCCACCATTGGCTCAGCCGAGAGGTGTACTCCACACTCGTACGCCGAGCCGGATTAGCCGCACGAATCCACGGCACCGCACCGCGCATCCGCGCGCCATATGTCCACCGCCTCCACCTCTGTATGCCGGTCGCACGCGCAGCGGAAGTCGCCATCGCGGTTCACGACGGCAACCGCCTGCGGGCAGCCGCAATCCGACTCGAATATAGAAAAGGACGCTGGCGAGGAGTAGCCCTCGACATCCTCTAGCCCCACAGAGGATGCTCGAAGCCTTATCCACCCTTAACAACGCGGCCACATATGCGTGTGGGGAGCAAGAAATCTCTTACTCCCCACACGCTAGCGTTTCGCTCGCCTCACTTCTTGCGCTTTGCAGCTCGACGCTGCTCGCGGTTCATACCGTCACTCGCACCCGAGGCCGGCTTACGAACCTGACGTCCAGCCGCGTTCGTCGTCTGGGCATCACCCGAACCATCCTTCGCTGCCGACGAGTATGAGACAGCCGTGTTACGCGCAGGAGTCTTAATCCCGAGGACCTTTTCAGCGTCCACGCGATTCTTTGAGCCGGCGGCAGCCATGCGCGCCGCATGGGCTTGCTGCTCTGCAACTGTCGCCTGCTGCGCTGCCGCAGCCGCAGCAGCCGCCTCGGCATCCTTCGCCTCACTCATCATGCGCGCCGCACGCTCGCTCGGGAGCTCAAAATTGAAGAGGAAACGTACCGTGTCTTCCTTGATGCCATCATTCATGGCCTGGAACATCTGGTAGCCCTCAGACTTGTACTCAACGAGTGGATCGCGCTGAGCCATCGCTCGCAAGCCGATGCCTTCCTTGAGGTAATCCATCTCGTAGAGATGCTCACGCCACTTGCGGTCAAGCACGTTGAGGAGGATCTGGCGTTCAAGCTCACGCATGGCATCCTCACCAACCTCAGCTTCACGCTCAGAATAGTGAGCGTGAATATCCGTGGACAGCTCGCTAATGAGCTCGCCACGATCAAGGCGCTGATACCCGCCTGCCTCGTCGACGAGTTCCTTCGCGCTAAATCCAGGCTGGTAGAAGGTCTTCAGTTCGTTCCACAGGCCATCGAGATCCCAGTCGTCCGCGGCCGCCGCGTCTGTATGCGAGGCGACGATGTCCTGGATTTCGAAGTCAAGGAATCCCTGGATCATGTTTTCGAGATCCTCGCCGTCAAGGATGCGGCGACGCTCGGTGTATACAACGCTTCGCTGCTCACTCATCACGTCGTCATACTTGAGGACGTTCTTACGGATCTCCGCGTTGCGGGATTCGATAGAGACCTGGGCCCGCTCGATCGACTTAGCCACCATCTTAAATTCGAGAGGTTGATCCTCCGGGTAGCGAGACGGATCTAGTGCGCGGGCGGCAATTCCCGAAGCGAAAAGGCGCATGAGGTCATCTTCAAGAGCCAAGTAGAAACGCGATTCACCCGGATCGCCCTGACGCCCAGAACGTCCGCGAAGCTGGTTGTCAATGCGGCGCGATTCGTGGCGTTCCGAGCCGAGCACATACAGGCCACCGAGAGCCACAACTTCGTCGTGTTCTTCAGCGACAGCATCCTTCGCAGCCTGGAGCGCTTCCGGCCAGGCCGCTTCGTATTCCTCCGGTGTCTCTTCCGGATCGAGCCCGCGAGCGCGGAGAGCGTCAACGGCACGGTGCTCGGGGTTTCCACCGAGCATGATGTCAGTACCACGGCCAGCCATGTTCGTCGCGACGGTGACGGCGCCCTTGCGGCCGGCCTCCGCGACAACCGCAGCTTCGCGCTCGTGCTGCTTGGCGTTGAGAACCTGGTGGCTGATGCCTGCCCGATCAAGGAGGTGCGACAGTTCCTCGGACTTTTCGACGCTCGTCGTACCAACAAGAACGGGCTGACCGGCCTCGTTGCGTTCCTTAATATCTTCGACGATCGCACGGAGTTTGCCGGCCCGCGTGGGGTACACGAGATCAATGTTGTCTTTACGGATCATCGGCTTGTTAGTGGGAATCGGCACGACACCAAGCTTGTACGTCGAGGCGAACTCCTCGGCTTCAGTTTCTGCCGTACCGGTCATGCCGGAGATCTTGTCGTAGAGACGGAAATAGTTCTGGAGCGTGATCGTGGCAAGAGTCTGATTCTCCGCCTTGATATGCACACCTTCCTTGGCTTCGATCGCCTGGTGCATACCCTCGTTGTAGCGCCGGCCCGGGAGCACGCGCCCGGTGTGTTCGTCGACAATAAGTACTTCGCCCTTTTGGACGATGTAATCCTTATCCCGCTCGAACAGTTCTTTTGCCTTGATCGCGTTGTTAAGGTAGCCGATCAGAGGCGTGTTGAGGGATTCATAGAGATTGTCGATGCCGAGGAGATCCTCCACGCGATCGATACCCGGCTCAAGAATTCCAACAGTGCGCTTCTTCTCATCAACCTCGTAATCGGTATCGCGACGCATACGGGCGGCAACGCGGGCAAATTCCATGTACCACTTGTTAGCGTCGCCTTCGGCGGGGCCAGAGATAATCAGCGGGGTTCGGGCTTCGTCGATAAGAATCGAATCGACCTCGTCGATGATGACGAAATTGTGTTCGCGTTGAACGAGATCTTCCACCTTCCACGCCATGTTGTCGCGCAGGTAGTCGAATCCAAATTCGTTGTTCGTGCCGTAGGTGATATCGGCAGCGTATTCCTTGCGGCGCTGCTCTGGGGTCTGCCCGGTGAGAATACAGCCGGTCGTGAGGCCGAGGAAGCGGTGCACACGGCCCATGAGCTCAGACTGATACGACGCCAGGTAGTCGTTCACCGTGACAACGTGAACTCCCTTGCCGGTCAGCGCATTGAGGTATGAGGGAAGCGTGGCGACGAGGGTCTTTCCTTCACCAGTTTTCATTTCGGCGATGTTGCCCATGTGAAGAGCTGCTCCGCCCATGAGCTGCACGTCGTAGGGACGCTGGCCGAGGGTACGTTTGGCAGCTTCTCGAACGGTGGCAAATGCTTCGGGGAGGATATCGTCGAGAGTCTCGCCCTCAGCGAGGCGCTTCTTGAACAGATCCGTTTGGGCACGCAGCTCCGAATCGCTAAGGTCGGACACCGTTTCTTCGAGGAGGTTGACCTGCTTGGCGATACCTTCGAGCTTCTTCAGCGTGCGTCCCTCGCCAGCGCGGAGGATCTTATCGAGGAACTTGGGCACGGATGGTTCTCCTTCGTCGGGCCTGCTCGCTTGACGCGGCCAGTGCCGTGGGTTGATGACATACTGCACCCTCGCGGGCGCACTGTCCTCCATTCTATCCTCCACACCCCTCCCCGTCCGAACAGCGTTTCACCTGGAGGGGAATTCGCTGGTCAGCGGTCATCTCCGCACCGTTAAGCTCCGCAAGCATAGCCAGGATTGCCCCACGTGACGCGGAAGGGCTCAACCCCGTATGAGGTTGAGCCCTTCATCTAGCCCAGCGACGTTATGCCCCTAGGCCTGTGTGTATCGGTGTCACGTCGTCACTTCACCTTGCGCGAGCGTGCGACGAGTGTGAGCCCCACGAGGAGCGCAGCAATGGAGGCCGCCATGATTGCGGTGGCATCCGTACCGGTGTACGAGAGCTTGCCCTTCTTCACCTTCACTTTGCCGTCGGTCGTTGTGGAATCGTCCGCTGGTGGCGTGGCGTTGTTGCCTGCACCTGGCGTGTCATCTCCTGGAACGACCTCTGCCCCAGTGACGGCAATCTGATGCGCGAGCGCGATTGAACCTTGGCGAAGTTCAATATCAAGCGTGTCCTGAGCACTGACAGGAGCTGCGAAGGTCAACGTGATGGCTCCGCTTGCATCTGTCACTCCACGCGCGACTTCCTCCGAGCCGGCGTAGAGCACAACCTCGCGTTCTGCGCGTAAGCCGGTCGCTGCAACGGTGATCTCGTCGCCCGTCTTTGCCGTATCAGGAGAGACGCTCATGGCCGGCTGGACGAGCTCCCAGTTGCGGTCGAAGAACTTGGCTGGGTCGATCGTTCCCTCGGACGTGCCATAGTCGATGAGAGCTTGGCGAATCTCGACCTGCTCGTCGTACACAATCTTGCTGAAATCACCCATTGCTGGGTACTTGCCGCCGCCGTTTGCGCGGTAGTTATTGACAGCGAGGATGAACTCATCCGTGTCGGCCACCGGGGTCCCGTCGGGCCAGGCGAGATCGACGATGCGTTCGCCAACCGGCTTCGTGATATCGACGGCGTAATCAACTCCGGTCAGGACGTCGAGGTTGTAATCCGGGATGGTCTTACCCGTCACGGGATCGACCGCGCCGCCGCCCTTGTCGTTCTCCCCTGTCGAGTTGAGGAGGGCCGGGTCGTAGTAGCGGGCTGAGTACTCAAGATATGCCTTCATATCTGCACCCGTGAGCTTCATGCCCATGAGCGTGTTGTCGTAGATGTAGAGGCCAGCAACATCCTTGATTGTCACTTCACCCTGCGGGAAACGTGCCGTGCGCGAGAACGGGGATACTTGTGCGACAACGGGAAGCTTCCCGTATTCCGTATCGGCAAGTCCGGCGCTGACGGTATCAGTCATCACCTTTCCGATGAGATCGAGGATTGGCGTATCTTCGAGCCGGGACTTCTCGGTGAGCATCTCTACCGTAGAATCTGCGACCTTGGAGTTCACGTAGGCCAGTGTCGCTTCGTGTTCAGCCTTGAGGACGGGGTCGTCTGTGATGGCCGGCGAATCGGCCGCGTCGGTTGCGAGGAGGGCCTCCGTGAGAGCCTTCTGCGCGTCAGCCCCTTCTGGGAGCTTGACTACGGGTTTCTCACCCGACACGTCGATCGGCAGGGTCGTCTTCGATACCGACTGTGCCCAGTAGTACGGCTGGGTAAAGAGCACCGACGAGCCATCGGGCTTGGTAAAGACTTCAGAAGCGTGGGTCTTGAGATGTGTGTGCCCGCCGATAATAACGTTGACATCATCGACATTCGTCGCGAGGGATGTCGCTACGTTCTCCTCAAGGTCAGCGGGATTCCACACGTAGCCTTGGTTGTCAAGACCGGAGTGGATGAGCACGACGACGACGTCAGCGCCATCCGCCTTCAGAGCGGGTACGTACTTCTTTGCGGCCGCCACTGGGTCCTGGAATTGCAGCTTTCCTTCGACGTTGGCCTTGTCCCAGAGGCGAACACCCGGTGTCACGACTCCAAGCACGCCGACCTTGACGTCTTTGCCGGCGACCTTCTTGTCGATAATCGTGTAAGGCTTGAGCCAGGGTTCCTCCGTGCCGGCTTTCAGAACGTTAGCGCCTAGCAGTGGGGCGTTGAGCTGACCCTCGTACTTACGCAGATGCTCCATGCCGTAGTTGAACTCGTGGTTGCCAACTACTTGGGCTTCGTAGCCGATGAGGTTAAAGACGCGAGCCATGGGATCGTTTTCCGCGTTGGCTCCGAATTTCTCCGGTTGCAGTGCGGCGAGGTACGTGAGAGGCGTGCCTTGATTGGCGTCACCATTATCGACGACGAGGGTCGATTCGGCTCCGTTGGCTTCTCTTTGCGCGTCGACGATGGACTTCACCCGCGCCATGCCCAGTTCTTTGCCTGCAGCGTATGGCGCATCCTTGAAGTAGTCCCAATTCATCACGTGGCCGTGGGTATCCGTCGTGGATAGGATCGTCAAATTTCCTACAGTCTCGTCGGCGGCGACAGCGACAGCTGGTACACCTACCAGAGACAAGCCGACGACACCGCCAGCAAAGAGGGCAGTGATTCTTCGTGGCATTATTTCTCCCTTGAAATATGAGCTTCATCGAGCTCGCTTAGTTCGAGCGAACAATTCCCATCGTAACCCAGATTCGCTTGTTTCATCCACGCTTAGTGAAACGAGAAAGTATTGCCCAGGCGATCCAGATTCGAGGAATTTACGACGAATTTACGCGCAAGAAACGTTGAGCTTACATAAATTTCGCTCTCACCAGCGACGAAGCCGCCTCATAAGAGGTGGTTATCATATCATCGATAGCACCACTGGATTGCGAAGGTATTTTGGAATGTTGATCCGTTCCACTTGCGGCTACACCGTCCTTCCTCCAGCGAGCACACCCAACGCCACAGCCCCACAGGAAGCACCCTCACCATCGGCCACGCCGCATCCAAACAAAATGAAAGTGGCGAGAAGGAAACCTCCTCGCCACTTTCATCACAGAGCAACCTTTACGACGCCCGATCGACAGCCTGCCGCGCAAAATCAACCAAGCCCTCACGGATCTCGTCGTCATCCACAACATCGAGCAACTCAATGCCGGCATCAACCCATTCCTGAGCCATCGCCCGCGTCAGCTCCATGACCGGATGCTCGCGAAGCAAAGCAACCAAATGGTTAAGCTCGTCATCCGAACTCAAATCAGCATCGTCGACAAGGGTGAGGATCTCCTCTCCCGCCGCGTCGATCGTCCCCGCCTCACGCTGCTCACGCAAGAGAATAACCGGCATGGTGTCCACGCCTTCGCGCATATCCGTGCCGGGCGTCTTGCCAGTGACATCACCGTCCGACATTACGTCAATGACATCATCAGCAAGCTGGAAGGCTACGCCAACTCGCTCACCGAACTCCGCCATACGCTCTGCCAGTTCCTCCGATGCACCCGCCGAAATTACGCCATAACGAGCCGAGGCAGCAATGAGCGCACCCGTCTTATCGGCCAATACGGAAATGTAGTGATCCCGAGGAGTCTGCTCCTCCAAGCGCCCCATCGTCTCGTGGAGCTCACCGGAACACAGGCGCTCAAATGTCGTCGCGTGAAGTGCAACAGCGCGTGGGCCAAGGCCGGCAACGATCCGCGAAGCCCGAGCAAAAAGAACATCGCCCGACAAAATCGCGACCGTATTGCCAAAAACATGCTGAGCAGCAGGTACGCCACGCCTCGTCGACGCATCGTCCATAACATCGTCATGGTAAAGCGAAGCCAAATGCGTCAGCTCCACCGCAACGGCGGAATCAAACACCTCCTGTGCCTCAGGTCGAGGGCCAAGTTCTGCACACAACAGCACCAGAACAGGACGCAACCGCTTCCCGCCCGCTTGGGCAAGATGCGACGTCGCATGGTCGAGGCGGGAATCGCCAACCCAAGTTTCACCTTCGAGTTGGCGCTCCACACGCTCCATTCGGGCGCTGATCCTCGCGGACAGCGCCTCACTTCCAAAAGAAATACTCACAGCATGAACACCGTAGCTTGACTCAAGAAATCAAAGAGGGGCTGCGGGAAAATGCCAAGGATGATCGTGATGATGGCACAGGCAATAATCGCGACGATCGAGAATCCTTCAGAGGCAACCGTCACCGTACTCTCGCCTTCCGGCTCACGGAAGAACATCAGCACGATAAGGCGGAAGTAGAAGAATGCCGTTGCTGCCGAAGCGAGAACCGCCACGACGACAAGCGGAGTTTCACCCGCCGATACACCTGCGCTAAACACCGCGAATTTGCCAATAAAGCCGCTCGTGAGCGGAATACCAGCAAACGAGAGCAAGAAGATCGTCATGCACCCAGCAAGCAAGGGATTCGTCTTGCCGAGTCCCTTCCACGCGGAGAGCGAGGTCGCCTCACCCAGGATGTTGGCACCCTTGTTTTCACGCACAAGCGTCACGATACCGAATGCACCCACAGTAGCGATACCGTAGGCCGCGAGGTAGAACGCCACAGAGGAGATACCCTCCTGCGAAAATGCCCCAACTCCGATGAGAATGAAGCCAGCATGAGCGATCGACGAATAAGCCAAAAGCCGCTTGATATCGCGCTGCACAAGGCCGACAACTGTGCCGACGAGCATGGTGAGAACGGCGATCGTCCACAAAGCAGGTGTGATTTCCCACTGCGAGCCGTGGCCGATCGTGTAGACGAAACGAAGCATCGCACCGAAGGCCGCAATCTTCGTTCCTGCTGCCATGAAGCCCGTAATCGGAGTTGGCGCACCCTGATAGGTATCAGGAGTCCACGAGTGGAAGGGAACCGCGCCGACCTTGAAGAGCAGGCCAACAAAGACGAGGACCGTTCCTGCGATCAAGAGGAGATCCATACCCGATGAGGTGAGGATCTGCGACGCGATCGAGTTGTAATCAAGCGCTCCGGAGAAGCCATAGAGCAGCGCCGCACCCATGAGGAAGAATGCCGACGAGAACGCGCCCAACAGGAAGTACTTCATGGCGGCTTCCTGCGAGAGTGCGCGGCGACGACGAGCCGTTGCGGACAACACGTAAAGCGGAAGCGAGAGAACTTCAAGTGCAATGAAGAGCGTGAGCAGATCGCCCGCCATCGTGAACGTCAGCATGCCACCGACAGCGAAAAGGGTGAGCGGGAAGATTTCTGTCTGCTGGAATCCTGCAGCAGTCGCTTCACGCTCCTCAAGGGAGCCGGGCTGAGTCGCGGCGGAAGCAGCGAATGAACCCTCACCCGTCTCCGTACGATCCGCAATCACGAGGACCGCAAACAGCGAGCACACAAGAATGACGAGCTGGAATGCCAGTGCCGGGCCATCTTCGATAAGCGTGCCCATCCCGGTGCCACTACCAGACATCGCTACCGACGTGGCGCCTGCCGAAATGACAACCGTCCAACGCCAGATCGTCGCCACAAGGGCAACGGCAATCGCCAGAATCGAGATAACAATCTGGATCGGCCGACGCGCGCCCCTCGGAACGAATGCTTCAATCAGCACCCCGAGAACCGCTGTTCCCAAAATGGCGAGAACCGGCGTCAGGGCTGCCCAATCAATAAGAGGCGATGTCACTTTGCGCTCCCTTCCACCGCCGCAGCGGCGTCAACACTCGACTGCGGCGTGATGAACTGTGCGGATTGCTCCGCGACAGGACGAACAGCGTCGAGAACACTGCCCGGCGCGAATCCAAGGTACAGCATGGCTGCTGTCAGTACGGCCGCAACAAGCTTTTCGCGCCCGTTCATATCGGCAACCGCCTTCTCCGGCTTCGGGCCAGTAAAGACCCGCTGGTATGGCAGAAGGATGTAAATCGCGGCGAGGATAACCCCGAATACCGCGACAGCACCGAGCGCCACATTTACCTTGAATGTTCCGACAAGAATGAGGTACTCAGGGATAAACCCGGAGAGGCCGGGAAGTGCGACGGACGCCAAGCCGGCCACGAGGAACGTACCCGCAATGAGTGGCGTGACACGCTGCCAACCGCCATAGCTGGCGATCTCGTAGGAGCCGCCGCGCTCGCCAAGGAAACCAACCGTGAGGAACAGGGCTCCGGTAGCAACGCCATGCGCAACCATGTACAAGATGGCACCCGTCATCGCCACGGACGATCCTGAGAAGATCGCAAGAACCATGAAGCCAAAGTGGCTCACAGAGGTGTAGGCGATGAGGCGCATGAGATCCTTTGAGGCAATTGCCATGAATCCGCCCCACAGGATTGAGATGACCGCGAGGATCATGATCGGCAGGGCTGCCCGGCTGGAAGCCTCAGGGAAGAGAGGCAAGCACAGCGCAATCATGCCGAATGTTCCGATCTTATCGAGCACGCCAACGAGAAGGGTTGAGACCCCGGCCGGCGACTGCTCCGTCGTATCCGCAAGCCACGTGTGGACGGGGAACATCGGCGCCTTGATCGCGAACGCGATGAAGAAGGAAAGGAACAACAGCATCTGTGTGCTCTCCGAACCTGCCACCGCACCGACGAGGTTATCGATGAGGAATCCTTGAGGCCCACCAGGACCCTGGATGTACACCGCGATAACGCCGACGAGCATGATGAGGCCACCGACGAGCGAGTACACGAGGAACTTGATCGCGGCACGGCGACGGCCCGCGCCACCGTACATACCGATGAGGAAGACCATCGGAATGAGCATGACCTCGAAGAGGAGGTAGAAGAGGAACACATCGCGTGCAGCGAAAATCCCAATCATGACGGCTTCGAGGAAGAGAACCCAGGCGACGAATCCCGAGGCCCTCGACTCCGTTTCGTCGTCAAGCTGCGACCAGGATGCCAGCAAGACAACCGGGACGAGGAAGACGGCGAGGCCGATCATGACAGCCCCCATACCGTTGATGCCCCACGCAATCGATACGCCGATCTGCGGAATCCATGTGTAGAGCTCCGAAAGCTGTACATCCCCCGCCTTCGACATATCGAACTCCGTCACGAGAGCGACGAGGAAACCGACGAGGATGAGAAGCGACACGCCAAGGCCAACCGGGCGTGCAGCCTTGTGAAGCGGCTTGACGAGCCACAGAATGAGCGCAGCCAGCACAGCGACTGCGATAAATACGGTCAGCCAGGGAAAGGCTGCCTCATGAGCGGAATGCATATCTCCTTATTCCTTCCCTGTCAGATCCTAGAAGCCAGCGCGATGACGAGCGCCACAACCACACCGATAAGCATGTAAGCGGCGTACGAACGTGCATATCCGTTTTGGAATCGGCTCACGAGTCCGCCAGACTTGCTTGTTCCTACCGCGATACCTTCAACGGCACCATCGACAACATGCTTGTCCACTGCGGCAACAGCAGCAGCAATTCCCATGCCGGGCTTCATGAAGAGAGCTTCATTAATCGAATCCTGGTAGAGATCCGCGCGGGCAGCCCGTGTGAGGCCGGAACCAACCGGAGCCGCTGCGGGTACCTCTGCCACGACGTACATGCGCCATGCGATGAAAACGCCAAGAGCGACGACGAGCAGCGTTGCGCACGTGATGACGATCACCGGAAGCACCGGCTCGCCATGTTCCCCGTGCCCGATAGCCGGTTCAAGCCAGCCAACGAAACCTACCTGGTTGAGGACGAAGCCGAGGCCAAGCGATCCAAGAGCCAAAATAACCTGCGGGACGTACATCGATGCAGGAGCCTCGTGCGGATGGTGCGCGTTCGCACCCTCCTTTTCGAAGCGCTCAGTGCCGTGGAAGATCATGAAGAACAGGCGCGACATGTAGAAGGCTGTGAGCCCAGCGACGAAGAGGGTGAGTCCGCCAAAGACCCACGGCTGCCATCCGTCACCAACGAATGCCGTCTCGATGATCTTGTCCTTCGAGAAGTATCCCGAAAGGAAGGGGAAACCGATGATAGCGAGGTAGCCACACAGGAATGTTGCCCAAGTGATCGGCATGTACTTACGCAAACCACCGAAGCCGCGCATATCGACTTCGTCGTTCATCGCGTGCATCACTGAACCGGCACCAAGGAACATATTTGCCTTGAAGAAACCGTGTGTCACGAGGTGGAAAATCGCAAATCCTGCACCCACCGGGCCGAGGCCGGCGGCGAGCATCATGTAGCCGATCTGCGACATCGTCGACGCCGCGAGAACCTTCTTCATGTCGTCCTTGGCACTACCAACGATCGCACCGAACAGAAGCGTGATCGCACCGATGATCGCAACGAGGAGCTGCGCCGTTTCGGACACCGCGTAGACGGCACCCGAGCGAACCATGAGGTAAACACCTGCTGTCACCATCGTGGCGGCGTGGATGAGGGCCGAGACCGGAGTCGGGCCCGCCATGGCGTCGCCCAACCATGCCTGGAGCGGGAACTGTGCGGACTTACCGCAAGCGGCAACCAGGAGGAAGATTCCGATAGCGGTGGCGACACCGTTGGACGCCGAGCCGACAGCCGCATTCACACCGTCAAACGTCACGGTACCGAAGGACGAGAACATGACCATCATGGCGAGCAACATTCCCATGTCGCCCACGCGGTTCATAATAAATGCCTTCTTACCGGCTGTAGCGTTTTCGGGCACCTGGTTCCAGAACGAGATGAGGAGGTACGAGGCGAGGCCCACACCTTCCCAACCAACGAAGAGAACAAGGTACGAGTTGCCGAGTACGAGCAGAAGCATCGACGCGACGAAAAGGTTGAGGTAGGCGAAGAAACGACGACGAGCAACGTCGTGCTTCATGTAGCCAACCGAGTAAATATGAATGAGCGTTCCGACGAAGGTCACGAGCATGAGGAACGTCAGCGAAAGCGGATCGATCCGCATTGCGAGATCAACCGAGAGTTCACCAGCTGGAACCCAACGGTAGATGACCGTTTCCATGACGCGCTCGTCGGCCGGAAGTCCAAGCATCTGAACGAGGGCGGCGAGAGCCACAACAAATGACACGCAGGACGCACAGATCGCGAGCCAGTGCCCCCAAGCGTCGGTCTTTTTACCGCCGACGAGGAGGATACCCGCCGATAGAAGCGGCACGGCGACGCATAGCCAAATGAGGCTAGCAGCGCCCGTGGCCGCGACAGTTTCAGCGCCCGCGGCAAGCACAGTTGGAAGAGTTCCCAAAATCATCACACCTGCTTCCCTCAGTGCTTCAACTGATTTGCACCGTCAAGCGATGCAGACCTGTGTGTACGGAAGATCGAAACGACGATTGCGAGGCCGACAACAACCTCAGCCGCAGCAACGACCATGACAAAGAACGAAAAGACCTGGCCCTCGACATTGCCCCACATTCGAGAGAACGTTACGAGCGCAAGGTTGCACGAATTGAGCATGAGCTCCACGCCGAGCAAAGCAATAATTGCATTACGACGAGTGAGTACCGCCAACGCGCCGATAACAAAGAGGATGACCGCTAGGACCACGTAATACATGAGGCTCACTTGGATTCCTCCTCAGATTCGAGAGCTTTCGCTCCGCCTTCGAGAGCGTCCTGTGTGGTCTCCTGGCTCGGGTAAACCGGGGCAGCTTCGCCGGGCATTCCCGGAAGGCCAGCACGTGGAACAGGCTTTGTATATCCGTCGAGTTCGCCGGCGCGGGCACGAGCAGCCGTGACGGGCGAGACCTGCGAGAGTCTGCTCGCCTGACCACGAACACGCAGAACGCGGGGCACAGATTCGACGACTTCCTCTCCCCCAGCAGTGAGTGCCGGGTTCGTTACCGAATTCGACTCGGCGTAGACGCCGGTGGGCGGCTTCTGTCCGATATGACGGCCAGTGGTGCTCCACGCTTCCATCTTGGCGTCCACGAGGTCTTCCTGCGTGAGCTTCTTGCGAGGAGACTGCTTGTGTGTCAAGGTCATCGCGCCGAGGGCGGCTACAACGAGCAGGGTTCCCGTCAGTTCCATCGTGAGGACGTGCGAGCCGAAGATCGCCTGAGCAATTGCCTCCGGGTTGGACGGCTCGTTCGCCGCTGTCATTCCCACTGCATCTGGTGTGCGTGCACCGAGCACGACACCCGCGATGATGACGAGAACGCCGATACCGCCGAGGATCGCGACGGGGCGCTGGAACTTCAGCGTCTCATGTGTGGAATCTGAGGAATCGACACCAATCATCATGAGGACGAAGAGGAACATCATGAGGATCGCACCGGTGTAAACGGCGACCTGGACAACTCCCATGAAAGGAGCTTCAAGCATCGTGTAGAGAACTGCGAGGCACACCATGATCGCGATAACACACGCCGCCGAGTACACCGCGCGTCGCGTGATGAGCAAACCGAACACGGCTAGCGCGACCATGACGACGGCGACAACGCCGAAGAGCAGTGTCTCACCGAACGAAATTTCAAGAGCAGAGGTCACGGGCTGCATCACTTGCTCCCTTCGGCAGCCGCGGCGATCGTCGGATCATCCGGCCGGTGCTCACGCACCCAGTCGATCTGTTCCTTCGTCGGCCCAGTGACTTCACCGCGGTAGTAGTTCGAATCTGTCGTGCCTTCCACCATGGGGTGAGGCGCGGCCAGCATATTCGGCCCCATGGGCGCGAGGAGATCCTGCTTCTCGTAAATGAGCGATTCGCGAGTCGGGCCCGCGAGCTCATACTCATTCGTCATCGTGAGGGCGCGTGTTGGGCACGCCTGGATGCAGTAGCCACAGAAGATGCAACGCAGATAGTTGATCTGGTAGACGCGGCCGTAACGCTCACCTGGCGAGTACTGCTCGTCGGGAGTATTCGAGGCTGCCTCCACGAGGATGGCATCAGCCGGGCAAGCCCAGGCGCACAGCTCGCATCCGATGCAGCGTTCGAGGCCATCGGCGTACCGGTTGAGCTGGTGACGGCCGTGGTATCGCGGCGCGGTCGGAACCTTCTCCTCCGGGTACTGCTCGGTCGCAGTCTTCCGGAACATCGACGTGAGCGTGACACCGAAGCCAGCGACCGGGGCGAACAGTTCGCCGATCGGCCCCTTCTCCTTCGGACCCCACAGCTTCGGGTCTGGCTGCGGGAAGTCGTCCCGCGAGACATTGTCAGTCAAGGTCAGCCTCCTGAGTAGTACTGACTGCTTCACGCCGAGCCGCGCGAGGCGACGGCGGAAGTGCCTGGCCTGGGAGCGGCGGGACAGGGAAGCCGCCGGCCATAGCATCAAATTCTTCTTCAGGTCGGACGAATCCGGATTCGCTTGTCGTTGCGTCCTTCTTCTTATCGTCACCGCCGAAGATCCAAATGAGGATCATGACGACGACAAATACCACGCCAATTCCGAGGAAGAGGTCGCGACGCGAAAGTGACGTGAACGAGGAAACTCCCTGGATGAGAGTGACGGCAACGAGCCACGTGAGCGAGACCGGGATGAGGACCTTCCATCCGAGCTTCATGAAGTGGTCGTAGCGCATGCGCATGAGGGTTGCACGCGCCCACACCATGATGAACATGAAGATCCACGTCTTTGCGATGAACCAGAGCATCGTCACCCAGCCTGCATTGGCGTCCCAACCAACGAGCGAGAAGAGCCAGGTCATCACCGGGCCGGCACGCCATCCGCCGAAGAACACCGTGGTGGCGATCATCGAGACGTTGAGCATATTGACGTACTCGGAGAGGTAGAACCACGCGAACTTCATCGACGAATATTCAGTGGTGTGGCCTGCGACGAGCTCGCCTTCAGCTTCGGGGAGATCGAATGGAAGTCGGTTGGTTTCGCCGAACATCGAAATGATGTAGACGACGAACGCCGGGAAGAGGGTGATGCAGTTCCACAAGCCGGCCTGCTGATCAACGATCGTTGAGGTGGACATCGACCCCGAGGTGAGGAAGACCGTGACGAGCGAGAGGCCGAGGGCGAGCTCGTACGAAATCATCTGAGTGGCCGAACGCACCGATCCGTAGAGCGGAAGTGTGGACCTCGTCGACCATCCGCCAAACACCAGGCCGTATTCACCGAGCGCTGCAACCGCGAGGATAAAGAGCATCGCAACGGGGGAATCTGCGAGCTGCAGCGGCGTCGTGTGACCGAAGATCGATACTTCCGGCCCCATGGGGATGACAGCCATAACCGTGAAGGCGCAGGCCGCAGCCACAACTGGCGAGAGGAAGTAGATGATCTTGTCTGCGCCGCCGAGCCAGAAATCTTCCTTAATAAGAAGCTTGAGAGCGTCAGCGAATGCTTGACCGAAGCCCAAAGGCCCGACGCGGTTTGGCCCAAGACGGGTCTGCATGCGACCGAGGCCTCGGCGTTCAACCCACAGGGCGGTGATAACCGACAGGATGAGGAAGACGATGATGAAGACGGCCTTGAGGACCCAGAGCCACCATGTGTCGTCAGAGAAATCGGCGACCTGACTTGCCGCCACGATGGATGGACTCACTTTGCCACCTCCACGGCTTTAAGGGAAACCGTTTGCCCGGCGCGCACGCCGAGCGTTGAAATTTGGCTACCGAACGAATTCTGCGGAAGCCACACGACGCCCTGAGGCATCGGTGCGATCACTGATTCGAGGGTGATAGCACCCGCCGGGCCGCTCACTTCAACGAGAGAACCGTCCGACAGGCCAACGTTGTTCGCCGTCTCCCGCGAGAGAACTGCGACGGGTTTACGGGCAGTTCCCGCGAGGTGAGGCTCGAACGCTTGGAGCGTTCCTGCGCCCAGCATGAGGTTCCAGCTCGCCAAGAGTGCTTGGCTCCCTGTTGGTACTTCGACCGTGCCAGCCGAAACCGTCGGGGCCTCAACGCGGTTACCGTCCCATGCATGGAACTGCGTAATCTCACCAACCACATCGGCGAGACGGGCAAGGCCCATGTCGGTTCCCATCTCGCGAGCAAGGTCGTTCAGCACCGTGCGGTCGGGAAGCTGAACTGACGTGAGGACCTGGCCAAACAGACGGATGCGTCCTTCCCAGTTGACGAAGGAGCCGCCCTTTTCGCTCGGGGGAGCAACAGGAAGAACCACGTCGGCAAGCTCTGTCAGCTCCGAGGAGCGAACTTCAAGCTGTACGACGAATCCTGCCTTGTCGATAGCGGAACGGGCATCACCCGGCAGGTCGCGAAGCTCGACGCCACCAATGAGAAGGCCGCCGAGCTGACCACCGCGCGCAGCCGCGAGGATAGCCTCAACGTTACGGCCAGGCGTCTCTGGCAGAGCATCCACGCCCCACACCGCTGCGGTATCGACGCGTGCGGCGGAATCCGCAACGGGCCGTCCACCCGGAAGAAGGGACGGGAAAGCACCAGCATCAAGGGCACCGCGGTCACCCGCACGGCGGGGAATCCAAGCGATGCGAGCTCCGGTACGCTGAGCGAGGCGAAGGACGGCACTCAGAGCGCCCACGGAATCCGCGGCGCGCTCACCCACGAGAATAATTCCGCCGGACGAGAGAGCATCGAATGTCTCGTCACCCGCGGAGAGAGCATCAAGGGCGGCAGCTTCGCCACCGGGAACGACCTGAATGAGGCGAGCGCCCATCTTGGCTGTACCCGCTGTCGCGTAGGGCGCGAGCACCGATACCTTGACCGAGCCGGCGAGGAAACCCTTGCGCAGGCGGAGGAAGACCGTTCCGCATTCCTCCTCGGCTTCGAAGCCGACAGTGAGGACGTGCCCAGCCTTTTCGATGTCACCGTATGTCACGCCGAGCCCAGTTCCTGCAACCGAGGAGGCGAGGAAGGCATCCTCTTCGGCAGTTGCCGGGCGTGTGCGCATGTCAATGTCGTTCGTACCGAGGACGACGCGCGCGAACTTTGAATACGCGTATGCGTCCTCAAGCGCAAGACGACCACCCGTAAGAACGCCGACGCCCTGTGCCTTGGCTGCTTCAAGACCCCGGGCAGCGACATCAAGTGCATCGGACCACGATGTCGGAACGAGGGCACCCGAGGCGTCACGTACGAGCGGCGTCGTGAGGCGATCCTCCCCGTGCTGCCATGTAAAGGCGAATCGATCCTTATCGGTAATCCATTCCTCGTTGACTGCCGCATCCTCGCCGGCGAGGCGACGAACGATCTGGCCGCGGCGGTAATCCACACGGATTGCCGAACCAGAAGCGTCGTGCTCGGCAACGCCGGCTACCGAGACGAGGTCGAAGGGACGTGCACGGAAACGGTATGCCGCGCTTGTGAGCGCACCCACCGGGCAAATCTGAATGATGTTGCCGGAGAAGTACGAGGCGAAGGGGCGGCCCGATGCGTCCGTTTCCGCAGGTGAAAGCGGGCCAGCGGAGAAGCCTTCAACCTTGCCTGAACGCCCGTAGGGGCCGACCACATCGGCTGCGATCGACGTCGGGTGCTGTCCCTCGTCGTTTGCGAAGTTGAGAACATCGGCGTCGAAGTTGCCGATCTGTGAACCGTTCAGCGCGTGAACGTCGTAGCCAGGAGTGCCACCGCCGCGGCCCTGGAGCTGGATGAAACGATCGCCGGCGATCTGCGACTGGAAGCGCGTGCAGCGCTGGCAGAGAATGCAACGATCTCGATCAAGCAGAATCTGCGACGAAATCTGAATCGGCTTCGGGTAGGCGCGCTTGATATCGACGAATCGTGATGTTGCGCGGCCTTCCGTCATCGCCTGGTTTTGGAGAGGGCACTCGCCGCCCTTATCGCACACCGGGCAATCCATCGGGTGGTTGATGAGGAGGAACTCCATGACGCCATGCTGTGCCTTTTTGGCTACCTCTGACGTGTGCTGGGTGTAGACCTCCATGCCCGGGCTGACGGCTTCCGCACACGAAGCTGCAGGTTTTGGCATCTTGGCCAATGTGCCGTCACGCCCCGGTCGCGCCACCTCAACGAGGCACTGGCGGCAAGCACCAGCCGGCTTGAGAAGCGGGTGATCACAGAAGCGTGGGATTCGTACTCCGACCTGTTCGGCAGCACGGATGATCATGGTTCCTTGGGGAACTGATACTTCCTTGCCGTCGATCTTGAGAGTGACGAGGTTGACCGTCTCGGTTGTACTCATCGAACACCCACCTCGCTGAACAGTGTTGTCTTTTCATACGGGAAGAGCTCACGAGCGGGTGTTGTGTAGCCCGCTTCAAATTCCTCGCGGAAGAGCTCGATGCCCGACTTGATTGGGGTTGCCGCAGCATCTCCAAGAGCGCAGAACGAGCGGCCTTGGATGTTGCTGGCGATTTCGTAGAGGAGATCGACGTCGCCCGGCTTGCCCTTACCTTCTTCAAGGCGGTGCATGATCTGGCGCATCCAGTACGTTCCTTCGCGGCAGGGCGTGCACTTTCCGCAGGATTCGTGCTGGTAGAAATCCGTCCAGCGCGAGATCACGCGGACGACGGACACCGTATCGTCGAACATCATGATGGCGCGTGTCGCAAGCATGGAACCTGCTCCGCGCACCGAGTTGTAATCGAGGGGAACGTCGAGGTGATCCGGCGTGAACAGTGGAGCTGAGGAGCCGCCAACGGCCCAGAACTTCAGCTCGTGGCCCGGGCGAATACCGCCTGCCAGGTCGAGAAGCTGGCGGCCTGTGATACCGAGGGGAGCTTCGTATTGTCCCGGGCGAACCACGTGGCCCGACAGCGAGAAGAAGCCGTGCCCCTTCGCTGATTCCGTGCCCATCGCGGTGAACCATTCAACACCATTGCGAACGATTCCTGGAACCGACGAAATCGTTTCCACGTTGTTAATGACCGTCGGGCGGGCGTACAAACCTGCTGCGGCCGGGAATGGCGGCTTGAGTCGAGGCTGGCCACGGCGCCCTTCGAGGGAGTCGAGAAGAGCCGTTTCCTCACCACAGATGTAGGCGCCGGCGCCCGCATGAACGGTGATTTCGATATCGCGATCGTGGTTGGGGCCGAGTCCCTTGCCGATGAGGCCTGCCTCGCGTGCCTCACGCGCCGCGGCCATGAGCCGGCGGTAGACGTGTACGACTTCGCCGCGCAGATACACGAAACCTTGACCGCCGCCCACAGCGAGAAGGCAGATCGCCATTCCCTCGATGAGAGCGTGGGGGTTTGCCATAAGTGCCGGGATGTCCTTGCAGGTGCCGGGTTCGGATTCGTCCGCATTGACGACGAGGTAACGCGGGCCGCCATCGGGTGCCGGGAGGAAGGACCATTTAAGTCCCGTCGGGAAGCCAGCGCCTCCACGCCCGGCCAGACCGGAATCCTTGATGAGCTGCGTGAGCTCGCCTTCACCGAAGCTCCAGGCCTTGGCGAGGCCTTCGTATCCCCCGTTGGCACGGTAGGTTGCGAGAGTCCAGGACTTGTCCTGGTCCCAGGTGTTGGAGATTACCGGCGCAAGCACGCCGGGTGCCGAGAATTCAGCCATCAGAGCTGCCCTCCCTGAGCTTGAGGTGCTGTCCAGTTGTTGGCGCGGGCTGCCGTGAGGCCGGCGAGCGACGCGGGGCCGGCTCCTGGGCCTTCATCGACGTGTCCATCTTCAAAGCCGGCGAGAACCCGCTCTGTTTCCTTGAAGGTATGAACCTTGTCGGCACCGCGCGTGGGGTGGACGTCTTTGCCTGCGCGCAGATCGTCAACAATCTGCTTGGCACTCGCTGGCGTCTGGTTGTCGAAGAATTCCCAGTTGACCATGACGACCGGGGCGTAATCGCATCCGGCGTTACATTCGAGCGCTTCGAGCGTGATCTTGCCGTCGTCCGTTGTTTCGTCTGAGCCGACGCCGAGGTATTCGGTGAGAGTCTCCCAGATGACGTCGCCGCCCATGACGGCACAGAGGGCGTTGGTGCAAACACCGACGTTGTACTCGCCGTTAGGGTGGCGGCGGTACTGCGAATAGAAGGTCGCAACTGCCGAAACTTCGGCTCGCGTGAGGCCGAGGATATCGGCGGCCAGCACGACGCCGCGGGGCGAAACGAAACCTTCAACAGATTGGATGAGGTGGAGAAGGGGCATGAGCGCACTGCGTGAATTGGGGTAGCGCTCGATGATCTGAGCTGCGTCTGCGCGCAGGCTCGCCTCCACTTCGGGTGAGAAATTCTCTGCCATTAGCGATCAACACCTCCCATAACGGGATCGATGACGGCAAGGCAAATGATGGCATCGGCGAGAAGGCCGCCCTCGGCCATCATCGACAGGCCCTGCAAGTTTCGGAAACCGGGATCAGACACGTGTACGCGGTAGGGGCGTGTGCCGCCGTCGGAAACGACGTGAACACCGATGACGCCCTTAGCATGTTCAACGAGCTGGTATGCCTGGCCTGCGGGAACGCGGAAACCTTCGGTGACGAGCTTGAAGTGATGGATGAGTGACTCCATCGACTGCGTCATGATCTCCTCGACGTGTTCAGGGGCTGTGCCCTGGCCGTCTGTAGAGATCGACAGCTGTGCGGGCCATGCGATGCGCTTGTCGGCAACCATGACTGGCTGGCCTTCTGAGGCGTCGAGGCGATCGAGTACCTGGTAGACGATGCGTAGCGACTCAAAGCATTCGTCGAAACGCACCATCGTGCGGTTGAAGCCATCGGACTTGTCGCGCACCGGAACGTCGAATTCGTAGTTCTCGTATCCGCAGTATGGCTGCGATTTGCGCAGATCCCATGGCAATCCGCCCGCGCGCACTGCCGGGCCTGTCTGGCCAAGAGCCATAAGGGCCGGCATCGAGAGCACACCGACGTTCTTGAAACGCAGCTTTGTGATCGGGTTCTTGCCGACAATATCGATCATTTCATTGATCGACGAATGGACGTTTGGCAGGAGTTCGCGGATGTATTCCGTGGTGCCAGCGGGGATATCTTCGAGGACTCCGCCGGGGCGGACGAACTCGTTGTTCATACGCAGGCCGGTGATCCGCTCGAAGATACGAAGAATATCCTCGCGGGCGCGGAAGGCGATCGTCATCATCGTCGTCGCGCCAAGTTCGTTGAAGGACGAACCGATCGCGACGAGGTGAGATGCCACGCGGTTGAGCTCCATGAGGAGTACGCGGATCTGGCTGGCGCGCTCCGGGATGTCGTCGGTGATGCCAAGGAGCTTCTCGACACCGAGGCAGTAGGCAACTTCCTGGAAGAACGGAGCCACGTAATCCATACGGGTCACGAAGGCAACGCCCTGGGTCCAGGTGCGGTACTCCATGTTCTTCTCGATGCCGGTGTGCAGGAAGCCTGTCGCACCGCGGATTTCGCGGACGTATTCGCCGTCGAGTTCGAGGACGAGACGGTAGACACCGTGGGTCGACGGATGAACGGGGCCGAGATTGACGACGATACGCTCTTCGGCGATCTTGGCTGCTTCGGCGGCGATATCCGACCAATCTCCGCCAACTGCGTCAAAGCTCGGCAGGCCACTCATTTCGGCTTCAGTTGCGCCGTTCGTGGCGTGGAATTGTGTTGTGCTCATCAGTTGTAATCCCTCCGAGTATCCGGCGGCGGGACAACCGCTCCCTTGTACTCAACTGGAATACCACCTAGCGGGTAATCCTTACGTTGTGGGTGACCCACCCAGTCGTCCGGCATCGCCGTACGTGTGAGGCCTGGGTGGTTGTCGAAAACAATGCCCATAAGGTCCCACGCTTCACGCTCTGGCCAGTCGTTGCCGGGGTAGACCGAAACGATAGAGGGGATGTGCGGGTCGGCATCGGGGCAGGCAACTTCGAGTGAGACAAGTCGGTTGTGCGTGATCGAGAACAGCGGATAGTAAGCGTGAAGCTCACGATCCTTGTCGTTCGGGTAATTCACAGCGGATACGCCAAGGCACATCTCGAAGCGCAGATCTTGATCGTCACGCATATGGGTGGCGACGCGAACGATGTGCTCACGCGCGACGAAGATGACGAGCTGACCGTTTTCCACAACGACCTTCTCAATCACATCGGATACCGCGAGGCCATCGGCTTCGATGAGCTCGGTGAGGACATCGACGACGTCGTCGAACCAACCACCGTATGGGCGCTCGGCGGGGCGCGCCATCACTTCCGTGTGGCGAAGACCAGAGAACCCGGACGTATCGCCCGATCCTTTGACTCCCCACATTCCCTTGACCTGGCGCATGATTTCCGGGGCTGGCCCGGTAGCGCTGGTCAGTGCGTTATTTTCACTCACGCGAGCAACCCCTTCATCTCGTGAATGGGCGTAGCTTCGAGGGCAGCACGCTCGGCAGCGCGGGCAGCCTCAAGGCGACGCTTCTTCGTGATCTTGTGTGAGCCTTGCACCTGCTTACGGAGCTCAAGAACAGCGTTAATGAGCATCTCGGGGCGAGGCGGGCATCCGGGCAGATAAAGATCGACGGGAACGATGTGATCAGCGCCCTGCACAACTGCGTAGTTGTTAAACATGCCACCGGTGGAGGCGCACACACCCATCGAGATGACCCACTTGGGATCAGCCATCTGGTCGTAAATATCGCGTACCACGGGCGCCATCTTCTGGCTCACACGCCCCGAGATGAGCATGAGGTCAGACTGGCGCGGGGATGCACGGAACACCTCCATGCCGAAACGTGACGAATCAAATCGCGGCGTACCGAATGCCATCATCTCGATAGCGCAGCAGGCCAAGCCCATCGTCACGGGCCACTGCGAGCGCGTCACGCCCCAGTTTGCGACCTGCTCGATGCTTGTGAGCAGGAAGTTCTGCCCACCGTTATGTTCGTGTGCCATCTGGTTCCTCCTCAGTCCCACTCAAGGCCGCCACGGCGCCATTCGTACACGAAGGGCACCGTAATCAAGAAAATGAAGACAAGCATGGCGACCATTCCGAACAAGCCCAGCGCCTTGAAGGAGACTGCCCACGGGTAGAGGAACACCACTTCGATATCGAAGATGATGAACGTCATGGCCGTTAGGTAGTACTTCACAGGGAATCGGCCTGATCCACTAGCGGTTGGTGTGGCTTCGACGCCGCACTCGTAGTTCTCCAGCTTGACGCGGTTGTAGCGGTTTGGGCTCAAGATGGCGCTGACAATCAGTCCGGCGAGTGCGAGGAAAACTGCCGCGGCGATCATGACCAACAATGGTGCGTATGCATTCATCGGGTCTTCACCTCTTCCTTCCAATGTTCAAGCATGCTTGATTCGTGTAACGCGCGTGATGTTGGTGGGCGTTGTCGGTTCGCGTCCGTTGCGACGACGAGCGCCGGAAGTGTTGTCATGCTCGTGGCACCGCCTTCGCTAGTGTGGCGATGAGGCGATCCATCCAGTCTCCCCCGCGCCTGTCGTAACAGTCGGAGAGGAGCTTCATGACAAAACGCATGAGAGTTGGCCGTGGTAGGCCGTATTTGACGCACAGATGCATAATCTCTGGGCGTTCGATGAGGGCGGCAAAGATGCGCCCCATGGAGTAATACCCACCAAGTTCTTCTTCGAGCATGGCTGGGTAGCGGGAGAGCGCAGCTTCCTGAGCGGTGAGTGTGCGGCGCGCTTTGGCTTGAACGATTGCGTCGGCTGCGAAACGGCCCGCTTGGAGGGCGTAGGCGATGCCCTCACCGTTGAATGGTGAGACCATTCCTCCGGCGTCTCCGACGAGGAGCAAGCCGTCGGCATAGTGCGGTTTGCGATTAAAGGCCATGGGGAGTGCAGCTCCGCGAAGCTGGCCTTCCTGGTTCTCTGGAGTGAATTCCCATTCGTCGGGAACATTCTTCATCCACACCGAGAACATCTTGCGGTAGTCGAGCCCGGTGGGTTCGGCAGTTGACGATAGGGAGCCAAGGCCGACGTTGACGAGCCCATCCCCGACCGGGAAGATCCATCCGTATCCTGGCATGAGGTCGGACTTGTGCGGCTCGCCCTCCCACAGCTCAAGGTGGGATTCCATCATGGTGTCGAGGGCGCGGGGCGAGCGGAAGTAGGTGCGGTAAGCGACCCCCATCGGTCGCTTCATGTCTTTTTCGCGGCCGATGGACGTGGCGAGGCGAGCTGAGACTCCCCCAGCGTCGACGACGTAGCGGGCACGGTATTCGTCGCCCTTGCTCTTATCCCCGCGAGTGCGCGCTGTTACCCCGATAATTCGGCCTGTGCGTTCGTCGCGGATGGCGCCGGTGACGGTTGTGTTTTCTTGGATGCGGGCACCGGCTTCTCGCGCTTTGGCGATCAAGATCTCGTCGAGTTTGTGACGTGGGCTGGCCAGACCGTAGTTAGGCATGGAGGTCAGTTCGGGCCACGGGACTTCGATACAGTGTCCGCCACCGTAGGTGCGCAGACCGTAGTTGCGTGTCCAGCCTGTCGTGTCGATTCCCATGCGGATGAGTTCGGCAACCGCTCGTGGTGTGAGGCCGTCGCCGCAGATTTTATCGCGGGGAAATGATGCTTTTTCGATGACGAGAACATCGACACCTGCGCGTGCGAGATAGTGAGCGGTCGAGGCGCCCGCAGGGCCTCCACCTACCACGATGACGTCTGCTGCTTGCGTCATGTGGCCTCCCTTTCTCGCATGAGGACGAATTGAACACAGCGGTGTCAAAGCACCCGTCCCATCCTACGCGCAGTTGGAGGCGATATTAAACCAAAAGGCACCCAAATAATACAAGGGTTTTGTTACCTAATTCTGGCCGTTGGGAAAGATTGCGCCAGGCTCATTATCGTGCGAACGAAGATTCAGGAAGCCGGAAAAAATACATGTCTCCCCAGCTCAGAGGAGCACTCAGGCAACCTACGGGCGAGTAGCGCGGTGAATCGCGACGATGCCACCCGAGAGGTTCCGGTATTCCACCTTGCGCCATCCGGCATCTTGAATAAGAAGGGCGAGATCTTCCTGAGCCGGCCATGCGAGGATCGATTCGGTGAGGTAGTCGTAGGCCTCGTCATCTGACGAAAAGAGTGCGCTGACGGCCGGCATAACCGTTCCGAGGTAGAAGCGGTAGAGCTCGCGAAATGGCTTCCACGTGGGGGTCGAGAATTCGGCGACGACGAGCTTTCCCCCCGGCTTGACGACACGCATCATTTCTTCGAGTGCCCGCTTAGTGTCTTCCACGTTGCGCAGACCGTACGAAATCGTTGCGACGTCAAACGATTCGTCATCGAAAGGAAGGTTGAGGGCATCCGCCTCTACGAACGTCAATTCCGGGTGACGGCGCTTTCCTTCAGCAATCATGCCCGCGGAGAAGTCGGAGGCGATGACTTCGGCTCCCCGGCTTGCATATGCGGCAGATGACGTTCCCGTGCCTGCCGCCACGTCAAGCACCTTGAGGCCTGGACGAGCGTCGACGGCATGCGCCATTGCTTCACGCCACACGCGCACCTGGCCGAGCGAGGTGAGATCATTCGTCAGATCGTAGCGCGCCGCCACCTGGTCGAACATGTGGGCGACATCGGAGGACTTCTTAGAGAGGGTTGCACGTGCACTCATAGGGGCAATTCAACCATGCGTGAATAAAAGTTGGGCATAAGCGCACGATAGGCCCTACCACTTTCCTGTGGTCTGTGAGAGACAACACTACAGCGGAGATGCCGTGACTCATACGCCGCATGGCTACCCACGCTAATCGTTGGCTTCAGCCCTCACCTCAGCGAACTCGGTGTACGCCCCTTTGCCGGATACACCTTGTCGGTTCCGCGGCGCAGCACGCTGAAGGAGTCGCCTGGTTTATTCCCCTCCTCACCCTCATGTTCGTGGCGCTCCTGTGCGCGCACTGGTCACAAGTTCGAGGTCAGGTGGCAAGTACAAACAAACATCCAAGCCGCCCCTCCCTCGTCGCCTCATTCCCCGCCGTCGCCCCCTCCGGATTCTGCGTGAACTCGCAAGGGGAGCGTCTAAAGTAGTCCCCATGACGACTCCACTGCCCCGCACTGTTTCTCATCTTTTCCGGCCCGAGCTTTGGCGCGATATCGACGGAGCCACGTTCTCCGACATCACCTATCATCGCGGGGTTCGTCGTTACATTGACGACGAAGGGGTTGCTCAGGAAGTGGATCTTCCGGTAGTTCGTATCGCCTTCGATAGGCCAGAGGTACGCAACGCCTTCCGCCCAGAAACTGTCGACGAGCTTTACCGCGCTCTCGACCACGCTCGCCTGACAAGCGACGTTGGCACGGTGATCTTGACAGGCAACGGGCCGTCTCCGAAAGATGGCGGCTGGGCCTTCTGCTCAGGCGGGGATCAACGCGTGCGCGGGCGCGACGGATACAAGTACGCGTCGGGAGAAAGCGTCGATCCCTCGCGCGCCGGGCGTCTTCACATCCTTGAAGTACAACGCCTCATCCGCTCGATGCCCAAGGTCGTTATCGCCGCGATCCCAGGCTGGGCGACCGGAGGCGGACACTCACTCGAAGTCGTCTGCGATCTAGCCATCGCCTCCCGCGAGCACGCTAAGTTCATGCAGGTGGATGCCAACGTCGGCTCGTTCGATGCGGGCTACGGTGCCCAACTTCTCGCACGACAGGTTGGCGATCGTCGTGCGCGTGAAATCTTCATGCTCGCCCGCGAGTACTCGGCCGACCAGGCAGAAGCGTGGGGAGCAATCAATGAGGCCGTTCCACACGAGGAACTAGAAGATCGCGCACTCGAATACGCGCGTATTATCTCGACGAAGTCCCCCCAAGCGATCCGGATGCTCAAGTTCTCCTTCAATGCTTTAGACGACGGCATCGCGGGAATGCAGGCCTTCGCCGGTGAGGCAACGCGCCTCGCCTACATGACCGACGAAGCACGTGAAGGGCGCGATGCCTTCTTGGAGAGGCGCTCCCCCGACTGGACCGGCTTCCCCTACTACGTCTGAGGTTGCGCAATGCCCTCTCAGACACACGACGAGTACTCCCCTCGTGACGGCGTCGTCGCGGCTTCGCCGTCGTCGTTGGATGAAGCTGTTGCACTAGCCCACACATTCCTCAACGGCACCTCCCTCGTTCTCGAAGCGGAGAGCCCTCAGCTTCGAGAAGAACTGTCGCACAGACCAGTGCTACAGGAACCCGTACTTTTCATGCGTACCTCGGGCACGACGAGCGGCACCGGGAAAGTCGTCGTCCTTCCCCAGAACTCTCTCCTGGCCTCAGCACACGCAACCGAGCAGGCCCTGGGCGGGCCAGGCCGTTGGGCCACATGCCTACCCACGAATCATATTGCTGGTTTCCACACCGTCTTCCGCTCACTCCTAGCAGGGTATGAACCTTACGGTGCTGGCCGTGGCCGCCCAACCGATATTGCCGCTGCTGCCAAAGCTGCCCGCTCAATGCCTGGCGAGCGCTTCTACATCTCCCTCGTCCCCACACAGCTTCAGCGCCTCCTCGATTCGCCATATGCGCAGGCTGCTCGCGAGTTTGACGCGATTCTCGTGGGCGGAGCAGCATCCTCCGATTCTCTCCTTCGCCGCGCTCACGAAGCAGGCTTGGCGATCTGGACAACATACGGAATGACTGAAACCGCTGGCGGCTGCGTCTACAACGGCCTACCCATCGGTGATACACGGGTGAGTATCGACGATGCCGGGCGCATCCATATCGCCGGCCCCACACTGGCATGGGGCTACGTGGGTTCGTCGCCATTTGGCGGGGAATTGACGACGAACGATGTCGGAGGGTGGGTAGACGGGCGCCTTGAGGTGCTTGGCCGTATCGACGATGCGATCACCACCGGAGGAATGACAATTCACCCCGCAATTATCGAAGCCGCTGCACGCGAGCTTGGCGTGACAGGATTCGTCGTCGGTATTCCTGACGACGAGTGGGGCGAGTCCGCCGTCCTCATCCTCGCTGAGGAAACTGAACCTCGTGGAAAGATCCGCGAAGGGCTCGCTGCCCGTCTGGATAGGACGTACATTCCCCGTTACGTCGTCTCACTCTCCGATCTCAACCTCACGGAGATCCCCATGAACGCAACGGGCAAAGTCATGCGACGTTCCCTCAAGGAGGCGGCACTCGCCTGGTCGCAACGCCTCTCGGCGTAAGACCCAACGTATTTGGCGCTAGTCGCTCAGAGTTCTAGTATCAATTGGCGTGGCACACGTAAGCGATTGGATCGAAGGGGCTCGGCCTCGCACACTACCCGCGAGCCTTGCACCCGTCATTGCTGGGACAGGTATCGCCCTTGGAATGGGCGAGGCGCACACACTGCGCGCACTTCTCGCGGCTCTTGTCGCTCTCCTCTTCCAAGTTGGTGTCAATTACTCCAATGACTACTCAGACGGCATCCGCGGCACCGACGACTTTCGTACCGGCCCTGCGCGTCTGACAGGTGGGGGTAAAGCGTCACCTCGCACAGTCAAACTCGCTGCCTTCATCTTCTTCGGTTTAGGGTGTGCAGCTGGACTCATTCTCGTCGCCGTGTCGGAAACGTGGTGGTTGATCGGAGCTGGCGCCCTCGCCGTCGTGGCTGCGTGGTACTACACCGGAGGAAAGCATCCCTACGGTTACATGGGCCTTGGTGAAGTTTTCGTCTTCGTATTCTTTGGCCTCATGGCTACTGCCGGCACGACATACACTCAGGCTCTCTCCGTGCCGACACAGGGATGGATCGTAGCGTGCGCTATCGGCTTGATTGCCTGCGCCATCCTCATGGTCAATAACATCCGAGATATACCCACGGATCGTGAATCAGGCAAGATGACCCTCGCTGTTCGCCTTGGAGATCGTGCCGCACGGGCTGGCTACGCCATCATGATGCTCCTCCCCTTCGTGCTACTTCTTCCCCTTGCCTCATCTCTCGCGCCGTGGAGCTTCCTGTTCTTCCTTCCTGCAGCGGCCCTTGCGCTTCGTTGCTGCACCATTGTCATTCGACCCGCGACAACGGGCCGCGCACTCATCCCAGCCTTGCGTGATACCGGCTTCGTCGAACTCGCCTACGCCATCGCCTTGTTCCTCGCCTACGCGCTGAGCTAACTCACCAGCCTCCACAACTCAGCGTGAGAGCGGTGGATTAGACTACTCCTATGGCACGAATCGCAATTGCCATCGTCGTGGTGGCCGTATGGATCTACGCAATCATTGATTGCGCACGAACCGATCGCTCAGCTATGCCCGGACGCCTCGCCAAGGCGGCATGGCTCGCCCTCACGATATTTCTTCCTATTCTTGGCTCTTTTATTTGGCTGTACTTTTCGTTCAGGATCAAGCACCCCAACGGCTTGGGGAACACCTTTATCACTTTCCCCGGCGCGAATACCGCACGCCCCAAAGAAAAAGCTCCCGACGACGACCCAGAGTTTCTTGCGCGCCTCGATGCCGAGTTACGTTTCCAAGAATGGGAACGCAAACAACGCGAGCATGAACAGAACAAAAAAGAAGACCCTGAGTAAAATCCCAGAACTGCTTTGAAGGGGAGCCACAATTGTGGCTCCCCTTCTCAATACTCAACGCTAAGCGAGACTATTCTCCCGCATTCTCCGCAGCCGCCGACGTGCCCGGCGTGACATCACGAGCATGGTCTAGCAAGTGCGCCGCAGGTTCGTTGTACGTCACCGAGATAAGCTGACGCCCAACAAACGTGAGCGATGTGAGCGAGCACAGTGAGCACTCGCGCCGGCGCGGATCGTGAGCGAGGGACTTTCGCTCAACAAAGCGCCTCATCGTCCAGATAGGTAACTGGTGAGAGACGAGCACCGCCTCCCCACCCTCCGCCAAGGCGAGGGCTCGGCGCACCGCACCAGACATGCGCTCGACAATATCGGTGTACGGTTCCCCCCACGAGGGCTCGCACGGATTGATGTACCACGACCAAAAGCGCGGATGCGCCAAAATAAGGCGGTTGCGGTTGACGTTAATACCCTCAAATTTGTTGCCAGCCTCGATGAGGCGTTCGTCGGACAGGATCGGCACACCGGCAACCTGTGCAGTCGGCTCGGCTGTCTCCTGTGCTCGCTCTAGTGGCGACGCGAGAACGGCGCGAACATCACGCCCGACAAAATACTGTCCGACGGCCTGTGCCATCGAGTGCCCAAGCTCCGTGAGATGGAAACCAGGCTGGCGCCCATAGAGTTCACCAGAGGGGTTATCGACTTCACCGTGGCGAAGGAGATGAATCGTCGTCAGCTCGGACATTAGCGCCCTTCCCATGAGCTGCGTCAGAATCCGGAAGCGACGCAGCGTTCTCTTTGAGCAGCTCAGCGAATATCACGTTGAGCTCCCCAACTTGCTCGTGCCCCAGCTTATCGATCAAATGCCGACGAACGGAACTGACATGCACCGGTTCGCAGTTTCGCAAGATCTGCGCTCCCTTCGGCGTCAGTTCACAATTCACACCTCGACGGTCAAGGGGATCTGTCGTGCGGCGAACGAATCCGCGGGTTTCAAGCCGCCGAACTGTATGGGTCAAACGGGAACGGGAATGAACGACGCTATCCGCAATAGTCGACATTCTTAGGGAATTCTCTGGAGATTCCGACAATAAAGCAAGAATCTCGTAATCGTTGAGCGTTATATTTGCCGCGTCAACGAGATCTCGATTCAGGGCATGAAAAAGGAGTAAAGAACCTCGCATAAAAGACCGCCATGCCGATTCCTCAACAGGAGTGAGTCGGTGGTCGCTGTCAGCCATGAAGAGCTCTCTTTTCCTTGCCTGCACGTGGATCAAATCCAGCCCATTATATGTTTATATGTTAGTTCAATGAGAAGGTCACGCCGGCATCGTCGCTAATATATGGGCGGCATATTCTCTTGGTACATATTCACGAAAGATAGGTTATTCGGAATATTGAATAATAAATTAAGGGCCCGGTAAACCGGGCCCTTAATCAGTCACTTCTTGTTGCGACGCTGGTGGCGCGTCTTGCGAAGCAGCTTACGGTGCTTCTTCTTGGACATGCGCTTGCGGCGCTTCTTGATGACGGAACCCACGGGCTACCTCCGAACGTTGAGACAAAGCAACGAATCGTGCAATGAACAGAGAACATCGTACATTCTTCGCCGCTTTGGAGAGAACTTGTCGAATTGTGGCCTTATTCGCCTACTGCCCGCGCTTCGTCGATTTCGACAGCACCAAGCAGTTCGTCAACAGCGGACTTAGGAACTCGATACGAGCTACCTACTCGCACAGCCGGGAGATCACCCGAGTGAACCATCCGATAGACAGTCATTCGGGACACTCGCGTCAGCTCGGCAACTTCCGCCACCGTGTAAAACTGCGGCGCTAAGCGCTGGGACTGTCTCATCTGTCCGTCCTGTTACAAAACCACAATGCCCCTAAGGGCTACAACAAGCCAACGATACATGACTTTTCGTTGCGACACACCGAATACTCGCAGGATGATATAAAACCCTCCGACTCGTGGCGCTCTTGTCGCCCTCTCCACACCTCCGTGGAGTTTTGTAGAGTTGGTAGAGCACGCAATGTCGTTGATGTTGATGCGTAGTGTCGATTGAGGGGAGCCTCGTGAAGGAAGAGCAACACACAATTGCTCGGCCACCCACGCGTGGCCGCCCAGCTTGGCAGAGAATACGCGAACGCATCGAATACACGGCACGTTCAACGCCATCACGCATGACGATCGTTGTCTTTACGACGATTATTCTCTTTTTTACGTCGCTACTTCAGCTTCCGGTTGCGACAGCTACTGGCCACCGCGCTCCACTCACTGACGCCTTCTTCACTGCAGTCTCCTCCGTATGTGTGACTGGCCTCGTCACAGTGGATACTGCAACATACTGGTCTCCTATCGGGCATTTTTGCATTGCCATCGCCATGATGGTCGGCGGCTTGGGAATCATGACGTTGGCATCGATCGTCGGCCTCTCCGTTTCGCGTCATATCGGGCTCACGCAAACCTATCTCACGGCCCGCGAGACTCAAGCCGGACTCGGGGAAGTTGGCTCACTCGTACGCGCTGTTCTCGTCGTCTCCTTGTCGGCACAAACTGTTCTCTTCGTTGTCCTCACGCCCTTCTTCCTCAAAGGCGACGATCCACTTCTCACGGCTTTCTGGCATTCCTTCTTCATGGCCGTGTCCATTTTCAACAACGGTGGATTCGTCATCCTCCCCGAGGGTCTCCAGCCGCATGTCGGCGACTGGACGCTCACGTTACCCATCGTCCTAGGCACGTTCGTGGGTGCTATCGGATTCCCGGTGATTCTTGATCTGTGGCGCAATCGCCATCGTCGCGCCGCCAAATGGAACTTGACGACGAAGATCACGATCGTCACCTACATCTCACTCTTTCTTTTCGGTGCTGTCTGCATCGGCGCCCTGGAATTCGGCAACCCAGACACCTTCGGGCCACTTTCACTTGCCGACAAGATCAATGCCGCCTTCCTCCAGTCGGCGAGCGCCCGATCGACAGGATTAGCAACCGTCGATATCGGGTCGATGAACGAATCCTCGCAGTTCGTCCTCGATGCCCTCATGTTCATTGGCGGCGGCTCGGCCTCAGCCGCAGGCGGCATCAAGGTGACGACACTCGCCGTTCTCATCCTCGCGATCGTCGCCGAAGCACGGGGCGACCAAGATACAGAAGCATTTGGTCGCCGTATTCCCAGCGACGTTCTCCGACTTGCCATTGCTGCAACGTCGCTCGGCGCTATCACGGTCGGAACGGGAACCATTGTTCTGCTTCACATCACTCAGCTTCCTCTTTCTGATGTCCTCTTCGAAGTGATCTCAGCATTCGCCACCTGCGGATTGTCAACGGGAATCACCGCAGCATTGCCCGCCTCGGCGAAATGGGTTCTCATCGTCCTCATGGTGGTTGGTCGGATCGGGACAATGTCGCTTGCTGGTGCACTCGCACTGCGATCACGCCAACGTGTCATCCGCATGCCTGAAGAGCGCCCCACAATCGGCTAAAGCCAAACTGGGTGAGCAGACAGCTCGTTGTAAGGTAAGCACATGGGAAAGACTCCAGACGCAAATGCCGTACTCGTCGTCGGGCTCGGGCGCTTCGGCACCGCCATTGCCTCGACACTTGACGACCTCGGGCGTGACGTCATGGCTATCGAGAAGGATCACGATGTCGCCCAGCGCTGGTCGCATCGATTCCATGTCATCGAAGCCGATGGCACTAATCTTGACGCCCTGGAGCAGGCCGGGGCACGGCAGTTCGACGTTGCCGTTGTTGGAGTGGGAACAAAACTCGAATCCTCAGTTCTCGTCACCGCGAACCTCGTCGATCTTGGAATGACTCAGATCTGGGCGAAAGCAATCTCCCGATCGCACGGCCGCATTTTGCGACGAATCGGCGCCCATCACGTCGTCTATCCCGAGTTCGACGCAGGCGCCCGAGTCGCGCACATGGTGACGGGACGGATGCTCGACTACATCGAGATGGAGGACGGCTTCTCCATCGTTAAGATGCGCCCACCGCGTGACATTCAGGGATTCACTGTTGCCGAGACGAATGTTCGTGAGCGTTTCGGCGTCACCATCATTGGCGTGAAAGCCCCCGGTCAGCCTTTTGAATACACGACGGATGCCACGCGAATCGGCCCCGAAGATCTCATCATTGTCTCCGGAGATTCCGAGCTCCTTGAGGCCTTCGCCAACAGGTAACGCAGTTCACCCCGATGCCTACGCTGCCCTGAGAAAAACGCATGAAATTTTGTCGCCGAGCCTCGTTATGCTGACTTCATGACACCAAAAGCTCCGTCTACCACCTTCACCTGCAGCGAATGTGGGTGGAGCACCACCAAATGGGTCGGCCGCTGCCCTGAATGTGGCGCCTGGGGTTCCCTTGAAGAAGGGGCCACTGCGCGTATTCCGCAGCAGCTTGCGCCTACAAGCCCTGCCATGCCGATCACTGATGTCGCAGCTACAGCATCGGAAAAGCAGTCGACCGGTGTAGACGAACTGGATCGCGTGCTCGGCGGTGGGCTCGTCCCTGGGGCAGTTGTGTTGGTTGCCGGTGAACCAGGTGTCGGCAAGTCCACTCTCCTCCTCGATGTCGCAGCTCAAGCCGCCCGCGCAGCCCAAGCCAGCGGGAAGCCTCCCGTCCTCTACGTCTCCGGGGAAGAATCAGCCTCTCAGGTTCGTCTGCGCGCCGAACGTATCGGCGCACTCAACCCACATCTCCTCCTCGCCTCCGAATCGGATCTGTCGAGAATTCTCGGGCATATCTCCCAGTCCAAACCGAGCCTTCTCGTCATTGACTCCATCCAGACCGTCGTCGATTCGTCAGTCGATGGCATCGCCGGCGGTACAGGCCAAGTTCGCGCCGTGGCAGCGGCTCTCGTCCAGGTCGCAAAAACGACGGCCCTTCCGGTCATCATCGTCGGTCACGTCACGAAAGACGGCTCAATTGCTGGTCCTCGCGTCCTTGAACACCTCGTTGATGTGGTCTGCCAGTTTGAGGGAGAACGTAACTCCCCCTTGCGGATGGTGCGGGCAGTAAAGAATCGCTACGGCCCAACTGACGAAGTCGGATGCTTCGAGATGGTCGACGAAGGAATCGTTGGGCTCGCCGATCCCTCAGGTCTTTTTCTCTCCGCTCGCGGCGTGAGCGTACCAGGCACCTGCGCCACTATGACCCTCGAAGGCCGTCGCCCCATGCCAATCGAGGTTCAAGGCCTCATCGTCCCAGCCTCGGGAGCACCTCACCGAACCACGAGTGGCGTCGATTCCTCGCGCGTTGCTATGGCTGTCGCCGTTCTGCAGTCACGCCTCGGGCTCACTTTAGATCGCTCCGATATTTTCGTCTCCACAGTTGGCGGGGCGCGAGCTATTGAACCTGCAGCCGACGTCGCTATCGCGCTTGCTCTCGCCTCCACACATATGGGGTTGCCACTCGCTCCGGCAGTCATTGCCATCGGAGAAGTCTCACTTACCGGGGAGCTACGCCCAGTCACGGGCCTACAACAACGGATAGCCGAAGCCGCCAGGCTCGGATTCACAACCGTCATCACGCCACCCCGGCACAGCGACATCAAAATCCCCGAAGGAATCCGGGTGCGCCCCTGCGCCACAATCCGCGATGCCATGGAAGCAGTACTTCCCGTCGAGCATCTTCGATCATAAGTACAGCTTCGCCGGCGCCTCGATGGTTTCCCGGGGCAATAGACCTTCGCGGGGCGCGGCGGCTTCGTCGCCCCGCGAAATTCATAGGGCACACCAACCAACACACCTCGTCGCCCTGAGAGAGCTCCAGGCATCAGTTAACTATTCGAGCACGAAACCAATCTTCGCGCCCTGTGCAGCCGACTCCCCAAAGGTCAGCTCAGCGCTATACGTCCCAGGCTGGGCAGGCGCAACCGACGGAGACACACACCCGCTCCCGATTCCGCCATTCCACACAACGGAAAACGAGGTCGTCATTCCACGATCAAGAAGCAACGTCTTCGACTCGCTACCCGCCTGGCAATCCTTCGTCGAAGCCAAATGAGCCGAACCCGACGAAACATCGACGTTCACATGCGCCCACCCTGTATCGATCCAACACGGGTGCTCTTGGGAAGTATTCGTCAACGTCACAGTGAACGTCACAGGTGCGCCAGCATCAGAATTCGACGTCTCCATCTCCGTCCGAACTTGGCTCGCCTCACACGCCACAGGCGTGTACAAGGCTGTTGGATCGACTCTCGCCGAGTCCGACCGAGCCTGCAACTGGCCGGTCACAAAATTACCCACCGCAATCACTGCGATGAGCATGACAACCACAACAAGCAGCGTGATACCCCGCCGAGACTTGAAGAAGTCCATGGCGCTCACCGACGACGACTGCAGTGATCGTCGAGAACGAACCCGAGGCCTCTCCCGGCGAATGGAGCTTTCACGCCCGCCGGCGCGCCCTGCCGTGGTTCGAGGTAACCGACGAGCATTCCGCTGGCCGCGAGCCTCGCCGTTCCGAACGCGCGAAACTCCACGAGTCTCAGATGCGCGCTGATTCTCAGACACACGCTGCGTCTTACCTGGACGACGCGGCTTTCCCGACTGTTGAGAGCGACGAGAATGATCGCCCCGAGTGACTTTCCCACGCGAGACGTGCTCGTCGGGCGCAGCTGCTTTGCGACGAGCATCAGCCTCACGCGAAACACCAGAACGCCGGGCCGACGACGAACGCTGGGGCCTACCGTGCGTACGCGACGAGTCACGTTTGCGGGGGAACTTATCGTCGGAATCTCTCACGGCGCCACCGTACCATCTCAACGCACTCCGCATCACCACCTGGATATGGCACACTTATTCGGTGCACAACGAGCTCATCACGTGGTACATCCATACTTCGCGCCCCCTTCCCTGGCGCGAAACCGGGACAAGCGCATGGGCAATCCTCGTCTGCGAAGTAATGAGCCAGCAAACACCCGTCGCACGAGTCATGCCTTCGTGGTACGAATGGCTTGAGCGTTGGCCAACACCAGCAGACCTCGCGGCCGCCTCGCCTTCGGAAGTTATCGTCGCGTGGGGAAACCTTGGCTACCCCCGGCGGGCACTTCGCCTTCGCGAATGTGCAATAGCGGTCACAGAAAAATGGGGCGGCGAACTCCCCCAGTCCCGGGACGACCTCCTCAGCCTTCCAGGCATCGGCCCCTACACCGCAGACGCAATCATCTCCTTTGCTTACAAGCGGCGAGCCACCGTGCTCGATACGAATATCCGGCGAGTCATTGCGCGTCAGCATGGCGAAGCATATCCACCCTCAAGCCTTACCAAAGCTGAAATTGCCCGAGCGGAAGCTCTTGTCCCCGACGATGACGCCGAATCCTCACTCTGGAATGCCGCGATCATGGAGCTCGGCGCTCTTGTCTGCACGGCACGCAATCCCCAGTGCGAGAACTGCCCTATCGCTGATTCGTGCCAATGGCTCGCACGCGGTCGCCCGGAATCTACCCTCCCGAAACGGACACAGGCATTCGTCGGAACTCATCGGGAAGCCCGAGGCAAGATCATGGCGGTTCTTCGGGCACGCACCGCTCCCATCTCCCGCGCTGAACTTCAGCACGCCTCCCGTCTGCCAGACTCCCGGTTTGAGCCGGCTTTAGCATCTCTGCTCAGCGACGGTCTTGCCACCACCACCGGCGAGGGCATCGATCTGCCCCAAGCTTCACCACGCAACACCCCACCCTCGTCGGCTTCCAACGCCCCGTCCACGTCATCGTCGAACAGCAACATCCACACTCACGTAAGGTGAAGGTATGACGCCAGAAAACAATCGCCTCACCCGTATCGGGATCATCATGGCCCTCAGCGCTGCACTTCTGGGCGGCATCGGCCAGGCTGTCAGTTCGCTGTATCCCGACGACAACGCGAGCGTCGCCGTACTTTTCGCTCCCATGATCGCGCTACTTGCGTGCGGGTCCTACTCGATCATTCGAGCAGTCCGGGGCGGTTCACAGTGGCGAAGCACCTACCGTCAGGCTGCGCGTATCTTCCAGGTGGGAGCAGTGCTTTCGGTGTTTGTGTCTGTCGTCGTCATTGTCCTTGCCATACCCAAGGGCCTCGCCATTGCGACGCTCCTCCTCGGAGTGGTCGGGCTTGAAGGCGTTGTTGTTCTCCTGGGCTCTGCCCGTTACCTCCATAAGAGATCGGGAATGAACTAACGGCACACACTGTCCCTGTTCGTGTGCTGTTCCACCCTTCCGAGCCGCTTGACCCCGGCCCACTTGCCCAACAAATCCACCGCAGCAATATGTTCCTTTGCGACGGCTAATACTCCGCAGATGCCGGCTCGTTGAGGTATTTCATCATCCGAGTGTTGCCAAGGGTATTTGGCTTTGCCCGCGCGAGATCGAGGAACTCGGCAACGCCGTCGTCGTAGGACATCAAGAGATGTTGATATGCCTCCTGATCGACAGGTGTTTCGGAAATCTCGGAGTAGCCGTGCCTACGGAAAAACTCCACCTCAAACGTGAGGCAAAAGAGGCGTTCAAGGCCGAGTTCGCGAGCGCGCGCTTCGAGAGACTCCAGGAGTCGATGCCCGGTTCCCGTGCCGATGAGCGAGCTTGATACCGCGAGAGTTCGCACCTCAGCGATATCCTGCCACAGGACGTGAAGGGCTCCACATCCCACGATCTCGTCGTCTTTCGTCGCGACGACGAATTCCTGGATGTCCTCGTAGTAATTGATGAGGTTTTTGGCGACGAGAATCCGGCGTTCCGAGTAAGGGCGCACAAGATTGGCGATGGCGTGAACGTCAGCGGGGCGTGCAGAACGAAGCGTAATCACATGTGCCATTTGAGCACCAGACCGGCGTTAGCGCCACTCTGTCTCGTTCGGTGAATCGAGGTGCGGATCTGTTTCTACGATCGTCTGCGAGCCTGGCCGGCGCAGCAAACATCCCACGCCGCTGAGCTAACGCCTCACCGCCGCGCTCTGCACCCACCCGGCACACTCCTGCACACTGCGCCGGCGCACTTTACACCGCGCTGGCGCACCTCACCGACCACACATTCCGAAGTTCACTGCGCCACCAGCATGAAGAACGTGAACCCTAACAGGGATAGGCCGGTGCCAACCGCGACTGAAGCAGAGATGCTGCAAGCTCCCGCCGACACCCGTACCTCACGAGTGACGGCGTTGGCGCATGCGTTCGCTCTCCTCAAGGACCCGTGCCGCGCAATCGTCGTCGATGACAAGATCGGTGACGGCGCCCGATCGCAGTACACCGATGAGCGCCTGCGCCTTCGCGGCGCCTGCAACAACACAGAGGCGGCGAGGTATTTCCTTCAGTTCGCCGGGTGTCGGACCGGATGCACGGGAATTGATCTCGATGTCCTCATACGAGCCGTCAGAGCGCACAAGAACAGTGCAGCAATCCCCCACCACGCCGTCGCGACGCAACCGGAAAACTTCGTCGTTCGTCAAGTAACCACCCGCATACACGTGCGACGCAACCGGCGCGCCAAAAGCACCCACGCCGAAAACCGCAAGATCGGCGTTGCGTCCAACTTCCCGGACAGTCGCGATGGACCGTTCGCGCCAGAGTGCGGTGCGAGTTTCCGCGTAATCGAAGAAGGCTGGCACGGAAAAATTCATGACCTTCGCGTCAAACGCCCGGGCAAAGTTCCCCAGGAGCTCGCCGACGTACATGATGCCGGTCGTCGCGGGATTCGCTGCGCCGTTGAGCTGCGCCACCGTCACGCGTTCGAGATGTTTCGGCACGAGGCGCTCTGATACCGCGGAGAGCGTCGTCCCCCATGCAATTCCGATCGTCATTCCGTCCGAAAGGAATTCAGAAATCATCGCCCCGGCCATCGCTGCCACGCGATCGAGCCGACGAAGCTCGCTCGTCGGGTTCGACACCGGGACGACCGTCACATTGATTCCGTAAATGTCACCGATGCGTGATGCCGTGGTTACTGCTGGCTCGTGCGGGGCGTGGAGCGTGATGCGAACGAGCCCTTCCTCGCGGGCGGTCGCGACAAGACGCGAAACTGTCGACCTCGACAGGCCCATCCTCTTAGCGATAGCCTCCATCGTTTGGTCTTCGATGTAGTACAAGAGGGCGGCCTCATACGCTAATCTCTGGCGCTTGTTGTTATCTGACACACTCCTATTGTGCTCCCTGCACGATCTCCCACGCCACTTCTGCACGATTGCACACCGTTGCTGGGCGCCAGCGAGAGTCTCGCGTCACAGCTAAAGTTGAAGTGTGTCAGCAAAGAAGCTTAACTGCGACGTCGTCATCATCGGCGGAGGAGCCACAGGAGTTGGGGTTCTTCGAGATGCGGCCATGCGCGGATTTTCAGCCATCCTTGTCGAGCGCGTCGATCTCGGTCAGGGTACGACAGGTCGATACCACGGACTCCTTCACTCTGGTGGACGATACGTTGTCTCCGACCCTCATTCAGCGACCGAGTGCGCGGAAGAAAACGCCATTCTTCGCCGAATCCACCCCGATGCGGTAGAAGCCACCGGCGGTCTCTTCGTTTCCCTCAAGGGTGACGACGAAGAGTACCCCGATCGCTTCCTCAAGGGCGCCGCGGATACGCACGTGCCAACATCGGAGATCTCAGTCCAAGAAGCTATTCGCCGCGAGCCTCGCCTCAACCCGAATACCGCCCGCGCTTTCGAAGTTGAAGACGGCACCGTTGACGGTTGGCGCATGGTGTGGGGCGCAGTTGAGAGTGCCAAGCAGTACGGCGCTCGTTGCCTGACATACCATCGCGTCACGGGCATTGAGGTGCGCGACGGTAAGGTCGCAGGCGTTACCTGCCACGCAGACAAGACCGGCGAAGACGTCCACATCGAATGTCAGTTTGTCGTGAACGCGGCTGGCCCTTGGGCCGGGCATATCGCGGCTATGGCAGGCGAGCACGATGTCCAGGTTGTCCCGGGCCGTGGCATCATGATCGCGATGAACCACCGCCTCGTGAACTCGGTGGTCAATCGCTGCGTGTACCCCGCTGACGGCGACATCATCGTTCCCGTCCACACCGTGTCGATCATCGGTACCACAGACGTACGCGCTACTGACCCGGATAAGCTCACGATCGAGCAGAACGAAGTTCAGCAGATGTTTGACGCCGGCGAGGCACTCCTCCCCGGTTTCCGTCAGGCCCGCGCGCTCCACGTGTGGGCTGGCGCTCGCCCCCTCTTGAAGGACAACCGCGTGAGCGCCGACGACACCCGTCACATGTCGCGCAACATGAGCGTCGTCAAGCACGATGTCCAGGGCCTCATCACCGTGGCCGGCGGCAAACTCACCACGTACCGCCTCATGGCCTCCCGAGTTGTCGATGCCATCTGCGAGGAGCTCGGTGAAACCCGCGCGTGCCGCACGGCCGATGAACCGGTTGCGAGCGGCTCGACCTATCAGGTCACGCACCGCCTTGAGATGGTCGAGAAGGCTAAGGAGGCCTCGCATGGGGCGCCCGATCCCGACCCGATCATCTGCGAATGTGAAGTAGTCACGAAGAAGATGATTACTGATCTGCTCGACGAGCAGCCGGACGCCACGTTCGACGATCTTCGTCGCCAATTGCGTATCGGTATGGGCCCATGCCAGGGCGGCTTCTGTGCGTCGCGTACGGCTGGCATTGCCCACGAAAAGGGCTGCTGGAGCGCTGCTCAGGCAACTGAGCTGCTGCGCCTGTTTATGAAGAACCGTTGGGGCGGCATCTACCCGATCCTTCACAGCGCGCAGGCCCGTGAGGCTTCGCTTGATGAGTGGATCTACAAGAGCACTCTCGATCTCGATGCGTTGCCTGAAACTCCACTTCCTCAGGGTTCGGAGCTTCTCTCAGCCACTCGTTTCCCCCAGAAGGGAGGCCAAGAATGAGAACCGTTGTTATCGGAGCTGGTATCTCTGGCCTGACCGCGGCCCTTATGGCACGCGAGGCTGGCCATACCGTCACGGTGATTACGAAGGGCTTTGGTGGGCTCCAGCTCAGCCAAGGCACCGTCGATATCTTTGACGCTGAGCATCCGCTTGAGGCGATCAACGAGCTTCCGGATAGCCACCCATACTCCCTTATCTCCGCCGAATCGATCAAGGCTGGAATCGCGGCATTCTCCAAGGTTTACCCGGTTCAGGGTGATTATGAGAAGACGACGAAGTACCCCACAGCGCTTGGTGCATTGCGGGCGACGAGCTTCGTCCCGGCATCGATGGCGGCAGGGGCTATTGAGTCTGGCAAGAGCTATGTTCTTGTGGGCTTTACTGGGCTTAAAGATTTCTACCCCAAGCTCGCAGCCGAGAATCTCGCCAATCAGGGCATTCAGGCGCGCGCAGAGATGCTTGAACTGACGGCACCTGGCGATACGGCTTTGGCGTTCTCTCGCTCGCTTGCTGAGCCGGGCGCTGCCGAGAATCTAGGGCGCCGCTTGGCTGCGATTGCACAGCAGGATGAAGTCATCGGAATTCCTGCTGTTGTGCGCGAAGGTGATTTCGAGAAGATCGCGCAAGCATCTGGGCATCCCGTGTTCCAGATTCCGCTCCCGCCGCCTGGGGTTAATGGCCTCGATGCTAACGAGCGCCTGCGTGCCGCGTGCCAGGAAGCTCGCGTTCGCTTCTTCCTTAACGCTGAAGCTGTTGGTGCCGTTGCAGAAAATGGCGCTATTACGGCGGTGAAGGTACACGTTGCCGGCTCGGTGAAGGATGTCCCTGCGGATCACGTCATTTACGCTGCGGGTGGCCTTGATTCCGGGGCTATCGTGCTGGATTCCTACCGCAACCTCACAGAGACGGTCTTTAACCTCCCCGTCCAGGTTGATGATGAGATTCTCCACGGCGATTACCTCGGTGCGCCTCAGCCCCTCTTTGCCGCTGGCCTCCGCGTGGATTCGGATATGCGCCCGCTTGGCGATTCCGATGAGCCGGTCTACACGAACCTCCATGCTGTTGGCGGCATGCTGGCAGGCGCGCAGCGCGCCCACGAAAAGTCAGGTGAGGGCATTGCGCTGGGAAGCGCCGCCCAAGCTGTCGCCGCAATCTTGAGGAGCCAGTCATGAGTATCGAATTCGCAAAAGCTTCACTCGCCCGCGCGAGCCTCGATCAGTGCGTCAAGTGCACGATCTGCGAGACTCAGTGCCCGGTAGCGGCAGCAACACCACTGTTCCCTGGGCCTAAGTATGTTGGTCCCCAGGCCGAGCGACTGCGTAACGGAGAGTCTGTGGATCACTCTCTCGATTACTGCTCGGGCTGCGCCATCTGCACCACAGTGTGTCCGCAGGGCGTCAAGATCGCTGAGATCAACGCCCAAGCGCGAGCGGTCATGAAGCAGGGGCATATGCCGCTTCGCGATCGTCTCATTACTCAGACGGAGCTCGAAGGCCGGCTTATGACCCCTGTCGCTCCCATTGCGAACTGGGCTCTTGGGCAGAAACCGATCCGTCAGGTCATCCAGGCGGTCGTCGGTGTACACAAGGACGCGCCGGTTCCGAAGGCGAAGTCGCAGAGCTTCCAGGGATGGTTTAAGCGCCGCAAGGCTCCGGTCAAGTCCCCGTATCCTAGCCGTGGCCCCATCGTCTTCTTCCACGGCTGCGCTGGCGGTTACTTCGAGGTGGAGACTTCCAAGGCTACCGTCGAGGTGCTTGAATATCTTGGTTACGAGGTCATCGTGCCGAAGCAGGGTTGTTGCGGCCTTGCTCAGCAGTCCAACGGTCTCCTTGATGGGGCGGCGAAGATGGTTCGCAAGCTCGCCCATCAGCTCCGCGAGCCGGGGACTGAACTGACGATTGTTTCGTCGTCGGGCTCCTGCGCAGGAATGCTCCGTCACGAGGCTCACGAGATTCTCGGTATTGACGATCCCGAACTTGTCGACGTCGGTACTCGTATGGTCGAAACTTCCGAGTTCCTCCTTGAGCTCATCGACAACGGCGAATTCCCTGTCGATGATCTCAAGCCTATGGATCTCACGATCCCCTACCATCAGCCGTGCCAGGTGAAGTCGCAAGGTATTGGCAAGCCAGCTATCGCCCTCATGGAGACGATTCCTGGCGTTACCGTGATCGAATCTGGCCAAGCATGCTGTGGTATTGCGGGAACCTACGGTTTGAAGAAGGAGAAGTACGAGGTTGCCCAGCGAGTTGGTAAGCCGCTCTTCGATATGGTGAAGGCGACGAACCCCGAGCTCGCTGCGTGTGAAACCGAGACTTGCCGTTGGCAGATCCGCAAGGGTTCGGGCGCTGAAGTGATTCACCCAGTTCAGCTCATCCACCGGGCTCTCGGCCTCGCGAACGCATCCTGATCCTGGTGGGCGGGTCGCAGTTCCGGCCCGCCCATCCCAGGGTTCTTTGACTACCGAATTTCATCCACCACCGACTGAGCTCACCGAGCTCTTGACGATACGTCTCCACGATTTTCAACGACGAATTCGTAGGTGATCGCACCGAAGGAGGGATACCGCCACACTTTCTTCCATGTTCTATGTGACTTCCCAACTGTCATGGCTCATCGAGGAACCACGACTACGCTACTCAAAGCATCAAAGTTGGTTTGCAAAATTAGTCAGATGAGTTCATGATGTACCTCACCAACTACTGAAAGGACAGTCAACGATGACTGAAAAGAAGTACGTTCTTGCAATCGACCAGGGCACAACCTCGTCGCGCACCATCATCTTCAACCACGCCGGCGAAGTTGTTTCCACCGGCCAGCTCGAGCACGAGCAGATCTTCCCGAACGCTGGCTGGGTTGAGCACAACCCCGTCGAGATTTGGGACAACGTGCGTCAGACCGTAGGTATGGCCCTCTCGCAGGCTTCTGCCAACCACCACGAGATCGCTGCCGTTGGTATCACGAACCAGCGCGAGACGACGATCATTTGGGATCGCAAGACCGGCGAGCCCGTCTACAACGCCATTGTTTGGCAGGACACTCGCTCCCAGGATCTCGTTGATCGCCTGGCGGCAGATGGCGGCCCGGATCGCTTCCGCGCAATCGTTGGCGAGACTCTTTCCACCTATGCTTCGATCACAAAGATCATGTGGATCCTCGAAAACGTCCCGGGCGTCCGCGAGCGCGCCGAGCGCGGCGAACTCGCTTTCGGTAACCCGGATACGTGGCTTATCTGGCATATGACCGGTGGTGTCAACGGCGGCATCCATGTCACTGACGTGACGAACGCTTCGCGTACGATGCTCATGGATCTTCACACGCTCAAGTGGCGCGAGGATATCTGTGAGATCGCTGGCATCCCGATGTCGCTTCTGCCCGAGATTAAGTCCTCGTCCGAGATTTACGGCGAGGGCCGCCAGCAGGGCCTCCTCCCGGGTGTGCCGATCGCTGGTGACCTTGGTGATCAGCAGGCTGCAACCTTCGGTCAGGCTTGCTTCCAGGCTGGCATGGCGAAGAACACCTACGGTACGGGCTGCTTCATGCTCATGAACACCGGTACCGAGCCCCAGATGTCGGATAACGGCCTCATCACGACCGTCTGCTACAAGATCGGTGACCAGCCGACCGTGTACGCTCTTGAAGGTTCGATTGCGGTGACGGGCTCGCTTATCCAGTGGCTGCGTGACAACCTCGACATCATTACGACGTCGCCTGAGGTTGAATCGCTCGCTGCAAGCGTGAAGGACAACGGCGGCGTGTACTTCGTTCCGGCGTTCTCGGGCCTGTTTGCTCCGCACTGGCGCGGCGATGCGCGCGGCGCCATTGTTGGCATGACCCGTTACAACACGAAGGCTCACATCGCCCGTGCTGCGCTTGAGGCCACGGCATTCCAGACGCGTGAAGTTCTCGATGCTATGGAGGCTGATTCCGGCGTCAAGCTTGAGGAGCTCCGTGTGGACGGCGGCATGACTGCTAATAACCTCCTCATGCAGTTCCAGGCCGATATCCTCGATACCGAGGTTGTCCTTCCGGTCGTTGCTGAGACAACGGCTCTGGGTGCCGCATATGCAGCAGGTATCGCGGTTGGCTTCTGGGCTGGCGAGCAGGACGTCATCGACAACTGGGCTGAGGCCAAGCGCTGGAGCCCGAAGATGGAGTCGGCTGAGCGTGAGCGCCAGATCCGTAACTGGAAGAAGGCTGTCACCAAGACTCTTGATTGGGTCGACGAAGACGTCGCGCTCTAATGGAATGTGGCGCAGTGCTCTTCGGGGTGCTGCGCCACTTTTCTTCGCGGAGATTGAGTTAAGCGAGCCAGGTCACAACACCGCCAAAACGGCGGAATCTCGCCGCTTTTTACTTGTATTGTGAAGCGATATTCGCAGTTGAACTCTCAATTTCGCGCAACTTTATTTGCATAACTCGAATGGGCTACCCCCGGCATGAGACGCCGGGGGTAGCCTAATTTCGGGACGTTTGGCCCGCCCGACCACACTGGGCCTACCAGGACGAATACGGAGGTTCAGACCCGGAACCACCTCTGAGCACTCTCGCTCAGTCGAAACACGAAGGAGCACGAATGGCCCTGACAGTCGCTTTCGTTCCGACGACGACGACCGTCGCCGGGAACCTGGCGCTCACCGCGCTCGTCGCCCTCATCCCGTTGGCCCTATTTTTTGTGCTTCTCGGAGTGTTCCGCGTTGCAACGCATTGGTGCGCCATCGCTTCACTCGCAGCCGCAATCCTCATCGCTATCTGTGGCTTCAAGATGCCCGCTGGCCTCGCCCTCCTGGCTGGAACTCAAGGCGTCGCCTTCGGCCTCTTTCCTATCCTCTACATCGTCATCATGGCCGTGTGGATCTACAATCTCACCGAAAAATCCGGCCGCTCCGAAGATGTGCGGGCCGTGTTTTCACTCGTCGGCAAAGGCGATCGGCGCATCCAAACCCTTCTCATCGGATTCTGCTTCTGCGGGCTCCTCGAAGGCCTGGCCGGTTTTGGCGCACCCGTCGCCATCGCCTGTGCCATGCTCCTGGCAATTGGTCTTCCTCCACTCAAGGCAGCGATTGCTACGATGATCGGCAACGCTCTCAACGTCGGTTTCGGCGCCATGGCCATTCCTGTGACGACCGCAGGCCAGCTCGGCGGAGTCGAACCTGAGCTGGTTGCCGGAACGATGGGTCGCATCACCCCGCTCATGCTCGCCTGGCTCCCGCTCCTCATCCTCGTCGTCGTCGACGGAAAGCGAGGAGTCAAGCAAGCCTGGCCCGCCGCCATCGTTGCAGGCCTGGGAATGGCTGTCGGCCACCTCGTTTGCGCAGGATTCCTCCCCTACCAGCTCACCGCAGTGTTCGCCTCACTGCTCTCCTTCGCCCTCCTCGCTATGCTCCTCCGGTTCTGGACTCCCACGACCCCCGATGAACAACATTCTCATGCAGACGCCACGGGCATGACTCCATCGCGAGCAGCCCTCGGGCTCCTGCCTTACTGGCTCGTCGTCCTCATCTTCGGCTTCGCAAAACTCTGGACATTCGGAATCGATATTCCCGCATGGCTGTCCTCGACAGATGTCAAAGTTGGGTGGCCTGGCCTCGACGGCAACATCGGCACGCTGGCACCTGACGGCTCGTTCATCCCATCCATAGCTACGATCTTCAACTTCCAGTGGCTCTCGTCGCCGGGAACAATGCTGCTCATCACAGGGATTATCGTCTCGATCGTCTACGGACGTACATCTTCCGGCGGAACATTCCCCTTCACCTTTGGACGAGGAATCACCACTCTCGGCGAAACAATCTACAACCTCCGCATCGCCATCCTCACGATCTGCACAATTATGGCGCTCGCCTACGTCATGAACTTCTCCGGCCAAACCGTAGCAATCGGCACCTGGCTCGCAGCAACCGGCGGGGCATTCGCCTTCCTCGCACCGCTCCTCGGCTGGATCGGTACAGCAGTCACAGGTTCGGCAACATCTGCGGCAGCGCTCTTCGCTAACCTTCAATCCGTCGCAGCCGGCCACGCAGGTCTTTCGCCACAACTTCTTCTCGCCGCCAACGAAATCGGCGGAGGAATCGGCAAAATCATCAGCCCACAAAATCTCGCCATTGCTTCGTCGGCAATCAAAGAACCGGGCTCCGAATCGGCACTCCTTCGCAAGGCACTGCCCTACTCGGCTCTACTCGTCATTCTGCTTGGCATTATCGTCTTCCTCGCGTCGCGAGGAGTTCTCGGATTCATCATTGTTTCCTAGGGAGGAACCACAGTTGAGAATCGCATTATTTGCAACCTGCATCGCGGATGTTCTGTTCCCGCAGGCGCCCCAAGCGACGGTGCATCTTCTTGAGCGACTTGGTCACGAGGTGGTGTTCCCTGAGGGCCAGGGTTGCTGCGGCCAAATGCACATCAACACGGGGTACTACCCCGAATCGATGCCGCTCATCCGCAACCACGTCAAAACATTCGAACCCGTCCTCGACGGCGAATGGGATGCCATCGTCGTTCCATCCGGTTCGTGCACAGGATCGCTCCGCCATCAGGCCGAACTCGTCGCAGACGATCAGGGCGACAAGCGTCTCGCGACCTATGCCAAGGCCCTTGCTGCCAAGACGTACGATCTGCCTGAGCTGCTCGTCAACGTCCTCGGCCTCGAGGATGTCGGCGCGTACTTCCCTCACCGAGTCACCTACCACACCACCTGCCACTCGCTTCGCATTGCACGCGTAGGCGATACGCCCATTCGTCTGCTCCAACACGTCGAGGGCATCGACTACGTGCCGCTACCCCAAGCAGATTCCTGCTGCGGCTTCGGCGGAACCTTCTCGCTGAAGAACCCCGAGACGTCCGCATCGATGCTGTCCGACAAAATGGCAAATATCGTCTCCACGGGCGCCGAGATCGTCGTCGCTGGCGACTACTCCTGCCTCATGAACATCGGCGGAGGGCTCTCCCGTATCCGCTCCGGCGTGCGCTCCATGCACCTTGCCGAGGTCCTCGCAGGAACGAAAGACGAACCGTGGGTTGCTCCTGCTAGCACAACAAAGGTTGGTGCATGATGAACGCGATTACAGATCTCGCAAAGAAGCTCAACTTCGATCCATCATCCTGGTCTGAGAAGGATGTCGAGGCCGCCGAACTCGGCTGGTACCCCGGCCACGAGCAACCGGAGAATCCGCTTCGCTGGGGCCGCACCTTCCCCGAAGGCGCCAAGGATACGCTTCGCAACACCCAGATGCGACGCAACCTCGGCTACGCCACCACAAAGATCCGGCTCAAGCGCAATACACGCGTCGAGGAGATGCCGGATTGGGAGCAGCTTCGCGAAGCTGCCTCCAATATCAAACGTACGACGATGGCTAACCTCCCCGAGCTCCTCGAACAATTCGAGGCCAACGTCACCGCCCACGGCGGCATCGTCCATTGGGCTCGCGACGCCAAAGAAGCTAACGAGATCGCCTACTCCATCATCAAGGAGAAACAGGTCGACGAAGTAGTCAAGGTCAAGTCCATGGCTACCCAGGAAATCAATTTCAACGAGTACATGCACGAGCGTGGCATCCAGGCGTGGGAAACCGATCTCGCCGAGATGATCGTTCAGCTAGCCGACGACATGCCCAGCCACATCGTCGTCCCCGCAATCCACCGCAACCGAGCCGAAGTAAAAGCCATCTTCGAAGCGCGTATGGAGGGCGCTCCCGCCAACATGGGTAACGAGCCACGCGAGCTCGCCATGGCCGCCCGAGCGCATCTTCGCAAGAAGTTCCTCTCGGCTAAGGTCGCAGTGTCGGGCGCGAACATGGGTGTTGCCGAAACCGGCACCCTCGCCATTTTCGAGTCCGAGGGCAACGGCCGCATGTGCCTAACTCTCCCCGAAACTCTCATCACCTTCATGGGGATCGAGAAGCTGGTACCAAAGTACGAAGATATTGAGGTGTTCAGCCAACTCCTGCCGCGCTCTGCAACCGGCGAGCGCATGAACCCGTACACCTCATTCTGGACGGGAATCACCCCGGGTGATGGGCCGCAGGAATTCCACCTCATCCTCATCGACAACGGCCGCACCGACGTGCTTGCCGATCCCGTCGGACGTGAGGCTCTCAAGTGCATCCGCTGCGGCGCCTGCATGAATATCTGCCCTGTCTACCAGCACGTTGGCGGCCACGCCTACAACTCGGTCTACCCCGGACCAATCGGCGCGATTCTCACACCGCAGCTCCTCGGTTCCTTCGACCACCACGATCCGGCTTCCACACTCCCCTTCGCTTCGTCGCTGTGCGGCGCCTGCTACGATGCTTGCCCGGTCAAGATCGATATTCCGACGATCCTCGTCCACCTACGTCACCGTTACACCGAGGCGAATCGTGGCGGCGTCCCATCGATCTGGGATGTGGGCATGTTCGCCGCCGGTCAGGTCATGCGGAAGGGAAGCCGCATGAAGATGGTGGGCAAGCTCGCCCACCCAGCCCGCATCGTTGGCGGCCCAAATCGCCGCATCGGTCATATCCCGCTGCCACTCGCAAAGAATTGGACATTCGTTCGCGACGTTGCAGCACCCCCAGCTCAGAGCTTCCGCGAATGGTGGGATGAGCGCGAAGAAGGAGAGAAGTGATGAACGACGCTAAGGCTGACATTCTGCGACGGATTCGCGCTGCGGGTTCAATTCCAACACCCGAGATCCCCCGCGACTACCGCTTTTCCGCTCCCGGCGACGTCGTCGCCGAAATGGAGCAGGCGCTCATCGATTACACGGCTGATGTCTTGTTCGCTACCGAGGAAGGGATCCCTGAGGCGATCGACAAGGCCCTCGGCGATGCTTCGTCCGTCGTTGTTCCTGCGGGTCTGCCCGATTCGTGGAAGGAGGCTGCAGGAAAGGGGCGTGAACTGCGCGTCGATGAGCCTTACCTCAGCAAGGACGAGCTCGACCACACGGATGCCGTCGTGACGGCCTCCCGGGTGGCTGTCTCCCTTTCAGGAACGATCATGCTCGATGGGTCGCCAGACCAGGGGCGTCGCGCCATCTCACTCGTCCCGGATATGCACGTGTTGGTGCTCCGCGCTGACGATATCAAGGCAACCGTCCCTGAGGCAGTTGCCGTCTTGGGCGAGCACCCCGAGCGCCCTACCACCTGGATCGCTGGGCCGTCAGCTACATCCGACATCGAACTTGTCCGCGTAGATGGCGTTCACGGCCCACGCACCTTGAGGGTTATCATCGTTACTGATGAGCCTCGAACAGATAACTGATGCAGTAGCTTTTCACGGCGAAGGGCCGGTATGGCATGAATCGTGGGGAGGTCTACGGTGGGTTGATATGCTCGCCGGAGACCTCCTCACGCTTACACCAAGCGGTGACGTTTCGCGCCTTCACGTTGGCTCGAAGATCGCGGCCTTTGTGCGCCCACGTGAGCGTGGCGGGTATGTCGTTGGCGTTGAGCGCGGCATCGGCCTTGCCGACGATCCCTGGGAAGCGCCAACGCTCCTGCCTGAGATGTGGAGCAGCAACACCGTACGCATGAACGAGGGCGGCATCGATCCTCAGGGCCGCCTGTACGCGGGTTCCATGCCCTATGACAAGACTCCCGGCGCTGCGAAGCTGTACCGCATTTCTCCGGACAACATCGACGTGATTGAGCCGCATGTCACCACCTCGAACGGTATCGAATTCACGGCGGACGGCACGCGCGCCTACTATAACGACACCGCCACCCGCGGAACAGATGTCTACGATGTCGACGAATTCGGCAACCTTCACAATCGTCGCCTTTTCCACGCGGGTGACGGCGGAAGCCCTGATGGCCTCACTGTCGACTCTGAGGGAAACGTATGGTGTGCCATTAACCGGCTTGGGCTTCTTCGCCTGTATTCCCCGAGTGCTGAGATCCTCGGCGAGTGGAAACTCCCCTGCCCCGGCGTCACGGCCGTCACGCTCGGCGGCGCTGACCGTCGAGATGTCTTTATCACGACCTCAAAAGAAATTGCCGACGAAGGTGGCGCTGGTTCAGTCTTCCATATGCGCGCTGAGGTTCCAGGGCAACCGACGAGGTGCTATAAGGGTTAGCACGCAGGCCTTCAGTAGGGCGGGTCGTATGTGTACCACGTGCTTGACCTCCCGCCGTGAGGTCTGCGGTTACTAGTCAGCCGTGTCCTTCTCTGCCACGGTTTGCAGGCACATCCAAGCGCTGCACGTACACCCAGACTCCGCGCCTACTGCAGGATTCTGCAGTAACCGCGCACGCCGACCTAACGCGCACACCGACCTACCCCGCACACCGAGCTAACGCCCGGCGGCAAGGGAAAGGAAAAGCTGATCTAGCGAGCGCGATCTACTGAGCGCAGTGATGCGCGAGCACGTAAGCCATCGAATCTCGCTCGGCCTGCGTCACGGAGAGGTTCCATTTCGCTTTCACCGCGATCTGGCGCTCAACATATTCGCACTGATGAACGTCCGGCAACCATGCATCCGCCGAAGAAGCAAGCTTCTCCTGGTTCGCAGCACCATCTACAGCGAGCAAGTTGAGAGGATCGTTGGCAAACTTCTCCCGCTCTTTCGCCTTCCATGTTGATGCGCCGGAATTCCAGGCGTCGGCAAGCGCAACAACGTGATCGATTTGCACAGCTTCGGACGTCTGTGGACCACGGACGAAGTCGATCGTCGTCCCGGTGTACGGATCGTCCAACGTACCAGAGGCAACAACACAGCTCGAACCGCGCTTGAAACGCACGTCAGTCATATCGCGGGCAAGGACATCATTGCGCGTATCGCAGCCGTTTCCGTCCACATCGGCCCAGCGTTCGCCAAACAGTGTGCGGTCGTAGCGTTCGTTCGCGTACTTCGACGAGCGTGTTGTCAGTTTCGCGAGTTCTTGCGCCGCCTCGCTTGGCGAGTACTCAATAGCCGAGTCGTCGTCGGAATTCCAGATGCCAGCCACATCGAGGGCGGGCGGCGGCCCGAAAAGGAAAAAGAGGGCGATAACAGCGACGAACGCGCGGACGAAATGAGATCCGCCGCGCGCTCGTCGGTTATCGCTTCGCAATGAAGCAGACAGTTTACTTCCCCTGTGGCTTGATGAACGGGAACGTGATCGTCTCACGGATACCCAGGCCGGTCATAGCGGTCAGGAGACGGTCGATGCCCATGCCCATACCACCTGTTGGCGGGAAGCCTTGCTCCATGGCTTCGAGGAAGTCCTCGTCGAGCTGCATGGCCTCCGGGTCGCCGCCTGCGGCTTCACGCGACTGAGCTTCGAGGCGCTCACGCTGGATCACCGGATCAGCCAGCTCCGAGTATGCCGTGCCGAGTTCCATGCCACGCACGTAGAGATCCCACTTTTCAGTAAGCCCGGGCTTCGTGCGGTGCGGACGCGTCAATGGCGACGTATCCTCCGGGAAGTCACGGACAAACGTCGGTGCCCACAGCTTCGAGCCGACGAGTTCCTCAAAAATCTCTTCGACAATCTTGCCATTGACCCAGAACGGGGCAACCGCGATATCGTGCGCTTCGGCGAGCTGTTCGAGGCGCTCCCGCGGCGTTTCGACCGTGATCTCCTCGCCGACAGCTTCGGAAACCGAGGTGTAGAGGTCGATCGATGCCCATTTTCCACCCATGTCATATTCCGTGCCGTCAGCGAGGGTGACAGTTGTCGTGCCGAGGGTGTCGAGGCAGGCACGCTGAACGAGGCTCTCCGTAAGCTCGGCCATCGTGTCATACGTGCCGTATGCCTGGTATGCCTCAAGTGCCGTGAATTCTGGGGAATGTGTGGAGTCAGCACCTTCGTTTCGGAAGTTGCGGTTGATCTCGAACACCCGGTCAACGCCGCCGACGACAGCGCGCTTGAGGTGGAGTTCCGTTGCGATACGCAAATACAGATCTTCGTCGTACGCATTGATGTGTGTAGTGAAAGGTCGAGCTGCAGCGCCACCGTGGATCGTCTGAAGCATCGGGGTTTCGATCTCGGTGTATCCACGCTCGTCGAAGTTGGCTCGCAACGACTTCATGACTCCAGCGCGCAGCCGCACCATATCGCGGGCGGCGGGGCGCATGATGAGGTCGAGGTGGCGCTGGCGCACACGCGCTTCTTCGGAAAGCGAGACGAGCTCACCATCGGCATTCTCGAAAACCTTGGGGAGCGGGCGGATCGACTTCGAGGCCATCTGCCACGAGGTTGCGAATACCGAGAGTTCACCACGCTTCGAGGCGCCTACATAGCCCTCGACGAAGATGTGATCGCCCAGATCGACGTCGCTCTTGAATCGTGCGAGGGAATCCTCACCCACGTTGGCAAGGGAAAAAATGACCTGGATGCGCGTTCCGGGGCCGTCCTGGAGTGTGGCGAACGCGATCTTGCCACCGAGGCGGGCTAGCATCACACGCCCGGCGATACCCACCTGCTTGTCTGTGAGCTCTGCACCGGCCTCGATGCCGTCGAACTCCTTGCGGATCGCCGGAATCGTGGTGGTAACGGGAAGCTCTGCAGGGTACGGTTCACGGCCTTCGTCGATCATCTTCTGGCGCTTAGCCAGGCGAACCTGCATCTGTTCGGGGGTATCGTCTGCCTGGGGTGCCCCAGATGGGGGCGTCATGTTATCACTCACCCCTTTAGGTTAGCCGTCGAAGTGAGGGGATGGCATCACGAAACGGGGTGAGATGGCACCAATCCCGCCATCTCACCCCGTCACTCTCATGTGGCGTGTGTGCCGTCGTGGTTATGCTCGATAGTCGGCGAAAGATATTCCCGACGAAGCCAGGTCCGGGTTTTCTGGAACCTGGCCGGGCTCTGCCGACTTTTCGACGATGTGGTTGTCGTCGTCGACGAAGACGACGTGCGGCTCGTATGTGTGCGCCGATTCGTCGTCGAGAAGCGAGTACGTGATGAGGATGACGATGTCGCCCTCGTGAACGAGGTGTGCTGCAGCGCCATTGACGTTGATGATGCCTGAGCCGCGTTCACCGGGGATGGTGTAGGTGGTGAGGCGTGCACCATTCGTAACATCGACGATGTCGACTTCCTGGCCGGGAAGGATATCGGCGGCATCGAGAAGATCGGCATCGACCGTTACCGAACCAACATAGTGAAGATCGGCACCCGTCACGTGGACTCGGTGGATCTTGCCTGTCATCATGCGGCGCATGCGAAGCGCTTGAGTATCAGCCACGGAAGGTCACCTCCATATTGTCGATGAGGCGGGTCGAGCCAACCCACGCTGCGGTGATGATAAGGCCATGCTCGGCCTGTGGGGCGAGGGGCTCAAATGTATCGGGGTCGACGAGCTCAAGGTAATCGAGTTTGACTCCGGGTGCTTCGTCGAGAACGCGCTTCGCGGCAGCGTGAACCGCCTCGGGTGTAGCCCCGTGGGCGGCGGCGTCGCGTCCCACGCTCAACGCTTGGTTGAGAGCGAGAGCTTCGATCTTTTCGTCGTCAGAAAGGTAGCTGTTGCGTGACGACATCGCTAGTCCCGATTCTTCGCGCTTGATCGGTACAGCGGCGATGTCGATCGGCATATCGAGATCGGCTACCATCGTCCGGATGAGAGCGAGCTGCTGCGCGTCCTTTTGGCCGAAGAAGGCTACGTCTGGTTGGACGAGGTTGAAGACCTTATTGACCACCTGGAGCACGCCGGCGAAATGGATTGGCCTCGTGGCGCCTTCAAAACGGGTAGCAACAGGGCCAGGGTTGATACGCACGAGAGGCTCGCGCGGATACATGTCTGCCACCTCAGGAGCAAAAACTACCTCTACCCCCACGGTGTCGAGCAGTGCCATATCTGCTTCCAGATCACGTGGATATGCCTCGTAATCCTCTCCCGGGCCAAATTGAAGGGGGTTCACAAAGATAGAAACGACGACGTTCTGCGCCGCCTCGCGTGCTGCGCGCACGAGCGAGAGGTGCCCGTCGTGGAGAGCACCCATCGTCATAACGAGCGCCGTACGTCCCGCAAGGTCGCCGAGTGCCGCGCGTAGTTCTGCTTTAGTTCTTGCTAGTCGAGCCACGGCATCTAGCCTACCCTTCGGTAGCTTTCTGCCCTAGGTGGGGGCGTGTACGTCTCATCACGGTGTGACTCTGCCGGTCACTGCTCTCGGCCATGCCGGTCACCGCGCTCACTCTTGTTGCTGCTCACTCACATGGAGGAGCGACGATGACCTCGTTAACCTCGTCACGCAGCCGAGCAACAATATCGTCGTCAGTTGCGCTATCGACAATGACCGTATCGAAGGCAGAAACGGGCGCAACTTCATGGAGGGCACGCCGTTCGAATTTCGTATGGTCGACGACGAGGATGGATCGCTCCGATACGCGCAGCATCGCGCGTTTTGTCTCGGCCACGAAATCATAGGGGTTACACACTGCGTTGCCGCATACTGCAGCATCGGACATGATGCACAAGTCAGAGCGCACCCGCTCAATTGCTTCTACTGTGGCCGGGCCGTGGAAGGAGTCCGTCCACCGGCGGAAACGCCCTCCCATCATAAAGACCGTGATTCCAGGAGCATTTCCGACCATTCGTACGACTGACAGGGCATTTGTCAGGACCGTCAGCGGACTGTGGTCTTCCAACATGCCGTAGAGCGGATGGAGAGTGGACGAGTCGTCGACGATGATGGACCCTCCCCTTTTAATGAAAGGGAGGAGTGCGTGGCAGAGCTCGTTCTTTTCCTTAGTATTTGTCTTTGCTCGTAACGCGACCGGCATCTCCGATTGGCTCGACCGTGCCGGCGTCACTTCGCCTCGATTGCGCGAGATGAGGTCAAGTTCTTCGAGCTTTGTGAGGTCGCGGTAGACGGTGACGAGGGAAACGCCGAGCCGCTCAGCCAAGTCCTCAACTCGGATCGGGCCGTCAGTTGTCACGTAGTCAATGATGAGTTGATGACGAGCATTGAGCTGGTGTGAATTCACTATTCGTGCTCCTTCTGACTGACCAAACTACCGCGGTACGCCCCAATATAACCCGAAGATGCGGGAAGGGGCGTGAGCCGTGTTTCGCAGCTCCCTGCCCCTTCCCTCATGCCGCGACCGGTACGTGTTCGTGATGTGTCCCGCACCGGCAGCCGCGATTTACTTCTCGTTCGCTGCCTTTTTCACGTACCCAGCCACACTGTGTGTAGCTTCGGCGACTTGCTCCTCAGTCAGAATCTTGATGGGAAGTCCCGTCGACAAGGCGCGAAGATGAATCTCGCACACATATTCAAGGTAGGGCAGCATGTCGAGGGCTCCCCGCAAGGAATCCCCAACGGTAATTGCGCCATGGTTCGCCATGAGTGCGCCGCGTCGCCCATCAAGCGCTCGGGTGACATCTTCGGCAAGGGAATCGGTTCCGAAGGTTGAATATCCGGCAACCCGAATTGGCCCACCGAATAGCGTCGAATAATAGTGGCTCACGGGGATTTCGTCGTGAATAACAAGGCCAAGAGCCGTCGAAGCTGGCGCGTGGTTATGCGTAATTGCTTTGACGTCACTCGATGCGTAGACACTCAGATGCAACTTGCATTCGGACGATGGACGGAAGTTCCCTTCAATCTGGGTGCCGTCCATTGTTACCACCGCGACGTCTTCAGCTTTCATTTCCTCGTAGGGCACCGCCGAGGGTGACATGACGACATGATCGCCCACGCGAATCGACACATTCCCCGCCGTCCCGACGACGAGGTTCTTCGCTACCATCTCCAAGCACGCATCGACGACGTCTTGGCGTTCTTTTTCGTACAACATATTTTTCCTTGACAACAGATAGTTTCGACGAGGTGACGTTACTTATGTGCTGGATTCGCCCAGTGTTCGACTCTGCCGCGTTGGATGAACATGGCAATATCGGTTGCGCCGATGGAGGCCGCCAAGTGCGCAGCTTGCTTTGACGCCCCTCCTAGGTGAGGTGTCATCGTCAGTCGCGGGGTTGTGAAGAGTCGGTGTCCTTCTGGTAGCGGCTCGAAGGGTAGGCAATCGCAGGCGGCAGCGAAAAGTGCTCCTGAATCGAGGGCGTCGGCGAGGGCGTCGTAGTCGAGAAGTCCTCCGCGAGCGCAGTTGACGAGAATGGCGTCGGCGGGCAGGAGCGCGATCTCTTTCGCACCGATGATGTGCTCATTTTCTTTCGTGAGTCGCATGTGGAGCGTGAGGATGTCCGATCGCGGAAGCATCTCCTCTAGGGAATTGACGCGTTCCATCCCGGGAAGGATCTTTTCCGGATCTACCCATGGGTCATAGATCATGACGTGGGCGCCCATGGCTTGAAGGATTTTTGCGACGCGCGAGCCAACGGCCCCGTATCCGCATACGCCGATGGTGCTTCCGGAGATCTCCGGGCCGACGGCGTTGTAGTTGTAGTAGTCTCCGCGCCATTCGCCTGCTTTGAGTTCGCTGTCGCGTTGGGCGATCTGCCGTGCTGCGGCCATGATCATGGCGACGGAGTGCTCCGCTGTGGATGTGGCGTTGCGCCCGGGGGTGAAGGCGACGGTAACGCCGTGTCGCGTGGCGGCATCCATGTCGACATTGACGGGCCCACCGCGACAGATGGTGACGAGCTTGAGGTCGGGGCATGCCGCAAAGACCTTCTCTGAGAAGGGGAAGGAGTGGGAGAAACAAATGTCCGCCCCTTGGAGGGCGTCGATGAGTTCGTCTTCGTCACCTGCAGCTTCTTTGACGCCCGAGAAGTCAGACATGGGTTGATCAGGCCAGGGGGATGTCACTTCATTGACGATGTGCGCGCCGAGGCCGGCGTCCTCAAGAGCGGCCCTCAGAACCTTATTCGTGACGAAACCATCACCAGCGAGAACGATCTTCATCTTAGGCCTCACTTTCGTGGCGCAGCTTTCGCATAGCTGGCCAGACCGGTTGGATTGCTTTACGCGCAGCGACAAATACGTCGTGCGTTCGTTGGTACATGTCGTAGTTCTCGGGATTGGGCAGGAATTCTTCCATTCCTGTCTTGAGCATGTTCGAGGCTTCCTTGACATCGTTTGCTTGCCCGGCGGAGACGAGTGCGAGGACAGCTGCGCCGCGCGCGCCCGCTTCGGGTGCCTCTTGACGAACGACACGTTGGCCGGTTGCGTCGGCGAGAATCTCGCATACGAGTGAGGAGCGGAATCCTCCGCCTGATACGACGAGGTCGCCGTCGAGTTTCAGGGTCTTAATACATTCGACGAGCGAGAAGGCGACGCCTTCGTAGACGGCTCGAAGTACGTGCGATGTCGGGGTTGTCAGCGACATGCCCATCCACGAGGCCGAGGCATTGGTGTCGAGGAAGGGCGCGCGTTCGCCGCCTGGCGAGGCATAGGGAAGGTAGATAACTCCGCCTGATCCAGCCGGGGCGGTGCGGGCTTTCTCCTCAATTTCGCCCCAGGAGAGGTTGGAGAATCCGACGACATCTCGAATCCAGTCAAGGTTGGGTGTGCCGGTCATCGGCACGAGGAATTCGAGTACCTGGCTGCCTCGCCCTGTTGCGAGGACCATTGATACTTGCGAACGACGAGCCTGCGCGTTGGGCAATAGTGTGCCGACGAATCCTGTGGTTCCGAGGATGAGCCAGCCCTCCCCGTCGTCGACTGCCGAAAGCCCTGCTCCTGTGACGGCGACATCGATCATTCCGATTCCGACTGGTGTTCCTGCAGGGATTCCTGTCTCTTTCTCCGCTTCTGGCGAGACGACCCCTCCCGGGGCGTCTGCCGGGCGGATATCGGGGAGTAGGTCGAGAGCTTCTGGGATGCCCAGCTTTTCGGCCATCGTGGTGGAGTACTTCATCGTGGAGACGTCAAGGAAGGTTCGTGATGCCTCCGTGTAATCGGTGAGGTATTCCCCGGTCAGGCGATAGCGCAGCCAATCTTTGCAGTAGAGGTGCTGTGCGGCTTTGCTGATTCGCTCGGGATCGTTCTCACGGAATTCTTCGTAAAGGACAGGGAAAAGGCCGCCGAAAATCGTCGTCCCACTCGTGGCGAGTACTTCGGCAGAACGCCCGTCGTTTTCCCACGTATTGACGCGTTCTGCTGCTCGTCCGTCGAGCCATGTTGCGGCTGGTCCGACAGGTTGTCCGTTGTTGTCGACGAGCCATGCGCCGTCACCTTGGCCGGTGAGTCCGACGGCGACGATGTCATCGTCGGGGCAGGCTTCTCGCACGTGTCGCAGACATGAGGCGACCCCTTGCCAGATTGCCTCCATATCTTGTTCTGCTTCGCCGCATTTGCCGTAGCATACGGGGATTGATTCGTAGTGGGTAGCTCGGATTGAACCATCAAGGTCAAATGCCACTGCTTTGACAGCAGTGGTTCCGCCATCGACGCCGATGACAATTTTGTTCGTCATAATTTCTCCTCAGACACACCGTCGTATCCGAGAAGAATATTATCACTGTTTTCAGACCGAAGGATATATTTTTCATTTATTTTTCACTTCGGCAGGTCAAGCGACCGCCCACAGGACCCGAGACAATAAGGGAGGGGCCTTCCCTCAGTCAGGCCCCTCCCTCTCGCACACTACTCGCCCGTAAGCTCTACATCGGGATACTTCCGAGAGAACTCATGGAGTTTCGCGTTCGTCTCCTGAAGACTTGAATACATGCCCTCCTGTATCTGCGAAAGCTCCCGGTATACCTCGTGGCGTTTCATATCCGGCTCCGTCACATCAGTCGTGTGGGACATGTGTTGCGCAGCTTCCGCCACGTCCGTGCTCCCGAATACACCCGTTGATGCCATAGCAATAATCGCCGCACCGAGAGCCGAAATCTCATCCTCAGCACACCCAGTGATCGGCAAGCCAATAGCATCGGTCATGATCTGGCGCCACAACGGAGACCGCAAACCGCCACCCATTCCACGAATCTCCTTGAGCGGCACGCCCGTTGACTTCTCCAGCCCGTGTAGCGACCGCGCCATCTCCAGCGAGATCCCTTCCAGGATGGATCGGTACATCGAAGCCCGACCATGGCTCGAACGCCATCCCACAACCGCACCACGAGCAATCGGGTCCCAGTACGGACTCTGCACCGCACCCCAGTACGGCATCGTGATGAGGCCGCCGGCCCCCGGGGCTCGAGCCGCAGCCGCAGCCTCAAGCTCAGGATCAGGTGCGCCCGCGAGCGTGGGATCGCCAAACGCTCCACGGAACCATCCCGCCAAGTGTGCACCTGAATTCTGAACGACCTCAAGAATGTAGGTGCCAGGGACTCCTGCCGCCTCAGTCCGGAACAGCTTCTCGTAGCGATACTCGTTCGACGGTACTCCCGCTACGACAGCCGTACCCATATTGAGAAATGCGATATCCGGGCTTACAGCCGCGGCACCAACTCCCGCTGCCTGACCATCACCACATCCAGCGATGACAGGGATTCGCGCAATCCCCCACTCCGCGGCAATCTCCGATCGCAAGAGCCCCAGCACATCACGCGCATTCACCAGGCGCGGCATCTGCGAACGAGTAACACCAGCAATGTCGAGTAAGGAATCGTCCCAGTCGAGAGTTTTGATATTGAGCAGACTGAGCGAATCAGCCGAAGCATTCGAATCCACCCACTCACCTGTGAGACAGTACGCCAGATACCCTGACACCGTCGTGACCCGATCCGCTTCATGCAAGCTCTCCGGCTCATTTTCCTTCAGCCACGCCATCTTGTACAGACTCGGCGTAATATCTGCAGGGCTTCCCGAAAGAGCATGGATTTCTGGAGAACCATATCGTTCAACCTGATCGGCAGCACGGATATCGAGCCACAGGATACCGTTGCGAATCGGCGTGCCATCCTCCTTGAATGGAGCAAACGACTGGCGTTGCTGAGTAATCCCCAACGCAGCAATCCGTTCCTTCTCCGCGCCACTCAAACGAGAGAGCGCTTCGGCAATCGCCTCGCGCGTTGACGACCACCATTGATGGGGGTCATGCTCCCCGAAGCCCTGCTCTGGACTCCTAAGAGCAATGCTTGATTTCCCTAGCGCAAGAACTCGGCCTTCAGTATTGACGACGATTGCCTTCGTCGCCGTTGTCGATGAATCAATAGCAATAACTAGAGGGCTATCCATCGTGTGCCCACCCCAATTCTTCATTGAACTGTTGATATTAACGCGGCGTTCGCCTGTCATCGAAACGCCGCGAATCCCACTCATTATAGAGCTTCTACCTGGGACTTCGTCCGAAATTACGTGCAGAATTCCCACGTTGCTATGCGCGTTTGTGCACGCCTATAACGCGACGATGGGGTGGCTCGCGACCTCGTCGCAAACCACCCCATCGTCATCCGAAGTGTTACTTCAGACCCTGGAAGAACTTATCCCACGGCATCTCAAGCGGAGCATCCTCTGCCACAACCGAGTAGAGGAAGCGGCAGAGCGGGTACTCGTCGGCGCCAATGACGCCACGCTCCGTGAGCGGGCCGAGCGCCTTGCCGATCACCTTGATTGCAGCAACGCCTTCGAGGGTGACACCCTTCATGTAGCGCTCCTGCACCTCGGAGAACGGGATACCCTCACCAACGAATGCGCCCGCCTTGACGTTGCGACCACCCATCGAGGTGACGAACATGTCGCCTACGCCACCCAGGCCGTCGCCCGTTTCCGGGTTTCCGCCCATCAGCTTGATGAAGGAGCGGAGCTCCTTCTGCCCCTGAGCGAAGACAGCAGCACCGTAGTTGTACATGACGTAGCGGTCGTTATCCTTGCCGGCCTTGCGCAGGAGGCCCTGAGCAAAACCAGCAGCGAAGGCGTACACGTTCTTCGTCGCAGCGCCCGTCTCGTGGCCAACGAAATCCGTCGATGTCCACACATGGTAGTAATCCGTGCGGAAGAGGTCGGCGAGGTAATCCACGTCTTCCTTCTTCTGGCCACAGAAAACCACGCAGGTATCGTGATGTACTGCGAGCTCGCCTGCAATAGACGGGCCAACAATGGCGTTCCACGAAATCTGCTCAGCGAGCTCCGGATCGAAGTACGAACGAATCACGTCGGGGAGAATGTGCATCGTGCCGTCTTCATCGGCACGCATACCCTTTGTAACCGTCAGAAGCTTCTGACCGGGCTTCATGAGCTTCGCAAGCTGCTCACCGGCCCACTCGATACCGAACGAGTTGACGCCACACATGACGACATCCGCATCGGCAATCGCTGTCTCAGCTTCTTCAAGTTGGAAGGCGGTAACACCGTCATTAACCTTCAGACCAAGGTCCGGGTGAACCCCCGTCTTCTGGATGGAATCAATAATTTCCCGATCCAAGAACGTTCCGATGAGTCGAACATCGTTACCGTTTTCCGACGAGGGAAAGGACAAGGCCGTGGCCATAATGCCAGTGCCCAATACAGCAATCTTTGCCATGAATTTCCTTTCAACTATCGGCCGCCGAGACGGTCGATCTTAGCGATCAGTGTTGACCGTAGACGTTCTGATAGCGGTCATAGAGCGAATCGATATGCTCCTGCGCAACAGGAACAGGAGTTCCTAGTTGCAGCGCCGCCGCAACGGTGCGAGCAACCTCCTCAACCATAACCGCTGCCTTCACCGCAGCTTCAGCATTCTTGCCAATAGTGAACGGGCCGTGATTTGCCATGAGGACTGCGGGTGAACGCGATTCCTTCAACGTCTCAACAATACCGCGACCAATGGAGTCGTCGCCGATGATCGCGAACGGGCCAACGGGCACTTCGCCGCCGAACTCGTCGCCCATCATCGTCAATACACAAGGAATCGGCTTGTGCAGCGCGGCAAATGCCGTTGCGTACGTGGAGTGCGTGTGTACGACTCCACCCACGTCGGGCATGTGGCGATAGACATATGCGTGAGCGGCGGTGTCCGAGGATGGCGAGAGCGAGGCGGGCGTACCGTCATCAATCTTCTCGCCATCCAAGGTGCACACAACCATCTTCGACGCATCGAGCTCGTTGTAACGCACACCCGAAGGCTTGATGACGAACAAGTCGGCACCTTCAACGCGCTCCGAGACGTTACCAGCCGTCCACACGACGAGGTTGTTGGCCGGCAACTCCGCGTGGAGTTCCGCAACACGCTCGCGCGCAGCTTGGACGTTCGCCTGAATTTCTTCAGGCAGCTCAGCTAGTCGAATCACTTAGCTTCCTTCTTTTCCTGAGCAGCCTTTGCTTCGAGCTCAGCGGTCGTACGATCACGGAAGATGCGCGCGCGAATGTCCTTGAGTCGATGCATCGGAGACTCACCCTGGGTGTAGCGCCCAAAGTAGTCGTGAAGCTCCTTGTAAATTGCGTAAATCTCGTCGTACTTCGCCGAATCCTCAAGATTTGGCATGTACGCGTTCTTCTCGACGTGTGCCATCGCGTCCGCAGCAGCGAACACATCCGGGTACACACCAGCCGCGACTGCAGCGAAGACAGCCGAGCCAAGAGCACCGGACTGATCCGAACGCGATACGGTGATCGGACGGCGAGTAATCGTCGAAAGAAGCTGCATGTAGAACTTGTTCTTCAACAGGCCACCGGCAGCAACGATCTCGTCGACCTTAATTCCATGCTCCTCAAAGTTGTCGATGATGACGCGGCAACCGAAGGCAGTCGCCTCAAGGAGTGAACGGTAAATCTCTTCGGGACGCGTTGTCAGCGTCTGGCCGATCGTCATACCAGAAAGTCGTGCATCGGCGAGGATCGAACGGTTGCCGTTGTGCCAGTCGAGCGAAACGAGGCCGTGCTCGCCAATCTCCTGGTCCTTCGACATATCGACGAGAAGCTGATGGATCGAAACGCCACGCTTCTTTGCTTCGTCCATGTACTCCTGCGGGACACAGTTATCAACGAACCAGCCGAAGATGTCGCCAACAGCAGTCTGGCCTCCCTCGAAGCCCCAGTAGCCGTCCACAGCACCGCCATCGACGATGCCGAAAACGCCTGGGCAGTCGCGGTACTCTTCGCCGTTGAGCACGTAGCAGGACGAGGTTCCGAGAATTGCCGTGAGCTGGCCCGGGCGAACAGCATTCACGCCCGCCACGACGACGTGGGCGTCAATGTTTCCTGCAGCAACCGCAATGCCCTCAGGAAGGCCCATGAGCTCGGCAAATTCCTTCGTCAAGCCTCCGACCTTACCGCCAAGAGGAACGATGGGGTAATCCATCTTGTCCTCGAACATCGTGCCGAAGCCCGGCTTCACGGCCTCAAGGTACTCGTGCGACGGGAACTTTCCGTCTTGGAGCATACGCTTGTAGCCCGAGTCACCAGCAGCGCCAGTGAGGTGGCCCGTCATACGCCATGTGAGCCAGTCGAGCAGGTTGACCACGTAGTCGGTTGCCTCGTAGACATCTGGCGCCATCTCGAAAACTTCGAGCACCTTAGGCAGGAGCAGCTCGGAGGAGAGCACACCACCGTAACGGGAGAGCCAATCCTCACGACGAGCCTGGGCGACCTGGACGAGACGGTTTGCCTGGTCCTGGGCCCCGTGGTGCTTCCACAACTTCACATATGCGTGGATGTTGTTTTCAAAACCTGGCTTCTCGCAGAGCGGGGTGCCTTCCTCGTCCGTGAAGAACACGGTCGCGGAGGTTGCGTCGACGCCGATGCCGACGATGTCCTTCGGATCAACACCGGCATCCTTGATGGCACCGGGAACCGACTCGCGCAGCACCTTGATGTAATCCGCGGGATTCTGAAGTGCGAATTCCGGAGGGAGAACCTGGTTGTCGCCAGCCGTGAGCGTACGGTCCATAACACCGTGAGGGTACTCAGTGACGTGAGTTCCAAGCTGCTCACCATTTGCCGCGTCGACGACGATTGCGCGGCCGGACAGCGTGCCGAAGTCGATACCGATGAGGTACTTCTTATCAGACATGTTTTCTCCTTTAAGTTACGGGAGCTCAGGCTTCAGGGTGACGATGCTGTCCCCAGAAACCTTCATCCGAGAAGAGGTGCTCGACGACCTTGTCGTAAACACCCAGATCGACAAGGATGTCGAATACTGTGTAACGGTCACGAATCATCTGCGCCTGGAAGTGCGTCTTGCGGAAGCGATCCCAGTCGATCTTGATGAGTTCAGGATGGTAGGGGGCGCCTACAGCCTTGAGGCGGTCCATCACGTCCTGCGGAGCCATGAGCTGCTTCTTGCAACGTTCGCGCAGCTCGGGCCACTTCTCCTTCAGCAGGTTGATACGGGCAACGAGCTCGTCACCTTCCGTACGCTTCTTGAGAGAGTGCTTCACGGCCTCATCCTGCATGCGCGGCTGAAGCATCGAACGCACGTTGGCCTCGACTTCTTCAGGGGTCTTCACCGACGCAAGAGCGTGCTCAATATCGAAGTCCTCTGCCTCCATCTTGAGGAATTCTTCCCAGATGGCGCAGGAGGCAATCGTGCCAATACCTACCTTGAAGCCGTGCGACAGCGGCGGCTCCCAATCCAAGCCGTGGCCCTCCATCTCCCATGTGTGGGAGAACTGGTGGCCAGCGCCCGAAGCTGAGCGCGACGACTGCCCAGCCTGCATGGCGAGACCAGACATGAGGTTGCCTTCCATGAGGCCTTCGATAGCCTTCTTGTCGCCATTACCAATAGCAACCGGATCTGCGAGCGAAGCGCGCAGCGGGCCCTGAACCATGTTCCATACGTACTCGTTGATCGGCTCGATGCCGAGTGCGTCTGCAAGAATCCAGTCGGCACCTGCCGGGATCTTCTCGATGAGGTCACCGTAGCCTGTCGCGATGAGACGCTTGGGAGAGTTGCACACCACTTCGGTGTCTGCAATAAGGCCGGCCGGTGCAGGGCAGGCGCGCGTGATCTTGAATCCGTCGCGTGCGATCGAAGCACCAAACGCAGCGAAGCCATCAACTGAAGGTGCAGTACACACGTTCATGTACTCACGCTTGAGCTCCCCGGAGGCCAGTTTCGCGATGTCGTTGAGAGAACCCGAGCCAATCGAGCACACGATTGCGTTCTCAAACGGACGAATGTACTCGCGCAGGACCTCGACGTTCTCGTATCCAGCGTAAAGGGTAGGTGTTCCGGGGAAGATGTAGGGTTCGTCAGCGAACTCCACACCAGCGGCCTTGAGGGAGTCAACGACGCCTTCGCCCGTTGCAGCGAATGTGTTGCCGTCGGCAACGACGAGAACCTTAGCGCCAGGGAAAAGCTTGGCGAAGAGTTCTCCTGTCTGGGTTGTTACTCCGTCACCAAAGATAATATCCCGTGTCTCGGTGGCAGTTTTAAGAGCCTGCTCGATCTGTTCACTCGACATGATTCTCTTCTTTCCGAAATTGTCTGATAATCCGGTCGGGGATGAGTTCGTCTTACCTACAAGCCAAACTCGGAAGTCTGTATTTTTCCTCTAAAAAATCTTTGCTGTTCAGGCCTCGTCGTCGTCCGTCCAACCCCATTCGGCGCGAATTGCATCTGGGATCAGGTGATCGATTCGGTCAAGAACAAAGGTGGGCTGGAGCGATGGATCAAGCGCCTCGGCTTCCTCCAACGTCGAATCACCGGTCAGGAGCATGCAGGAGACCATTCCGGTCTTAATCGCCATGCCGATATCGGTCATGAGACGGTCACCAACCATCATGCAATGCTTCGGGTCTACGTCAAGACCATCAATTGCGGCCGAGAGCATGATCGCCTCAGGCTTGCCCATATTGGCAACGAGTTCGGTTCCAGTACATCCGACGATCGCACCGACGATAGCTGCGGCGTCTGGTTCGCCGCGGCCACCGGGGAAAGGACAGTAGTGGTCGGGATTCGTCGTGATAAGGAAAGCTCGCTTGTAGTACCAAATCGCGTCGAAAGCGATCTGGAGTTTTCGATATTCGAAGGTGCGATCGTAGGACGCAATGACAATATCGATTTCTTCTGGATTCTCGCTCATGCGGATTCCAGCTTCCCGGAGGGCCTTCTTCAGCGGCTCCTCAGAGATGGGAAAGACAACGGCATCCGGATGGTTGGCTTTGAGCCAGCGTACCGTCGTCACAACGGTATTCGCGATCTCGTCGATAGGAGTTGGGATCCCCAACTTCTCAAGTTTCTCGACGTAGAGCTGTGGGTCCTTCGTCGGATTATTCGACAAGAAACGCACCGGCTTGCCAAGCTTACGCAAGCCCTCAATCAAACGTTTCGCACCAGGAAGGAGCTCATCTCCAAGATAGATGGTGCCATCCATATCGAAAATATAGGCATCGTAGAGTTCTTCAGGTGCGGAGCGCTTCATGGATTATTCCTTCCCTTGTACATAAAAAACTCTGTGGCCAGGGCACCGGGGCGCCCCGGCCACAGAGTCTATGGAGTGTCAATATCAGGCGAGGAGCTGGGCCAAGCCAACAACTGCCGTGTTGCAGATCCAGATGGCGGCAGCCGGAGGATCAATGTGGGACGTGCCGCGCGAGTACCACGTGCGAGCGAAGAACTCACCGAGGAACATAGCGACCGTACCGGCGATAGCAGCAATGATGAGCGTGAAGACAACCGCACCAGCGTTGGCGTTGAACCACTGACCAAGTCCTTCTGTGAAGAGGAACTCACCGCCGACAATCGGGAAGAACTTCACTGCAGCAAGACCAGCCGTAATCGTGGCGTGGTGCTGAACCGGCATGTTCCTGTTGGTGATGAGGAACAGGATGATGATTGCCGAGATACCGAAGCCGAACGACTGAGCGTTATTGATAGCAGCGCTTGCATCGAGGCCACGACCCTCAAGGTTGGAGCCAAGAGCCGATGCGAGAACGATCGAAGCGCCACCGGCGGCGATACCGAAGGAAATACCGATTGTCGCGAGCTGACCCGGCTTCTCCTGCCAACGCAGCCACTGGGCACCGAAGTCATCGGTCGGAGCGATGCGCTGCATGAACGAGCCCTTGCGGCCGTCGAAGGAGTGGAGCGAGCCCTTGAAGAGTCCCTTGCCAGGGGCGCCACCGAAGATGATACGAGCGGTAATGCCAGAGATGAGAACCGTCAGAGCGACGGAATCAGTGTGGGAACCGAACCACGGAATCAGCGAAATGCCAGTCTGGACGATGTGTGCGCCCATACCGAAGATCGAACCGACCCAGAGTACATCCGGCTTGCCAAGACCCGCGAGCGGAGAATTGACGTCCTTACCGTCTGTCATGTAGCCGCGGTACGTCGCGTAGATGGCCGCCGCAGCGCCGCCAGCGAAGACGATATGCGGGCCCATGAACGGACCGAAGGCAAGGTAGTCAAGACCGAACGTGCTGCCCGTTCCGGCAAGGATGCCCCAAGAAGCCAGCACAACAAAACCTGTCAGGACGAAGCCGTAGTTACCACCGATAGCGGCGCCAAGCGCACCACCAGCACACGCGGCCAGAAGTCCGATACAGAAAACTGCAATCGAAGTAGCAAACATCGTTGTTCCTTTAGTTAGTTGTGTGGGGAGCGACCCCACATGTATCTGAGGTAAGAAGGATCACCTTGTAGATGCAACCTTGCATCTACGCAGCAATGAACTCACTCACCTTCGTACTCGCACAGAATGTCCACATTGGCCTTCGAATGCGAGGATGGATCAAAAGTGTATCCCAGAAACTCCCGAGCCAGACGACGCGCGAGCTCAAGTCCGATAACACGCTGCCCAAGGCACAGCACCTGAGCGTTGTTGGAAAGGACGAGGCGTTCAACGGAGAAACTGTCATGGGCGGTCGAAGCACGTACACCCTTGACCTTGTTGGCCGACATTGCCATTCCCATTCCGGTACCACAGACGAAAATTCCGCGGTCAGCCTCGCCGTTAGCGATGCGACGAGCCGCGTTGACACCAACATGGGGGTAGGCCTGCTTGTCGTCCGATGCTGTAACGCCCGCGTCGATCACTTCGTCAACGCGAGGGTCTGCCTCGAGATCCTTCTTGATGGCTTCTTTGTAATCGAACCCTGCAAAGTCCGAAGCGACAATCACTCGGTACCCCATGAGGTGCCCCTTCCTTGCGACACATAATCTAATCCGCACGCAGGCTTTCACACCTGCAACGGATTTAACATAGCACTTGTTCAGTTCTATCCGAAAAACGACGAACTGGATTGCACACACTCCCACGGCAAGGTGGGCGAACGAGAATGTTCCCAGACATTACACGTTCTCGAAATCGCATGAATTCGCCGTTTCACTTGACAACAGCGGTGGCACCCGTCACTCTCGCCTCCGTTCGCCCGGTTATCCAGTTCACAACAGAGTGCTCGTCGGTTTTCACAACCCCTGTGATAATTTCCCACCCAACACACACCCATCATCCACACGAGACTCTCGACAGGTGGGCTGCAGCACACAGAATTTCACCAGCCGCGCCAGACTAACGACGCCTAGCCAAACAAACGCCCGCACTCACATACCTCACTACACCACAGGTGCTTTAGACTCCCTGTAGTAGTGAGTATTGACGAAGGAGTGAATCTTGGGGAAGGTTATCGTTTTCGGGTCCATCAACCTCGACACCGTTGTTACATGCAAGCGAGCTCCACATATCGGAGAAACCGTGCACGGAGATACGCTCTCCTTCCACCCGGGAGGCAAAGGAGCAAATCAGGCAGTAGCGGCAGCGCGATGCGGCGCCCACACGATCTTTATCGGCTGCGTCGGTGCCGACGACGCCGGAACGAAGCTCATTTCCAATCTCGACAACAACGGAATCAACACATCTCACGTACGCACCCTCACCACCACAACAACAGGGAGTGCACATATCACCGTCGACGAAACTGGCGACAACTCAATCGTCGTCATCAGCGGAGCAAATTCCGGTTTTGACACAGAGGACATCGACGCGCTTTCTCGCGCCGGAGAATCTGACGATATTCTCGTCTGCCAGCTCGAAATTCCGCGTGAGAGTACCGCACGCGCACTCGAGGTTGCCTATAACAACGGTGTACACACCTTACTTAATGCAGCTCCCGCCGATAACGTCCGCGACCTACTCCCGTTCACGTCCTACCTCGTCGTTAATGAGTCCGAAGTTCGCGCAAACATCGCGGACGACTCCCTCGGCCTAGAAGATGGCGTGAAGGCACTCGCACAGGAATTTGACCTCACGGTCATCGTCACACTTGGTTCACGCGGAGGATTTGTCGCTTCCCCGAAGGAAAGCTTCGAGTTTTCTTCCCACAACGTTAATGCGATTGACACGACCGGCGCGGGCGATACGTTTGTCGGCGCATGTGCTGCGGCCCTTGCCTCGGGCTCCAACCTCCGCGAAAGCATTGCACTCGCAGCGGGCGCCGGCGCCCTGTCCGTGACGAAGCCAGGAGCCCAAGGCGGAATGCCCACACGTCGCGAAGTTGAAGCTTTCCTCGCGAGCCGCGCGGACAGCACGCCACGTAACTGAGTCGGGCGAGACGCCGTTCATCAACCGTCGGCTGCAACAAATGTGCACCCCATCGTTTTGGGTGGCACAAATGTTCACGCGCTGTCGTTGCATCACATTCAAAGTTACACTTCACACAAGATGGTGTTACACTCACCATCATTGATGTGATTTTGGGACAGTGTTGTTTCGTTAGCGACGTCGCTTTCAGCCACCAGCTATGGTCAATCACCTCTGCCGCTCATCACATCAAGCGGTTCTCGCCGCTCGACCTTGCCCGATCGGAGCACGTGCCTGCGCGGACACCGACTTAAGGCGACCACCCACATCTCAATAAGTTCAAGCTCAAGGGAGAGTCTCTATGTACGACACTGAAGGCCCCTACGTTCTCGGTATCGACTTCGGCACCGAGTCCTGCCGCGTTGCTATCTGCGATCTCTATGGCCGCCCGCTCACATTCGCAGCAACCGCATACCCAACGTCCCACCCGCGCCCAGGCTGGGCCGAACAGAACCCCGAGGACTGGTGGCAAGCCCTCCAGGCATCCACCCACAAGGCCCTCGCCTCCGCAGGCATCCCCACCTCCGCCATCGCCGGAATCTCCTACGACGCAACCACTCTCACAATGGTTGTTCTCGACGAGAAGGGTGAGGAACTCCGCCCCGCAATCATGTGGATGGACGTCCGCGCAACGGAACAGGCAAAGCGCGCAGAGCAGTCCGATTCCGTCGCACGTCTCTACAACGGTGGCGGCACCTCCCCCGCGATCGCCGAATGGCTCCCCTTCAAGGCCGCCTGGCTGCGTGAAAATGAGCCGGAGATCTACGCAAAGGCTGCGCACATTGTCGACGCACCCGACTGGGTCACCTACAAGCTCACCGGCGAGTGGACGACGAACATCAACTCGGCCGCACTCCGCATGTACTACAACCGCGATCGCGGAGGCTGGCCGGTAGATTTCTACGAGACAATCGGCTGCGGCGACGTTTTTGAGAAGATCCCCGAGCGCGTCACAGACCTCGGAACCCAAGTCGGAACTCTCGGCCTCATCCCGGCCCAGCTCCTTGGCCTGCGCCCGGGAATCCCGGTAGCACAAGGCCCCGCCGACGCATGGGCAGGCCAGATCGGACTCGGCGTTCTCGAACCCGGCGCCATGGCTCTTATCACCGGTTCCTCTCACGTGCTCTCCGGCCAGTCGGCTACGGAGATTCACGGCAAGGGCTTCTTTGGGGCCTACACCGATGGCGTCGTCCCCGGCCAGTACACCGTTGAAGGCGGCCAGGTATCCACAGGCTCCGTCCTCAAGTGGTTCAAGGACAACTTCGCCGCTGACCTCGTCGCAGCCGCCGAAAAGGTTGGCCTCAACCCCTACAAGGTTCTCGACGACCAGGCAGCAAAGATCCGTCCTGGCTGCGACGGACTCGTCATCAACGAGTACTTCCAGGGCAACCGCACCCCGTACTCCGATTCGAAGGCGCGTGGAATCATCTCCGGTCTGTCGCTTATGCACACACCGGCACACATCTACCGCGCAATCGAGGAGGCCGTCTGCTACGGAACCGCGCACAACATCAAGGCGATGGAGGCTGCCGGATTCGAAGTGAACAAGATTGTTGCGTGCGGTGGCGCAACGAAGAGCCGCGACTGGATTCAGATGCACGCCGACGTCACCGGAGTGCCGATCAGCTTGACTGAAGTCGGTGACGCTGTGGTGCTCGGAACCTGTATGGTCGCTGCCGTTGGCGCAGGTATCTTCCCAGACCTTCAGGAAGCTGCGAAGAACATGGTGCACGAGATCGACGTGCTGGAGCCTAACCCCGAGGTTCACGAGGAGTATCAGTTCTACCTCGGCCGCTACATGGAGACCTACGAGGCACTTCAGCCGACCATCCACAAGATGGTTGACCACGTCGCTAAGTAAGGCTCATGAACTCACGGCAGCGTGGGGGTGAAGTGAACGTGCTTCACCCCCACGCTGCCGTCGTTTCTAGCTCCTACTATGCTTCTTAGCTTCGGGTGAGTCCCTAACTTTTGCCACAGTCGAGGCGACGCCAGGCCGCCCCCGACTATTCTCTACTCCGCGCTATTCTCTACACCGCGCCATTCGTTACGCTCCGCACGATGAGGCGCCACGAGCAATTCGCCGCCCGGCACCTCGCTCTCATTACTTGATGACGATCGAGCATCGATCTCCCATAATTTGCATCGATGGTCCGAGAGGGTAGATGGCCCGGTGAGGGCAGCCAGGTTGTGCATGGAGAAATACGATAAGCCTCGACAATTGCCGCTAACTTTCCAGCCAAGGTGAAATAGCTTAAGAGATGAGAATATTGACGCCTTCTTCTCTCATCATTGAGATACATTCTTCCGGCGTTTCATCATCAACAACAACATGCGTAAATTCGGAGAGAGACGCAAACTCGTATAACGCCCGTCGAGCAAATTTGGTGTGATCTAGCAGAAGAATTTTATTTTCTGCAGAATCCAACATTGCTCGTTTAACTTCAGCATTTTCCTGATAAGGATGGAAACAAGCGAGCCTCGATATTCCTGACGCTGAAACAACACAAAAATCTGCATGTATCGAGCGAATGAATTTCACGGCCGAAGCACCCATAAGAGCCCGTGACCACGCTTGGTATTCGCCTCCAGTAACGACGAGTTTATTCGAATGGCTTTCAGAAACTTCTCCGGCGACGAGGAGCGAATTCGTCACGACCGTGATTGACGCCTGATCACCAAGGGCCCGCAAAAGCCACACTCCGGATGTCGAATCATCGAGCATCAGCGAACTTCCCGCAGGTATGAGGCTTGCAGCGGCGGTAGCTACTCGTCGTTTTGCCTCGGAGGATTGCTCCAGTCGAAACTCGGCATCTGCCTCGTGGAGGCCACTTGCCACGGCCACAACCTGACCGCGGTGGCGCTGCAGAATTCCGCGTTCTTCGAGAATTCCGATATCCCGATATATCGTCATGGCGGAGACGCCCGTTAGCTTGGCAAGGCGCTCGACGCTAATCGTTCCACCTTTAATAACAGCCTCGGCTATGGCAAGTTGGCGAGAACGCGGCCCATCTGAACTATGCGCTATACCTTTATCCACGGCAATCCGTCTTCCAACCTGAGATCTATAATTCGGGCATTACACCCCATAACGTTGAAAATATCCTAACGTTTCACCAGTTCCCAGACCATCATTTTCGAGAAATTAGTGATACGACAAGGCGTGTGGACCCGCTTGGCACATTCGCACCAAGAGGCCCACACGCCTCATTCATCGAACCGTATTATCCGTTATCAGCTTGCTGCAGACAGCCCCTTCGGTTGCTCCCCAGCGCCTGGCCTCCGCGAGTCAACAGCTGCTGTGAGGCCATTAATCTCCTCCGGAGATTCGATGTTCACAGCACCCTCAGGTAGCGGTGCGTCCGCATCCTGGCCAGTAAAAGTGAACGCCATAGGGATATTCTCCTTATCAACATCCACGACGATGACCTGCCCGCGGGCAAATTCACCGAAGAGGAGCTTCTCAGAGAGGACATCCTCAATATCGCGCTGAATTGCACGGCGCAACGGACGAGCACCGAGAACCGGATCGTAGCCTCGTTCTGCGAGAAGATCCTTCGCATCCTTCGTGAGGACAATATGCATGTCCTGCGCGGCGAGGCGCTTATCGAGCTTGCCGATCATGAGGTCGACAATTTCGAGGATCTCGGTCTGCTGAAGTTGCGGGAACACGACGATATCGTCGACGCGGTTGAGGAACTCCGGGCGGAAGTGATCCTTGAGAGCCTCCCCTACGCGACGCTTCATGCGCTCGTACGAGGTCGTTGTATCTTGGTCGAACTGGAAGCCAGTGGTCACACCCTTAGCGATATCCTTCGTACCGAGATTCGTCGTCATGATGATAACCGTGTTCTTGAAATCAACTATGCGGCCCTGCGAATCCGTCAAGCGACCTTCTTCAAGAATCTGGAGAAGAGAGTTGAACAGATCTGGGTGAGCCTTCTCGATCTCGTCAAAGAGAACCACCGAGAACGGCTTACGGCGCACCTTCTCGGTGAGCTGGCCACCCTCCTCGTACCCGACGTAACCCGGAGGGGCACCGAAGAGACGCGACACCGTGTGCTTCTCGGCGTACTCCGACATATCAAGCGTAATTAGCGCAGATTCGTCGCCAAAAAGGAACTCAGCGAGAGCCTTGGCAAGCTCGGTCTTTCCCACGCCAGTCGGGCCAGCGAAAATGAACGAACCACCCGGGCGGTTCGGATCTTTGAGGCCCGCTCGCGTACGACGAATCGCTTGCGATAGTGCAACGACCGCTTCGTTTTGACCGATGACGCGCTTGTGAAGCTCCTCCTCCATACGCAGAAGCTTGGCGGACTCGGCCTCGGTGAGCCGGAAAACCGGGATACCGGTGGCCATGGAAAGAACCTCATTGACGAGATCTTCGTCCACCACGGAGACGACGTCCATATCGCCGTCCTTCCACGCCTTCTCCCGTTCAGCACGCTGAGCGCTCAGACGCTGCTCTTCGTCGCGAAGCGAGGCGGCCTTCTCAAAGTCCTGACCGTCAATTGCAGCTTCCTTTTCACGACGAACGCTACCAATTTTCTCGTCAATCTCACGAAGTTCCGGCGGTGCTGTCATCTTACGAATGGCGAGGCGAGCACCGGCCTCATCGATGAGATCAATGGCCTTGTCCGGCAAGAAACGATCGTTGATGTAGCGATCAGAGAGCACAACTGCAGCTTCAAGCGCTTCATCCGTAATCGTCACGCGATGGAAAGACTCGTAGCGGTCGCGCAGGCCACGGAGAATCTCGATCGCTTGTTCCGTTGTCGGCTGCTCCACCTGAATCGGCTGGAACCGGCGTTCGAGAGCCGCATCCTTCTCGATGTGCTTGCGGTACTCATCGAGAGTGGTCGCGCCGATAACCTGAAGCTCCCCACGAGCCATCATGGGCTTGAGCAGCGAAGCCGCGTCGAGAGCACCTTCGGCGGCGCCAGCTCCCACAAGCGTGTGGATCTCGTCGATGAAAAGAATAATGTCGCCGCGCGTGTTGATCTCTTTCAAGATCTTCTTCATGCGCTCTTCGAAATCTCCACGGTAGCGTGAACCCGCAACAAGCGAACCCATATCCAAGGAATAGAGCTGCTTGTCACGAAGCGTTTCGGGGACGTCGCCAGCAGCGATGGCCTGCGCAAGACCTTCGACGACAGCCGTCTTACCCACACCAGGCTCACCGATAAGAACAGGATTGTTCTTCGTACGGCGCGAGAGGACCTGCATGACGCGTTCAGTCTCAACATGGCGCCCAATCACAGGATCGAGCTTGTGCTCACGCGCAGACTGGGTGAGGTTCCGGCCGAACTGGTCGAGCACAGTGGAACCAGCCTTCTGGCCCTCACGAGCGCCGCCGCCCACGCCCACGGGCTCCTTACCCTGGAACCCAGAAATGAACTGATTGACCTGATTACGCACGCGAGGCATGTCGGCACCAAGCTTGGTGAGCACCTGCGCTGCCACGCCATCTGGTTCGCGCGTGAGGCCGAGCAAAAGATGCTCAGTGCCGATATATGAGTGGCCGAGCTGGAGACCTTCACGCATCGCATACTCAATAACCTTCTTGGCACGCGGGGTGAAAGGGATGTGGCCAGACGGGGGCTCCTGGCCCTCGCCGATAATTTCAACTACCTGGTTGCGTACATCCTCAAGTGTGATGCCCAGCGATTCGAGGGACTTTGCGGCAACGCCTTCTCCCTCACGAATGAGTCCGAGCAGGATGTGTTCGGTACCGAGGTAGTTGTGCTTGAGGTTACGAGCCTCTTCTTGCGCGAGTACGATGACCCGGCGGGCACGGTCGGTAAACCGTTCGAACATTGGGCACTCCTTGATGTGATGGCTCGCCCTTTGACGAGCTCATTCAACAATAACGACGAGGGGCCCACTTTCTGCCAACTGTTCGCCACTGGCGTGAGTCGTGTGCCCTGGGATTAATGCGGAGATTCTGGGATGGCACCTTATGAACGACGACGGACGCCCAGGTTTGTGAAATCAACCGTGGTACGTCCTTCGTCGACATGGGAGGTTGAGATTCTAAGCGTCAATAAGAATTGTGAATGGACCATCGTTAACGAGTTCGACATCCATCATTGCGCCAAAGCGCCCTTCCTCCACGTGTAGCCCATATGACTCACGCAGTTGTGCTGCAACCTTGGCAAAGATCGGCTCAGCAACCTCACCTGGCGCCGCGTGCGACCACGACGGGCTCCGACCCTTGCGCACATCGGCATACAGCGTGAACTGTGAGATGAGAAGAACGGGAAGGCCAGCGTCTTCCACCGACCGGCGCCCAGCTGTATCGTCGCTGCCGTCAGCGTCACGCATGATACGAAGCTGAGCAATTTTTCGCGCTACCTTGTCGATCTGGGCGTCGCCGTCATCGTGCGTCACGCCGAGAAGAACACACAGCCCCTCGTCGATCCTTCCAACGACTTCTCCTTTGACACTCACGCTCGCACGTTTAACACGCTGGACAACAGCTCGCATCACCAACCTCCTCGCGTTCGTCGTGGACGATCTCCACGCCCACGACGCGGCCCCATCCGTTGACATTCTGGACCAAGAAAATACACCGCAGCAATCAAGCCCGCGAAACGCAGAATCGACATAAACGGGAACGGGAACCACCAGAACGTTCCATTTCCGACGACGAGCAGCCCGACGACAAGAATGATAATCCACGTATTTTTCGGAAGCCTCGCAAGCGCAAACATAGAACTCGGACGACGGATCGCTTCAAACAAGGCCCATGCGAGCAAGCCAATCATGGCGAGACCCACGACCAAACTGATCATCGAACTCATGCTGTAATACATCGTGTCACCGTCACTCACACCTCGTCGGAAAAGCACGTATCAGCCATCGGCTTCCCCTACCCATCAGATTCTCGGGAAATACCCTCAGCGGCTTACAACCCCACTGCGACGAAATTCCTCGCCCGGACGCGACTCGGGCGAGACGCTCGACTTCCCCGACATACGAACAATCTCAGTCTGCGATGCACGGAAGTTTCCGACATCAAGGACAGCATCCAGATCGACGTTCCGCCGGACCAGCGCAAGAGCCACAGGCCCGTCCTCCCACGTGCGTGAAGCACTCGTCACCACGCCAACATTCCGCCCATCCACGAGGACGGAATCACCGTGCTGGGGTAATTCATCGGCTGGACCTTCGAGATAGAGATACACAAGCCTGCGAGGCGGACGCCCAAGATTGACGAGCTTCGCCACGGTTTCCTGCCCGCGGTAGCACCCCTTATGCAAGTGAACTGCTGTGCGAAGCCAATCGAGCTCATGAGGAAGCGTTCGCGAATCAACCTCCGCCATCGACGGCCTCCACGAGGCAACTCGCACCGCTTCCCACGAAGCCAGCCCCGCAAGCGACAGCCCAGACGCCAGCGCCGCCCCCACAAACTCACCAAGTGACGCTCGGGGAACGACGACAAGCGATCGCTGAAGCTCCCGGCCCGGATGCTCGTCGTCTCGGGGACCATACGTGGCGCTCTCAACGGACGTCAACGGCCACGGATCGCGCCACACGAGAGTACAACCCTCGCATCGTTCGAGCACCGACACAGCCTCGCCGTATGCCCCCACAGCAGCGAGATCCTCTCGGAGAATAACCTCGGCACGCATCATGAACACCATCGACGTCAAAAAACCTGCGAGGTCGCTACCCCAACCTGGTTCAGTCACAAGGAAAGTTGAATCTGACCCCTCGATAACCCCCGCAGCGTTCTCCACATGCCCCTGAGGGGACAAAAGCAACAACTCCGTTGAATCCCCCGGCATAAGCGCAGTGAGATCTTGAGTCGTGAGCGAACTCAGCCACGACAAGCGATCCTCGCCACGAACCTCGAGAATCTCCAGGTAAGACAGATCGACGCACGCACGCCCCTCACGTAAGTCGCGCTCCTCACGAAGCGGACTCCCATAATGCGAAGCCACCCCATGGGGGACATAACGATCATTCCGGTATTCCTCCGATGCCACAGCATCACAGCTCACAGCACCAGGAAACTCAAGCACCACAGAATTCGTCGCCAGCATCATCAGATCCGAGAAAGCCGACCAGCCATATACGTACGCATCTCGTGGCCAAAAGCAGCCATGTCGTACGCGAGCATCAGATCCGAATTCACCATGCCCCCCATAATTCGACCCGCGCTCAACTCCGGAGCAGTCGGTGTCGCAGCAATAGCATCAGCTTGGAACTGGAACTGCGGCCCCTTAATCAGGCCCGCCCACGTCACAGCATGACCAGCAGGCGAAGACGACGTAGCCTCAAGAAGCGTCATGCCATCACGAGTGCTCTCATTTGGCGTCACACGGATAAAACCCGTCAACGAGCTCCACACATCGCCCTTCGTCAGCTCACGATACGTATGGACACCCGGAACTTCCTTATCCACCGCACCAGCCGACTCTTGCGCCAACCACACATCCGAACGGAAACGCAACCACGGACCCGCGTTGTCGTTATCGATCGAAATCTCATGAACATACGCCGCAGCATCCACGCCCTCATACTCAAGGACACCGCCGCCGCGCCACTCACCCATCAGCCATGCCATGGGGTAACACTCAGGAGCAATATTCTCGGGAATCTGAAAGACCATACAACCAGGCTAGGCGAAAAGAAGCGCCAAAGCGTACCCCACAACGCCCATAGCGCAATGCGGAACTAGCACCATCGACGACGCCGCAACATCGTCGATCATCGTGCGGGTCACACGCGACGATTTGCCAAGCGACCACGTCATCAAGAAATACGCCACGACATACCCAGCGCACGCCCACCACGACACCGAGCCGAGCAGAAGCGTCACAGCGACAGCCACAATCGTCGTCGTCACCGCAACAGCAAGCTCACGAATACGCGACGAAAACAACCACTGAGCAACCGAACCAGCGCACAAAACCGACAGACCCACAAGGGCAATCGCAGCACCGCCAGGCTCACGCGCCACAAAAAGCCACATCACGGCAGACGACGCAACGAGAATCCCCACAAAAGTCCCCGACATCTGCCGCAACGACTTCACATGATCCCCACCACGAAACATCTGCGAAATAAACGCCACAGGAATCGCAAAAGCAACAAGAGCACTTACCGTCGATGGCTGCCCCGTCACCCCCACGACGAGCACCACGGCCGAATACACCACGACGACGGCGCGCGAAATACGCTCCGCCGGAACAGCAAGGAGGCGCGGCCACCCCCATGCCATCACACCCGCAACAAGCGCAATCGCGACTACAAGAGGCGCCAAAGTCGGCACATCAAAACGTGTCAAAAAACCAGGCAAAGCCGGTACAACCGAATCCGACGACGCAGCAAAAACCGGCAGCATCGCAGCAAGCATGAGCACCGAGCCGAACAAACCTGCCGCAACCAACGGCGACCGACCCCGGAACAACGGATGCGCAAAATACGAAGACGTCACCCAAGAATCTTCTCACGAACCACGTGCCACTTCAGCGAGGAGATGCACTTCAGCGAGAAGGCCGTCTTCGCGACAACGACAAGGTTCGCCCCCAGCAACACGCAACACCCGGCGCGCCCGCTCACAGCAACCTAGACACGCACCCCTCCCACGATCACCTCGTAGGATGAGAACTAGCAGCCAACAACACGAGGAAGGAGCCCGCACGTGCCTCACCTCGTCGTCCTCACCTCAGAAGCCGGCGACCCGGCCCTCGTACTCCCAGGCATCGCCCTCCTCACCTACACCCTCGACGCAGCCCCCCTCACAACGTCCGCACTCGCCGCTAACCTCAACGCAGACGCACTCATCCTCGACGGAAGACGCGACCTCGTCTCCGCCCGAGCACTCTGCCGAGCCGCCACCGAAACGATGGACGCACCCCCCATACTCCTTGTCCTCGAAGAAGGCGGCTACGCCGTCGTCGGCGCATCCTGGGGAGCAAGCGACACCATCCTCTTCTCCGCACCACCCGCCGAAATCCAAGCAAGAATCCGCATGATGTGCGACCGCGCACAAGCCGAACACGCCCGCGACACAGACCCCCAGCATCTCACCGACGCCAGCCCCGCAATCGTCGTCAACCCAGGCGCATACACCGCCACTGTGAACGGCAAACCCCTCGACCTCACCTACAAAGAATTTGAACTACTCCACTACCTCGTCGAACGTCCAGGACAAGTCATCTCACGCGACGAACTCCTCCAAAAAGTCTGGGGATACAACTACTACGGGGGCTCACGCACCGTCGATGTCCACGTACGACGACTCCGCGCCAAACTCGGCTCCGAGCTCGAATCAACTATCGTCACCGTACGTAACGTCGGTTACCGGTTCGATCCCAGCCGAAGCTGAACCGACCTTTACAGGATGCCGCATAATCCCACGTCACGCGTTCGATCCCAGCCGAAGCTGAACCGACACGGGTATAACCCGGCGCGGGTTTAGCGAGGCGAGACACCCGAATGGCACGGAACAGCACAGGCAGCAGATTTGAGACCCGAATGGCAAAGTTCGGGCGTGCGCACCAGGGGTCGGCGTGCGCTGCTGAGTTCGGGCGTGCACAGCTGAGTTTGAGCGTGCGTATCAGGGGTCGGCGTGCGCTGCTGAGTTCGGGCGCGCGTAGCCGAGTTCGGGCGTGCACACCAGAATTCGGCCGGAGAACCGGGCTCGGCCGTGTAACGACAGATTTCAGACCGGAGCACACGAAAAGGACACCTGACGCAAGCACGCTGCGATAACAAATTCGGTACACCGAGAACCCCTCGATGAGGAACACCGAAACACTACTCAGCCGTAACTCCCCAACGACTAGTGTCACAGGTACACGCCCTGTTATGCTTTCTGTACGACGCCGGATCGCGAAAGCCCCGGGCTCCAACTTTTGCCGCTACGAGCGGCCTACGCGCCGACTGGCGCTATCGGGTTCGGTGTCACTGGATGGGCCAGATCGTAAGATCCGGCCCATCTTTACGTTTGCAGGTATGCGGTTAGGTTGTATGCCGTGAACGACGACCTCCAGTGATCACGCGTAGCAGTAGTAGCTGAAGGTTATTTACCACACACTATTAACCACATCGTTACATAGATCGGGCATTCTCACGGCCCTGAAATTTCTTGCACTCGGAAGGAAGTGGCGGCACTTTTCCGCACGATTACGCGAATAATGGTTTACGTATGCCCTTCGATGCACAATGTGGGGCGATCTATCCCCTATCCTACTATGTGGAGTGTCATTAACCCGATGGCAACCTTTTCATCCAGGGAGGGTATGTGGCCCGCAAGAAGTTTGAAAAATCCGATTCGCTCTTCGGACTACTGCGAACGCAATCGCAGTTCCTCGTTGAAGCCGCTGACCTCCTCGGAGTGCTCATCGGCGCGGATCCCATCCGCCGAGTAGAACTCAATAACGATCTTCACAAGATTGAGCATGGTGCCGACGAGGCATGCCACACGGTGCTCAACAAGATCAACCAGTCTTTTGTTCTTCCGTTTGATCGAGAAGACCTGTACACGTTGTCGATCGTCATGGACGACTGCCTCGACCTCATGGATGAGGCTGGCGACAACATTGTTCTCTACAAGCCTGGCTCGTTGCCTGATGGCGTTCTCACGCAGGTCGAGATCCTGCGCAACTGCGCTCGTCTCACCCACGACATCATGGGGCGGCTCTCGGTTATCGACGCCAGCACGCGCGATTATTGGATCGAGATCAACCAATTGGAGAACCAGGGCGACCAGATCTACCGCGCCATGGTTTCCGCTCTTTTCGAGAACGCCACCGACGCTCTTGAAGTGCTTCGCGTGAAGCTCGTCCTCGACGTTATTGAGAATGCTGTCGACGCCTTCGAGCGTCTCTCTGGCACCGTCGAATCGATCGCAATCAAGGAGTCCTGACCTTGAACGAGACGTTTCTGCTCGTCGCGTTCATCGTTGGAGTCGCATTCATTTTCGATTACACGAATGGATTCCACGATGCTGCGAACGCCATTGCAACGTCGGTCGCAACGCGGGCTCTAACCCCGCGCGCCGCACTCACCATGGCGGCTGTCATGAACTTCATCGGTGCCATGCTTGGCACCGCTGTCGCCTCCACCATCGGCGGTGGCATCATCAACATCAGCGACGCTGGAGGAGCACACGCCGGCCTCGTCATTGTGTTGGGCGCCTTGATCGGCGCCATCACATGGAACCTCATCACGTGGTGGTTCGGCCTGCCTTCGTCGTCGTCTCATGCCCTGATCGGCGGCCTTTGTGGAGCTGGCCTGACGGCGTCAATCACGGTTCATTGGAACGTTATCCTCGACAAGGTGATTGTTCCCATGGTCCTCTCACCAACCGTTGGATTCATCCTCGCGTTTGTTCTCATGAAGATCATGCTGCGTCTGCTTGTTAATGCTTCGTACAAGCCGACGATGCGCCGTTTCCGTCACGCCCAGACTGTGTCGGCTGCGGCTTTGGCGCTCGGCCACGGACTTCAGGATGCACAGAAGACGATGGGCGTTGTGACCTTGGCGCTTGTTGCTGGTGGTTACCACGAGGATCCCTCGGTGATCCCGACCTGGGTGAAACTTGGAGCCGCTCTGGCGATTTCGCTCGGTACATATTCTGGTGGCGCGCGAATCATGAAGACGCTGGGTCAGAAGATTATCGATCTTGATTCATCTCGTGGATTCGTGGCAGAGCTCGTGGGTGCGTCAGTGCTTTTCGTGACTGCTCAGTTCCATGCTCCTATTTCGACGACGCACACGATTACGTGCGCAATTATGGGTGTTGGTGCTACGAAGCGTAAGTCTGCTGTCCGCTGGGGAATCGCAGGAAACATTGTGACGGCATGGGTTCTGACCTTACCTGCAGCTGCCGCTGTTTCTGCGCTGGCGACATGGATATTTATGCAAGTTATTCCCATGTAGCTTGGCGCGATGGAGGGGCGTGACACGGCAGTGTCACGCCCCTCTTTTGTGTGTATAGGCCCACCTCAAAATTGTTCGAGGAGTTACGCGGAGTCGCGCCCTCTTTTGTATGTTCAGGGTTTCCTGCGCAATTCAGCGGTTCGGGTGTGATTACGTGCGGGGTAGGCCGACTGTGGGCGCAGGCGCATACATTTTGTCCCTTGTCACTGCTCAGACTCCCCGATGGGTTCCGTCGATGACGTGCGTGAGAGCGGCGTGGCGGGGTCGTTATTCGCGTCCAGGTCTTCTGAGTGAGTTCTGAATCTGCCTGCGTGGCCAATTGTTGTTAGATCGGGCGTGTTCGTAGTGCTTCGAGTGCAAATTGTTGGACGTCGAGTGTTGTGAGCGCATCCGAAAGTAGGCTTGAGTGGAATGTTTGCTCGTCACGAACGTGAAGAAGTGCAGCTCGTCGTGCTTCGAGTACGCCGAGGTCAATATCGTCGTCATCGTTGCTGTTGTCGAGGAAAACCCGCTCAGCTTCGTCGAGAATTTCACGGAGTCGCGCTATGTCGGTTGCACGTTCGTCATCGGATGGACCGCGGGTTGGCTTGATAGTCTCGACGAACCACCGCAAGGTTCCCCCTTGGATAATTAGCGAGAAGCCTGCGACGAGGAATGCAATGAAGATGAGGTAGGAACGCATCGGGGTGTCGGTTGGGAGAGTCTGGGCTGCTGCCACAGTGATGGCTCCGCGCATGCCTGCCCATACAACCACGGCGCCGTCGCGGACGGTAAGAGGTGATTCAACAAAGTAGTCGATGTCAGCGATGGCACGCGTGAATCGAGTACGTACTTCAGCGAGTGTTGGCGCTTCAGAGCCCCGCCAGCCAAAGATACGACGAAGTAGCCGCCACGGAAGACGTCGAACTCTACGAGAAGAAAACGAACGCCCTGCGGTACCGCGTAACTGGTTCTCCAGGAGACTTAACTCGGCCGGAGCCGGCGGCTTTCCGCCCGCCCCACCGGGACGTCTCGGCGATGAAGCACGCTCAAGTTCTGAGGCGTCAGCAGCGCACACATTCGCGACTGTCGTTTCTGTCGTCGCCTGGTGCTCAAAAATCTGCTGATTACGCGTATCCGTGCTGAATCGATCCTTATGTTTCATAAAGCTGCGCCCAGTACTATTGCGGCCATGCTTGCGCCCGCGCCTTCGATTGAGATCTCGGACTTCGTCGATCAGGTGCATATAAGTTTCTTCGGACAACATGTTTTGCGCTTGTTCGAAGCGCGGGCGCAGTCGCGCACGGCGACGGGCTCGACTTTGTATCCATGCGAGCAGAGGCGCAACAAAGGCTGCCCGAATAATGATCGAACCGACGAGGGCAAAGATGGCAAGGCCAGCAGCTCGCAGCACGGTATTGACAGAGTTCTCTTGGAGATCCGCTACGAGGCTATGAAGTTGTAGCCCCATCGTAAGGAAGACGATTCCTTCAAGGAGAAATTCGAGGGTGGCCCAGTTTTTTGTTGCGAAGATACGCATGCTCGGGGCGATGTACTTTGCCGAGCCCTGCCCAATCACGAGACCTGCTACAACCGCTGCCACGAGGCCAGATGCTCCTAGCTCTTCAGCAGGAATCATTGCAATAAAAGGTACTGCGAAAGAGAGCGTTGTCGCTGCGACAGCATTATCAATTCGCGACACAGCCCAGAGGAAGCATCTTCCAACAGCAATGCCGATGATTGATGCGATAGCGACAGAATAGACCACGAGCCAGGCGACGCCGAGAGCGCTAAATGACGCAGCTGCCGCCGCAACGGCCGTACGAAGCATGACGAGCGCAGTCGCGTCATTAAGCAGACCTTCGCCCTCGAGTATCGCAGTAATTCGTGGTGATACGTTGGTCGATTTCACAATTGATGTAGCAACAGCATCAGTGGGGCTTAACACGGCGCCAAGCGCAATTGCCCACGGCAGGTCAAGTTCCGGGATAAGCACCCACATGACAAGGCCAAGAAACACCGAGCTGGCAATGACAAGCAAAACAGAAAGACCAGCAATCGGGGCAAATTCACGACGAAAATCCATCACAGGCATTTCGATAGCGGCTGCGTAGAGAAGGGGCGGCAACATCGCTGTGAGGACAAGTTCCGGTTCAATGTGGATGAGAGGAACGCCTGGAATAAATCCAACTGCAGCTCCAAGGAGAACAAGCAGAAGTGGCGCAGCCACGTTGAGACGTGGGCCAAGAAGAGACGTGAGACAGATGGCGACGAGGCCAAGAGCAATAACGATCTCCACAGGTGATCCTCCCGAGCTTGTGAGCGGCTGATTGGCGAGCCCCACTTGCCGAGATCTGAACTGACGCAGACAGGTGGGGCGAGCTACCACATATATTTTCACGCGCGCGCGACAGGATTTTTTGTGTGACTTGAAACACGTGCGAATTTCTGTCGCACGCCCATGATGTCATCTAACCAGCAACCGAAGGAGGAGCAACTTTGCAAGAAACCCACGCCATCGATACAGCAAGCATCCACGTTCCCACAGGAACGGCGGATATCCTTATAAATACCGCAGGAGACCCCGCAGGGGCGGGGATGATCCTAATGCGTCTTAGAGATACTGCGGTAAACCGATGCCTACCCCGCGTGAGCGGGGATGGCTCGGCCCATTCGCGCGGGCAGCATTCCACTTCATCAACACACACAAAACGGATCATTAGCTGTTGCAACATCGTCGGCAGTTAGAGGATGACCAACGCTGCCCCGAAGTACCTTTAGGATGCATTATTGGCGTCTTTAAGATGCATTATTGCGAATTGCTTGACATACCTGCATGATGCGGCGTAGATTCACAATCAGAGAATCCAGAAGCTCGACGAGGAGTAATCATGAGTCTTTCCCCAACGGCAATGAGCGCCTGGGCGAAGAGCGGACGCGGTTCCGACGAATTCGCGTGGCTCCCGCTCCCTGTTCACTTAGCCGACACTGCGGAGGTCGCACACCATCTAGCACTTCACTGGCTCGGACCGGCACATCAAGATTTCATTGCACAAGAATTCGCCGATTCACCATCAGCTCTAGGTCCGCAGGAGGAATTCGCCCGCCTAGCAGCATTCATTTCTCATCTCCATGATGTAGGGAAAGCATCGCCTGCCTTCGCTATGCAGGTCCAGGCACTTCAAGATGTCATGATGGAGCACGGTTTCACCTTCCCCCCAACCGATTCACACGAACGACGGCAAACTCCCCACGCCCTCGTTGGACAGTTTTTTCTCACCACGTGGTTTGAGAGCGAATGTGGCTGGTCTTCTGAATCATCTTCCGCCCTGGCATCACTCGTCGGAGCACACCATGGAATTCCCGCGACCGATGGAAGCATTAACCGGTGTAAGAGCTATCCTCACCTCATTGGCACAGGTGTCTGGGAAGAAGTACGCCAGGAGCTAGCGCAGTGGGCTGTGGAGCGATGCAATGTCACAGAACTTCTCCCAGCTTGGGGGAAAAGATCCTGGTCCCAGCCGTTCCTCGTGATGTTGTCTGGCTTAGTCATTGTTGCTGATTGGATTGCGTCGAGCGAGCAATACTTCCCCTTAGTGCCCCGATCGAATGACGGCCGGGAACTTCTCGACCAGGATCAGCACGCCGCGCGAGTGCACAGAGCACTCTCTCTTTTAGAAATCCCGACTCCCTGGCGCCCGCGGGATTCGGGAGAAAGCGCCGAATCTTTTTACGCTTCACGTTTCAATCTCCCAGAAGGAGCCTCACCAACAGCCGTTCAACGTCAAGTACTTGAATCTGCTCGCCATATGGATCTACCCGGTTTGATTATCGTCGAAGAAACGACAGGGGCTGGAAAAACAGAGGCAGCCCTCGCGGCAGCGGAGATACTTGCGGCTCGCACCGGCCGAGCGGGCATTTGTTTCGCTCTGCCTACACAGGCGACTACCGATGCTATGTTTAACCGCGTACTTAATTGGCTCGAGAACATTGAGCGCGCATACTCAGGAAGCGGCTCTCCATCAAATTTCTCCGTCCAACTCACTCACGGCCGGGCGCGGCTTAACAAAGAACGTCAGGCTCTTCTTGGCCGCGGCTATAGCATCCACGACTCGCTTTTCAACATGCTTGGCGGAGATAACTCATCGATTTCTCCCACTGAAATCGGTTGCGATTCTCTTGACGAACAAAACGGCACTTCACGACACCGAGACCCAGACCTCGCTATTCTTCCGTGGTTCAGCGGACGAAAAAAACCATGCTCGCAGACTTCGTCGTCACAACTATTGACCACGTACTTTTTGCGGCTATGCAAGCACCCCACCTCGCTCTACGGCACCTGGGATTGTCGAGAAAAGTTGTCATCATCGACGAAGTCCATGTGTATTCGACCTACATGTACGTTTACCTCAAGAGGGCGCTCACCTGGCTCGCTTCGTACGGCGTTCCAGTAGTTCTTCTATCAGCAACACTCTCTGAAAAGCAGACGACAGAGCTCGTCGCCGCTTACCGAAAAGGGCGTGGAACCCGGATTTCCTCCCGTCAGAAGAAGCACATCCTCTCGACTCCCTTCCCATGTATTGTGAGCGCTTCACAAGAATCCGTTGACATCACGCCAACTCCAGCTAGTGGCCGCACATCTACATGCACAGTCCAACGCCTTGAGGACGGAGACCTCGTCTCATTACTCGAAGATTCACTATCCGAAGGCGGATGTGCACTTATCGTTCGTAACACTGTTGTCCGTGCACAAGAAACCTTTGAGCTCCTTCGTGAGCACTTCGGCGACGACGTCATGCTCAACCACGCACGATTCACAATTGGTGACCGCCTAGCTAAGGACGCAGATCTACTTCGCAGATTCGGCCCACCGCGTTCCCATCCGAACAGACCTTATCGAGCAATTGTCGTCGCAACACAAGTTGTTGAGCAATCCCTTGATGTCGATTTCGACCTGCTTATCACGGATCTCGCTCCAATCGATCTCGTGCTGCAACGAATGGGACGTTTACATCGGCATAACCGACCACGCCCACCTAAGCTCGTCGCACCAGTGTGTTACATCGATGCTCTTCCAAACGAAGGCAAAGAGCCGAACCTCGATTGGGGAGGAAAAGGTATATATGGTGCACGCGATCTTCTTCTTACAGCAGCAGCTCTACTTAGGAGGATCAAGAGCTCCGGAGAAATCACTGCACCAGACGATGTACACGCACTCATCGAGGAAGTTTATGGCGATCATCCAGATATTCCGACTGCGTGGCAAACAGCATTCGCAGAAGCTCAACAAGAGGAAGAAACCGAGCGTAAAGATAAAGAGAACGCGGCGAGGACCTTCCTTCTCGATGAGCCCCTTCCAGCAGGAGCATCTCCGTCCCTCACAAGTTGGCTCTCAGTCATGACTACTGATGATGAGACTGCTGGACGTGCACACGTCCGCGACGGTGAAGATTCGCTCGAAGTCATTTTGATTGAAGAAGAACAAATTGGCGGCCAGATCGAACTCCGAACGCTTTCTTCCTCACCGGATCAGCCGGGCGAGATCATCCCTATTGATCAAATGCCACGCGATGAGATCTGCAGAATAATGGCAATGTCAAGCGTCCGCCTGCCTAATTCATTAAGTAGGGGAAAAAAGCTTTTCGACATTTTGAAGGAATTCGAGAACAATAGGTTCTATGAAGCTTGGCAACGAAGCCCCCTCCTATCCGGACAATTAGTTCTCCCTCTTACTAATAAGCGGGCAACACTTTTAGGCACAATCCTTGAATATACGTCAGAAACTGGACTAAAGGAGGTCAAATGACGACATCGTACAACCTCCTCGATGAAAAATGGATAAGGGTAGTCAGACTTGACGGTACGCCCGACGTCCTATCGCTCGTCGAGGTATTTCAACAAGCCTCAGAATTAGAAGGAATTCACGGCGAGATTGCGAGCCAAGATGCGGCAATCATCCGTCTGCTCATAGCAATCTGCCACCGTGCCATGGACGGCCCCGAGCACCTTGGGGTATGGAAAGAATACTGGAATTCTCCAGGAAGGCTCTCTGAGGACGCCGTGGCCTATCTCGAAGAATTCCGCGATCGTTTTGATCTTCGCGACCCAGAAAAGCCATTTTTCCAAGTCGCTGGAATTCATTCGTCGTCAGGGAAAACATCCGATCTCAACTCGTTCATCGTCGATGTCCCCAACGGTGTTCCATTCTTCACGACACGCATAGGCAGCGGACTCGAATCAATGAGTTGGGCCGAAGCCGCTCGCTGGCTTGTCCATATCCATGCCTTCGATCCATCAGGAATCCGCACAGGCGCAGTCGGAGATCCCCTTGTCAAAGGCGGCAAAGGTTACCCCATCGGACCAGGATGGACAGGCCAAATTGGTACAGTCATCGTGCTTGGCCCCAACTTGGAAAAAACTCTCCTACTCAACACAGTCACGAGATTTGAAGGGCAGCGGATCGTCTCCGATCCCGAAACCGATCTTCCCCCGTGGGAACGTGAACCTGACGGCCCCGGTGGATCATCAGGTGTAGATCCCCACGGGCCTGTTGAGTGCTACACCTGGCAGTCACGTCGTGTTCTCTTGCATGGCGACGACGACGCTGTAACGTCCTTATTCCTTGGTAACGGCGATCGCCTTACACCGCAGAATCGCCAGGATGTTGAACCAATGAGTGCATGGCGTTACTCAGACCCACAGTCCAAGAAATTCAAGTACGACGTTTACATGCCTCGCAAACACAATGTTGACCAGGCATTATGGCGAGGTTTGCCAGCACTCATTGGCCGCCTCAGTCCCTCAACACAGGGAATTGGCAAGAACGCAGTACAGCGTTTTCTCCCTCCGGCAGTTATCCGTCTTGCGGAGCGACTTAAACGAGAGACTGACATTTTCGACGACCGCCCCATCTCCGTCCGAGCCATTGGTCTTGAATACGGAAGTCAAGAAGCCGTAACGGTAGAACTCACCGACGAGACGCTCGATCTACCAGCGAGTATTCTCGACGACCCGTCAACAATCCAACTTGTCGAAGACGCGATGGAGATGACCGATAATGTGGCACTCCTCGTGAGAAACCTCGGCGCCAATATCGATCGTGCTAGCGGCGGCGATCCAGATACTGCAGCTAGCGCAGGAAACCGAGCCCGAGCAGCTTTCTACTACGCCCTCGACCAAGAGTTCCCTCGATGGCTCGCTGATCTCGATTCCAAAGAACGAATTGATGCGAAACGTTCGTGGTTCGATTTTGTCCGTCAGCAGGCCCTCGCTCAACAACAAGATTTAACATCTCGCGCGCCCGATACGGCTTTCGCTGGACGAGGCACTATGGATGTCGCACGGGCTCTCGCAATCTTCCATGCGTCACTCAATAAAACCATCCCCCGTGTTCTTTTAGCTCCAACGTCGGAGTTATCTGAAACACCTGCTACTTCCTCCGAAGAAAGGAACGAGAAATGACAACAGACCCCGCACCATCCGCTGAGGGAGGCAGCAAGCAGCCTGCCACTCCGAAACGAAACCTGCGCAAAGTTGGCATGATTGTCGATCACAGGCTAGGAGGCCCCCTCGGGCTTCAACAGGCATACCTTGACAAAAAGCCCTACGCTAGGGCCAGCCTTGCTCATCTTCGAAAGGGAGTATCTAGCCAACCTGGCGACCTCCCCGAGCTCTGGGAACTCACAAGTATCAAAGTCCCGGATCTCGCAGGCGACGCTCCCACGTATGAAGAGATCGCTGTCTACACAGCAATGACGTTGTACGGCGTACATCAGCAATCCAAACAAGAGGGAATGTTCAAACCAGGATTTGGGCTTGGACATGCCGCACGCAGACTCATCGGTACTGACGATGACACCTCTGCTCGCGACCGATTCAACGCACTCGCAACCGCGGGGACAATCAGTGAACTCCGTTATCACCTTCGGACTTTTGTTTCACTGCTCCGCGCACGCGGAATTCCCCTCGACTATGCAATGCTCGCCGACGACATCGCCCATTTCCAGTACCCCGGAAATGCAAAGTCTGTCCGGCTACGCTGGGCGCGTCAATACGCCATCCTTCCTTCTGACACTTCCGACAACACTGCTGACCCCGAAGCATCCAACACAACTAAGGAGAACTGATCATGACCACATTCGTTGACCTCCACATCATCCAGAACCTCCCCCCGTCGTGCGTCAACCGCGACGACTCCGGCTCACCCAAGACCGCCGTATTCGGCGGTGTCCGTCGCCTACGCGTATCGAGCCAATCATGGAAGAGCGCGGCACGAAAGTTCTTCAATAACCGCCTCACGCCCGAAGAAGTTGGTATCCGTACAAAACGCGTCGTCGAACTTCTCGCCAAGAAGATCACCGCAAAGAACCCTGAACTAACCGACAACGCAGACACACTCGCCGCCGAAGTCTTCAGAGCAGCAAAAATCAAGCTCAGCGTTCCTCGTGGAAAGGAAGGTGCAACCGAAGAATCTGGTTACCTTCTCTTCCTTGCCACCAGCCAGCTCAATCGACTTGCTGATCTCGCTATCACCTCACACACCGAGGGCACAGCCCTTGACGCGAAAGAAATCAAGAAAATCTTCAAAGAGGCACACGCAGTCGACATCGCCTTGTTCGGCAGAATGGTTGCGGATTCAGCGGATCTTAATATTGATGCTTCGTGCCAAGTTGCTCATGCTATCTCCACACACGCAGCTGAAAACGAGTATGACTTCTTCACCGCAGTCGACGACGAAAAGAAGAACGCCGAAGACGAAGATGCCGGCGCAGGCATGATGGGAACAGTTGAATTCTCATCAGCAACGATGTACCGATACGCCACCGTCAATCTCGACCAACTAAGCAGCAACCTCGGCAACAAGGAAGCTACGCTCCGAGCCGTCGAAGAGTTCATCCGCGCATTCTCCCTCTCGATGCCAACCGGCAAGCAGAACACCTTCGCAAACCGGACACTTCCAGAAGCGATCGTCGTAACGGTCCGCGACGATCAGCCCATCTCCTATGCAGGCGCATTCGAAGACGCAATTCGCTCAACCGATGGTTATACAGCTAAGTCGATCGATGCTCTTGCTGCATACGCGCACAACATCGAATCCGCTTACGGTATGAAGCCCCTGGAAAGCTTCGTCGTCTCGGTAAAAGCATCTGAGTCTGTATCGAGCCTCGGAACAAAGGTCACATTTGCTGACCTACCTGCCAAAGTAACTGAGACTGTTGCGCCGCGCCTCAGCGAGGAGAACGCCTGATGCCCACAGTACTTCTGCGCCTCGCGGGGCCCCTACAGTCATGGGGGGTGAAATCGCGATTCTCGGTCCGGGCAACAGAACTTGCTCCCACAAAGAGTGGAGTTATCGGCCTCATTGCGGCCGCACTTGGACGTCAACGTACCGATCCCCTTGATGATCTCACGTCACTTGCATTCGGTACACGAACAGATCAACCAGGTACCATCCTTCGCGATTTTCATACCGCAAGCGAACTGGACGGAGGGACACCTGTCTCTCTCTCAGAACGCTACTATCTCGAAGACGCGGTATTCCTCGTCGGTCTTGAAGGAGAGGATTCCATCATCCGGAAGATCGATGAGGCTCTACGCCGCCCTGTCTTTCCTCTATATCTCGGCCGGCGATCGTGCGTCCCGGCTTTCCCTCTAGCACTTGGAATCCGAGAAAAGGCCCTTCTTGGGGCCCTTTCAGACGAGCCCTGGTTAGCGAGCGAACGCTACAAGCAACGCCATCCGGCAGTGAAAGCTGAGCTTCGCATCGACCTTGAAGCGGTCCCCTCCGAGGAACGTCGGGGATATGTATCAGGATCACGAGATGTCCCCATCTCATTTGATCCGAGACAACGCGATTATGGATTCCGAGAGATCGAGCGGCTCTCAGTACACCTCGGAAACGAGTCCGGTGAATCAGTTGCTAACAACCATACGCATGCGTCACCTCTCGAAGTAGACGAGCGGACCATCCTTAGCGACGATCACGACCCTATGGCAGCATTCGAGGAGGCATAGTGTTCCTAACACGAATTGAACTTGATCCTCGTAAACGACTTGCGCGGAAATTCCTGGGATCCCCTCAGGCTATGCACGCCGTCGTTATGAAGGCCGCCATTGGCGAGACACCCGCATCAAAGAATGATTCAGGACGAGTTCTATGGCGCGTTGACCATGGCACTCACATCTACCTGTACATCCTCTCCCCTGGTGAGCCCGATTGCGCTCAGATCCTCAACGAAGCAGGAAAAAGCGAAACCTCGCCACTCACCCGCGACTACACGCCGTTGCTCAACAAGCTCGAACGTGGACAAGTCTGGGCATTTCGCCTTACAGTCAACCCCACGAAGACACTCTCCCGTGGGGAAGGCGTAAGAGGAAAAGTCTACGGACATGTCTCAATCGAGGATCAACGCGGATGGCTGCTTCAACGGGCATCAAAATTCGGTTTCGACATATGTAAACCCGAGATCGAAAAACTTCCCGTACCCGAAGAAATCACGATTGGGTCTACGCTTCACGACGAACAGCCCACAGATCCAAGCAACGTGTTCGTTGTTCGTCGTGAGAAACCCCGTTTTGGACGACGACGGCCCGGTGAAGATAAACGAGATCGAGTCACCATCAACAAAGTTGTTTTTGAAGGACAACTGAGAATCGAGGACCCCGACCTCCTACGAACCGCACTCATATCAGGAATTGGACGGTCAAAAGCATACGGCTGCGGCCTAATGACCTTGGCACCAATGAGAGCGTAGCGAAGTGTGACGGGAGTCTGCCTAACACTAGGCAGACTCCCGTCACACCCAAAAATTCCAATACCCCAAAACGCCAGCATCTTCCGCTTCGGATGATCGTCGTCACCGAATGGAATACGACGCCCAGTTTCGGGCAATAATGGCGGACCTCAAGGAGAGAACCCATGGCTAAGATCCTCCCGATTCCGGTCTCAGCACTACCACGTGTTCAAGATCGAGCCTCATTCCTTTACCTTGAGCACTGCGTCATCCATCGAGAAGACGGGGCGATAACCGCCCGCAATGACCAAGGAACAATTCGGGTTCCAGCAGCATCACTCATAGCCGTACTACTCGGGCCAGGAACCTCGATCAGCCATCAAGCGATGACACTCCTCGGAGAATGCGGAACCACCACAGTATGGGTAGGCGAACGTGGAGTACGGTATTACGCCCACGGGCGCTCATTATCAACGTCAACGAGACTCCTTGAAGAACAAGCAGCACGGGTATCATCACCACAAAAACGTCTCAAAGTAGCACGCCTCATGTACTGTATGCGCTTCGAAAGCGAAAATGTCGACGGCCTCACCATGCAACAACTCAGAGGACGCGAAGGCGCACGAGTTCGACAAATCTACCGAGAAAACTCAGCAAGAACCGGTGTCGAATGGACAAAGAGAGACTACCGGCCAGACGACTTCGAAGCCTCCGACCCAATCAACCAAGCGCTTTCTGCAGCCCACGCAGCCCTATACGGAGTTGTACACGGCGTTATCGTCGCTCTTGGCTGCTCACCAGGCCTCGGTTTCGTGCATACCGGACACGAGCGATCTTTCGTTTATGACATTGCCGACCTCTACAAAGCCGACGTGACTATCCCGATTGCATTCGATGTCATTGCCGAAGGAATGCAAGATATAACCTCAACTACGCGCCGACGTGTACGCGACAAAATATTCGAACTGAAAATAATCGAGCGTACTGTCCGAGACATCTATTCCCTATTTGAGATAAACGACGCCGACCTTGGGATCAATGTTGTATCTCTATGGGACTACCAACAACGTGCCCTACCCGGCGGCGCAAACTACTCAGATGCCGGAGCATATTGGGGAAGCGCTGCGTACAACAAAGACATAGCAGCCTCTGACGAGATAGAGGCCGAATGGTAGTCCTCATCCTTACAGGGGCACCCGCTTCACTCCGAGGAGCGATGACACGATGGCTCCTCGAAGTGTCTGCCGGAGTATTCGTCGGAACCGTATCAGCTCGTGTTCGTGAAAAAATATGGCAAATCGTTGAAGAAAATCTCGGAACCGGACGCGCACTCCTCATCTGGCATGCCCGCAATGAACAACGCTTTTCAATCTTATCTCTGGGGCACGAACGAGAACCTCTCGACATTGAGGGGCTCACAGTAATGGTGACGAAATACCGAAACTCTGGCGACAGTCAAGCCCTTCACGGAACACAACGACCGCCCAAAGAATCCTGGTCTATCGCGGCAAGACGCGCACGATACCGCAACAGCGTCGAACGAGCCCTACGACCGAAAAAAGATGACACCTCAGCACGCTCCAGCGATTAAAGACGTTTCCGTATAGCTTTCCACCTCGTCGTTAATCGAATGAGAAATAACGGCTCATACGCCGAGACAGAGAATACCGTTGCGTGGGCTTTTCGGAGGAGGTAACGACGAACGTCGGTTCACTGAGTCAGGGAGTACAGGTTAGGTCAGGAGTAAACGAAAAACGCTTACGGTAGAATTCTGACTCGCAGGATCTCAAGGATCTCTAAGTGTTGACCCCGCGTGAGCGGGGATGATCCGTTCGCAATGTCGAGGCGCACATCATTACGTGCGTTGACCCCGCGTGAGCGGGGATGATCCCGAGGCGACCTCCTCAGCGAGCGTCGCCTCAGCGTTGACCCCGCGTGAGCGGGGATGATCCCGACAAGCGCGTTGCGCGTGCGGAAACCCGCGTGTTGACCCCGCGTGAGCGGGGATGATCCTAAGGCTCAGCGTCTTTTAGGTCAGAGGCTGTTGTTGACCCCGCGTGAGCGGGGATGATCCCGTTTGTCCGAGGTCGTTGTTGAGCTGCGTAAGGTTGACCCCGCGTGAGCGGGGATGATCCCGGGCTTGGGGGCGGCCTCCGATGATCGTTTTAGTTGACCCCGCGTGAGCGGGGATGATCCAGCCCTCCCCGGCTGATGGACACTCCACACACTGTTGACCCCGCGTGAACGGGGATGATCCGCTGCCACCAATGAGACCAAGCATGGGGTGAGTGTTGACCCCGCATGAGCGGGGATGATCCGATTACGATTCCCGCGATCCTCGGCGTGGCAGGGTTGACCCCGCATGAGCGGGGATGATCCCGCTGCGAGCGCAATGTCGGTGGGGGGTTGCGGTGTTGACCCCGCGTGAGCGGGGATGATCCCGGCATCAAAACCGGAGTCTCGAACGCGCTGAGCTTGACCCCGCGGGGGGGATGATCCGCCGGATGCGCGGACGAGGGTGTGTCCTTCGTCGTTGACCCCGCGTGAGCGGGAATTATCCCCCTCCCCCACCGAATAAAAGCGTGGAGGGGCAAAGACTAGATGGGAATTTTGGACTAGGAGGAGGCTAGGAGAGCCTTCTTATATGCGTCATAGAGCTCTCGCTCTAGTTTTCCTATTTGTTCAACAGTGCCGCGTTCAACCGAACCATGATCAAAGCGTTCAAGGAACCATGCTCGCGCCTCTTCAACGGAAAGGCCCTGAAGTCCAAGCTCATTGCACTGAATAATCAGTTCATTGTCGGGGCGCAGATCTGATGCACTCAGATGAGTGACCGGAGACCCTGCCCATTCCAGGAAGCCTATAACTTGCCCATCCTCGTAGAGACGAACCCACTCGACCAGCTCAGTATCGTCAAGCATATACGTGGCAGGATATCTCCCTTCGACATATCCTCCCGATGCGGGGTTAATCATGGCAGCCGAATGCCACTCGCCGTCAATCCAACCGGATTCTTCAACGAGCTTCTCAAACTCCTCACGTGTAAGCCTTGGCTTCATACGGCCATTTTAATCTGCCACCCCCATGCTATCGGGGGTAACCCGATGACGCCGCGGCAGCACCTTCCCTGTGGAGCCCTTCGCCCCGAAAGGTCACACCGTAATTAATTCCCCCACACATTCTTTGAGGTAGTTCAGCATGTCTGGATTCACGGTTTTTTCAGTGATAACAACATCAATATCTTTGACGTCGTAGAATTTATAGAGTGCGGCGCGTTCGAATTTTGTCCGGTCGAGCACGAGTACGGTGGTTTGGGCCGATTCAAGCATTGCCCGTTTCACGTCCGCCATGGCTGAATCTGGATGGCTGAGCATTCCTGACGACATCGCTGTGGTGGACATAATACAAAAGTCCGGGCTTAATGACTTTATTTGTTGAACTGCGATTGAACCAGTAAAGGCGTCGGCCCACCTCACGTAATTCCCGCCTATTTGTATGAGCTCTGCACGCGGATAACGTAGAACCTCCTGTGCAAGCATCCGCGAATTCGTCATGATCGTAATGGGAGCTAATTCCGCTATTGACGGGAACAGATGCATACACGTTGTCGAATCGTCAAGAGCCACCGATGTACTTGGCCGCAGGAACTTCAGCGCCGCCTGCGCAAGTTTCTCCTTAGCTCCCACCTGTGTCCCATTGCGCATGAGAGCTGAAGCCTCAGCCAATGTGAACGGTGCTAAAGAAATAGTCCCATGATCCCGGCGAACCAGTCCGGATTCTTCTAGGGTAGAAACGTAGCGGTATATCGTCATAACTGAGACGTCGAGAACGGAGGCGAGATCCTCAACGCTGCTCGCCCCATTCTCCGCCACATAATCAATGACGCTCTGGAGATTCTTCTCCCGCACCGATGCACTATTTCTACCCATAAAACTAAGACTAACTAATCGCACACATATCCAGCGCCATGAGCCATGCCCCGGCACAAGCTCCACCGCCATTCCTCGCGTCGCCAGAGTCACCGAAAGGATGGACGACGAAGTCTCTCGTCACCTCGCGAGTGTTCATGCGCCGGTCCTGGCTGACAAACACCCGTCCTGCTGACACGCCGCCCGTACCACCCGCAAGCGCCATGAGCCATGCCCCGGCACAAGCTCCACCGCCGTTCCTCGCGTCGCCGGAGTGACCAAAAGGATGGACGACGAAGTCTCTCGTCACCTCGCGAATGGTCACACGCCGGTCCTGGTTGGCAAGCGCCCGCTCTGGTTGACAAGCACCCGCCCCGGTTGGCAAGCACCCGCCCGGCTGACACGCCGCCCGCCCTACCCGCAAGCGACCGCTCCCCTGTTGACACACGCCTGTACCACCCACACGACCCCGCCCCCACCCCGCCCTACTGCCGGAGTGGGCCTCCTACCCTACTTACGCGAGAGGCTTCCCGACACGAGCATCGGGAAGCCTCTCCACGCATCGAGTATTGAGGCTACGGGCGTGGCAGTGCTGCCTCCTTGACGGCCGTCAGTGGGTCGAAGTTCTTCGCAGGATCGATGATCCCGGCTACGGCAGCGAGAAGCGGCAGCTTCTCAAGAGAGAGCCCTTCCGTTTGCTCGACGAGCTGGAGGGCGAGCGGCACTGCAGAGACACCTTCCACGGTCTGTTCGAGGCGATCCATCTCTGCCATCGCTTCGGCTGGGTTCTCCCCTCGTCCGATCCTCAGGCCGTACACCTTGTTACGGCCGGAAAGCCCGGTCACTTCAAGGTCGCCCACGCCTGGTAATCCATAAGCGGTCTCTGGTTTTGCACCGAGCGCTTGCCCGAGAAGCGACATTTCCTTAATTGCCTGAGTAAATGCCGCTGCCTTGAGGTTGTGGTGTGGGACGCCCGTTGCTTCCTGGAGGCCGTCTGCGATACCGAGGGCGATCGCGTAGACGTTCTTCATCGGTGCACATACTTCGACTCCAACCTCGTCGTCGGTGTGATCGATGGCGTAAACGTCGGTGGCTGTGCGTTTGGCGTACGAGCTTGCCACTTCGCCGTCGCGGCAGCCGAAGATCGTCGCGGTCGGCTTTCCTTCGGCGCATTCGTTTGCCTTGACTGGGCCTGCGATGGCGACGATTGGCGGGAGCTTCACTCCCTTGGCTGCGGCGATGGTGCGGATGGCGTCGGGAAGGAGCTGGATCTTCCCTTCCTCGTTGGGGCAGAAGCCTTTGGATGTGAGCCAGAGTGCTTTAGCCTTGCTGATTCCGGGAAGCGCCAATTCCGTCACCCCTGGTACACCAACCGAGGCGACCGACATGACAACCACTTCCGCCCCGTCGAGGGCTTCTTCCAGCTGCGCTGAACGGTAGGTTTTTACCGCGGCGGGAACGATAGCATTGGTTCGAGGATGCGGTGTGCCTGCTTCGATGGCGTCGATGAGGTGATCGTCGAGCCATGTTCCCCACAGGTGAACCTCCCATCCGGAATCAACGAGTGGTTTCGTTAGTGCGGAACCCATTGCTCCTGCGCCCAGGACGGTAATGATTGCCATTTTTTCTCCTAAATTGTTCCTCGTACGACGAAGCACGTAGGGCGCGTGCCTCTATCGTTGTGCTTACTCGGCGGCTTCGTCGTCAGAATGGCGAACCACGGTGTCGAGTTCCTGGAAGAGTTCTTGTAGCACGGGGTAGATTCGCGATTGGATTGCGCCGACCTTGCGGTAGACCTCGTGGTTTTCCATGTTCGGTTCGATTGTTTCGCCGAAGGTGGCCATTGCCTTGGCGGATGTCGCGACGTCGGGTGCACCGTCAGCGCGGTTGGAGGCGTGCGCTCCGATACCGGCCATGGCGAGGACTGCCGCGCCGAGGGCTGAAACTTCGTCGGCGACACAGACGGTGAGCGGTACGCCGACAGCGTCTGCCATCATCTGGCGCCATAGCGGCGATCGGGTGCCGCCACCCATGATGCGCAGTTCTGTGATGGGGACGCCGGAGGCGGATTCGAGGTAGTCGAGGTTGCGGCGCATTTCGAGGCAGATTGATTCCATTACGGAGCGGTAGAGGTGTGCACGCCCGTGGGTACCACGCCAACCGATGACTGCGCCGCGCGCCATGGCGTCCCAGTATGGTGACTGGACCGCGTTCCAGTATGGGAGTGTGAGGAGGCCTTCTGCACCTGGTGCGATCTTGGATGCTGCGAGGTCGTCGAGAGCCACATCCGTGTTGCCGGGGTTTTCCGGATCTCCGAAGGTCTTTCGTACCCAGTCTGCCAGGTAGGAGCCTGATGACTGGAGCACTTCCATGACGTAGTTTCCGGGGATGCCTGATACGTGTGTGCGGAAGGCCGGGTTGTAGATGTACATGTCTGATTCGATGCCGGCGTTTACGGCGGTGCCCATGTTGAGGTAGCCGACGCCGGGATCGACGGCCGCTGCGCCGATTCCTGCAGCTTGACCGTCGCCGAGGCCTGCGATGACTGGAACATCATGGCTGAGTTTCCATTCGTCACGCAGTTCGGGACGGATGTTGCACATCTTTGTGGCGGGCGGTACGAGCTGCGACATTTGCTCGACCGTGACGCCTGCGATGTCGAGGAGTTCGCTCGACCATGTGCGGGCGCGGATATCGAAGAGGCCGAGCGAATCGGCTGCTGCTGTCGATGAGAGCCAGTGTCCGGTGAGGTTGAAGGAGATGTAGCCGAGTACGTCGACAACGCGATCTGCTTGCTCGAAGTACTCGGGGTGGTTTTCCTTGACCCAGGCCATCTTGTAGATGCCAGGGGTAACTCCGGCTGGTTTGCCGGAGAGCTGGTGGATGTGGCTGTTGCCGTATTCGGCGATCTGGTCCACGGCGCGGCCGTCGAGCCAGAGGATTCCGTTGGCGAGTGGGGTTCCGTCTTCCTTGAAGGGGGCGAAGCTCTCTCGCTGGTGGGTGAGGCCGATGGCGCCTACACGGTCGCGGTCGCGTTGGTCGAGGGATGCGAGAACTTCGCTGATGGTGTCGTGGGTTGTCTCCCACCAGAGTCGGGGGTCGTGCTCGTAGAAGTCCATTGCGGGCGTGAGCAGTGGGATTGGTCGTTTGGCGGTGGCCCAAACGTTTCCTTCGGCATCGACGACGATAGCTTTGGTCGATTGGGTCGACGAGTCTACGGCGACGACGAGCGGGCCGTCTTGGAGGCGGGGCTGGGAAGTCATGATGTCCTCATTTCTCGATCATCTTTGATCGATGCAGCGTTGCATCACTATTAGACTATCACTGTTTTTGAGGAAAGTATCAAATTTTATGATATCGGTGAGTGCGCATGCACCGGCTCCTGATGTAGCTTTGCCACTCTCGTGCTGCACGTGGTTGCGCGAGCAGACGCCTGGAATCGGCGTGGTGCTCTACCTCGTTGTCGGGCGAAATACCTCGACAGCAATCCCTTTACTTTTCTTACCTTCGCGCGGAATTGTGTGGAGTACGAGAATTTCCCCGGTGCGCAGGTACGGGTCTTCGTCGGGAATAGCGCGAACTACCTCGTCGGCGCACATACGCCGAATCTCGTGGAATACCGTGCCGAGCGTCGGGCGGTGCATGCAGATCGCGAGCGCCGCCGTACCAGAACCAGGCGTCCGGAGAAGGCTGCGTACTGTGTCGGTCACGCCTCGTTTTTTGTCGTGGTATGCCGCTTCGGTGAGTTCGTCGCGCAATTCCGGCGGGATACCCGTGGCCTCGCAGTAGGGAGCGATGGTATCGGCGCATCGTTTCCAGGGTGACGAGAGCACACTCTCCACTCCGTAAAGGGACAGGGCAAGCGCAAGTGTGGAACTTTGTTTCGTGCCGCGTGTTGTGAGCGGGCGGCTGTTTTCGCTTCCTTTGCCTTTTTTCCAGTTGGATCGTTTCACCGCACGTGCGTGACGAACGACGAGGATCGGGCGCGTGTCGAGCGCACCTTCGTTGTGCATGTTTTCGACCCGTCGGAGAATGTCGCGGTCGAGTTTTTCTGTGAGTTTTTCGTACGCTTCGGGGATGCTGACCCAGCGCAGGTCGTCAATCTCGTGGGTGGATGCCGGTTTGTAGTGGGGGCGTGCCCGGACTGCCGGGTGGTCTGTGGAGAGTTCCTGGGCGGCCCAGTAGGTCACTTCTTTGAGTTGGCCGTTTCCGAGACGGTATCTGATCGTTCCGACTGGTCTGCCGAGCGCTACTGCCAGGTGTGTTTCTTCATATATCTCGCGCACGGCACATGCTCGTAGGCCTTCGTTTCCTTCGAGTTTGCCTTTGGGGAATGACCAGTCATCGTATCGCGGGCGGTGGATGAGGACGACTTCGACACCAGAACCACGAGTGCGCCAGATGACTCCGCCGGCTGCGCGCACATTCACTTTTCTCGATGAGCGTGCCGCGTGGTGTTCTTTTGACACGATCCCTCCTTGAGTGAGTGGCCCGGGTTGCACTCGGCGTGGGGTGTACGACGAGGCCGTGACGATCGGATTACGTGTGGTGTCGTTCTACTTTCCAGCCACCCGTGCGCGGGCTTGCCGCATGAGGAGGTCTTGCACGTCCTGGAGTTTTCGGCCTTTGGGACTGACGGAGTGGCGTACCCATCCGTCGGGTTCAAGATGCCATGAGCTTGTCGTATCTGCGCAGGATACCTCGACGAGTTCAACGAGGGCATCGATCATAGACGAGTCTGTGATCTTGATGAGAGCTTCGATCCGGCGATCGAGGTTGCGATGCATGAGGTCTGCCGAACCGATGAAGACGTCGGTATCCCCGTCGTTACAGAAGGCATAGATTCGGGAGTGTTCGAGGAAACGCCCGAGGATGGAGCGTACTCGAATTGTGTCGGAGAGGCCGGGTATTCCAGCTCGGAGGGCGCAGATGCCGCGTACTTGGATGTCTATCGGGACTCCGGCTTGGCTCGCCCGGTAGAGAGCGTCGATCGTGCGTTCGTCGACGAGGGAGTTGGATTTGAATTTTATCCAGGCCTCTTTACCTGCCTTCTTGTGGGCTATTTCGCGTTCAATTCGCTCAATGAGGCCCTTACGTATGCCGGTTGGGGCGACGAGGAGGCGGTGGAATTTCGCTTGCGGTGCGTATCCCGATAGCTGGTTGAACAGTCGGGTGAGGTCTTGGCCGACGTCACGGTCGCATGTGAGGATTCCGAGGTCTTCGTATCCGCGGGCGGTTTTCGGGTTGTAGTTTCCTGTGCCGACGTGGCAGTAGCGGCGTAGTCCTTCTTCTTCCTGCCGGACGACGAGGCAGAGTTTGCAGTGCGTTTTCAGTCCGACGATTCCGTAGACGACGTGGACGCCTGCCTGTTCGAGCTTGCCGGCCCATTCGATGTTCGCTTCTTCATCGAATCGTGCTTTGATTTCGACGACGGCGAGCACCTGTTTCCCTGCCTGTGCCGCTCTGATGAGGGAGTCGATGATGGGTGAATCCGACGAGGTCCGGTAGAGAGTCTGTTTGATGGCAAGTACGTGGGGGTCTGCTGCTGCCTGGGCAACGAATTGTTGGACAGAAGTAGAGAATGAGTCGTAGGGGTGGTGGAGCAGGATATCGTGTCGACGAATTGCCTCGAAGAAGTCTCGGGGTTTCGCTGATTCTACTTCCGCTAGTCCGAACGGAGTGACGGGGACGAACGGCGGGTATTTGAGGTTTGGTCTATCGAGATCATGGATGACGTTGAGCCCGGTGAGGTCAAGCGGCGCAGGGAGGCGGAAAACATCGTCATCTCGAATTCCAAGCTCACGAACAAGCAGGTGGAGGACATATTCCGAGATGCCTTCCGCGACTTCGAGGCGGACAGCCGGCCCGAATCGGCGCCGTAAGAGCTCCTTCTCCATCGCCGTCAGGAGGTTCTCGGCGTCGTCTTCTTCCACTTCGAGGTCTTCGTTGCGCGTAACCCGGAATGTGTGGTGCTCAATGATCTCCATACCCGGGAAGAGTTGATCGAGGTGCTCACCGATGATTTCCTCGAGCGGCACGTATTTTGTGCGTCCTTCGCGGTCTGCTGGCACATCTTCTGGGCGGTATGCACGGCCTTCAGAATCTACGGCAATAAACCGTGGTAGGAGCTGTGGCACTTTGACGCGCGCGAAGAGATCCTTACCCGTTGTGGGGTTACGGAGCACCACAGCAAGGTTGAGTGACAGTCCGGAAATGTATGGGAAAGGGTGAGCCGGATCAACGGCAAGCGGTGTCAGCACCGGAAAGATCTGCTTCTTGAAGAACTTCCGAATACGAACTCTCTCCGATTCAGGGAGATCGTCCCAGTGGAGGATATCGATGCCTACATCCGAGAGCTTCGGCTGCACGTCCTCAGCGAAAACTCGTGCATGGCGCACCATGAGCTCTTGTGCGCGCTCCATGATTCCTTCAAGTGTTTGACGCGGCGTCAGCCCGGATGCTGAAGTCACAGCCATGCCTGTAGCTATGCGACGTTTGAGTCCCGCCACGCGAACCATGAAGAATTCGTCGAGATTCGATGCGAAGATTGCGAGGAACCATGCCCGCTCAAGGATCGGAAGTGACTGATCCTCTGCTTGCTCAAGCACTCGCTCGTTGAATGACAGCCACGAGAGTTCCCGGTCGGCAAAACGTCCCTCCGGTAGCTGTGATTCGTCCAGTGCCCGGCGCTCGCGTTTTGCTTCTTCGCGCGCACGTTTTGCCATATCGACGAGCGAATGAGTTGAGACGGGGGAACCGAGGCGCAGGCGAGCTCGGGTTCGGGCTCGCTCAGCGAGGACGTCCTCCGTGTCGGTCGTAGCTTCGTCGACGTCGTCGTCCACAAGGTCTGGATCTTGCTCGGAAGATAACCCCGGGCCAAGGCCGCGATCGTCGGAACTGTCACTGTGCACAAGTGAATTGTCGTTATCGGCACCTAACGGGCCGGTGGTCGCGAGCTCGTCGTCGTCAATGGCCTCATCGGCAGGTGACGCCACAGGAATCGCAGCCGCAGGTCCCGTTTGAGCGTATTCCTCATCCGAGTGCTCAGGTTGTCCGTCAGGCACTGGGGTTCCGGTGTATTCGTCCATCGATCCGACCAATCTTTCTCGCCCGGAGGGGCCTCCGCTCATACGTTGATAATGTCACCCTCACTCGTATATCGCGAACTAGTCCACGAACACGAGCATTGTTCACGCTGTCGTTACCTCTGCGATACCGAGGGATCAGATTGCCGTCGCGCCGCCGTAACTTGGTAGCGGCACTGGCGCAACGGCAACCGCTCATCTGCGCGAGACTACTCAAGCGCCCCCATGCTGGCGAGCCTGGCGGCCTCGCGCAGTTCACAACCTGTTCGTGCCAACGCCTCGTCGCGGCGCGTTACCTCCGTTGCGAGTGGATGGCGGTCGTCGGTGATCCACACCGTTCGCACTGATGCAATAAAGTCGACGAAACGCGCCGACTTCGTGAGGACGTCTGTGAATTCCCCGGAGAATCCTCCGGCGAACACACCGTCCCATAGGGCCCGAACCGCCTCCGCCGACGGCGTCATTGCGATCTTTGCCTCTCCATCGCCGCCTTGTTCCTGATAGAAGGCCCGGGCCATGTCGAATCGAGACGTGACATCGTCGCTATAGCGACGAATCCACTCCCGCAGAAGATATCCACGCCAGAGCACACCGGGCAAGGTATCTTCGGGCGACCGCACCCATGATTCCGCCAAGACATCGACGCCTTCATCCTCAACAAGCGCGAGAATACGCGCAACCGTGTCAGGATCGTCTTCAGCGTGATGGCGCCCCATCGGCACCAGAGCTTGAGCAGCCGTATGTGCCAACTCCGAGTTATATGCAACGTCCGCTTCGCCCTCAATGGCCTCGATTTGCGCATCGTCCAACTGGGCTGGGCGCCGTGGTTTCGTACTCATGTCTCAACCTCCTTGTGCCAGTCAGACAATGCCGAGACGACGGCAACCGTCTGACCGAATGACTTACTCTATTCTCCCTCATTTATCGCGACGAGGGAGAAGATACGGTGATCCTTGTCTCGAGAAATTTACGTGCAGGAACCATATATCCCTCTCTTGGCATGGCAAGCTTCATGAGTACACCGTCAGGAACTGAACGCGCCCGTCGTGTCACATATCGCCTCTCCCCTGCCGAAACGCAACAACGTGACTATGACCATCCTCAATGTGCCAGAGAGAGACGAAACGGGTATCATAGACAAGTCGCACATCGTGCGAGGGCCTATAGCTCAATTGGCAGAGCAGCGTCCTTTTAAGTCGTGGGTTCTGGGTTCGAGTCCCAGTGGGCCTACAGATAAACGCCATGTTCAGCAAGAACATGGCGTTTTCTGTGTCGACGAGACCCGCGTCCGCCGCACCTATGCCGTCGATGGCTCTGGATTCGTATGGTGCCCCTCGGGAAGCGTGGCAAGAAGTACCGCGACTGAAACCGCAATAAGTCCAATAACCTCAGCATGATTAGGTATCTGCCCCAGCATGAGCACCCCGAGCAAAAGGCTCGTCGCCGGGAAAAGCGACCCCAATAACGCAAACGACGCAGGCGGCATAAGGCGCATAACAACCTGATCGACAGCATACGGCACGACGGATGACATCACGCCCACTGCCAGCATCGTCGCCAACACATGCCAGTTCGTCGCCGCAGCATGAATCACAGGGAAACTAAACGGCACATAGATCACGGCAGCAATGACCATGGCCCACATGAGCGAATCCATCGACCGCCCACCCGTGGCCAATCCACGGCCAACGACGATGTACAAGGCCCACAATCCGCCAGCGACGAAAGCCATGACAACACCGAAAGCTACACCGGGTGCATGAAGATCCACACCAGCCCACGAGATGAGAAACACCCCGCCGCAAGCCAGAACAATTCCCGACCAGACTTTCCATCCACGCCCGGTGAATGCCGCGAGCACCACTGGCCCGACATACTCCAACGCGACAGCAGTGCCGAGGGGAATATGGTTAATCGCCACGTAAAAACAGAGGTTCATTCCTCCGAGGATCAAACCAAATAACGCTGTAATCCGTAAACCGCGCCAGTCGATGCGTCCATCCTCCCGCCGCAAAATATGGCGGCGCCACACGGCAAGGATCACTGCCCCGCAAAAGATCCTGCCCCATGCAACGGAAAGCGCAGGAATCGTCGCAAATAACCCAACCGCGAGCGCAGCGCCAGCGTATTGTGTGAGCCCAGATGCAATGACGAGGGCGGGTGCCAGGCGTTGCCCAGCGGGCATATTTACTCCTCAGGTTCGAAGGTGAGGCACACCGAGTTCATGCAGTATCGCTGGCCAGTTGGGGTGTGGGGCGCATCTGGGAAGACGTGGCCGAGGTGGGACTGGCAGTTTTTGCAACGCACTTCAATGCGGGGGTATCCGAGCTTGTAATCGACGTCGGTTGTGACGGCGTCGGCGTTGATCGGGTCGTAGAAGCTCGGCCACCCGCATCCGGCATCAAATTTCGTTGCGGATCGGAACAATTCTGCTCCGCAGGCGCGGCATTTGTAGATGCCTTCGCGATCCTCGTTGAGAAGTTCACCAGTGAAGGGTTTTTCCGTTCCAGCTTCACGTAAGACGTGGAATTCGACGGGGTTAAGAACGGCGCGCCACTCGTCGTCAGTTTGAGGGAGGCGAGGGGTTTCGTTGCTTGGCATCATGAACTCCTTTACTCGGGTAGCCATTTTACTCGGAGCTGGGAGCTCCATCCGGGGTCGCTCATCACACTTTCATGGCGCTGGGAAACCCATGATGGCAGCGCTTCACGGGCGGGTGTAAGGAATCTCGCTACTCGCCACGCGTCTTTGTCGCTTCAGTTGAGTCGGGCTTTTCCTCTTCCTTCACGTGGAGAACGGTGGTCGAGGTCGTGCCGCGGTCGTCGCTGTTTGCCGGCTCGTCAGCACCTGCATGTTCCCCTTCTTTGGCCTTGCGGCGCTCAAGCGTATCTTCACGTTCGCGCAGCACGTCCTCCCCTGGCCCAGCAAATTCTTGGCCGCGCTTTTCAGCTTTGACGGAGCCTGTGAAAATGGACGACTCGTGCCCTGGGGCCTGACCGGGAGCTTCAGATTCTTCGTCGCGCTGCTCGATGGGCACGCGCATGGGGCCGTCAACGCCAAGTTCACTCATGTCAAGGACGGTCGTTTCAGCCAGTTGTTCCTCGACATGCGCCGGGACAATGAGCCCACCTACAACCGCTACATCGTCGCCTTGTCGTGACGAAGCCTTCGGGCGTTTACCCTTCCACAGTTTTCGTTTCTTTGGCGCCATCGCTGGTGAGGGGGATGCCGGGGCGGCGGATTCAACGATCTCGTCGTCACCAGCACGTGCCGACGTGTCGTCACCATCCTCAAAGGGCTCGTCTTCGTCGTGACGGACAAACCTCCCGGCATCCACATCGTCACCCGTCAACGCACGAGAATGTGGCACCGCATCTGGTGCGCTCTCCTGAATCCAGCGCACCAAGTGCTCACGCACGTAGTACTTGAGATCGGTAAGTTTGCTTGCGTTCTCTGCCGAGAGGAGAACTGAAACTTGGAGGCGGTTCGCCGTAGCATCCCTGACCTGCAAGATCCCGGTATCTCCATCCCACAAGTCTGTCTTGGCGAGGATCTTGTTAAGCTCTGCTCTCATCCGGCCGATGGGCGCCTTCCAGTCCAGGTCAAAATCAACGTAGCCCAAGAGATCCGGTGTGCGGCGGGTCCAGTTTTCAAACGTCTTTGTCGTCATTTGCGACGAGGGAACAATCAACCGGCGACCATCCCACACTTTCAGTACAACGTACGTCAGTGTGATCTCCTCAACGGTTGTAAATTCTTTCTCCCACACGACGATGTCGCCCATGCGAATGGAATCAGAGAAGGCGAGCTGGAGACCAGCAAAAACGTTGCCCAGTGTGGACTGTGCAGCAATACCGACAACCACCGACAAGAGGCTTGCTGAGGTAAAGAGCGTGGTACCGAGCGCCCGCGCCGCCGGGAAGGTCATGAGGACGAGGCTGATTCCCAAAACCCAAATGGCGACCATGAGGATTCGGTGGAGAATTTGTAGCTGAGTTTGGACCTTCCGGTAGCGCGATGCCCCCGAGCTTTGCATTCGGTGGAGAGCGGTTTTTTCCACACCGTCGACGAGGGCCGCCACGAACCACGTTGCGGCCACAATGACGAGCACGAGAAATGCATGTTCAAGGTTGGACCGCAGCGAGGGTGCTTCGTCCCCCGACGGGACTGTCCACACAATATGCATGCCGATCCACGCACCTGCGACCGCGAAAACAAGCTTGATCGGGCGCCCCACGGCTTTGACAACTGTGCGGATAAGCGGCTTGCGCCTCGCAACGTAGGTGAGGAAACCCTGAATAACGAGGGCGACGATGACGCCGACAACGAGGCCGACTGCGACTCCGATGAGGATGGCGAGAGTGTCGACAGTTGCGCTCACGACCTCCTCTACCGTCGTATCAGTGGATGGGGAATCCGTGGGAGTCTCGCCCGCAGCGAGAATCGAGGACATGCGGGAACCGAGTAGCGCTGAAGGTGCCATGCCTCAAGGCTAGAACATTGTTCTTAAAGAAGGATGGGTACCTCCTTGGGTCGGACGCACCACCATCGCTAGTTGGGATTCAGTCGGGAGAGATCGGCTCGTAGGGCCATCCTGATAGGAACGACGATCACCGTCGAGCGTGCAACCTGCACCAATACTGTGAGCCGGGATACGTTTTCGAGACGTGGACGAGGCAGCCACACAAACGTGTTCCCGCGGGGCCACACATCCTCACTCAATAAAACGGCTTATTTTCACCGAAAAGTAGGGCTACAACAATTCCGTGACCCAGTACACACGCTCTCGATTTTGCCACCGAGCGATTTTCTGTCTAAGCTTTAGGAGTTCCACCAAGCAGGAATTGCTGGGAAGCGGGTGAAAGCCCGGAGGCCCCCATCGTCTAGTGGTCTAGGACACCGCCCTTTCACGGCGGCGACACCAGTTCGAACCTGGTTGGGGGTACTGAGGTCAATACCTCTCGTATTGGCCCCGTAGCGCAGTTGGTTAGCGCGCCGCCCTGTCACGGCGGAGGTCGCGGGTTCAAGTCCCGTCGGGGTCGCAGTGAATGCCCGGGAAACCGGGTATTTCAATATCTGGCTCTGTAGCTCAGTTGGTAGAGCGTTCGACTGAAAATCGAAAGGTCACCGGATCGACGCCGGTCGGAGCCACCAGACAAAACCCCTGGCAACGCCGGGGGTTTTCTGTTTCCTCCCCTTCTCACATAAAACGGGTGTGGGCACCTTAGGCACCCACACCCGTCCGTTTCGTCAATCCGACGATCCCTTACTTCTTCATCTCGTCCCACCAGGGCTTCATGAGTTCAATGAGCGAACGGTAATGCTCATAGCGTTCGCGCATCGGTTCCACCTGGTCAGCTTGGGGCTCAACAAATGCCATATCAGGGCCCATATGCTCATTGGCTTCCTCAAGGTCCTTGAAAAGGCCAACAGAGACACCTGCGACCATTGCGCCGCCCAGTGCGCCAGATTCGCCGCCGACGGGCAGACCGATGGGCATATTGAATGTATTGGCGAGAATCTGTGGCCATGTCCGAGACATCGCAACTCCACCAGAAACACGAACGTCACTGACGTTGAACGCCTCGATGAGGGGCGCTGAGTGATGGAGGTGGTTGAACGCAAGCGCCTCGTAGATCGCTCGGAACATGTTGCCACGAGTATGCCACGCACGGATACCCGCGAACGTTCCAGAAGCATCAATGCCCATAGGGTTGCCATAGAGATACGGAATGAAGGTGACGTAGTCGTCCCCCATACCGAGTTTCTCGACTTCGTGATCCACGAATGCGTATGGGTTCAATCCCGACTGCTTGAGGATATCGTGCTCGGTCTTGCAGAGTTTTCCAACGAACCACTCAAGATTTGATGCGCCTGCTGGCGAGATGGACATATTCAGCCATTCGCCCTTATTGACGAAGGCGCGCGCGAACCACTGCGGATCAACCTTCGGTTTGCTTGAGATGACGACGTTCATTGACCACGTACCGGCCATGAGCGCCATCTGTCCACAGCTCACCGCACCGGTACCGATCGTTCCGGCATCCACGTCGTGCATACCTGCGATGACTGGCAGACCTTCTGGCAGGCCCGTCTCGCGAGCGGCTTGCGCCGTGATGTAGCCTGCAATGTCGCCCGAGTTGTTAATCGGAGCTTTCTTGTCCTTGAGGACGTCCAGGCCGTAAATCTCAAAGGCTTCATCTGAATACTCTTGAGTGTTCACATCGGTGAAGGCCTGGCTTGCACTAGTAATGTCTGTGCCGATCGTTCCCGTCAGCTTCGTGCGCAGGTAATCGTGAGCGAGTATGAAGTAACGCGCCTTATCAATCGACTCTCGTTCGTTGTCGTACAGCCAGCGAAGCACAGCACCCGGGGATGCCGGCCCAACATTTTGCCCTGTCACGCGGAGGAGGTCTGCTTCCTTCGTGGCGTTGAGGTGTGCAGCCGTATCAATAGCTCGCGTATCAAGCGAGAGAATGCCGGGGCGCACTTCCTCACCATCTTCGTCGACAAGCCACACGCCGTCACCGTGGGCATCAACGGCAACAGCAGCGAATTCGTAGGTACCGACTGCTTCTACTTGAGCGGTGAGATCACGCAGCATTGACGAGAGGACTTCCCAGAATTCAGCCCCGCGACGCTCAATCCAGTGCGGGCGCGGAATAGACTGCGGCGACCGCTCACGGGATTCGAAACGCGCTACACCATTAGTGTCGAAGGCAACCGCCTTCATACCAGTCAAGCCAATGTCGATGCCGACGAGTAGTTTGTTGGAATGCACAATTAACTCCTTTGTTATGCATGTGATGGTTAGGCCGCGACGGCTTCGGCAGCGAAGCTACGCAGGAAAGCTACACCGTTACGCGCAGCTTCAAATCCATTGGGGAATGGCTGATATTCCAGGCTCCAAACACCAGTGAAATGGACGTCGTTGAGCGCCGCGAATATCGGACCAAAATCGATGTGGCCTTCTCCCGGCCAGCGGCGGTTAGAATCAGCAAACTGGAAATATCCAAGATGCTCGCCAACACCGCGTATCGCAGTTGGCAAATCCGCCTCTTCGATATTCATGTGGAAGGTATCGAGATGGACGTAGCAATTGTTGAGAGCGTACGTCTCGATGAATTCAGCGGTCGCACGACCGGTAGTCAAAGCATTGATCTCGTAACGATTGATTGCTTCGATCTGAATTTTGACTCCACTGCCCTCGGCATAGCGGTCTGCCACTGCCAAACAATCAGCGAGACGGTCGGTGTAGGCCTCAAGTGGTTCGTCGTCGTGCTGATTTCCCTTTGCAGAGCCAATGAGAATGTCGGTATCAAAAATGCGTGCAATATCGATCATTCGGCAGAGAGCTTCGGCTGCACGTTTCCTGAGTTGGGGGTCTGTGTGGGAGAAGACGAGCCCTTCCTCCCGAACGAGACGTCCCGTTGAGATGCCGCCAAAAATGAGGCCGGCATCTGACACGCGTTGTTTGATACTGTGCGCCTCGGTCAGGTCGCTCGTTACGCATCGCAATTCAATTCCGTCGGCTCCCACAGCACAGGCGTCGTGGATAAGTTGGTCGAGGCTTCCGGTGAGGAGGACTGGACCGGGATTGATGTTGCAATTTCGGCTTGGAGACGTGGACACGACGATGGGTTGCATGCGAGATCACCTTTGATGTTGCGACGAACTTCGCTGTTCGTCCCTCAATCTTCGTACTGCAATTCTCACCCGTCAAGTTATTTTTATCAACTGGTTTGATACTTTTTTCTTTCGTTGTTCACATAATTAATGACAAAAATCGCCCAAAATTCGCGATTTTGGGCGATTTTCTCAAGCAACTATTCAAACTTAAAAGGGAAAGTGTGCAAATTTCGCATCCGCGAGAGCTACCTTGATGAAAATATTTTCACACCGCTCTGTCGTTACCGTACCGTCCACACTGAATCGCACATCGTCGTCACCACATACCCGAGCGATTCTCACAGCACCTTTCTACACGTCGTGGGCCCTACCCGAGGGTAAGGCCCACGACGCTGCATGCAGAATACCGATGCACACAGCTAACAAACGTGCTTCGTCACTTCTCGATATGCTGCGCCGTCGCTGTCGCAATCGGGGCCAACGCCGAGTAGAGATCGACATAGCGCTTGTAGAAGAAGTCGTACTGCTCGTAGGCCTCCATATTCGGTTCAATCACTCGCTCGACGCTCACCATCTCCTTGGCAGCGTCTCCGATCGTCGGGTGAATCCCCGCAGCCACCGAGGCAAGGATGGCGCCTCCCATAAGGGGGCCTTCCGTATTAGACGGAAGGGAAAGAGGAACACCCGTCACGTCTGCGTGCATCTGCATCCAGAATTCCGCCTTCGTGGGACCACCCGACACCATCACGGTCGTCGGATTAATTCCCTTCTCACGGAACGTGTCGAAAATCAGTCGAGTCCCGAAACAGACACCTTCAAGAATCGCCCGGTAGAGGTGATCTTCTGTGTGGCTGAGTGTCAACCCGGTGATAGCTCCTCGCGAATACGGATCGGAGAAAGGAGAACGGTTGCCCTGGAAGTGGTCGAGGACAATGACGCCGTCCGAGCCGATCGGAATTTCCTTGGCACGAGCGTTCAAGATCTCATAGAGAGGTTTGCCTGTTTCCCGTGCTTCGTCGTGAGCCTTGAGAGTGTAGTTCTTCACCCACCAGGAGTTCACTGAACCGGATGAGATCTGTCCCGCTTCCACCGTGTACTGTCCCGGGATAATCGCATCGAAGTAGGACCCCCAGATCCCCTTCGAGTACACTGCCTGGTCGGTTTGCGCGAGCATCACGTGCGACGAACCCGTGATAAGCGAAAGCGATCCCGGTTCTACAACACCGAGGCCGATTGCGCCAACGTGGGCGTCAATACCGCCCATCGCGACAGAGATTCCGGGGCGAAGGCCCAGTTCCTCTGCCGCACGGGCAGAGAGCTTGCCTGCTTCCTCGCCCATATTGAGGACGCGGGGCGGGAGCTTTCCGAGCGAATCGGCAATGCCGGCCTTGGAGTAGAGGTTCGTCGGCCACCCCGACCAGTTCGAATCGTAGAAGAACTTACATGTCGCCGAACAAATCGACATCGTCCATTCACCTGTGAGGCGATATGTCATCCAATCGACACAATCGGCGAAAACTTCTGCCTTCTCGTAGTTCTCCGGCTCGTTGCGTTTGAGCCACATGAGCTTCGGTACGCCCCATTCGGCCGAGACAGTGTTCTGCCCCGCGTATTTGAGCGCAGGATCGCCAGTGTTCGTCAGTTCCTCAGCTTCTCGCGAGGCGCGAACATCCATCCACAGCAGTGCCGGGCGTAGCGGTACACCGGACTTGTTGCATGCGACGAGCGTGGCCGACGTGCCGTCAACGCTCATTCCCACGATACGATCGACGTCCACTTGGGAGAGAACCTGCGGGAGTGCCTCCTTGAGAGCATTCCACCAGTCCTCTGGATTCTGTTCTGCCCATGCCGGCCTGGGCGTTGCCGTTTCGACGGTGACCGATGCGGTGGCCTCCATTTTGCCGTCGGGCGTGACAAGCGCGACTCGCACGCCTCCTGTACCAACATCGATTCCAAGTAAGAGCTGGTCAGTCATGTCATTCCTTTCAAACATCGTTGTTTGTTCAGATTGAAGTGACCGCAGCGCCATTGCTGCAGTCGAATGAGCCGGTTTGCTTCGTTGTCAGTCAGCAAGCACTTCGTGTGCGGTTGATTGACTCGTTACTAAAATATTGGCGTATTTTCCGAGTAGTGCTGCTCGTGTCACTGCTCCTTTCTGTCGCCCGACCGCCACGGCGATGGAGTATTCCATGTCACGCAGTTCGTGCGGGGCGAGGCCGATCGTGCGTGAATCTAATGCTTCGTCGACAATCTCCCCCGTGCCACCGAGGAAATGCCCGAGGATGTCCCCTACCCCACCGCGAGCGCGTAGGTAACTCACTTCTTGGCGTGTGAGGCATCCCGATTCGACGTGGACAGAATCGGCTCGTAGTGCTCCGAGGGAGTAGAGAGCCACATTTGCTTGTCGTCCTTTGTCGAGGACATCCTTGACGGCTCGATCGTCACTGAGTGCGCGGGCTAGATCGGCGTTTCCGACGATTGCCGGGCAGGGTAGGACGAGTGCCTCACCTTGGGCTTTTCGTGCGAAGGTGAGGATGGATTGCGCTGATGTTGCATTGCGGAGGTTCGCTACCCCACCGTTGAGTTGGACGACGAGGGGTGAATCTGCCCATCCGTCTGAGATGTGATGGGATACTTCGGCTAGTGTGCGCCCCCAGGATAGTCCAACGATTTCCGGGTTTGGCCGGATTTGTTCGAGTATGCGTGCGGCTTGCGCGCTTACTTCTGCGACGGTCGCTTCGAGAGACATTCGGTCGCGAACGACGACGACTTCGTCGAGTGCGTACCTTCGCGCAAGTTCCGTTTCGAGTTGGTGGTCTCGGGCGAACGGGTCGCGCACGCGGATACTGACGAACCCTTCCTTGAGGCCGGCTTCGACGAGGCGGGCCACTTTCCAGCGTGAGAATCCGGTATGCGCGGCGATACGTTGTTGGGTCCATCCCCGGACATACGTCAGCTCGCAGACTTGCAGAATTTCGTTGCGACGAGCTGCGTTTTCGGGATTGACCACAGTGTTTTTCCGTTCGTAGGAGAAACTCCGGGGCAGAGTTCTGCCCCGGAGTTGATGCTTACTTGCCTGTCTTCTCCGGCATGAAAATAACCTTGGATGAGTGAATTGTGCGTTCGCTCATTGCCTTGATTGTTTCTGCCACAGAATCGAGTCCGAGTTCGTGGGTGATCATGAATTCCCACTTGAGATCGCCTGAGTGCATCTTCTCGACGGTCGTCACCCATTCCTTGCCTGGGAAGGGCGCCGAGAAGGAGTTCCATGCGCCGAGTACGGATGCCTCAAGACGCATGAGGCGTGCCCAGCTGGAATCAGCGATCGTGATGTCGGCGTTGGGGATTCCGATGAGGACGAGCTGGCCGTGGCGGGCGATCATGGAGATGGCCTTGCTTGGCACAACCTTTGCCCCGGAGGTATCGACGATGACGTCGAAGCCACTTCCGACGACAGCAGCTGTTTCTTCGTCGGTCAGCGGGGCGGATGTCGCGCCTGCTTCAAGGGCGAGTGCTCGCTTTTCCTCCGAGACGTCGAAGGAGACGACTTCGCTCGCGCCCATGATCTTTGCCCATTGGATCGCGAAGAGGCCGATGGGGCCGCCGCCGCCCATCACTGCAACTCGCGATCCGACGGTGAGTTTTGTGCGCAGGATTGCGTGGAGCGCGATGGCTGCCGGGTCGACCATTGCGGCTGCGCGCAGGTCGAGGTCGTCGGGAACTTTGAGGAGAATATCTGCTGGGCCGGCAACGTACTCGGCGTATGCGCCGTGACGACGAGAGCCGTAGTAGTCGTAGTTTTCGCACAGTGAGTAGTGGCCTTGCACGCACGGTCCGCATTCGAAGCATGGGAGCATCGGCGGTACGGTGACGTGGTCGCCGGGTTTGACGCTTGTGACGCCTTCTCCTACTTCTTCAACGATGGCTGAGAATTCGTGTCCGCAGATGAGAGGGAGCTTATGTGGTCCCTTCTTGTACATGCGGTCAAGATCGGAACCGCATACGCCGCAAGCGGCAACTTTGAGTAGTGCTTCACCTGGGCCCGGTGTGGGCTTTTCAACTTCTTCGAGACGCACATCGCCTGGTGCGTACATGACAACTGCTGTCATTGAGGTCATGGGATCTCACCTCCCTGTGTACTCCACATGACTGCGTCTACCCTATGCCGTTCTGCTCGAAGTTCTCAGATTTCTTGTGAAAACGCGCAAATGTTGCATTTCTCTTGAATGTAGTTGAGATTCATTCTCACTTACCGCCCAATACGACCCACTACTCCATGACCGACGATGAGGTTAAACCGTCACGTATCGACTATTTTCTGGCGACGTCTCGCCATTTTATCAAGAGCACATTTCACGTTGCAGGCATGGAGCGCCGTCGCCACAATCGCTTCTTCGCTCTCCGGAACCTCGTCGCCCTCATCGGCAAGTCGCACCATATCTCGGCGCACATCTGCGCAATTTCTCAAGCCTGACGGAGAAACTCCGTTTTTTACCTGTGATTTTTCACCGTTCTCATGTTTGCTCTGTGTCACAGGACATACTTAAACTTGAATCACCAACCAGGCCGTAAAGGCTCCAACGAAAGGTACGCAATGACGCGTCTCGTCAATATCCCAGAAGATTTCCCAGCAGAATCACTACGTGGATTCGTCCTCGCAAATAAGCGTTACGTCAAGCCTGTTTACGGAGGCGTCGTCCGTTCTACAGCCACACCGCAGGGTAAGGTAGCCGTCGTGTACGGTGGCGGCTCCGGCCATTACCCCGCTTTCGCCGGATGGGTCGGCCCCGGCATCGCCGATGGTGCAGTTTGCGGCAACATCTTCTCATCCCCGTCGGGAGCACAGGCCTACTCCGTCCTCAAGGCAGCAGACCGCGGCGCCGGTGTCCTCATGGGCTTCGGAAACTACGCCGGCGACGTCCTCCACTTCGGCCAAGCAATCGAACGCCTCCGGGCTGAGGGCATCCAGGCCGATACACTCGTCGTTACTGACGACATCGCATCCGGGTCGAAGGATGAAATCGAGAAGCGTCGCGGTATCGCGGGCGACTTCCCCCTCTTCAAGATCGCCGGCGCCGCGGCCGAGGCAGGAAAAGATTTCGACGAAGTAAAGCGCATCTTCGCCAAGGCGAACGCCGCCACCCGCTCATTCGGCGTCGCTTTCTCCGGCTGCACGCTCCCCGGAGCTGACGGGCCGCTTTTCACAGTTCCTGACGGCAAGATGGGCATCGGCCTCGGCATCCACGGCGAGCCCGGAGTATCTGAAGCTGATCTCGGAACAGCACACGACGTAGCTAAGACTCTCGTCGATGGCCTCCTTGCCGAAGCACCAGAGAACGCAGGCAAGCGCGTCATCGCTGTCGTTAATGGCCTCGGCGACACGAAGTACGAGGAAATGTTCGTCGTCGCAGGAGCCGTGTACGACCTCCTCACCGAGGCCGGGCTCGACGTCGTCGATCTCGAATCTGGTGAATTTGTTACCTCGCTCGATATGGCAGGTATCTCGCTCACCCTCACATGGGCTGACGACGAACTCCTCGAGTACTGGGACGCTCCTTGCGATACGCCTGCATACCGCAAGGGCTCCGTGGGCGATGTCGCACGCGACGATACCGTGCTCAACAACGAAGCAGCGAAAGTGGCAGTGACGACCGAAGGCTCAGCTGAGTCGCAGGCTGCCGCCGCTAAGGCTGCCGAACTCCTGGAGAAGATCGCCACGATGCTCGACGAGTCAAAAGAAGAGCTCGGTAAGCTCGACTCGATCGCTGGCGACGGCGACCACGGTATCGGCATGGCGAACGGATCCCACGCCGCAGCAAAGGCAGCTAAAGCAATCGCTGCCGAAGGTGCCGGACTGAGCACGACGCTCGCCGCAGCGGGCGACGCATGGTCGGACCGCGCTGGCGGAACCTCCGGCGCTCTGTGGGGCTCGTTGCTCACGGCGATCGGTTCCGTCTTCGGCAACGATGACGCTCCAACTCTCGACACGGCAGTTCGCGCGCTCGAAGCTGGACGCGACGCAGTGCAGCGCCTCGGTGGCGCTCGGGTGGGTGACAAGACGCTCGTCGATTCCCTCGTTCCTCTCGCAGAGGCATTCGCCACGACGGATGGAGACTTCCATGCGAAGGCCACTGCCGCCCTGCGCGCAGGCGACGAAGGAGCGGAATCCACAGCGAACCTCGTCGCACGCCTAGGCCGCGCCCGCCCGCTCGGCGAGAAGTCGCTCGGAACGCCAGACCCGGGTGCAATCTCGCTCGTGCGAGTCGCCCGAGTTGTCGCCGACAATATCTGACAGAACGCCGGGTTATCGACTTCCTCGATAACCCGGCACCAATCCCCATAACAGTGAGGGCGGAGGGAACCGAGTTCCCTCCGCCCTCACTATGACTATCGTCGTCACTCAGGCACGACAGCGACCTTAATTCCCTTACCGGAAGCCGCGTACTCGATAGCCTCGACAACGTCGTCGAGAACGTACGTATCCGTGTGAAGTGACTTCACGTCAATCTTGCCCTCAGCGATGAGACGCAGAGCAAGCTCTTGCGTTTCACGACGATTATTTGATCCACCAGTCACCGTGAGTTCGCGGTAATGAATGAGGTTCGGATCCATCGTCGACGTGCCCGTCTTCGGGAACCCCGCGAAGGCATTAACGCGTCCCCTCTTGCGCACAAGCTCAAGACCCTGCTGGAACAAAGCATTCGCCCCAATGCAGAGAACCGACACGTCAGCGCCACGCCCCTCAGTGTGATCGCGAACAAACTCAAGAAGGTCCGTCTCCTTCGGGTTGACCGTATGCGTGGCACCGAGCTTCTTCGCCATAGCAAGACGCTCATCCGACAAATCGGAGACAATCACCTGGGATGCACCATACAGACGATTGACCTGCGTGTGAAGCATACCAATCGGGCCAGCGCCCACAATGACCACCGTATCCCCCGGCACCGGCTTGTAGTTCCCAGCCCCATTAAGCACGCATCCCAAAGGCTCAGAGAGGGCAGCTTCGACAGGACTCACCCCCGGGCGCGCCTTGTACACGCCACCGCGTGTGAGGGCCTCAGCAGGAATTCGCACGTATTCTGCGAGGCCACCATTAATGGCATAGCCAAAAAGACGAGCGTGATCACACAGATGCTCTACCCCAGCCTTGCAGTAATAACACTGAAGGCACGGGACTGTGGGATTAACAGCAACAAGATCCCCTTCGTCAAAACCGGTGACACCGTCGCCAATCTCCGTCACGTATCCAGCTAACTCGTGTCCGAGGATCACACCCGCATCGATACCTGCCGTCTTTTCCCCGCGCAAGATACGGCCATCCGTTCCGCACAAGGTATTCGCTCCAACTTTGAGTACGAGCTCACCCGGCCCAGCGTGCGGCGTTTCTACCTCGCGAAGCTCAAGGTTTCCTGGTCCGACCAGTACAGCAGCCTTCATCATTCCTCCTGTTGGTGCCGCCCCAACTCCACTGTCACGAGGCGATCCTGACTTAACTTTATAACGCGCCGGGTTATCGAAAATACTTTGAACAACTGAAATTCGTGCGCGATAAGACGAATACGCCTTATACACTCGCACGAACGAGGCAATTCCGCCACAATAGAGAGAGGCCAATAACCAAGCTTGTGAGAAGGAGTTGCTGACCGTGGAAAATGACGCGACTAGCGCTGTCAGAAGCGACGCGAGCGCGCCTCGCTCGGAGCGCACTATCGGCGAGTTGATTGCAAAAGTTTCCGAGCAGCTATCGTCGTTAATTCGCGACGAAATTGAATTCGCTACCGTCAATCTCAAGGCTAAGCTCACAAACATTGGTGTCGGCGGAGCACTTATTGCTGTTGGCGGTGTACTCGCTGTCTTCGCTTTCACCTTGTGTTTGTTTGGAGCTGTCGCCGCATTTGCTCTCATCATGCCGTGGTGGGGGGCTTTCCTCACTGTTGCGGGAATTCTTCTCGCTCTCACACTTATCCTCGTCCTCATCGGTCTCCTGCAGATTAAGGCGTCGAAGAAACACGTCGTTGATCCCAAGGGCGGCTTAGAGAAAGACGTCGAGGCGATTAAGAAAGGACTGGACAAGTGAGCGCTCCAATCGACGAAAGTAAGATTCGTTCCGCCGAGCAGATCGAGGTTGATCTCAAGCGCACCCGTGAGGAAATGGCTGCCACCGTTAATGAGCTTGCCAGCCGCCTCGATCCCAAGACTCTGGCCAAGGATGCTGCCGATCAAGCCCGCGACAAGGTGGCGGGCTTCGCCGAAGTCGCACAAGATAAAGCACAAGATGCCATGTATGTAGCCTCAGGCGTGGCGGCGGATCTGCGCGAAAAAGCCCAGTACACCGTTGAAGAAGCTAAGAGCGGCGATAAGCGCTCCATCGCTATCCTCGGCGGCGCAGCGCTCGGTGCAGCGCTCGCCCTCAAGGTTCTTTTCTTCCGCAAGAAGAAGTAATACTCACGAATGTGGGGGCGGCAGGAACATACCTGCCGCCCCCACTTTTTACCTCACGCGTCAGAGCTTGCGGACGCGCCGGCTACGGGAGATCGTGCGCAACCTCAGCAAAAATCTCGTACGAGCGAGCCTGCGCGTCTTCGTCGTAGATGTAGCTCACGGCGATCACTTCATCAATGTCCACTCGGGCTCGCAGCTCGTCGAGCTGCTGACGAACCGTTGCTGCACTTCCACTGAGGGTTACTTCCGACATTTGGGCAACCACCTGGCGCTCGCGGCCAATAAGCGTATGAGGATCAAAACGGACAGGTCCGAAATGGGGAACCTCTCGCGCAAGTGCATGCTGATTCCAGAGTTCGTCGAGACTTGCCACTGGCGGCCCCATCGGTGAACGCGAGCCCGTGACAATACCAAGGAACATCGCCACCTGAGTTGTGAGGAGACGTTCCGCTTCCTTGTCAGTGTCGGCCGCAACAACATTGGCACCAAGAATGACGTATGGCTCGTTGAGCACGCTCGATGGGCGGAATTCGCGGCGGTATATCGCGACTGCTTCCTCCATCATTGCCGGAGCGAAATGCGACGCGAATGAGTATGGGAGCCCGAGCCTTGCGGCAAGATGGGCGCTGTCGGTGCTTGACCCGAGGATGTAGATGGGTACGTTGAGGCCGTCTGCCGGATATGCCTTCACTGTGCTAGTTCCGGCAAAGTATCCGCGTAGTTCGTCGACTTCCTCCGGGAAGTCAAATTCCCTACCCATAACATTGCGGCGCAGCGCACGCGCTGTCTTCTGGTCGGTTCCAGGTGCGCGCCCAAGCCCGAGATCGACGCGCCCAGGGTAGAGCGTTTCCAGTGTTCCGTATTGCTCGGCGACGATGTACGGGCTGTGGTTCGGGAGCATCACTCCGCCGGCACCAACTCGGATCGTATTTGTGTTGGCGAGCGTATGTTCAATGAGAAGTTGGGTCGACGAGCTGGCGAGCGTTGGCGCGTTGTGATGTTCGGCGATCCAATAGCGCTCATAGCCGTAGCTTTCGACGCGCTGCGCGAGTCGCACCATCGATTCCATTGCTTGACGGTAGTTCTGTCCGTCGCGAAGCGGAACTAGGTTGAGAACGGATACCTTCATGTTTACCTCCAGTAACGACGCGTTGCGCGAGTCGTCGCGAATGATCACAGACGCACGAGTGGTGAGTTCTCGTCTCGCACTGCCGTTACACCTAATGTACTCACGCGCACGGCGGCGCGCCCTCGCAACGAGAGAACGAGTAATGCCGATCGTTTATTCTCCACAAAGACGCGGGTGAAATACCATTGTTTTCTTCTTTGGCGTAGTTATTTCGGTGAGCCAGTTTCCCGTCAGGCGAAACGCCCCGTAGAGAGATCTCAAGATACGGTATCCTAGCCCTGTTGCCCGTCTCATGGTGGTGCGCGTAGCGTCTCAGCATGAGTAAGCGGTATTGTAGTGCAACGTATAGATATTGCCCATGGGGACGCCTTTGACTTCCCCACGATGAGATGAAGGGGGTCGAGCCATGGGGCGCGGCCGTCAGAAGGCTAAGCAGCGGAAAGTAGCCCGAGATCTCAAGTATTTCACTCCGGACACGGACTACGCGGCGCTGGAACGTGAGCTCAAGGCGAGCCAACGTTCTGACGACGAGGACGATGACTACTACGAGGTACCTCCGGCAATTGATGACTGGGATGATGTCCAGCCTCGGTCGCGTTCGTCGCGCTGACCTCAAGACGAGAAAGGGAGGAAGCCCTGTGGCTTCCTCCCTTTCCTTTTATGCGAATCTTATGCGGGCCCGTTGAACGGGCTTGCCCACAGGACCGACGCCGTTATTCGGGCACGACCGCGACCTTCACGCCCTTGCCACTTGCTGCATACTCAATCGCCTCAACAACATCGTCGAGCTTGTACGTGTCGGTATGAAGCGCCTTGACGTCGATCTTCCCCTCTCCGATGAGGCGCAGCGCCTTTTCTTGTGAGGCCCTGTTGGCATTCGAAGCGCCGGTGACCTCCAGCTCCCGGTAATGGATGAGATTGGGGTCGATACTGGACGATCCACCCTTGGGGAAGCCTGCGAAGGCATTAACGTGCCCTCGCTTTCGCACAACCTCAAATCCCTGCTGCACGAGCGCGTTTGCGCCGATACACAGGACGGCAACGTCGGCACCGCGACCTTCGGTGTGGTCGAAGACAAACTCCTTGAGGTTAGCCTCGCCCGCATTGACGGTATGGGTCGCACCGAGCTTCTTCGCCATGGCCAGGCGAGATTCAGACAGGTCCGAGACGATGATCTGAGACGCCCCGTACAGCTTGTTTACTTGCGTGTGGAGCATACCGATCGGGCCAGCGCCAATAATCACGACAGTATCCCCGGGCTGGGGCTTGTAATTCGACGCTCCGTTAAGCACGCAGCCTGTAGGCTCAGAGAGCGCTGCCTCGACTGCGCTCACGTGTGCAGGAGCACGATAAACTCCTCCGCGTTCCATAGCTTGAGCGGGAATTCGGATATATTCGGCTAAACCGCCATTTATTGCGTAGCCAAAAAGCTCCGTATGTTCGCAGAGATGATCGAGTCCCGCCTTGCAGTAGTAACAGCGCAGGCACGGCACCGTTGGATTAATGGCGACGAGGTCGCCCTCGGCGAAGCCGTCAACACCACTTCCTATTTCTGTCACATAGCCCGATATTTCATGGCCAAGCACCACACCAATATCGATGCCCGCTGTCTTCTCACCACGCAGGATGCGTCCGTCGGTGCCGCAGAGCGTATTGGCTCCCACCTTGAGGACGAGTTCACCAGCTCTCGCATGAGGTGTGTCGATTTCTCGTAGTTCTAGTTTTCCCGGCCCGTCAAATACTGCAGCCTTCATCATGTCCTCGGATCGTATGAAATATTCCTGCCGTGGCGGCGCTTCTTCCCATCCCGGAGGATGATTGGGCAGCAGCGCCCTCGGTGAAGCGCCGCCACAGGCAGGGTGGTGTTGTGTGTTATCTCGCCTGGATGTCGGAGAGCTTGTGGCTCATGTCGGCTGTAGCCGGGTAGAGATCCAGATAGATCTGGAACATCTCGTTGTAAAGCTCCGTTGTCTCCGGATTTGGAATGACCTCGCGCACCGCCTCATTCCAGTTCGTGTTCGTATCCACACATCCTGCGGCCTGCGCTGCGAGGAGGGCGTCGCCGTACGATGCGCCGATCGTCACCTTCGGAATGTACTGCTTAATCCCGATGATGTCCGACATGATCTGTGGCCACAGGCCTCCCGTAGTTCCACCGCCGACAGCCCAGTATTCACTCGCCGAACCGCCGCACTTATGGATTGTTTCAAGGAGGTGGCGCGAACCGAATCCTGTGGCTTCCAACGCGGAGCGATAGAGATCGCCATGCGAATGGGTGAGGTTGAGGCCGGCCAACAATCCCCGGGCCTTCGGATCGGCAATAGGCGTACGTTCGCCTGAGAAGTACGGCAACATGATGAGGCCATTGGAGCCCGGGTTGCTGGCTGCGGCGAGCTTTGACAGCTCGTCATAGCTCTTCCCCGTCAGGTCGGCCACCCAGGTCGTCAGCGATCCAGTCGTCGACATACCACCCGAGAGGTTGGATGTTCCCTCAAGCAGACCAGCACATGACCAGAGGGAAGGCCCGCGCAGCGCCTGGTCGGAGATCTGAACTGCAACCATCGTCGAGCCGTACATAAGCATGACCTGACCGGGTTGGCTTACTCCGACCGAGAGTGCCTCGACGAAGGCGTCAACCGAACCTACAGCCACTGGTGTGCCAGGCTTGAGCCCTGTGATGCGTGCAGCATTATCGGTAATGCGGCCGGCGACCTCATTCGACCACATGAGGCGCGGCATCGGCAGATCACCGCAGATGTCCTCAACCCACTCATCGACCCAATCATTTGTGAATGGTGAGTAGAGCGGCTCGCACATCGAGGCAGCAAGGTGGTCGAGGACGTACTCGCCAGTCAAATGGAAGACACAGTACGTGTGTGCCATGAGGAAGCGACGAGTCTTTGCCCAGACTTCGGGCTCATGACGCTTGACCCATTCGATCTTCGGACCGACCGACTGTGAGGTCATGCCATTGCCACATACGTCGAGAACTTTCTCTTCGCCATAGCGAGCTGTCAGTTCATCAATTTCGTCGGCTGAACGAGTATCGACTCCATAAAGAATTGCCGGACGTAGCGCAGTTCCGCGTTCGTCCGCCGCAAGAAATACCGGGCCAATTCCCGAGATACACAGGCCAGCGACGTCGCCTTTAGCCCGGGTGGCGAGGCGGCGGCAGATTTCAATAACATCCTGCCACCAGACTTCATCCGGATCGTGTTCCGCCCATCCTGGCTTCGGGAATGATGTTTCGTGGCGAACAACCTCGCTATAGAGGACGTTGCCTTGCGTATCAGCGAGAACACCCTTTGTTGATCCCGTGCCGATATCAATGCCAATGACGAGTTCCGACATACTCAATCTCCTTTGAAAGAGCCATATTCACGACTGTGTGAATACATCCACCTTTCAGGAATTGGATAAAAATGTCAAGAATTCTGAAAAACCTTGCAGAAAACATAGGACTTTCGGCCGCAATTCGCCAATAAAGAGAAACGGGCCACGATAATCGCAGCCCGTACCTCGTCGCCCTTAAAAGGGCTACAGCGAATAATCGCCACTCATCAGCACCGCACCCGCTGTAACGCCCTTCGTTCCGCTGACAAGGCGCGTAGCCTCGCGAGAACCATCCGCCGATGCCGCCTCGGCTTCGTCACTCGCAACGACATCGCCGATAATCTTCGCAGCAATCCCCTCTTTCGCGCAGGCAGCAAGAACCGAATCCACCGATGATTCCGGAGCAACAGCAACCATTCCCACACCGAGATTGAAGGTATCCTCAAGATCCTCCCAGGAAATTCCACTCACACCCTGAAGGACACGGAAAATCGGAAGAATATCGAGGCCAGCACGATCAATACGCGCAGTCAATCCCGCAGGCAACACGCGAGCCAGATTCGCAGCCAAACCTCCACCCGTCACATGGGAGTAGGCGTGAACAAAAGGTGCGGCGTCAAGACACACATTCGTATAGAGCCGCGTCGGTTCGAGAAGCTCCTCCCCGAGCGTGCGCCCACATTCAGGCACCTCTCGATCAAGCCCCCAGCCCGATTCGGAGACGATATGCCGCACGAGCGAGTAACCATTGGAGTGCAGACCCGACGAAGCCATAGCGATGAGGACGTCGCCGCCGCGCACACGCTCAGCACCCAGAACCTCGTCGGCCTCAACAACGCCCGTAGCCGCACCCGCAACGTCGTAATCATCGGGAGCCATAAGGCCAGGATGCTCAGCCGTCTCCCCTCCCAAGAGAGGAACATCAACCGATGCACACGCCTCCGCCACACCGCGTACGATATCTGCAATCCGTTCAGGCACCACATGACCACACGCGATGTAATCCGTCATGAGAAGCGGCTTGGCACCAACAACGACGATGTCGTCTACAACCATCGCCACGAGGTCCTGGCCGATCGTGTCGTGAACGTCGAGAGCCTGAGCAATCGCAATCTTCGTCCCCACACCATCGGTGGACGTGGCGAGAAGTGGCCGCTTGTACTCCTTGAGGGCGCTCACATCAACCATGCCAGCAAAGCCGCCCACACCGCCGAACACTGACGAGTTCATCGTCCGAGCCACAGCCGCCTTCATGAGTTCAACAGCGCGGTCACCCGCTGCCGTATCGACGCCAGCGACGGCGTACGCATTGCGGTTCTCGTTCACAAAACCTCCAAGAGATCGGAGCCACTGAGCGTGGCCGCGCTAGTGACATCCACAGGATAGATCCCCGTGAAGCATGCTGTACACAAACTACCCTGCGGCTGCCCCGTCGCCTCAACCATTCCTTCGAGGCTGATATAACCGAGGCTATCGGCACCGAGCGATTGACAAATCTCGTCGATCGCCATGCCGTTCGCAATAAGCTCGCGGCGAGTGGCGAAGTCGATCCCGAAGAAACATGGCCAACGCACCGGCGGGGAGGAAATTCGGATATGAACCTCCGCAGCCCCAGCTTCGCGTAACATCTTCACGAGCGCTCGCTGCGTATTTCCACGAACGATGGAATCATCGACGACGACGAGCCTGCGCCCTTCAATCACTTCACGCAAAGGGTTGAGCTTGAGACGAATTCCCCGCTGCCGGGAAAGCTGAGTTGGCTGAATAAACGTACGCCCCACGTATGCATTCTTGACGAGCCCCTGGCCATAAGGAATTCCCGATTCTTGGGCATAGCCAATTGCTGCAGGAGTACCAGAATCAGGTGTGGCAATGACGAGATCAGCATCAACGGGATACTCGCGAGCCAATGCGCGCCCCATCTCAAGGCGAGAGGAATTAATCGACCGGCCTGCGATCGTCGTATCCGGGCGTGCGAGGTAGACGTACTCAAAGATACATCCGGCCAGTTCGGGTTGTGCCCACATAAACGAACGCACACCTTCGTCGTTAATAACAAGCATTTCGCCCGGACGAACTTCGCGCTCGAAGGTCGCGCCAATGATATCGAGCGCCGCCGTCTCGGAGGCGACAACCCACCCCTGACCGAGTTTGCCAAGGACAAGCGGGCGGAAACCGTGGCGGTCACGTGCAGCGTAAAGCGTATTTTCGTCGATGAAAGCAACTGAGAACGCACCTTCGAGCATGGGGAACACTCGCTTAGCTGCGCCTTCGAGATCCTCGGCATCTTTTTCCATACCGAGAAGCGCCGTCATAACAGCGGTATCAGTGGAACTTCCGCGGCCCAGTTCGCCTCGCAGATCCTCACCAGACTTCTCACGGACATACGCCATGAGCTCCGCCGTGTTCGTAAGGTTCCCGTTGTGTGCAAGCGCTACCGTGCCATACTCCGTCGGCGCAAGCATCGGCTGGGCATTCTCCCACACCGAGACGCCTGTGGTCGCGTACCGCACGTGCCCCAGGCCAAGGTTGCCTCGCAGCGAAGCAAGACTTTGATCGTTAAACACCTGCGAAACGAGACCAAGATCCTTGTAGACAAGAATCGTCTTGTTATCAGATACCGCGATTCCCGCGGCTTCTTGGCCTCGATGTTGGAGCGCATAAAGGCCGTAGTACGCGAGCTGGGCAATTTCCTCACCTGGCGCGTATATGCCAAATACGCCGCACTCATCCTGCGGCTTTTCTTCAGGGAACAATTCAGCGGTCAGTCGACCATCACCATTCACCTAGCCATGCTCTCACATTTTGGCCAGAAAATCGCCCCGGAACGTCCGCAATGTGGGACAACATGGTTGTTGTGTGGGGTATCACGGCGAGCGGCCCGCTAACGCCAGCGTTCTAGCGCAGCTTCAGAGAACAGCGGAAGGTACGGATGAAGGTCTGCACGGATGCCCGAGGCATCGACAAGGCCACCTCGGAGTGCATCTTCCCACGTCATCGCTCCGGCCGCGAGCGACACCCACGTCACTGCTGATAGCTCGACAACATTCGGCGGTGTGCCACGACGATGGGCCGGCCCTTCGATTGCCTGCACTGCCCCGGCGAACGGCACACGAATTTCGACGCTATGACCGGGGTGACGCTCTGCGAACTCCTCAAGGGCGAAACGCGAAGCCGTGCGAAGTTCAACCTTCGTCAATTCACGCTCGCTACGAGCAGCCGCCAGCAAACGCATACCAGTATCGACGTCAATCTTTCGTGCCACGCCACTCATTCTAAAACAGAGGAGGCTCCCCACCGCGCGGCAGGGAGCCTCCTCAACTATGCAGGTTTATCAGTCTTCACGACGCTTGCGAATAATGAAGACGAGTCCTCCAATGACGAGGAGGGCGATGCCAGCCGCCGCGAAGTACGTGGCGTTAGCACCCGTGTATGCGAGCTTACCCTTCTTCACCTTCTTAACCGGCTTGTCGGCAGCCTGCGACGGCTGATCCGAAGGCTGGTCTGTCGGTTCGACCACCGGCGGTTCAGCCGGGTCGGTCGGGTCGGTAGGCTCAGGAGCAATCGGGCCGTCCACCTCAACAGGAATCGTTACCTCGGTCGGGCCTGCAACGATCGTCAGGCTGTGCATGCCCTTGTAGGTATCAGCCGGAACAGTGACAGAAACCTTGGCCTGGCCCGTCTCGTTGAGATTCGGGGTCACCGTGTTATCGATATCCGCCGTGCCGATCTCCACACCATCGAGCTTAAGCGTGACAATGGTGGGCAGCGGCTGCTTCTCCGTTGCGTAGGTCATCGAGAGGGACGCAAGAGAGATCTCGGACGTCTCGCCAGCCTTGAGGGCATCCTCGCCAGTGATCGCAATGTTGCGCTGCGAGTAGTCCACAACGTAGTTCGGGTTTGACTTGAGGAAGGCATTGAATACTTCGTTATCAATGATGCCCGTATCCTGGTAACCCATTCCCTGCTTGAAGACGTTGAAACCATCTCCACCGGCAAGGAGGAAGGCGTTCGAAGCGATTGTATAAGTTCTCGTAGTGTCGGTGCGATCAAGCAGTGTACCGTTGACGAAGACCTGCTTGATATGGCTGCCGAATGGCGCCGAAGCATCGTAGGTGTAGAACACCGAATCGGAAATGCCAAGCTGAAGCATCGGACGCGATTCCTGCGTGGACTTATCTGCCCACTGCTGCTCGAACAGCGTGTAGATCTGAGCCGGCGTGAGATCAATGATGCCATATGAGTTACCAAATGGCTGCGCAGTGAAAGATTCCTGAAGCGTGATTGTGCCGTCGCCATCTGCGTCGATATCGGCACGCACGCCACCCGGATTCATGATGCCGAAGTCAGCTTTCGCCGCCATGCCTTGCGAGTACTCGTAGAAGGACTGGGCGATGAGGTTAGCGGCCGTCATCTCCGAACCGCGATTTGCACCGCGTCCCGTTCCTTCACCGTTGGTTGCGCGATCGGCGCCGCCGACGATCGTTCCGGCAGTACCGGCGCCAAGCTCACTAGCCTTAGCCTGCGCAGCTTCGTACAGTGGAGTGATCTCCGGGTCCTTCGCCGCAGTGTCAGCAGTCAGATCCGCAATCTTCGACACCGATGTGGCCTTCTTCGTTGCCTTGTCGTAGGTCAACGTGATTTGGCCGATTGCCTTACCGAAATCACCCGGCTCGACAACAGCGCCGCCAGCAGCCGTGGTCACTTGCTCCTGATGGTGCGTGTGTCCTGCAACAACGGCATCGACGTTGGAATCAACGTTCTTGGAGATGCCGGCAGTTTCGTGGATAAGAGCAACGACGATATCTGCTTCGCCGTTGGATTCGTCGCCGTCCTTGAGGAGCGCCGCCTGGGCGTTCACTGCCGCAACCGGGTCGGTCACATTCAGCCCCGCGATACCGTCTGGTGACACGAGCGTGGGAAGCGCGTCGGTGACAGCACCGACGAAACCGACCTTGACGCCAGAATCGGTGGTAATAACCTCAGACTTCGCAAGGTCAGCCGTACCGATGTTGGAGACGAGGTACGGCCACGATGCCTTCGTGTTGATTCGGTTGACGAGGTCCGAGTAGCCCTTGTCGTACTCGTGGTTACCCGTGGAGGAAACCTGAAGACCCATCTTGTTGAGAATTTCGATCGTCGGTTCGTCGTTCTGGATTGCAGAAACGAAAGCGGAGCCACCCACAAGATCGCCGTTAGCAGCGAAAATAGTGTTGGGGTTCTCTGCCTTGAGAGCCTTAACGTAAGCGGAAACCGCTGCCGCATTTTCAATATGGCCGTGGAAATCAGAAATAGCTGCGATATCGATGGTGACGGTGTCGTCACCCGCCGCGCTCGCAGGAAGCGCGGCAAAGCCAGTCAGTCCAAGAGCAAGAGCTGCTGCAGCCCCAACCGAACGACCAGCGCGACGTGATGCGTCGGACATCATTGTTCCTTCTGTTTTAAGGAGTGGACCACTTCACTCTATCGGTCATCGTACGATCGCGCTACACGTTTCCATTCTTCCCTGTATCGGAAAAGGGCGGAAACTGGCCAAAAACCAATTCCCGCCCTTCTCTGTGACAAAGAAGTATTCACTTGTTGTTCACGCCGTCGTCGCTCTCAATTCGTTCGACGAAAGCGTGCAAACGTTCTACCTCACGGTTCTTTAGCAGATACCTTGCTCAAGCATGGCGTCGGCCACCTTACGGAATCCCGCTGCATTTGCACCGAGCACGTAGTCGCCTGGGCGGCCAAATTCTTCAGCGGCTTCAAGGCAGGTCTGATGAATGTTGGCCATTATATCTTCGAGCTTGCCGCAGACCGTGTCGAAATCCCACTGCTGACGGGCCGAGTTCTGCTGCATCTCCAGAGCCGACGTCGCAACGCCACCGGCGTTCGCCGCCTTGCCCGGAGCAAACATAACGCCAGCCTTCTCGAAGACCTCGATTGCCTCCGGCGTCGAGGGCATATTCGCGCCCTCAGCAACGAGCTTGACACCGTTGCCGACCATTGCGGAGGCATCGTTATCACTGATCTCGTTCTGCGTTGCACACGGAAGGGCGATATCCGCTGGAATCGACCACACACGCTGCCCAGACCGGAATTCTGCACTGGGGCGATGGGCTACGTAATCAGCCACACGACCACGCTGAACTTCCTTGATCTGACGGAGAAGATCAAGATCGATGCCAGCAGGATCGTACACGGCACCCGAAGAATCAGAGCACGAGACGACCTTCGCTCCAAGGGACTGTGCGCGCTGGATGGCGAAAGTCGCCACGTTACCCGAGCCCGAGACGATGACTGTCTTTCCCTCGAAAGATTCACCCTTTGTTGCGAGCATCGACTGAGCGAACATCACTGTGCCGTAACCAGTTGCCTCTGGGCGAGCAAGCGAGCCGCCCCATCCGAGAGACTTTCCAGTGAGGACACCGGCATCGAAGCTGTTGCGTAGGCGCTTGTACTGCCCGAAGAGGTAGCCGATCTCGCGGCCGCCCACGCCGATGTCTCCTGCCGGGACGTCCGTATTCGGGCCAATGTGGCGAGAGAGTTCAGTCATAAACGACTGGCAGAAACGCATCACTTCAAGATCAGACTTGCCGTGAGGATCGAAGTCAGAGCCGCCCTTGCCGCCACCAATCTGCTGGCTCGTGAGCGCATTCTTGAAGATCTGCTCGAAACCGAGGAACTTGATGATGCCGAGGTTGACCGATGGGTGGAAACGCAAGCCCCCCTTGTACGGTCCGAGCGCCGAGTTGAACTGCACACGGAAACCTCGATTGACCTGAACCCGCCCGGCGTCATCTACCCAGGGCACGCGGAAGATGATCTGGCGCTCTGGCTCCACGATGCGCTCGAGAATCGCCGCATCGGCGTACTCGGGCCGAGCCTTGAGCACCGGCTCCAACGATTCCAAGACCTCACGCACGGCCTGGAGGAACTCTGGTTCCACGGGGTTACGCGCAACTACCGATTCATATACGCTTTCGATTCGCTGATCCATGGGTGTACTCCCTCTATCGCGTTATGACGTTTCACTACAGCGAGCACCGACGGTGTCTCATTATTTGAACGTCAGCTTTGTAGGTCAGATCGGCCTTTTCTGGCTTGTATCTTGCCATGTGAAAGCACCGTGTCAATAGGTGTTCCATTTTATGAACACCGACGAGCACGGGAACGCACCCTCACACTCGCGTGGGTTTTTCGGCGAAATGTCGCGATTCCTTCGTCGACAATTCTGCAAATCGCAAGCATTAGTCAAGGATTCTCCCTTGATTTTTGCGACGAATTCCACCCTCGACGAACTATGGGAATCGGACATCACACCGTGAGACAGGCGATAAGACAACGGGGCTCGGGCGCACAAGGCGCCCGAGCCCCACGACAGGGAAATAACAGCTACTCAGCCGAAAATCTCCCGAAGCGTCGAATCCGACTGACGTGCAATCTCCGCAACATCGAAGGTGAGCGTCTCAGAACCAGCCCAACCTCCAACCTCTGAGAGAGTAATAGCAAGCAGCTCTCCGCCCGTCGTGCCGAGGCGAACGAAAGGAACATCCTCAGCTTGTGCTGCGGCGGCAACAGCCGGAAGATACTGCTCCGGCACCGTAATGACTGCTCGCGCTTGAGACTCCGAGAGCAGAGCAGCGAAGGACTCCACGCCATCTCGGCTGCACAGCTCCGTAAGATCGATCGTCGCCCCAATCTTGCTATTGATCGACATATCAGCAAGCGTCTGAATAAGGCCACCATTCGAGACGTCGTGAGCCGACTCGATGATCTTCTCCGACGCTCCGTGAAGCGCAAGAAGAACCCGACCGAGTGCCATCTCAGCCTCAAGATCAACCTTGGGCGGCAGGCCACCAAGATGATCGTGAACGATCCGTGCCCACGCTGAGCCGTCGAATTCGTTGCCCGTTCCTCCGAGGAGAACAATCGCTTGCCCCTCGCCGGTAAATCCAGACGGAGCCGCCTTCGTCACGTCGTCCATGACACCGAGAACACCAACAACTGGCGTCGGGTTAATCGACGATGTCGGCGTGCCCTTGACCGTGCCTGACGAGTTGTAGAGCGACACGTTGCCACCCGTGACAGGTACACCCATCGTCTGGCAAGCGTCAGCCAAGCCTGTCATTGCCGTGACGAGCTGCCACATCGCGTCCGGATCCTCCGGATTGCCGAAGTTAAGGCAGTCAGTGATCGCGAGCGGCGTGGCGCCCACGGTGCACACATTGCGATACGACTCAGCGAGCGCCTGCTGCGCACCAGCATACGGATCTAGCTTTGTGAACCAGCCATTCGCATCAGTCGAAACGGCGACTCCGCGCCCTGTGGACTCGTCGACGCGGATCACGCCTGCGTCGTCAGGCTGGGAAAGCGCCGTGTTTCCACGAACGAAGCGATCGTATTGATCCGTTACCCAGCCCTTGCCCGACTGATTGACATCACCGAGCACCTTGAGGATCTGCTCGCGTAGCTCATCGACGGTAGCTGGGCGTTCGAGCTTGGCGGAGGTATCGGCTTGAAGCTCGTCCTGCCATGCCGGGCGCGCATAGGGGCGATCGTACACGGGGCCATCAACAGCAACCGTGGAAGGATCAACATCAACGATGCGATGCCCATAGTGATCGATGACAAGACGTCCATCGCCCGTCACCTCACCGATGACAGCGGTCTCAACGTCCCACTTCGCAGTAATCGCGAGGAATTCGTCGAGCTTTTCCGGCGTGACAACAGCCATCATGCGCTCTTGGGATTCACTCATGAGAATTTCGCCGGCCGTGAGCGTCGGATCACGAAGGAGAACCTTCTCAAGATCAACCTTCATGCCCGAACCACCGTTGGCGGCAAGCTCGCTCGTCGCACACGAAATTCCCGCAGCCCCAAGATCCTGGATAGCCTCGACAACGCCAGCCTGGAACAGTTCGAGGCAGCATTCGATGAGGACCTTCTCCATGAAGGGGTCACCCACCTGGACAGACGGACGCTTCGCAGGCATCCCTTCCTCGAAGGTTTCCGAAGCCAAAATCGAAGCTCCGCCGATGCCGTCGCCACCAGTGCGCGCGCCGAAGAGCACGACCTTGTTCCCGACTCCCTCAGCGTTAGCAAGGTGAATATCGTCGTGACGGAGAACGCCGATGCAGAGGGCATTAACGAGCGGATTTCCCTGGTAAGAGGGATCAAATTCAGTTTCGCCGCCAATGTTAGGTAGGCCGAGGCAGTTGCCGTATCCACCAACACCCGCAACGACACCGTGAACAACACGAGCGGTATCCGGGTTGTCTACGGCTCCAAAGCGGAGCTGATCCATAACAGCCACCGGGCGGGCACCCATCGAGATGATGTCGCGGACGATTCCGCCGACACCCGTCGCGGCACCCTGGTACGGCTCGACGAAACTTGGATGGTTATGCGATTCAACCTTGAAGGTGACCGCCCAACCGTCGCCGATATCAACGACTCCAGCGTTTTGTCCCATGCCGACGAGAAGATGCTCACGCATGGCCTCAGTGGTCTTTTTCCCGAACTGCTCGGACAAATGTTTCTTAGATGACTTGTATGAGCAGTGCTCTGACCACATCACCGAGTACATTGCGAGCTCGGCATTTGTTGGCCGCCGGCCAAGGAGCGAGCAGATCTTCTCGTACTCCTCTTTCTTCAAGCCAAGTTCCGCCCACGGCATCTCACGATCAGGGGTGGCGAGGGCGTCGTCGATGGTGTCGTAAGCCTGTGCTTCGTTCGCCATGAAATTACTACTCCTTCTAAGGCTTAGGCGACGAGAGCGCCGAGAACGGAGGTGAAGAATCGCAAACCGTCGGTGCCGGTGCGTTGCCCGTCAGCGCCAGCTGTTCCAAATCCTGACTCCACGGCATGCTCGGGGTGAGGCATGAGGCCGACGACGTTGCCGGCCTCGTTCGTGATACCAGCAATGGCATTCACTGAGCCGTTGGGATTGAATTCTTCGTAGCGGAAGACAACCCGACCTTCGCCTTCGAGTTGGGCGATCGTCTCAGCATCCGCCTGGAAGTTTCCCTCACCATTCTTGAGGGGAATAAGAATTTCTTGCCCCTGCTGAAAATCACGCGTCCACGCCGTGTTGGTATTTTCAACAATGAGCTTCTGCTCTCGGCAAATGAAACGCTGATGATTGTTCCTAATGAGCGCGCCGGGAAGAAGATGCGATTCGCAGAGGATCTGGAATCCGTTGCAGATACCCAGGACGGGCATCCCCTGGTTGGCGCGATCGACGACGGTCCGCATGACTGGCGCGAGCGCAGCGATAGCCCCGCAGCGCAGGTAGTCGCCGTAGGAGAATCCACCGGGAAGAATGACCGCGTCTACTCCGCGAATATCATCCGACGCGTGCCAGAGCGATACTGCCTCACCTCCAGCTAGACGGACAGCGCGAGCGGCATCGTGATCGTCAAGTGTTCCGGGGAACGTGACAACGCCAATTCTCATTTGGACCCCTCTGCGTCGTACACAGCGACGACATCTTCAATGATTGGGTTGGAGAGCACCGTATCCGCGACCTTGCGGGCGTCTGCAAGAGCATCGTCCGTCACTGGGCCTTCAATAGTCAATTCAAAACGCTTGCCCTGGCGAACATCGGTAAATCGATCAATTCCCTGGCGGGGGAACGCACCTTTGACAGCCTTCCCCTGGGGGTCAAGAATCTCGGGTTTGGGCATGACCTCAACAATGATGCGTCCCACGACGCTCCTCCTCGTCTCGTTATGTGGATACATTGTCTGCATCCACCGTCCATTTTATGAACAACAGGCATGTGGTGGCGAGTCCAGCCATGCGAAACAGATCACGACGACAGCAGGACACGCCACCACTACATCTACTCGCCCGGACGTTCGTCGCTGTAACCTCTGAGCTCTACTGCCAGCGACGCCCCGTCAACGTCTCATACGCTTCGATGTAACGATCGCGAGTCTTCGCCACAACATCCTCCGGAAGCTCCGGGGGAACATCCCCCGACGCCCGATCCCACCCAGACTCCGGCGACATCAACCAGTCGCGGACGAACTGCTTGTCGAGCGAAGGCTGCACCTTTCCAGGCTCATAGCCGTCGGCGTACCAGAAACGCGACGAATCGGGGGTAAGGACTTCGTCGCCCAAGACAATGCCACTGCCACCCGCGTCCACAGACTTGCCAAACTCAAACTTCGTATCAGCAATAATGATGCCGCGCTTAAGGGCAATCTCGTGTGCCCGCTGGTAAAGCAGAATAGACTTCGAACGCAGCTCGTGCGCGACAGCACCTACTCGCTCAGTAGCCTGATCGAAGGAAATATTCTCATCGTGCTCCCCCACCTTCGCCTTGGCCGCAGGCGTAAAGATCGGGAAACCAAGCCGGCTCGCCTCAGTGAGACCCTCAGGCAGCTCAACGCCGCACACAGAACCACTCTGCTTATATTCCGCCATTCCGGAACCAGTGAGGTAGCCGCGGACAACACATTCGATAGGGAACATGTTGAGGCGGCGAGCAATCATTGCCCTACCCGCCACTTCGCTCGGAACATCTGTGGAAATGACGTGATGCGGCACCACGTCGCCAAGTTGCTCGAACCACCACAGGGAAAGCTGCGTGAGAATGGCACCCTTGTCGGGAATCTGCGTGGGAAGAACGTAATCGAATGCGCTAATGCGGTCCGACGCAACAATGAGATACGTATCCGAACCGCTGTGATTATCGGCCGAAGCAGGCACATATACGTCGCGAACTTTGCCCGAGTAGACGTGAGTCCAATCGGACAAATTCGGCTGCAAGTCTTGAGACATTCTTCCTTCTGTCACTTGTATCGATTACTTCAGAAACAACAGGCTCGTATCTGCAAGCCCCGCACCGCTACGCGCGCGCTGCAATATCTCGACGGAAATGGGATCCATCCAGACCAACATGGCCAAGACCTTCATAGGCACGCGCCCGGGCGTCGGCGACGGAGTTGCCCTCACCGACAACAGCAAGTACACGCCCGCCAGCACTGACGAGTTCGTCGCCCTCCATCTTCGTCCCCGCGTGAATGACGTGGACACCGAGCGTATTTTCAGCCTCGGCCACACCAGCGATCGGATCACCGACGCGAACCTTACCCGGATAACCACGCGAGGCGAGGATGACCGCAACGGCACTGCGCCCCGACCACGACAGGCCGGACGTCGGCAACTCGCCACGGGCTGCAGCAAGCAACACCTGACCGAGAGGAGATTCCAAAAGCGGAAGCACCACCTGAGTCTCTGGGTCGCCAAAACGCACATTAAATTCGACAACTCGAACACCACGTGACGTCAGCGCAAGACCGCAGTACAGCAACCCAATAAACGGGGTGCCACGGCGCGCCATCTCGTCCACAACTGGCTGAGCCACCCGCGCGACAACCTCATCGACGAGGCCTTCCGGAATCCACGGCAGAGGCGAATACGAGCCCATGCCGCCCGTGTTTGGGCCCTCGTTATCGTCGTATGCACGCTTGAAATCCTGCGCTGGTTGAAGCGGAAGAACGCGCTTTCCATCGCAGATACAGAAAAGAGAGACTTCAGGGCCGTCGAGGAACTCCTCAATGACCACCTGGCCACCATCTGCCTTATCTAGGCACGCGCGCGCGTGGTCAAGTGCTAGGCCGCGGTCGTCCGTGACGACGACGCCTTTTCCTGCTGCAAGGCCGTCGTCTTTCACAACGTATGGCGCACCAAAGGAATCGAGCGCAGATTCGACTTCTTCCATCGTCGTACACACGTTGGCGAGTGCGGTGGGCACGCCTGCGCTTGCCATGATTTCTTTAGCGAACGCCTTGGAGCCTTCCAGACGCGCGGCTTGCGAGGACGGGCCAAATACCGGGAAACCTGCAGCGCGCAGATCGTCTGCGACGCCGGCGACGAGTGGCGCTTCCGGGCCGACGACGACGAGATCCACGCCATGCTTGCGAGCCAGTTGCGTGAGCTCTTCACCGTCAAGGATGTCATTGACGACGAGGTTTGTGCCAAGTTGCGCCATTCCCGGATTACCAGGGGCGATGAACAGGTCTGTAACAGAGGGATCGCGATGCAAGGCACGCGCAATTGCGTGCTCGCGGCCACCGGACCCGACAAGCAGAATCTTCACGATACAAGATTAGGCGACTGCGGCACGAGGGCGCCCAAAGCCCCGTAATTCTCTCATATCCCGGACATAAAAGACCCACATCTCGGACTGTGTGAAGGGAGTTACAACGACGAAAGAGCGATATGTGGCGAAATGTAGGCATATACGAAACGGGGCCCGGCATTGTGCCGGGCCCCGTGGAGCTAAACCCTAAGCTCAGGCCTTAGCAGCCGCGATACGCTCGCGGAACTTGCCGAGCTCGGCCGTGATGGCCTCAGGAAGCTTGTCACCGAACTGTGCGAAGTACTCTTCGGTGCCGTCGATCTCTGCTGCCCATGCATCAGGATCGATCTCGAAGAGCTTGTCCCACTTAGCCTTGTCGATGTCAAGACCATCGAGGTTGAAGTCCTCGAACTTCGGGTAGCGGCCCGTGACGCCGTCGATTGCCTCGACATCGCCAGCAGCGCGGCGGACGATCCAATCGAGAACGCGCGAGTTGTCGCCGTAGCCCGGCCACATGAACTTGCCGTCTTCGTCCTTGCGGAACCAGTTGACCTGGTAAACCTTCGGGAACTTGTCGCCAAGCTTAGCCTGCATCTCGAGCCAGTGACCCCAGTAGTCAGCCATGTTGTAGCCACAGAAGGGAAGCATGGCGAATGGATCGTGGCGGAGCGAGCCAGCCTTGACGTCCGTAGCAGCAGCCGTGACCTCGGAAGCAACCGAAGCACCGATGAACACGCCGTGTGCCGGATCGTACTGCTCAGCAACGAGCGGAACGTTCGTTGCACGGCGGCCACCGAAGAGAATGGCATCGATCGGAACACCAGCAGGAGCTTCCCAATCCTCGCAGATGATCGGGCACTGCGAAGCGGGAACGGTGAAGCGGCTGTTCGGGTGGGCAGCCTTCTTACCCTCGGCAGCATCGGCCGGGGTGAAGTCCTGGCCGTGCCAGTCGATGAGGTGCTCCGGCATCGGATCGTCAATGCCTTCCCACCACACATCGCCATCATCGGTGAGAGCCACGTTGGTGAAGATGGAGTTGGCCTTCATGGTCTCCATAGCCATCGGGTTCGTGTTGTATGCCGTACCCGGTGCGACGCCGAAGAATCCGGCCTCGGGGTTGATGGCGTAGAGGCGACCATCGGGGCCCGGACGCATCCAAGCGATGTCGTCGCCAACGGTCTCGACCTTGTAGCCGGGAATCGTGGGCTGAAGCATTGCGAGGTTCGTCTTGCCACATGCCGACGGGAAAGCGGCCGTGACATGGAACTGACGGCCAGTGGACTCCTGGGTAAGACGGAGGATGAGCATGTGCTCTGCCATCCAGCCGTCGCGGCGAGCCATCGTCGAAGCGATACGCAGGGCGAAGCACTTCTTTCCAAGGAGGGCATTGCCGCCGTAACCCGAACCGTAGGAGATGATCTCGTTGGTCTCGGGGAAGTGAGTGATGTACTTGTCGTCGTTGCACGGCCAAGCAACATCGGGAACCTCGTTGCCCTCAGCATCGCGCAGCGGGTAGCCAACGGAATGGAGAGCCGGAACCCACGGCTTGCCTTCGCCGATGAGCTTGAGAGCACCAGCACCCATGCGGGTCATGATGCGCATGTTGACAACAACGTAAGCCGAGTCAGTGAGCTCGATGCCGAGCTGGGAGATCGGGCCACCGAGCGGGCCCATCGAGAACGGAACAACGTACATGGTGCGACCACGCATCGTGCCGTCGAACTTCTCCTTGAGGGTGGCGCGCATTTCAGCAGGATCTGCCCAGTGGTTCGTCGGGCCAGCATCCTCTTCCTTCTCACAGCAGATGAAGGTACGCGACTCAACACGTGCCACGTCGGAGGGGAGCGAGCGAGCCAGGAAGCAGTTCGGGCGCTTCTCCGGGTTGAGGCGAGTCAGAGTGCCACTCTCAACCATCTGCGTGGTGAGACGATCCCATTCTTCCTGGGAACCATCAGCCCAGTAGATCGAATCAGGCTTGGCAAGGTTTGCCTGCTCGGTAACCCAAGCAACGAGAGCATCGGGAGCCTCGGCCGGCGCACCGGCGCGGACTTCCTCTACGGTGTAGGTCTTGTCGGACGTCATCGCGTTTCCTTCCTGAGAGAGCGATGTGAAGCGATGCAATCTCTGCATCACGAACACGGTCTATTCTCCCTGACCAGAGGGGAACGTGGCCACGAACTTCGTCCTAGACACCATTCGCCCACCGCGAAACACGTCACATTTTTTGCGCTTACATGGATGTTTTTGCAGGTCACAAGCCTGTGTGCCAATTAACCCAGCTCTCGTGCGTCATCTCACACTTCACGAGGATTGGCGACGATGTTGGCCACACACCCTTCCCATAACTGCCAGATTCACGCGAATCACACGTTTTCCCGGAAGGCCCCACACATCCTCAATGGGCGAGCGGGAGAGCCGAGAGAATTCGTCGAAAGTTACCTGTCGGTAAATGCCCGCTAAACAGTGCGTCGCTACCCAGCAACTTGTCTATAACTTCCACCTAAAAATGTTGGAGATCTGCCGTTACGACCAGCTACCTCCGCTACTGTTAAGCCAGAGAGGGAGCCACCCTCCGCTTGTGTGCCACACCGAAACACGAGCTCCACACCCGAAGGGAAACACATGTCCACACGCACCACAAGAATGCGGAAGGGCCTCATCGTCGCGCTCTTGCTTCCGCTGGCACTTCTCCTGTCGGCATGTAAGTTCGCCAACACTATCGAAGTGAAGGCAGACGGAGGAATGACCTACACACTCGACGTTGTTGATACAGACGGCATCATGCCATCAGGCTCAATGACATGCGACCAGCTCATGTCCGAGTTCGACTCCGAACTCGATTTCGGCAGCAACCTCACGACCAACATCGAAGATATCTCCGAAGACGGCAAGCTCGGTTGCCGCGCCACGATGAGCACGGACGACGCCGTCGATGGTGAAGTTCTCGTCGATAACGGGGATTCCTTCACCCTCAACGTCACACAAGACGCAACTGGCTCCATTTCTGACGACGATCTGGAAATGATCGGTGCTATCGATTTCACCTTCACCGTCGTGATGCCCGGGAAAATCACCGAAGCGACCAACGGCGGACAGATTGAGGGCAACGCCGCCACCTACAGCGACATCAAGCAATTCTCACAGGGCTTCTCAGTCACAGGTCTCAAGGATGGCTCTGGCTCGGCAGCGACAACGCCAGGTTCTTCCTCAAAGTCCAACACCATGCTCATCGTTGGGATCATTGTTATCGCCGTGGTCATCGTCATTGCCGCAGCGGTGCTCATCGTCGCATCCAAGCGCAAGAAGGCGAACAACACCCCCGCCTACCCGGGCACATTCGGCCAGCAGAACCCCGCCCAGCAGGTGCCAAACGCCTACGGGCAGGCAGGATACGCTCAGCCAAACTACCCGCAGCCCGCTCCGCAGGGACCGGGATACCAAACGCCCCAACAGCCCGGATACCCGGCTCCACAGCAGCCTGGATACCAGGTCCCGCAGCAGTTCGATGCGCAGCAGGGCTACGGCCAGCAGTCCCAGGGATACGCCACCCCTGAACAGGAAGGTTTCGGCCAACAACCAGGCACCAACCCGCAGCAGTAACGAAGCACAATAGGTGTGGGCGGCAGAGCTGAAGCTCTGCCGCCCACACCTATATACGGAATTCAGTCGAGTGGAATCAGTCGAGCAAGTCGCGCACGATAATTGTCTTCTCGCGATCAGCTCCAACGCCAATCGAGCTAATACGGCAACGCGACACCTTCTCTAGGTAATGCACGTAATCACGCGCAGCCTGAGGAAGCTCCTCAAAACTTGTACACGAGGTAATATCCTCGCTCCACCCCGGCACGTATTCGTAAACCGGCGTAGCCTTAGCGAAGTCGCTCTGCGATGCTGGAACTTCCTCGACACGCTTGCCGTCGATCTCGTACGCCACGCACACAGGAATCTGCTCAAGGCCCGTGAGCACGTCGAGCTTCGTCAAGACAATGTCTGTCAGGCCATTAACACGGCTCGCGTACCGTGCAACCGGAGCGTCATACCAACCGCAACGGCGTGGGCGTCCAGTTGTCACACCAAACTCTCCACCTGTCTGACGCAGCCACTCCCCTTGCTCGTCGAAAAGCTCTGTCGGGAAGGGACCCTCACCCACACGGGTAACGTAAGCCTTCATAACACCAACAACGCGGTCAATACGCGTCGGACCAACGCCCGAACCCGTGCATGCGCCACCCGCCGTTGCGTTCGACGACGTGACGTACGGATACGTGCCGTGGTCAATGTCGAGCATGGTCGATTGACCACCCTCAAATACGACCGTCTTCCCGGCATCGAGAGCATCATTGAGCTCAAGAGTAATGTCGCACACCATGGGGCGAACCCTATCCGCATACGACAACAGATCTGCCACAACTTCGTCGGCATCAAATTCTTTCTCACCGAGAGCTGCAATCAACGGATTCTTCTGTGCGAGAGCAGCCTTAACCTTACGGCTCAGCTCCTGCGGATCAAAGAGATCCTGGATACGAAGGCCAACACGCGAAGCCTTATCGGCGTATGTCGGGCCGATTCCCCGGCCAGTCGTGCCGATCTTGGCCGAACCAAGCGCGCGCTCGGAAAGAGCGTCCATGGCCTTGGTATAGGACGTGATGATGTGGGCATTCGTCGAGATTCGCAGGCGAGAGGTATCCACTCCGCGACTCGTCAGCTCATTGATCTCCTCAAACAGCACCCCGAGGTCAACAACAACACCGTTGCCGATAACCGGCGTGCAGGTTGGCGAGAGGATTCCAGAAGGAAGCAGGTGAAGGGCAAACTTCTCGTCGCCAACAACAACCGTATGGCCAGCGTTATTGCCGCCGTTGTACTTCACAACATATTCAGCCCGGGTACCGAGCTGGTCCGTGGCCTTTCCTTTACCTTCGTCGCCCCACTGAGCGCCAAGGATAATGACCGCAGGCATTCTTCCTCCTAAGCTTCGCTGCGTGTAAAGAGGTCAAATGCCGCTTTACTTTCCCATCCTAGAGGCTACCTAGCATCTACGGCCAGAGATTCACTAGGTGAGAAATTCCGGCTCTCCTTGTGAACACCGGGTGAACACCGACAAGACGAACGCCACCAACAATCCCGGCCCTACGTTCCGCCCAGAAGAATCAAAGTACTTTTTGTCGCTATTGTTCGCTACGCTACCCGTGTACGTTCTTCTGAAGGAGAGGATTCCTTGATGACACGCGAACTTTCGCGCCCGCTCGGTGCATTCGTCCGATCGGCCTCGGGAAAGACAACTGCAAGCTCAACACCAATGGAATACTGGACGGGCCTTTCCAGCCTCGTCGTCGACAACATTGCAGACGCGTGGGAAACAACGACGAAGGAGTACCAGGCTGGCCGCCAGACCGCCTACTTCTCAGCTGAGTTCCTCATGGGCCGTGCTCTCCTCAACAACCTCACCAATCTTGGGCTCGTCGATGAAGCCCGCGAAGCACTTGCCAGCTACGGTCAGGATCTCTCCAACGTCCTCGAAGCCGAACACGATGCTGCCTTGGGTAATGGTGGCCTCGGTCGCCTCGCTGCGTGTTTCCTCGATTCGTGCGCTACCCTCGATCTCCCCGTCACCGGCTACGGTATCCTCTACCGCTACGGGCTGTTCAAGCAAACAATCGACAACGGCTTCCAGAACGAGCATCCCGATCCCTGGATGGAAGAAGGCTACCCATTCGCCATTCGTCGTGAAGAAGAAGCGAAGTACGTCAATTTCGCAGACCTTCACGTGCGCGCTATTCCTTACGACATGCCGATCGTCGGATACGGAACGAAGAACGTCAATACGCTGCGCCTCTGGAAATCTGAACCTATTGAAGAATTCGACTACGATGCCTTCAACTCCCAGCGCTTCACCGATGCCATCGTCGAACGCGAGCGCGTCATGGACCTGTGCCGTGTCCTCTACCCGAACGACACCACGTATGAAGGAAAAGTCCTGCGCGTGCGCCAGCAGTACTTCTTCGTCTCGGCATCGCTTCAAACGATGATCGAGCGCTACAAAGATGTGCACGGCGCGGACCTCTCCGATTTTGGAAAGTTCAACTCCGTCCAGCTCAACGACACCCACCCCGTGCTCGCCATTCCCGAACTCATGCGTATCCTCCTCGATGAAGAAGGGCTCGGTTGGGAAGAAGCCTGGGCGATCGTGCAGCAAACATTTGCCTACACGAACCACACAGTGCTCGCCGAAGCACTCGAAACATGGGAAGTCTCCATCTTCCAGCAGCTCTTCCCACGCATCTTCGAAATCGTTGCGGAGATCGATCGTCGGTTCCGCTTGGAGCTTGAAGCTGGCGGCTACCACCCGGGCAAGATCGACTACATGGCTCCCCTCTCGGGAGGCCGCGTACACATGGCCTGGATCGCCTGCTACGCCGCGTTCTCCATCAATGGTGTCGCTGCACTCCACACCGAGATCCTCAAACGCGACACCCTCCACGACTGGTACGACATCTGGCCAGAGAAGTTCAACAACAAGACAAACGGAGTGACGCAGCGCCGCTGGCTCAACACGTGCAACGCGGAACTCGCCGCACTTCTCACGCGCGAGCTTGGAAGCGACGAGTGGGTACGCGATCTTGATGCCCTGCGCACGATTGAAGCGCGCGGTAACGACGAGGCACTCCTCGGCGAGCTCGCCCTTATCAAGCGGGAAAACAAGGTCCGTTTCGCGCAGTGGATCGAGAAGCGTCAAGGCATCAAGATTCCCGTGGATGCCATTTACGACGTGCAGATCAAGCGCCTGCACGAGTACAAGCGTCAGCTTCTCAATGCCATGTATATCCTTGACCTCTACTTCCGTCTCAAGGATGACCCGCAGATGGATGTCGTTCCCCGCGTCTTCATCTTCGGCGCTAAAGCAGCTCCCGGATACAAGCGTGCCAAGGCCATCATTAAGTTCATCAACGAAGTTGGCCGCCTTATCAACTCCGACCCTGAGATGGAAGGCAAGCTTGCCGTTGTCTTCGTTGAAAACTACAACGTCACTCCGGCCGAGTACATCATTCCCGCCGCGGACGTTTCCGAGCAGATCTCCATGGCCGGTAAGGAAGCTTCCGGCACATCAAACATGAAGTTCATGATGAATGGAGCTCTCACACTCGGCACACTCGACGGTGCGAACGTGGAGATTCTCGACGAAGTGGGCGACGAGAACGCCTACATTTTCGGTGCCACTGAGGACGAACTCCCCGGCCTGCGAGATGCCTACAACACCCACCACACGGCGGAAACCGTGCCCGGATTGAAGCGAGTGCTCGACGCATTTATCGATGGCACGCTCGACGACGGCGGCACAGGCGACTTTGGTGACTTGCGTGGCTCACTTCTCGATGGCGCATCGTGGGAGCCTGCCGACGTGTACTACCTCCTCGGCGACTTCGCCTCCTATCGTGAAGCACGCGACCGCATGGCCGACGACTACCGCGACCAGGCAGCCTGGGCGCGCAAGTGCTGGATCAACATCTGCCGCTCCGGCCGCTTCTCCTCCGACCGCACAATCAACGATTACGCTCGCGACGTGTGGAAAATTGAGCCCATTCGCGTGAAGTAAACGCAGGCGAACAACGGGGTGGGAGTTACGTAACTCCCACCCCGTTACTATTATGTCATCACGGATCAGCGTCAGACCACGAGAGGCGTGCCATTCGTCGAATTCATGCGCACCGTCACGAGAGGCACGCAGGATGCATCGCAGCTCAGAAGTTGCGCAACCAGGTGATCCCACCGTCCTTCGATTGAAATTCTAGACCTGAGACATCACCGCTCACCCATGACGGATAATTCGTCGTTATTACCAACGAATCGCCCACGCGTTCTGCACTTTCAAGAAATCCGTGCGCAACCTCGTCGTCGTGTAGCGGCAAATTCGCCTTGACCCACGTCTGCCCAGAATTCGTCGTGACAAAAATTGGTGGCGGAGCAGAAGTATCGCTGGTTCCCAATCCAAGCACAAACGTATCCGCATCAACTGGAACAAAGGCATAAAACGAGCCCTCAACACCTTCTCCAACGGGTGTCCATGTATTGCCACCATCGTCACTTCGGGCCACACACATAATCCCATTCCCGCCGAGCGACGAATCCATTATTGCCACTCCAACGATGTCATGTGCACCAGGAATCGACGCGGCGCCCTCAATGGCATCAGCATCGACGCTCACGCTCGGATCGCAGTAATTCGGCGCAGCTAACGGTGCGTCCGACGCTGCTTCATCAGAAGGGGTAGGAGATACGGCGGGCACAGATCCTTGCCCCGCATTCGTCGTTGGGTCGGAAAACGCACCCGGCTTTCCCTTACCATCCCAACGTTGTTCGCCCGTATTCGTGCCGTCACGATCCATAGCGAAAAGTCCGCGCGCTCGATAATACGTGTAGCTCGGATCGGGGAAACCGAGGTTTCGTTCGTAATATCCCGCAGTTGGCGTGTAGGCGCCGTCAGAGTCATATGCGGCGATAACAACACCAAGTGCGCCCATAATGAGAAAGGCGGACGCCACAAGGCTGAGCATCGCTCCCAACACGTACCCGAGGGCATTCTTCGGAAGATGCCGAAGCACTGCAAAGAATCCGCAGAACACTGCGAGGAACCCTGTGAGAGCAACACCAGCAACACAGATCATCGCTAGCAGCGGGGTGAGTTGCCAGTCTAATGCGCTTGGACCTTCCGGGCCGCACACCAGCCATACGCCCGCGAAAAAGAAGAATAGGAGGAAAACTATCGTCACACCACGATAGCTGCACACGCGCCAGAAGATGCTCGTACTACGCGCAGCATTGGGGAAAAAGGAAGCCTGAGGAACAGTGATATAGGCGCGGACCTTAGCAGCTTGCGGCGTTTCTGGCGGGTGGGTGAAGGGGCTTGGAGCTGGCGATTGGGGTTGAGCTGAGTTCGTGAATATCTCGGACTGCACGCCGGCGTGTGTGGGGTTGGGGGTGCTAGCGGTGTTGGCAGGCGCGAGGTTGGGGGTGCCGGCACACGCAGGGTTGGGGGTGTTAGCGGCACTTGATGCGGCAGCCTTCGACTGGATGGATGAACTGGCCGTATGGAACGAGCCATCGGAGACCCCGCGGCTAGATGTGAGGGAAGCGCCAGCCTCTCGAGAGTCGAAGTTTCCAGCGATGAGGCCGCCGGATTCATTCGGGCGACGAACCTCGTGTGGCTCGTCATTTCCTTCTGCCCTCACGATCGACCCCTTCTGTACAGATGCTCCACGCGGTAATCGTAAGCGCGATCGACGATCGAAACGCGCCTCCACTCACGGGCCCAGCTCCCCCCCCCGATGAAAGTGCACCACCTACCTACATCAGCCCTGATTTCGCGCACTCGAAGGGTGTGTCGTGCACTCTCATGATGTGAACACATCTTCGGCGGGCTAGCCTCGCCCTGTCCCCGCACCAGGCATTTCCTGCACTCTCGTGGCCTGAGCGGCAACGCCCAAACAAACAGCGCGGGAGCGACCGCAGCCGCTCCCGCACATCCGTTACATATTCAGTTCGTAGGACGAAGCGATCACTTCATCTTGGTGCCAGCGGAGCCGAGACGCTCGCAAGCCTCAACCACGCGGGCGGCCATGCCAGCTTCGGCGACCTTACCCCATGCGCGAGGATCGTACGTCTTCTTGTTGCCAACTTCGCCGTCGATCTTGAGAACGCCGTCGTAGTTCTTGTACATCCAGTCTGCAACTGGACGGGTGTAGGCGTACTGGGTATCCGTGTCCACGTTCATCTTGATGACACCGTTGGCGACCGCAAGAGCGATTTCCTCTTCCGTGGAGCCGGAGCCACCGTGCATGACGAGGTCGAACGGACGGTCGGTGTCGAGGCCGTAGTGCTCGGCAACTTCGGTCTGAATCGTGCCGAGAAGCTCGGGGCGGAGCTTCACGTGGCCGGGCTTGTATGCGCCGTGGACGTTGCCGAAGGTGAGTGCCGTGAGGTAGCGGCCCTTCTCGCCGAGGCCGAGAGCTTCAACCGTCTTGATTGCATCTGCCGTGGTGGTGTACAGCTTCTCGTTGATCTCGCCGACTACGCCATCTTCTTCGCCACCGACAGCTCCAACCTCGATCTCGAGGATGGTGCGAGCTGCGACAGCCTTGTCGAGGAGGCGCTTAGCGATCTCAAGGTTCTCGTCGAGCGGGATAGCCGAGCCGTCCCACATGTGCGACTGGTACCAGGGAAGGCGGCCAGCCTTGACCTCTTCAGCTTCCATCTCCATGATGGCCTCGGTCCAGGACTCAAGGTTCTGCTTGGCGCAGTGATCGGTGTGGAGAGCGACGGTCACATCGTAGTTCTTGGCGATCTCGCGGGCGTATGCAGCCATGGCGAGAGTGCCAGCAATGCGATCCTTGATCGTGGAGCCGGACCAGTACTCAGCGCCACCAACCGACACCTGGATAATGCCATCGGACTCTGCGTCTGCGAAGCCGCGGATTGCAGCAGTAAGTGTTTGGGAGGACGTCACGTTGATTGCGGGGTAGGCAAACTTGCCAGCCTTCGCGCGGTCGAGCATTTCAGCGTAGACCTCAGGGGTTGCGATAGGCACAGGAACTCTCCTTTGATTGGTACCAGGACTCCCCTATTCTCTCATCTTTCGTCGGTCAAGGGGAAAGTCCTAAGGCCTGTACGCGCTCCCAGATTGACGTGGTTCAAGACACAGTTAGGGACGCTAGGTTGTCGTGGTTAGACGACGACGAACGACGCCCACGATTCATCATTGTCCCGGAGCGGGGCGATGCTGCGCGATCCACCAGTGCATGGCGATTGCCGCTGCCGCTGCAACGTTGAGTGATCGGGTGGAGCCGTATTGTTCGATTTTGACTGCTTCTCGGCACACGGCTTGGAGCTCAGCGGAGATTCCTGCGGATTCTTGCCCGAAGACGAGCAGGCAGTTCTCGGGGAGCTGTGCGTGTTCTAACGGAACCGAATGGGGTGGATTATCAATCGCGACGAGCTCGTATCCGTGTTCGGCTGCCCACGCGGCAAGATCGGCCGGATCTGGGTGATAGTAGATGTTGAGGTAGCGATCGGTGACCATGGCGCCCCGCTTGTTCCAGCGGCGGCGCCCCACGATATGAACGCCACCCACATTGAACGCATTACCTGAACGCACAATAGAACCAATGTTGAGATCGTGTTCGAGATTTTCGATGGCGATGTGGAGGGCACTCCGGCTTGTTTCGAGATCGGCGTGTATCGCTTCGACGCTCCAGTACCGGTACTTGTCGAGGACGTTGCGATGGTCGCCGTATTGGAGAAGCTCGCGGTCGTAACGTGGGTCGTCTTGCCAGGGTTCTGGCATAGGGCCGACACCAATTTCACGGGCGCCAGGGCGGCGTTCGTATGCCGGGTCGTCAACATCGGTTGATGCGCGGCGAGGCGCTCCTTCTTCTGCGGGAAGGTGTTCGGTAAAGGTCTCGTCCTGGGCTTCGGACTCGCGTGTATTTTCAGATGTCATGGCACAAGGCAAATGTAGGTAGCGACGAACACGTTACGGGGCATCGCTATGACGCCCCGTAACGGAAATAATCTCGGCGGGCTCAGACCTGCGGCTCGAGGCCGAGATCCTCAAGACCGAGCGCAGCGAGGTAGGGAACTCCGTATGCCTCGATCTTTTCTTTGGCGCCCGTTGCACGATCGACGATAACGGCCACGGCAAGCACGTTTGCGCCCGCTGCGCGAGCTGCTTCCAGAGCCTGAATCGGCGAGCCGCCTGTGGTTGACGTGTCCTCAAGAATGACGACATTTCGGCCAGCGATATCCGGGCCCTCGACCTGGCGCTTCATGCCATGATCTTTCGCCTCTTTGCGTACGACAAACGCATCGATATCGAGGCCACGCGAGGCTGCGGCGTGCATGATTGCTGTGGCAACTGGATCGGCCCCCATCGTGAGGCCGCCGACAGCATCCGCTACGCCAGCTCCCACGCCAGCTTCTTCAAGAACATCGAGCATGACATGCCCGATAAGCGGCCCTGCTTCGTGGTGGAGGGTGGCGCGGCGCATATCGACGTAGTAGCTGGATGTACGCCCAGACGCCAGAGTGAAGTGGCCGCGCTGGATAGCAAGTTCATTGACGAGCTCGATGAGCCGTTCGCGCTGAGAATCGTTCACGCCCATAAGCCTAGCGGGTGCCGGCGACAAAATTCGCAGCGTTCCCCGCACGCTCCCCTTTTCTCAGGGATATATCACCGGATCACACAGGGAGTTCGTCGCGAGAAATCACAATTCCGTACGCCGCTGACGGTTCGATAACACAGCCGTCGGCGGCGCCGAGAATGGCTGGGCAATCGGAAAGCCGAATTGTCGCGACGTTCCCCACCGTTCCTGACCTCATGAGGTTGACCGGCGACAAGTAGAGGGGAACAAGATGCTTGCCATCGACGAGGATTGTGTCGGCTCCATCGTGAGGGACGTCATCGCCACGTTCGTCGTCGCGCGAAGAAAACGACGACGAATCCCACGCACCCTTATAGAAGAATCCGCGCTCCGCCAAAGCTGCAAGCGCTTGTTCGCGCGGTATTTGACCGGCGCGGGTGCGCGCCATCGTGAGCATCGTTGCGAGGATTTCTTCCATGGGTGCGAGGTCGGCTACGGGCAAGTACTCCGGTTTGCTTGCACCCGGTAAGCCGTATATCCAGACGCCACGAAAGTCCGGCTCAGCGAGAGATTCGCTGAGGATGGTGAGGAGCCGCCCTTTCGTCATGCGGACCTGTGCAGCAGCCGGTTCGGGAAGTGCACTCGCAAGCGCCTGCGGCGTGAGGAACACATGGGCGCACCCAGCAAGGAGATTCGTGTACTCGCCGCGCTCGTCGAGGACAGTTGCGCACGCAACGACGCGATCCCACTGCCCGATCGGGTCAAGACGGAGGCGAACACCGCGTCCGGCGTCCGTATCAATGTCCGTGAGCGGCCCCTGCAAGGCATCCTGCCAGGGCGCTCGGGGCTCCGCTACAGCTCGACCAGGCGCGTGCGGAATCGTCGTATCCGTCATCGTTGGCGACGAAGCCGCGCCATGCTCGCGTGACGTTTCAACGAGCGTTGGCACACCATCGTCGTACGTCGATTCACGCAGATACGCCGGCACACCGCTAGGTTGAGAGGACGTGCCGGTACCCCGGGGATCGTCGGTCATGCACGCCCAGATTCGCGCGGAGAGATACCAGCCATCCGTCCAGAACGGCCCGGCCCAGCAAAAGCTCGAATCAAGGAACGCGGGGCCGCACGCAGAACTGCAGCAACCGCCTTATAGCGGATCGACGGAGTGACGATCACTGTGCCGCGACGAACAGCATCAATCGCCACGCGAGCCACGTAGTTCGCCGACATAAATGCAAAGTTCGACCACTGGGACGAATCCACATGTGAACGCTCATGGAATTCCGTGTGGACGAGGCCCGGGCAGACGGCTGTCACATGAACGCCGCGGCCATTGAGATCGGCGGCGAGGCCTTCAGTGAATGTGCGCACCCATGCCTTATGCGCCGAGTAGGTACCCTGAACCGTGAGCGACGTAATCGATGACACGTTAAGGATTCCACCCCACCCGCGTTCTGCCATGACAGATGCAGCAGCATGGCATGTGATGAGCACGGCGCGCACCATTGTGTCGAGAGCTGCAAGTTCGCGCTCTAACGAACCACCCGTAAATTCTTGGCCAAGGCCAAACCCTGCATTGTTGACGAGAAGACCGATTGGGCGCTCACTATCTTTCAGCCGCTCCGCCACTGCCTCAGCGCCTTCAAGTGTCGAGAGGTCAGCTTGGAAAATTTCGACCTGCACGCCTGCGGTCTGGCGAATCTCGGCGGCAATAGATTCCAAACGTTCGAGATTGCGCGCGACGAGCACGAGGTCATTATGTTCGGCTGCAAGCTCCCAGGCGATCTCAAGACCGATACCTGAAGTTGCCCCGGTAATTAATGCACTACCCATACGTCAAGAGTAGCGAATTGCCGGCAATACCTAACTACTCATGTGACGCTGACAATGCCGCGTCCGCTCACCGCGATCATGGGTTCTAACCCTGGGTCGTTACGACGTGCAATGGGCCGTGGAAGTGCCGCGTGGTATCCGCAGCGTGGAGCACGTTCAGGCTGTCTGCATGGGGAACAAGCACTAGGCTTGTCCCCATGAAGATGGCGACGTGGAACATTAATTCGGTGCGGGCGCGGGCCGATCGCGCGATCGGGGTGCTTGAGCGTTGGGATCTCGATGTTCTCCTTGTGCAGGAGACGAAGTGTAAGCCGGAGCAGTTCCCTGTGGAGCCTTTCGAGGCCGCCGGGTATGAGGTCGCGGCTGTCGGCCTCAATCAGTGGAACGGAGTGGCGATTGTGTCGCGTGTGGGGATCGACGATGTGCGCACCTCGTTCCCTGGTCAGCCGGGTTTCGCGAAGTCGGGTGAGCCTGTTGTGGAGGCTCGCGCGATCGGCGCGCGCTGCGGTGGGTTGGATCTGTGGAGTGTGTATGTGCCTAATGGTCGGGCGCTTGGCGATCCACATTATGCGTACAAGTTGGAGTTTCTCGACCGCCTAGCGACGGTGTCGGGCGAGTGGTTAGCTGCCGATCCGGAGAGCCAGATCATGCTCGCGGGTGACTGGAATGTTGCTCCGCTTGATTCAGATGTGTGGGATATGGCTGCATTTTCGGACGACATTTACGTGACGGACGCTGAGCGGACCGCTTTCAACTCCTTCGCACGGTCAGGCTTCGAGGAAGTTACGCGGGAGGCTGACGGAGCGGATTACACATTCTGGGATTACCAGCGCCTTCGTTTCCCCAAGAACGAGGGGATGCGCATTGATTTCGCATGGGCGAGCCCGGCTCTGGCGCGCCGCGTCCGTGGTGCTCACATCGATCGTGATGAGCGTAAGGGCAAGGGCGCATCAGATCATGTTCCGGTGATCGTGGAGATTGATTGACGACGACGTAGCGACGACGCGGTGTGTTTCGTCGTCGTGTAATCGTTATTATCGCCACGGAATATAGCCATCCATTAACCTACTGGCATAGTCTGTTTTTATGGCTACTAATACTTCCGCTCTCGCTTCAAGCGGCATTGAACTTTCTCGTATCACCCTTGGCGGTAACACGTTCGGGTGGACGTCCGACGCCGAAACGTCCTTCGTCGTCCTCGACGCTTACACGCAGGCCGGCGGCAATTCCATCGACACCGCCGACGTCTATTCAGCATGGGCACCCGGCAATGCTGGCGGGGAGTCGGAGACGATCCTCGGGCAGTGGCTAGCAGCCCGTGGCCGCACATCCGGGTCGGGGCGCGACGAGCTTGTGATTACGACGAAGGTCTCGCAGCACCCGCAGTTCCAAGGTCTCTCGCCTGAGAATGTCTCGAAGGCTATCGACGCTTCACTTGAACGCCTCGGCCTTGACCATGTGGACATCTACTATGCCCATTTCGACGACGACACCCAGAGTGTCGCCGATATGGCTCAAGCATTCTCGAATGTCGTCGAAGCAGGCAAGGCTCGCGTGATCGGCCTGTCGAATTTCTCCGCCTCTCGTATGCGCGAATGGCTAGAGTACTCGTCGGCGAACGGGCTCACTGTGCCGGTTATTCTGCAGCAGCAGTACTCGCTCGTCGAGCGCGCAACTTTCGAGAGCGACTACGCCCCCATCGCTAAGGAATTCAACCTGGCAACTGAAAGCTACTACGCTCTCGCTTCTGGCTTCCTCACTGGCAAGTACCGCACTCTCGACGATGCGAATGCGAATGCTGCACGTGGAAGTGCCGTCTCAAAGTATGTGACGAGTGAAGGTATTGCCCTCGTCGATACGATGGCAGAGATTGCTTCCCAGACAGGCAGCTCGATCACTGCTGTTCGCCTCGCATGGCAGATCGCCCGCGGCGTGACCTCCCCGATCGCTTCGGCCCGCGTACCCGAGCAGCTTCCCGCCATCCTGGAAGCTCTTCAGCTCAACCTGACATCCGATCAGGTCGACGCGCTCGATAAGGCGTCGGCACCCTTCGCCTAGAAAGCGGAAACCCTCGAAGGCGCGAAAGGCGGCTACATCTGTAGCCGCCTTTTTACATGCTCGCTGAGATCTTCGTGTCTTTAGATGAGCTCGACAAGCTCACCGATCCCGTTGTGAATGTAATCCGGACGGAAGGCGAACTGTTCGATCTGAGCCCGAGTAGTCGATCCGGAAAGCACAAGGTGGGTCTGGAGGCCCGATTCCATGCCTGCGAGAATGTCGGTATCCATGCGGTCGCCGACGAGCGCTGTATCCTCCGAATGAGCATCAATCTTGTTGAGGCCCTTGCGGAGCATGACAGGGTTTGGCTTACCAACGTAGTAGGGAACCTTGCCAGTGGCTGCCGTGATCATTGCAGCGATCGCACCCGTCGCCGGGATAGGGCCGTCGGCCGATGGACCGGTGACGTCAGGGTTCGTCGCAATAAAACGGGCGCCGTCGCCAATGAGGCGAATTGCTTGGGTGAGGGCCTCGATGGAGTATGTGCGCGTCTCACCGAGAACGACGACGTCGGGTCGGTCGTTTGTCATGATGAAGCCCTGCTCGTACATGGCGGTGGTGAGGCCGGCCTCGCCAACGACGTATGCCCGCCGGCGCTCCGACTGCGTTGCCAGGAAAGTTGCCGTTGCGAGGGCAGAGGTCCAGATGTTCTCCTCCGGCACTTCGAGGCCGGCCGTTTCTAGGCGAGCCGAAAGATCGCGGGGAGTGAAGATCGAATTATTCGTGAGGACAAGAAATGGAATCTCGCGCTCACGCAAAGTCGTAATAAATTCCTTTGCTCCAGGAAGTGCATACTCTTCGTGAATGAGCACGCCATCCATGTCAGTGAGCCAATTTTTGATTTCTCTGTTGTTCACAACTCCCAGCTTAGAGTGTTCCACGCGCTAGTGTCAGCGCCACAGGATAATTCGTCGAATTTCCATGCATGAGGTGAACTTTTGCCTCGACGATAACTGTGTCATTCACGTGGGCGGCCACCTCAGCGGCTATTCTTCCGAGCCGTCCATCACCCGCCGTGGCACACTTGTGGGGTGAGCGAAACACTGATGCCGATTCCGTTTAGCTACTCATTGGCGGTTGTAGGAGGGCAGTCTCCGAAGGAGATCTATAGTGAGGGAGACACGAGTGCAGTGTTTCCCCTTGCCTCAGTGACGAAGCTGCTCGCCGCGTGGTCCACGCTCGTCGCCCTTGATCGTGGGTTGATCGACTTGCGCGACCCGGCCGGACCAGAAGGCTCAACAATTCGCCATCTTCTTGCCCATGCCTCCGGCGTTCCTTTCGACAAGGGCGCTATTCTTGCACGCCCCGGTGATCGCCGTATCTATTCCAACCGCGGAATTGAGCTGCTCGGTGACGCTGTGGCATCCCGGGTTGGGATGCCGATCCAGGAGTGGATTCTTCAGTCTGTTCTTCGCCCACTTGGGATGGATTCGACGACGATTCCCGGATCACCCGCATATTCTGGCCGTAGCTGTGTTGCCGACTTGGAATTGTTTGCCGCAGAAGTGATGGCACCGCGACTTGTGAGCACAATAGCTGGCGCCGCAGCTCGAACTGTTCAATTCCCCGGACTTTCGGGAATACTCCCGGGTTTTGGTAGGCAAGCGACGAACGACTGGGGCCTCGGTTTCGAGATTCGCGACCACAAGGATCCCCATTGGACCGGCAGCGATTTCTCGCCTCGCACGTATGGACATTTCGGGCAGGCGGGATCATTTTTGTGGATCGATCCCACGGTTCGACGAGCCGGAATTTTCCTCGGCGAGAAGCCCTTTGGCAACACCCACAGGCGCATATGGCCCGATCTGACCAACAGGATGCGCGCACTGTGAGAGTTCGGGGCGTGAGGTACAACCCCACGCCCCGGCGAAACCCTACGAGCTCTCAGCTCCCTGGTTACTCCTCGTGAGCAACAACCGTCAGAGACAACGTTGGCTTCCGCTCGCCAGTGGATGGATCGAGCAGCGCCTCGGAAGTTTCTGGAGCATCGACACGAACCGTGTCCCCATCCTTGACCTGCCCGCCGAGGAGCTCTCGGGCAAGTTGGTCGCCAATCTCGCGCTGGATGAGGCGGCGCAGCGGACGAGCACCATAGGCCGGATCGTAGCCATCCATCGCGAGGTATTCGCGAGCCGCTGACGTCACGTCCAACGTGATCCGGCGCGAACCGAGACGATCCGCGAGCTGCATAACCTGGAGATCAACAATCTTGCCAATCTCATCAAGAGACAGCGGATCAAACACGATGACATCGTCGAGACGGTTAATGAACTCCGGCTTGAATGCCGAACGCACAGCCGCCATGACAGCCTCATGCTTTGCCGTATCGTCGAGCGTCGGATCGGTGAGCGCCTGCGAACCAAGATTCGACGTCAAGATCAAAATGGTGTTCTTGAAATCAACTGTGCGTCCCTGACCATCCGTGAGTCGGCCATCGTCGAGCACCTGCAACAAAATGTCGAAGACATCTGGATGAGCCTTTTCAACTTCGTCAAGCAAAATCACCGAATAGGGACGACGACGAACAGCCTCCGTGAGCTGGCCGCCTTCCTCATAGCCGACATATCCCGGAGGGGCACCGACGAGACGAGAAACCGTGTGCTTCTCGGCGTACTCCGACATATCGATACGAACCATGGCACGCTCGTCGTCGAAGAGGAAATCCGCGAGGGACTTCGCCAGCTCGGTCTTACCTACGCCCGTCGGGCCAAGGAACATGAAGGAGCCTGTGGGACGATTCGGATCAGCAACCCCAGCACGCGACCGGCGCACAGCATCCGACACCGACGCAACCGCGCGGCGCTGACCAATGAGACGCTTCCCGATAACTTCTTCCATCGACAGGAGCTTCTCAGTCTCACCTTGGAGCAGGCGCCCAACCGGCACGCCCGTCCACGCAGAGACAACTTCAGCGATTTCGTCGGCGTCCACGCGCTCAGCAATCATCGGCTCAGTATCCGGGTCAGCGCCGCGCGCCTCCGCAGCCTCGGCCTGGTCAATCTGTGCCTCCACCTCGGGAATCTCGCCGTTTTGCAACCGGCCAGCGTCCTCGTAGCGCCCTTCGCGCACCGCGCGATCGAGTTCAGTGCGCAGCTCATCGAGCTTGACGCGCAGATCTCCGACCTTATTTCGCCCAGCCTTCTCAGCCTGCCAGCGAGCGTTGAGAGCTGCGAGCTCCTCCGACTTATCCGCAAGTTCACTACGCAGCTTTTCCAGACGGTCGGCCGCCGCAGCGTCCGCCTTCTCCTCGGTATCAACGAGGTACGCTTCCTCCATCTTGAGGCGATCCACCTGTCGCTGGAGAACGTCGATCTCCTCCGGCGACGAATCGAGCTCCATACGCAAACGGGACGCAGCCTCGTCGACCAAGTCGATAGCTTTATCCGGCAACTGGCGGTCAGGGATGTACCGCGAGGAAAGTTCGGCGGCGGCAACGAGGGCACCATCCGAAATCGTCACCTTGTGGTGCGCCTCGTACTTCGGGGCGATACCACGCAGGATTGCCACGGTATCCTCCACCGACGGCTCCCCCACATACACCTGCTGGAAACGCCGTTCGAGCGCGGGATCTTTCTCGATGTTCTCGCGATACTCGTCGAGCGTCGTGGCACCGATGAGGCGAAGCTCGCCACGAGCGAGCATCGGCTTAAGCATGTTGCCTGCATCCATTGCGCCCTCGCTGCCGCCGCCGGCACCGACGATCGTATGAATCTCGTCGATGAACGTGACAACCTCACCGGCCGACTCCTTGATTTCTTGGAGAACTGCCTTGAAACGCTCCTCAAATTCGCCACGGTACTTCGCACCGGCAACCATCGAGGCGACGTCGAGCTGGATGAGCCGCTTGCCGCGCAGCGATTCGGGGACGTCACCGTTGACCATGCGCTGAGCAAGACCTTCCACAACGGCTGTCTTTCCAACGCCTGGCTCGCCGATAAGAACAGGATTGTTCTTCGTGCGGCGCGAAAGCACCTGGACGACACGACGAATCTCCTGGTCACGGCCAATGACCGGATCCATTTTGCCTTCCCGGGCAGCCTGGGTGAGATCGGTCCCGTATTTTTCCAGGGCCTTGAACGTGCCCTCCGGGTCCGGCGAATCCACCTTCGATGAGCCTCGAACATTCGGGAGAACAGCTGCAAGCTGATCCCGCGTTACTCCTGTCGAGCGAAGGATCTCTCCCGCCTGCGACTGGGAGGATGCTACGGCCATGAGCAGGTGTTCGGTCGAAATATACGAGTCACCCAGCGCCGTGGCTTCCTTACCAGCATCCGAGATTGCCCGGGAGAGCGGGCGACTTGCCTGTGGCTGGCTGACCGACGCGCCTTCGCTTGCTGGAAGTGCCGCGATAGCAGCCTCAGTGCGCTGACGCACAGCACCCTTGTTCACACCCATCGCGTCAAGAAGCGCGGCGGCAATCCCACCTTCCTGTTCAAGGAGAGCTGCGAGCAGGTGCAGCGGCTCGACCTGGGGGTTTCCCCGGTCGGTTGCCATACGAATCGCCTCAGCTAAAGCCTCCTGCGACTTCGTCGTTAACTTATCCATTATCCCCTCCTTGGGGTACATCAACGTTCTTCCGCAGATAGCCGAGCTTTGCTGGACGGCATCTCTACGTTCCATTGATAAGAACGTCTCCGAAGTTGAGTCTATTCCACTCAACTTTGAGTTGGGAAGCACCACGACTGTCTCGTCCGGAACACCACGACGAAAACGCTCGCAATCGAGCCACGTGCCTACAGCAACTACAACCGACAGTCCTTCCTCGTACAGCACGCACCCCTCACCGATAACCACAAGGCGAGTAGGCTTATCTGCAGACATCACAGCCGCCAGCACCCTCGTACAGCATTGCGACAGAGCGAACCCGCGGAGGAAACATGGGAAAGAAAAAGAAGGCCAACGCCCACCAAGGAACGCCAGCCCTACAAGCCCTCGAAGCCGCCGGTATCGCCTACGAACTCATCGAATACGAACACTCCGACCACTTCGAGCACGGATACGCACTCGACACCGCAGCAGTCCTTGGCCGCGACCCCGCCACACTCTTCAAAACTCTCATGGTCCTCGTCGACGGCAAGCCCACCTGTGCGGTCGTGCCCGCCACCGGAATGCTCAACCTCAAATCACTCGCTAAAGCCGCCGGCGGTAAAAAAGCCGAGATGATGGAGCCATCCAAAGCGGAAAAACTCACCGGCTACGTCACCGGCGGAATCTCCCCCATCGGGCAACGCACAACCTCACCCACATACATCGACGAAAGCGCCCGAGCGTTCCCACGAATCGCCGTATCCGGTGGCAAACGCACAGCCTCCGTCGATATCGCGCCCGACGATCTTGCGAAGCTCGTCGGAGCCACCTTTGCAGCAATCGCCGACCACAATCGCCACGCCTAAACTCAAGCGGAAACGCAGTGGCCCGATCAGACGAGTCTGCCGCACAACACGCGCACACGCGACGGCATCATGCACCCGTACAGCAGGCCCCTACAGGAGGATGACTGCCGCAATCACAAGCGCAATAACCGTAACAACACCAACGAGAGCGTAGAAAGGAGCGCGGCGCGAACGCCTTTTCGGCATGTAATCCTCGCCTGGGACGTAACCACCAAAATCGTAGCCGCCAGTATTCTGACGCCCATCGCCATCACCCACGCTGCCCGACATGCCGTTCTCGTTCATACCCACCCTCGTGTAACCACCTATTGATATGAGGATACCGCTACGCCAACACCGCAGCCGGACCAGCCGTAAGCGTTTCCGGATCCACACGCCACGGATCGACACCAATCACACATTCGCGCAGGCCAGAAGCAAATTCGTCGGCATTACGCGCACCGGCAAAACCGAGCGAACGCCCGAGTAAATCCACAACATCGCCAGGTGTCCAACCATAATGGGCCAGTTCCCGCATCGTCACCGCCCCATCACGCTTAGCCAGACGAATCCCCTCCGCATTAAACACCATCGGCACGTGCGCATACTCAGGTTCAGGAAGCCCCAACGCCTGCTGTAAGAAAATCTGGCGCGGCGTCGAGGAGAGCAGATCATTCCCGCGAACCACCTGCGATACGCCAGTAACGCCATCGTCGTACACCGACACAAAGTTGTACGAAAACACGCCATCACCACGACGAACAACGAGATCGTCCACACCACCCTCGTAATGCCCACAAATCTCGTCGTCACACGACAGCGTGATGAGCTCACCCGCATCCGTCCGCGGTGCCGCAAGCCGAAGCGCCGGCCCCCGATTCGTCCCAGCAAGCTTGAGCCGGCCAGCTTCACGCTCCTGCACACTCAATTCGCGGCATGTCCCCGGATATGAGCCCGGCGGACGATGCGGCGCCGACGTCACATTCGCAAGTTCACGCCGCGTGCAGTAGCACTCGTACAAAGCACCACGCGCCTCCAGCTCATGAATCGCGTCGTCATACTCGGCAACTCGGTCGCTCTGAAACAACACCTCGCCGTCCCACGTGATTCCCAGTGCCTCAAGATCAGCAAGCTGACTATCAACAAATTCCGGGCGCGAACGCTCGTCCAGATCCTCCATGCGCATGAGAAAACCACGACCCGAATTGCGTGCAAGCGCCCAAGCAAGAAGTGCCGTGCGCAGGTTCCCCAGATGTAAATCGCCCGTAGGAGAGGGCGCATACCTGCCATACATAGGTGCCATTGTATTCCGGTGCGTGGCGTGCCATTTCTTGGGCTCGTGCACGTGCCGCTCACCTACAGCGTGTGCGCCCGCTCCACGCATGTTCTCCCTGGCGCAGGCAACACCGAACCACACCTCCGGTGTCCACTGCGCCACCCAGATCCCTCCTACACCCCCACCCCAACATTCCGCCCCACTTGGCGCAGCCAACACCGCCCTGGCGCACTCCACCGGGCCACATGTCCGGTGTCCACTGCGCCCCCCCAAGCACAGCCCCCCCACACACAACGACGGAGGGCGCCACCACGTGACGCCCTCCGCACTCTATTCAGTTATGTTTTACTCCCTGGCCTCAGGCTTCACGGCGCAGGCGAGCAACAGCGGCACCGCCAGCAACGAGGAGGACGAGAGCCGCACCAAGCAGCATCGTCGTGTTCGCACCCGTGAACGCGAGGCCTTTACCTGGGACCGGCTTCGCGATCGGCGTCGTCGTGCCATCAGGCGATGCGGTCTGGATCGGGTCGCCTGCCTTGCGTTCAATAACGTTGATCTTGACGAATGCGTTAGGCGCGTTCTCAGTGAGGTTCGAGGTCGCTACCGCGTAGTGCTCACCAACGGGAAGCGAAGCCGAGTTAATGGTGAGAACAGCCTTACCATCGGCATCCGCGAGCGCCGTGCCCGCATATGTCGCCTCGGAGTATGTGTAAACGCGAGCCTCGGTCGAGGCGGCGAGCTTCTCGAATGGGAGCTCGACGTCGTCGCCCTGGATGACCTTCACCTCAGCAATCGCCGGGTTGCCCAGGCGGGCGAGTTCGGCTTCGACTGCAGCGGTGTCAGCAAACACGGGCGCCCACTCGGGGGCGGTCGGCTCGTCGGTTGGCTGCTCACTCGGCTGCTCACTCGGCTCCTCCGAAGGCTGCTCACTCGGCTCCTCCGAAGGCTGCTCGCTCGGTTCCTCCGACGGCTCCTCGGTCGGTTCGGCAGCGCCCGTGAAGCTCCACTCGGCAGTTGCGCCCGTGGCCAGGATGTAACCGTCCTTGGCGCGCGCCTCAACCTTCACGGTCTCACCCGGCTTCACAGCAACCGTTCCGGTAACAACAGTGCCGTCAACGACGTACTCCACGCCCTCCACGGACGGAATCGTCACGGTGTTGTCCGCGAATGTCGGTGCGGTAGGCGTAACTTCGGTCTGAGCAGGAGCCTCTGTGACGCGCACACCGATCTTCACCGGGTCGTGGTCGGAGGAACGGAATTCGGACTCGTCGTAGAGATTCGTCGCGTTGTAGTTGTATCGCGAGTATTCACGAGCGAGCGCTTCGGTGGAGTTGATGGCGTACACACCGGCATCTGTCACCATCTTGAGTGCTGCCTCGTTGCCGAGTGCCTGGTCGAGGCTGCCGACGAGGCCGGAGTACTGGTAGGTGTATTCGCTGGCGTATTTAGCGTTACCCGTCTTGTCCGAGAGGTACTGCTCAATGCGGGTGTAGCCCTTGTCGTTGAGCGTCATGATCGGGTCTTCGGCGGAGTAGGAGTTGAGGTCGCCCACGATGAACACGGGTTCGCCCGCGAACTGCGTGTTGGTCCAGTCTGCGAGTGCCTTTGCCTGCTTCACGCGGTCGCTGTTGGACTTGCCCTGCCACTTGTCGGGAGCTTCCGTACCGGAGCCCTTTGACTTGAAGTGGTTGACGACGACGACGAAGTCGTCACCGAGGTCCGCGCCATTCTCGTCGATTGCCTGCCACTTCTGGGCGAGAGGCTCGCGCGCGTTGCTGAAGGCAACCTGGTCGTCGAGGATGAGAGATTCCCCAACAGGCTTTACTTCATCAACCTGGTAGATGAAGGCGAGGCGGATAACATCCTCACTGGAGAGGGCCGGGCGCTTTTCTGGGGACTTCACGTATGCCCACTTTGTCTTGCCCTCGGCCTTGTTGAGTGCGTCGACGAGGTTGGCTACTGCGTAGTCGCGATCCTTGCCGTTCTTTGCGGTGTTCTCAATTTCTTCGAGGGCGACGACGGAGGAGTCAAGCTTGTTGATCGCCTTGACGATCTTGACCTGCTGACGATCGAAGTTCGCCTTGTCTGCAGCGCCACGAGCGGTACCACACGACTTAGCTGTGATAGGTGCGCCGTTGCGGTCGTTGTAGGTGCTACGGCAGTTGAGGTCGGCCGCAGTGGTCGTGAAGTAGTTGAGTACGTTGAAGCTCGTGATGGAGATGTCGCCGCCGACCTCAGGGCTGGTGGCTGGGCGTGTCGAGGAGAAGCTGAAGGATTCAGCGTCGGCATCGCGGCCCGCTTCACTTGAGAGTGGCTTGAGGGGCTGAATCTTCCACGAGCCGTTGCGGTAGTCGAGAACTGCGGGCTTGGTCTGGGTGACTGCAGCGCCTACACGGACTTCGTTATCGAGGGCGAGCCAGGACACCGGCTGGGCCTTTGTCTTAGCACTCTTGAAGAAGTCCGTCGACTGACCGTCGTCGAGGGAGATGAGCTTTGCCTTGTTGGAATCTTCAAGTGCCTGAACCTTGTCCACGCCGTCGCGGGTGGGGTTGAGGACGTCAGTTGGCTGGCGCAGCGGCTGCGTATCAAGGGCAACGCCGATCTCGCCGTACTGGTTGGTCTGGTAGTTGTTCGTCACGGTCATCGGGCCGGTGATCTTGACGAGCATGCCTTCCATGGCTTCGCGCACGGCTTCGTCGGTCGAGAGAGTGTCGAGCTCGATAGCGACGGGGGCAACAGCGTTTGCGGGTGCCGTCTCTACTGAGAACGACGAAGCATTGAGCTCTGTAAGCGAGTAGAACTCCGTCACCGATCCGGTGGCCTTGACGTAGTCACCGATCTTGACCTTTTGGGCAATGTTAGCGCCGTAGACGAACAGGCCATCGGAGGCTTCTCCTGCCGCCTTAGCCTTGCCGCCAGTGCCGGCGCTCTGGATGTACACGCCGTTGAAGCCACCTGTCGGGTAGACAGCGGTGACGAAACCTTCGGTTGTCACCGTCGTGCCTTGAAGCGGGGATTCGCTTCCCGTTCCCTGGATCTGAGCGATCGTTACGCTCTCGCCAGATGGAACGCTGGGCTGGGTGCTTGGCTCAGTGCCCGGTGTCGAGGGCTCAGTTCCCGGCGTTGAGGGGTCAGTTCCCGGCGTGGGATCGGTGCTCGGAGCGCTGCCAGAACCCGTGGGCGTAATATCTGCAGCCTTGAAGTCTGCTGAGTTGTTGTCGGTATCAACGCCGTTCGTACGGGTGATACCCCTCGTGACCTCATTCGTTGGTGTCGGTGCAGCCTGAGTTTCGTAATTCGAGTGGCGGCCAAAGCCTACATAATCGACGATACTTGCGTCTGTGACCTGGCCAGTGAAGGAGGGAGCTGCGCCGCGCGTGAGTGCGAAACCACCGTTAGCACCCATCTGCTGTGTGCACTTAATCGAAGCATCAGATCCCTCGCGTGCCGAATCGCCCTTGGCGAGGAGAGAGACAAGGTAGTAGCTCTTTGCTGCTACCGCCCCTGACAGCGTGCCCGCGCACTGCGCCAGCGGCTTGCCTTTTGCCGAGTAGTACGTAACGTTCAGGCCCGAGACATCGATGGCCTTGTCTGTGGGGTTGTAGAGTTCAACAAATTTGGCGCCGGGGCTTACTTCGTTGATGACGACGTTATCTCCGGCCGGTGTAGCTTGGGCGGGAATCGCGGCAAGCGGTACTGCCAACAACGCTGTTGCGGCGAACGCAGCGATGCGCCCCTTCTTCCGTAGTATCAAGGTTTTTCCCTTCGTCGGGTGATTCTGCGTCGATGTGAAACACAAGAACACGGCCAATACTACGTGTTTTCGCCGTCACATTTGGGTGCTTTGATGCCGCAATATTGCGAGATTTTATGCTGCAGCAATGCACCATTCACCCTCAATTCATGTGCACTATAGCTTATGGTTAAATACCGTAACTTTTGCGGGTTACGTCAATGCGCTTCTTCGCGCGGATTCTCCGCACTATATCCCTCTAAACATGGCAGTAGCCCCATCCGAAGATACAACAGCGAGGGCAGCCATGTGCAGCCCCTCACCTTTTCTCTCGCGACACAAGGTGAGACGCCATCCATCCACATTGCGAACCCACCCACCCAGGTAGGCTAGACTTCATGCACTGCTCCTACTTCGATGCCGGGATCTGCCATTCCTGCACCCACATGGGTGAGCCCTACATCCAGCAACTCGACGCAAAAGATGCTGCAGTGCGCGCACTTCTTCCCCAGATGCAGTGGCTCGCTCCCTGCGCCTCACCCGAGCAAGGTTTTCGCAACAAAGCCAAACTCGTCGTCGGCGGAACCGCCAGCGAACCCACTCTCGGAATCCTCGACGACCACCGACGAGGCATCGACCTCACCAGTTGCGGCCTCTACGAGCCTCCCCTCGCAGCGACTTTCCCAACCCTCGCAGCTTTCATCAGCCGAGCAGGCCTCACGCCTTTCGATGTGCGATCCGGACACGGGGAGCTGAAGAACATCCTCGTGACGATCTCTCCCGACCGCGAATTCCTCATTCGCTTCGTCCTCCGATCCACCGAGGCCCTCGTCCGCATCAAGAAATATCTCCCATGGCTGCAAGCGAACATCCCGGGCGCACACGTTGTCACAGTCAATCTTCTCCCGGAACGCAAGGCTGTCCCCGAAGGTGACACAGAGATTGTGCTGAGCGACGACGAGATTCTTCCCATGCGGCTGGAGGACGTCACCCTGGGCCTGCGCCCGCAATCTTTCTTTCAGACAAATACGCTCGTAGCTCGCGAACTTTACGCCCAGGCTCGCGCCTGGGTCGACGACATTGTGGCGCGACGAAGGAAGGATTCCGGCACGCTCCACCTGTGGGATCTCTACTGCGGAGTGGGCGGTTTTGCGCTTCACTGTGCAGGGGCCGGACGAGATATCTACGGCGTCGAAATCTCCGAACAGGCGATCCAATCGGCACACGCAAGCGCGAAAGCCGCCGGAATTGAGGCGCGTTTTATCGCAGGTGACGCCTTCCAAGCGGTTCAGGAAGCTGGCGATCCGGATATCGTCGTCGTTAATCCCCCACGGCGCGGAATCGGGAATCTCGCCGCATGGCTCAACGAATCGCGAGCGCATACCGTGGTGTATTCGAGCTGCAATCCGAAGTCACTGGCCGTTGACCTTACGCATATGCCGGATTTTCACCCCGTGTACGGGAGGCTTTTCGACATGTTCCCCCAGACCGACCATGCGGAAGTCATGGTGATATTAGAACGGCGAAGCTAGGGTAACCTACGTGTTGTCGTCCTCGTGGCGCCTGCGCTTCATCTGAAAATACGACACGTATGTGTATGCAATCGCGACGGTTAAGCCAAGGCACGTGAGGGCTAAAACCCCCATGAGACTGTAGGGGAAGAAGATCGTTCCTATGCTCGCCACTCCGCCAAGAATGCACACGATACCTGTCGCGGCAACTCCAGGGGCTGCTGCACGCTGGGAGGCATACCAGTTTTCCTCCGAGCTATAGGCATATTCGGTTTTCATACCAAGCGTGTGATTCATGGGAATACGGTCGTGCCTCATACGCCATGCCCAGATGAGGCATGGAACCCCAAGCGGCAGGTAGAGCGCAGCAAAAATGACTGCGACAATGATCTCTTCCATACCTCATGACAACATGAAGCGCTTGAGAAAACAATACTTTCGGAAACCTGCGGGGAGGAATCGTATCTATGGTTCCTCCCCGCGCGGTCTCGTCGCTCCTACGCCCGCGAGCGAATCTCCTCCTCGTTCGGGCAGGTGGCCGGGCCGGATACTGTCGTCGATAGAGCGCCAGCAATGTTCGCCCACCGCAACGCCATGCCCGTATCCTCACCACGTGCTAGCGCCGCGCACAGTACGCCAGCGTGGGCATCCCCCGCGCCGTTCGTGTCAATCGGCTTCACCGAAATTGAGGGAACATGTTGCACCTCGCCACCATCGCAATACCACGCCCCCAAGGCGCCCGCACGCAGGAGAACCGCACCAAACCTCCCTGCCAAGCGTTCGCATAAACCCGCGTATGCAGCTTCGTCGTCACCGGAAATCCCACCGATCCCATAGCGCTCGGCCAGAATCTTCGCCTCTCGTTCGTTCACCGACCACAAAGGCTTCATCTCACCGATGGTGTCGAGCGCATCGAGTGGAGCGAATTCCACCATTGGTGACACATCGAATACTGCCTTCGGAGCGATTCCCTCACGCCCAAGTCGTGCCACAAGATTTTTCAGGGCGACGAGGTTGCGTTCATGCGCGAGTGAGTAACCCGAGATGTAAAGGACATCCTCACGTGTGAGCGGGAGGTCGTCAAAAGCATCCGGATCTTCCATTGTCTCGGCACCACGAGTGGAAACGAATGTCCGCTCCGCCGTCGCATCCGTCAGAGCCACGCAGTACCCAAGGTCGCACTCTCCCGTGCGCCCGACATGCTCGACACCAATCTGAGCAAGCCCCTCACGGGCCGCATCAGAGAAGGGGCCAACACCGAGCATCCCCGCATACACCGTCCGCACACCAAGCTGGCGGGCCGCATACAAAACGTTGTATCCGCCACCGACCGCCATACCGGCTTCGTCGGCAAAAATGTCGCCACCCGGTGCCGGCAACGCCTCGATCTTCAACGTCAGATCAACAACAACCTGACCCGTGTGATACACAACCCCTGACATCTCACGCCTCCGTCGACGAAGCGGTAACCTCGTCGTTCGTCGTACCCTTGGCGCCACCAAGCAGCGCATACAGCAGCGCGCCAAGCGCAAGCGCAACAAGCCAGGCCAAGCCATTCTCACCAATAACCGTGTCGGCAAGAGGGCCCCGGAACCACAGAACATCCTCGCTCACGCGAGCTGTTACAAAGAGGTAGCCGCACACAAGCGCGACAAGCCACGAGCCACACGCGCGCCACTCAACGCCACCCTTGTACCAGTACGCAGATTGCGGGGTGAGATCGACGAGATCGTCGGCCTTGTACGTACGACGTTTCACCATATCGACGAGGAACACACCCACCCAAGCTGTGAGAGGCACGGCGAGCAACGAAATAAAGGTAATGAACGGCCCGTAGAAACCGTCGGAACCGAGAATGAAATACGATGCACCAAGAGTCGTCACGATGACATCAACAATGACAGCGTACGCACGCTTAATGCGGATACCCAGCGTGATCGTCACCAAACCAGCCGAATACACAGACAAGTGATTCGAGAGAAGCAAACCGCCAAAGGCCGCAATGAGGTACGGAACCGCGACCCACGCCGGGAGAGCCTCACGCACAGCAGCAATCGGATCACCAGCAGTAGCAATGGCAGAGTCACCCGCCGTCAACGCCGAACCCAGACCGATGACAATCACCAGCGGAATACCTGCACCCGCCGCGGCCGTGAGAATCAGCGATCCCGCCGAAACCTTCTTACCCTGATAACGAGCCATATCCGCACCAGAGGTCGCCCAACCGATACCCGTGCCCGACGCGATTGTCCCAATACCAATAATCATTGCTGAGGCAGGGCCAGCAGAGGCACCGATAAAGCTCGACCACTCAACGGTCGTCGCCAGATAAAGCGCCACAAGCAGCGTCAACGCGCCGAAGATCCACGTCGCCCACTTCTGAACCTTAAGAATCACCTCATGGCCGGCAGCAGCAACAATTACCGTGCACGCCACAAAAATTGCAATGCATACAACCGCGAGCGCTGGAACCGACTTCGCATCAGCCGACGTTCCGAAAAGAATCGCACACAAAGACAGGAGGGCAAAGGCGCCCGTCATCGTATTAACCGTCTCCCATCCAAGACGAGACAGCAGTGCGATAAGCGTCGGCCCGGCATTGCCGCGTACTCCAAAAACAGCACGTGAGAGTGTCAGAGAGGGCGCGCCTCCGCGCCTTCCAGCCACAGAAATAATACCCACCACAGCGAACGACCCGAACGAACCGATCGCCGCCACCAGGATCGCCTGCCACAGGTTGAGGCCGAGAGCGACAAGAGTGGCACCCAGAGGAATACCGAGAATAGAAATATTTGCCGCAAACCACACCCAGAACAGCTCGCCCGGGCGCCCCTTCTTCTCCGATTCAGGCACTGGCTCAATGCCCCGTTGTTCAACGCGCGTCAAGACGCGCGACTTCTCACTGCTCATGGTGTTCTCCTTTGATCCACGTATGCACGTGCAATGTCGTTGAGGGATAAATTTCTTTCACAAAAGATAGGTAGGCGTCGGAAGATAGGTAGGCTTCGCCGGAGGCTACACAGCCTGGCGTACGAGATGTGTGACGTACCGGATCCGTGTCCGGCGTGAATTGTATTCGCGGCTACGCTTCGCGGAAGGCGAGAAGCTTCGCGGCAAGGTCGTCGATCGCTGGTGCGGACACCTCCCGAATGAGATTGATCTCCCCAGCAGGGAAAACCGAAACGCCGTGACACGCGCCGAGGATCGCTCCAGCCATCGCCCCAATCGTGTCAGTATCCCCACCAAGATTCGCTGCGAAACAAAGACCCTCGTAAGGCTTGTCCGCAAAAACATACGCAACGACGAACGCCGCCGCCACACTCTCGGTCGAATCCACCGATGTCCCAACCTCGTCGCGAACAAAACGAAGAAGCTCGTCGTTCGTCGCCCTCGATAGCGTTGGCGAAGACGGTGACGTGGCACCACTCATTGCTGAACCGACGATTTTTTGCGCGCCTTCAATGGCACGGCGCGCACGAGTCACAACCGAGGCTTTCGGCGACCAGTGACCACGCAGCGGCAAATCGTCCATCAACGTGAGCGCAGCTTCAAGCGCACCACGAGTATCGGCACCGCTAATACCAGCAGAAACAGCGCCAGCCACGAGGCCCGCCGCTTCCCACCCCTGCCGAGTATCGTGCGTAACCATGCAGGACTCGTGGACCGCATCACCAAAACGCCCCGGGTCGCCCATCGAAAAAGCCACACCAATCGGTGCAACACGCATCGACGCGCCGTTCGTCGTGCCAGTCTTGCCGCTCTCGCGCGGATCACCTCCAGACCTCACCTGCTCAAGAGCGAGCTTCGTCGACGGGCCAAGAAGATCAAGCGAACCACGAGCGCGCATGTCGTCCTCCCACTCAAGGAGCGTCGTGGCGAAACGCATCGGATCGATATTCCCACCGCCATCAATGAGAAGCTCACCAACGAGGAGCGCTTGCTCCGTATCGTCGGTAATCGAACCAGCAGGCATCGACGGGGCAATCGGCTGGGAGGCCACAGCGTCACGAAGGCTCGACACATACCCATAGGCGGAGCTAATGTCGGCCGGACTCATGGATTGCGTGCACATACCAAGGGCGTCACCGAGGGCAAGGCCCCACAGGGCGCCACGGGCGCGTTCGAGAGACGTCGGTTGCGTAGTGAGTGCTGCAGACATTCCTTACTCCTCGAAACTGAGATGAAGCGTGAAGTGATCGGGGTTAAGCCACGAATTGACGTATTCGACGAGCTCGCCATCCGCGCCCAGCCCGACGCGCTCCGAGACGATCATGCGACTTCCTTCCTCTGCGTGAAGGAGCCGGGCATCCTCACCTGTCACTCGACGGGCGCTGACATTCTGGTAACCGTTCGTGACACGCATGCCCGTTGCCCGGAGGGTTTTCGATACTGAGTCCCCCAAGAGGCCAAATTCCATGACCGTGCGGATTCGTTCATTGGCGGGGAGGACAGATGTTTCGAGCGAGATCGGCTCGCCGTCGAGTAGCCGGCGACGACGAACGACGAAACACTCAGTTTCGTCCGTGTGCTCCGCGAGGCTCGTCGGAGTTTTGTCGAGACTCACGCTGAGAACTTCAACCGTCGTGGGCATTCCGACGTCGCTTGTCGCCGACGTCCATCCTTGCGGACCTGCAAGACTCGAACCGTGGAAAGCAACATACGATCCCGAACCTGGGCGCGTATGGACAAGATCTGATTCCTGAAGCATGGCGAGGGCACGGCGAATCGTTCCCCGTGACGCACCGTACTGACTGGCGAGGCGAGTTTCTGAGGCGAGGCGTTCACCTTCTTTTAGCTCCCCATTTGTGATCTGGCGGGCAATATCAGATGCTACGCGCTCCGATTGTGTGTAGCCCTTGCGTGACTCCTTTGGCATGCAAGCAAGAGTAGTACAGGTATAGACAGGTTGTAAAGGACTTGTAGGGACAGATTGTTATTCTAAGGAAATTCACGGTCGAGTTCCGGTAGTACGGCGGGGACAAAAATAGCTGTGGGCTCGACATTCGTCGAGCCCACAGCCCACATCACCACAGCGCGGTCGCACACAAACAACCTCGTCGGCAGATGCCCACCTGTAACCGGACTAGCTTCGCGCCTCCAACCACGGGCGCCACACGACGAGCTCCGCCGAATGTGCTTCATGCGACGAACGCACAGCCTCATGGGCTTCTTCGCGCAGGCGACGGCGAATCTCCTCCGCCCGTGCAAACATCACGACATCCCCATCAGCGCCGGCAGCAAATACACGCTGCTCCAAAGCGCGCTGCGCCTCGAACATCTCCTGCATATCCGCAAGGCGTTTACGCAGACGAGCCTGCTGTTTCTTCAGTGTCTCAACTTCGTCGCGCAAATCCATAATGCGAGAAATGCCGGCAAGGTTGATCCCCTCATTCTGGGAGAGCTCCTGAATCTCCAGGAGCTTATCCACATCAGCGAGAGAATAACGGCGCCCTCCCCCGCGGGTGCGCTTGGCCGGCACGAGGCCAAGGCGGTCGTATTGGCGAAGGGTCTGCGGATGCATCCCCGCCAGCTCAGCCGCCACGGAAACCGTGAGGATCGGCGCCTCGCGCCCTGCCACGCCAGCCATGATCAACTCCTCGCCATGTTCATGAAGTCAGCACGCGGATCGGCATCCGACGTTGCCTTGGCAAACAACTCAGCAGCCTTCCTGGCCTCGTCGCTCATCGTCTTCGGCACTGCCACCTTGAGGCGAACATACATATCGCCATGTCCGCGTTTGCCCTTCGGCAAACCCTTACCCTTAACACGCAGCAATTTATCGGTGCTCGAACCCGCAGGAATCTTCACCGTGACATGCGTACCGTCGAGGGTCGGAACCTCAACTTTGCCGCCGAGAGCAGCCTCACCAAACGAGACAGGCACATTGACGTACACGTCCTTCCCCTGCACGTCATACACCGGATGCTTCTCCACATGCACCGTCACAATGATGTCGCCCGCAGGGCCACCATTAACGCCGGGTGCACCCTTGCCAGAAATACGAATCTTCTGGCCATCGGTCACGCCAGCAGGCACGCGCGCAGTCACCGAGTTGCCACGAGTCGTCGTCATCTTCACCGTTGTGCCAGCTACAGCTTGGCGCAGCGGAATCGACACCTCCGACTTGATGTCACTGCCACGTTCTGGCCTGCGCGAACCAAAACCGAAGCGTCCCGAACCGCCGGCAGGATTGCCCCCTGCACCGCCACCAAACATCGAGAAAATATCCTCAAAGCCGCCGGCACCCGCGTTTCCGTTCGTTTGGAAACGAACATTGCCGCCGCCACCGAACATCTGGGAAAGGATATCTTCGAAGCCGGCGCCGCCCGCGCCCTGACCACCAGCAGCAAAACGAGGACCGCCACCAGCGAAGGAACGAATGGCATCATACTGCTTGCGATCCTCGGCGTTTGAGAGAACCTGGTAGGCCTCACTCACTTCCTTAAAGCGCTCTTCAGCAGCCTTATCACCAGGGTTGCGGTCCGGATGGTACTGGCGCGCAAGTTTACGATAGGACTTCTTAATCTCGTCGTCAGAGGCGTCCTTGGAAACGCCCAGAGCCTTGTAGAAGTCTTTTTCAATCCAGTCTTGACTGGCTCCTGCCATGACGCTTCACCTCCTTGACAATGGGTGCCGCACTCTGGCGGCACCCATGCATCATGTTACTCAGGGGAAACCACTCCCACCCGCGCTGGGCGTAGGAGCTTATCCCCGATTCGATATCCGGGTTGAATAAGCACATTCACTTTTTCAGACTCCACATCCGGGGATGTCTGATGCATAAGTGCCTCGTGAATCTGAGGATCGAAATCGTCGCCCTCAGCACCGAATCGTTCCACCTTGTAATTCACTGCGAGAGTCTGCTCGATCTTTTCGACGATCTGGCCCGCAGGGCCTTCAAGGTCGCCATGCTGACGGGCAAGCTCTGCATCGTCAAGCACAGGAAGCAAGGTTTCGATAACCGCCGCGATGCCTTCCTCGCGACGCGCCACCCCATCCGCTTTGGAACGACGAACAAAGCCGTTGTACTCCTGCTGAAGGTTGTACACATCAGCGTGAGCACGCGCGACCTTATCTTCGAGCGCACTGATCGTATTCATGGCCTCGGTAAGCGGGTCGACGAGGTCCTCAGCCGACTCGGCTGGAGACTCCACATTCGACGGCGTGGCATCCGTAGCTGCCTCCTCCGCCTCGTGCGGCGTCTCTGCTGTGCCGGCTTCGGCCGGGGCAGCTTCAGTTTCGCGTGAAGCTGCCCCACCTACGCCTTGTGCTCCGGAGGCATCTGCCGCCTCACGCGATTCGTCGCGCGTTGCAGCTTCGTCGCCTGGGAACTCACTCACTTCTGGTCATCCTCATCTACGATCTCGGCATCCACGACATCGTCCTGAGAAGCCTGGCCAGCCTGGCCAGCTTCAGTAAAGCCCTCGGCCGTTGCGCTCGCACCGTCGGCCTGCCCCTGCTGGTAGAGAGCCTGGCCAATCTTCTGCGACTTCTCATTGAGCTCGTTCATCGCGGACTTAACAGCCTCGATGTCATCACCCTTGAGGGCCTCGCGCACCTTGTCGGCAGCTTCCTTCACTTCCGTCGAGACGTCGTCCGGGAGCTTATCGGCATTGTCCTTGAGGAGCTGATCGATCGAGTAGACGGTCTGCTCAGCGCCGTTACGCGTCTCAGCTTCTTCCTTACGCTTCTCATCTTCAGCAGCGTGGGCTTCAGCTTCCTTCACCATGCGGTCGATCTCGTCCTTCGGGAGAGCCGAGCCGCCCGTAATCGTCATCGACTGCTCCTTGCCGGTCGCCTTATCGCGAGCAGACACGTGGACGATGCCGTTAGCGTCGATGTCGAAAGTGACTTCAATCTGCGGGATACCACGCGGAGCCGGAGCAATTCCCGTGAGGTCAAAGGTGCCGAGCGGCTTGTTATCACGAGTGAACTGGCGCTCGCCCTGGAACACCTGAATCGACACGGACGGCTGGTTATCCTCGGCGGTCGAGAAGGTTTCCGAACGCTTCGTCGGGATAGCCGTGTTGCGCTCAATGAGCTTCGTCATGATGCCACCCTTGGTTTCAATACCGAGGGAAAGCGGGGTGACGTCGATAAGGAGGACGTCCTTGCGGTCACCCGAGATCACGCCTGCCTGCAGAGCTGCACCGACGGCCACAACTTCGTCGGGGTTCACACCCTTGTTCGGCTCACGGCCACCTGTAAGCTCCTTCACCACATCAGACACAGCCGGCATACGAGTGGAGCCACCAACAAGAACCACGTGGTCGATGTTGGAGACGCTCACGCCAGCGTCGCGGATCACGTTCTGGAATGGGGTCTTTGTGCGCTCAAGCAGATCCTTCGTCATCTCCTCGAACTTCGCACGCGTAAGGGTCTCGTCCACGTGGATCGGGCCGGAATCCGACATCGAGATGTAAGGCAAGGAAATCGACGTCGTTGCCGCCGACGACAGCTCCTTCTTCGCCTTCTCCGCAGCCTCACGCAGACGCTGGAGCGCAATGCGATCCTTGGACAGATCAGCGCCGGAGGACGCCTTCACCTGCTCGACGAGCCAATCAACAATGCGCTGATCCCAGTCGTCGCCACCAAGGCGGTTATCGCCAGACGTAGCCTTCACCTGAATGGTGGAGAATCCATCGTCGTCCTTACCGACCTCAAGGAGCGAAACGTCGAAGGTTCCACCGCCAAGATCGAAGACGAGAATATCCTCATCTTCCTTACCCTTTTCAAGGCCGTAGGCAAGAGCTGCTGCGGTCGGCTCGTTGACAATACGCTGGACGTTGAGGCCAGCAATCGCGCCCGCATCCTTCGTCGCCTGACGCTGAGCGTCGTTAAAGTACGCCGGAACCGTAATGACGGCATCGGTCACGGGCTCACCAAGGTAAGCCTCGGCGTCCTTCTTGAGCTTCTGAAGAATGAAAGCTGAAATCTGCTGCGGGGTGTAGGTGGTGCCGTCGATCGTCACGGTCCAATCCGTTCCCATGTGACGCTTAACCGACGAGATCGTACGATCCACGTTCGTCACAGCCTGACGCTTCGCCACTTCACCGACGACGACTTCACCAGTCTTGAGGAAGCCCACGACCGACGGGGTTGTACGTGCACCTTCCGCGTTCGCAATAACGGTGGGTTCGCCGCCCTCAAGGACAGCGACACAAGAATTCGTCGTGCCAAGGTCGATACCTACTGCACGTGCCATGATGTTCTCCTTACTGGCCCTTCCACGTTGGCCACGCTTCCAAGCCCCGGTTGTACCGGTTAGTTCTTATTCCCGATCCGCTCACTCGGGTGAGGGAGCGGGTACTTCTTTCTGGCAGGCCCGGCATCGGTTGAAGCTGCATGGTAACTGCAGCGCATCCTTACCGGATCGCCTTACCCCTCAAGTGTGACGCTTCAGAGAACTTATGTCCACCCGACTCGTCCATTCTTGAGTCCACCATACTCAACTTTGGATATGTGGAAGTTATTCCCAAGATCTGTGAAGATACACGAGGACCGACGATAAATGGCGCGTTTTCGCGGGTCTTAACACCCGTTGCAGATTACCGACGACGAGAATCCGCACCTACGCCCGCTTTCACGAAACCGCGCGGGGAGCGTCACCCATCACTCACCTGAGAGCGAACACATTGAGTCGTACCTTGACGACAAGCGGCTCTATGCCGTCTGCCCGGCGTTGGCGCGTACACGACGAGCGCCCCGAGGTACGTCTGGCGGCATCCGGCTCCTGCGATCCGGCTCCTACGATTCGGCTCCTGCGATCCGCCGCCTGCGGTAGGCACGTCCGCCTCACCGCGCTCTCCCCGCTGCGGCACCCACACAGGAACCGGAATAGACCCGCACTTAGAGGACAGGAATGGCGTCGAGGAGTTGCTTGGTGTAGTCGGAGGTCGGGGCAGCGAGGATCTGGCGCGCCTGCCCAGCTTCCACCACCTTGCCGTGACGGAGCACGACGGTTTCTTCGCACAGGTGCGCGACTACGGCGATGTCGTGGCTGACCATGAGCATCGTCAATCCGAGCTTTTCTTTGAGTTCTGCCAGCAGGTCGATGAGTTGAGCCTTGACGGAAACGTCGAGGGCGCTCACTGGTTCGTCGGCGACAAGCAAGCCGGGATTCGGCGCGAGCGCGCGCGCAATAGCGATACGTTGACGCTGCCCACCAGAGAATTGAGCAGGGTAGCGATCTGCCATGTCGGGTTCGAGCCCGACCCATTCCATGACCTCATGCACGCGGGCGCGATGATCGCCAGGGACGCGGAGGGAGCGCAGGGGTTCGGCGATAATTCGCCCGACACTCATGCGCGGATCGAGCGATGAACGCGGATCTTGGAACACCATCTGAACCTGCGACCGGAAAGCTTTCATGCGCGCGCGGTCGCGCTGCGGCAGGGGTTCGCCCCGGAAGAGCACCTCGCCACTGGTCGGCTGGTCGAGGCCAAGTAACAATCCGAGGATTGTTGATTTTCCGGCGCCGGATTCTCCAACGATTCCGCAGGATTTTCCTTCTGTGACTGTGAGGCTAACACCGTCGAGTGCGTGAGTTTCTTCGAAGCGTGATTTGTAGATGCGGCTGACGTCGCGTAGTTCGAGCAAGGTGTCACTCATGGTTGCCTCCCTTTGCGTCGTTCGATGGCGAGACCGCCGGCTCACTCCCGGCCCGATTGCTGCTGCCTCCCCGGATGCTCCGCCCGGGGATGTAGTTCACTTTGAGCGCGGCTTCAACGAGCTGCTTCGTGTATGCCTCTCGGGGTGCGGTGAGGCCGGCTTCTACGGTGGTGTGTTCGATGACCTCGCCGTGTCGCATGACGACGAGGTCGTGGGCAACTTTGGCGATGACGGGGAGGTCGTGGGTGACGAAGATGAGAGTTGTGCCGGTTTTTTCGACGAGGTCGGACAGGAGGTCAAGTATTTCGGCTTGGACGGTGGCGTCGAGGGCGGTTGTTGGTTCGTCGGCGATGATGATGTCAGGTTCGCAGGCGAGTGCCATCGCTAGGGCGACGCGTTGGCGTTGTCCTCCGGAGAGTTGCCAGGGGTAGGACGTGGCGATTCGATCGGTGTCGTCGAGGGCGACCATGCGGAGGAGTTCGTCGACTCGTTCTGCAATCTCGTGTTTGTTGAGTGTGGTGTGCAGGCGGAGCGGGCCTGCGATTTGGCGCCCGATTTTCATGAGGGGGTCGAGCGCGGTGAGGGGTTCTTGGAAGACCATGGCGATGCGTCCGCCGCGGATATCGCGCATCTGTTTGTCGGGGAGGCCGAGGATTTCTTCGCCGTCGAGTTTGACCGATCCGGTTGCGGTCATCCCTTCGGGAAGGAGGCCGAGGATGGCGAGTGCGGTCATGGATTTTCCGGAGCCTGATTCGCCGATGATGCCGATGCGTCCGCCTGTTTCTACTTCCCATGAGCAGTTGGTGAGGATGGGGCGTCCGCTGGATGTGGTGACGGAGAGATTGTTGACGACGAGACTCATCGGTCACCTCGCAGTGTTGGGTCGGTGTAGTCACGGATGCCGTCGCCGAGGAGGTTGAGGCCGAGGACGGTCCAGGCGATGGCGATTCCGGGGGCGAGTGCGCCTATGGGTTGGGTGGTAACGGTTGCTTGGGCTTCTTGGAGCATGCGGCCCCAGCTTGCGGTTGGCGGGGGTGCTCCGAGTCCGAGGTAGGAAAGTGATGCTTCGGCGAGGATTGCCGATCCTGCAAGGAGCATGAGTTGGACGAGGAGCATGGGGTAGATGTTGGGTAGGACGTGGGTGGCGATGATGCCCCACCATCCGGTTCCGGAGGTTCGTGCGGAGCGTACGTAGTCTTCGCGGAGGACGCGTGCTGTGTTGATTCTGGTGACGCGTGCGATGACGGCTGATCCGGCGATTCCGATGGCCATGACTGCTGAGAGCAGGGAGGCTCCGCGTACGGTGACGATGAGCATGGCGAGGAGGAGTGTGGGGAAGGCAATGAGGATGTCGATGAATTTGGAGACGCCGGTGTCGAGCCATTTTGTGGTCGCTGCGGCGAGGATTCCGAGGATGAGGCCGAGGATTCCTGCGATGAGGACGGTTGCCGTGGCGACGATGATGGCGGAGGTGGCGCCGGAGATGAGTTGGCTGAAAAGATCGCGGCCGAGGCGATCGGTTCCGAGCCAGAATTGTGAGGAGGGTGCGGCGAGTCGTCCGCCGTCGCCAGTGGAGGTGAGCGGGTAGGGTGTCCAGAATTTGGCGACGATTCCAACGATGATTGTTACGCCCACCATGATGGCTCCGGCGATGAGTGACGGGGTCACGGGGCCGCGAGTTTTCTTGTGGGATGTTGAGTGCTCGTTGTGGGGCGACGAGTGTTCGGGTTTCGTCGTTTCTGCCGTAGGGAGTTTGGGCGACGATACTGGTGCTTCGCTCATGCGGCGCCTCCTCTCAGGCGCGGGTCGAGGGCTCGTTGGATGAGGTCGACGATGGTGTTGAGGACGAGGACTACTGCTGTGAGTAGCATGACGAGGTTTTGGATGACGGGGAGGTCGCGTGCGGAGACGGATGTGAGGAGGAGTTGTCCGAGGCCTGGTAGTGCGAAGACGTTTTCGATAACGACGGCGCCGAGAAGTGATGTGCCGAGTTCAATGCCGAAGATGGCGATGACGGGGACGGCGGCGTTGCGTAGGCCGTGGCGGAGGAGTGCTGTTGTGCGGGAGTAGCCGAGGGAGCGGGCGGTGCGCATGTAGTCGGCGTCGAGGACGTCGATGATGGCGGAGCGGATGAAGCGGACCATGGTGGCGCTCATGGCTATGGCGATGGTGGTGATGGGGAGGATGAGTGCGCGTAGTGCTGCTTCGGGGTTGTCCCAGCCTTGGCGTGGGAAGTTTCCGGCGGGGAGCCATCCGAGTGTGAGGGCGAAGATCCAGACGAGGATGATACCGACCCAGAATACGGGGACGGCGAGGCCGAGTTGTGAGGCGCCGGAGACGATGAGTCCGGAGGCAGATTTGCGTCGTGTGGCGGCGATGATGCCGAGGGGTGTGGAGATGAGGACGGCCAGGATGAACGCCAGGACGGAGAGTGGGACGGTGATGGTGAGCCGGTGGCTGACGAGTTCTCCGAAGGTTTGGCGTGAGACGAAGGATTGGCTTGTTCCTGTGAGGAGGTCGTGGAGCCACTGGGTGTATTGGGTGAGGATGGGTTGGTCGGTGCCGAGTTCGTGGCGGAGTTGTTCGAGTTGGTCTTGTGTTGCGCCTACGCCGAGACTCGCGCCGGCGGAGTCTCCTGGTAGGAGGCGCAGCAGCACGAAAATTATGATGGACGCGATGAAGAGCGATACCAGCAGTGAGGCTAGTGTTCGCGCAACATATAGCGCCGAGGATAACCAGCGGTGGCGCACGATTTCTCCCGGTTGTTCGTGGTGGTGTGAACGACGAATTCCGCCGGCGCGTTGGTCGTGCGTGGATTCGTTTGTCTTCTTATGAACCTACACGAAAGCCGACTTACCTAGCGGCGAGGTTCCTCACATTGGACGTTGTTTCGTCTGGATGCACGCGGCCGCCGGGCTGCTTTCGCAACCCGGCGGCCGTTGTGGTTCTATTACTCAGATTTCACGATGTTGGCGACGTAGAACGGCTCTGCTGCCTTGTCGGCGGAGAAGCCTGTGACGCCGGCGCGTGCGATGCGGATCTGGGGTGCCTGGAAGAGCCAAGCGGAGGGCGCTTCGTTGGCGATGATCTGCGAGAGGCTGTGAATGGCCTCAGTTTGGGCTTCGTCGGTGTCTGCTTCGTCGGAAGCTACTTTGAGTGCCTGTACTTCGGCGTTGTCGTACTGCCAGTAAAAGTTCGGGTTGGCGTACCAGAGGACGTCGCGCGGGTTGTTGTGGTCCATGAGCGTGGTCTGATAGTCCTTGTTGGTGTAGACCTGCTCGTACCATGTGGAGTCATCGATGGGCTTGAGGTTCACAGTGACGCCGATATCGGCGAGGTTGGATTTGATGAGCTGAACGATGATCTCTTGCGTGGAGCCGGCCACGTAGGTGAGGTCGAAGGAGAGGCTGGCTTGTCCTGCCTCAGTGAGGAGGGCCTTCGCGGCATCTGGGTTGTAGGCGTGGATGTCGGCGAATGTTGCGTCGTACCACGGTTCAGATACGGGCGGCATTGATCCGATAACTACGCCGTAGTCGCCCCAGACAGCTTTACGGATTGCTTCGCGGTCGATTGCCTTGTAGAGGGCTTGACGGACGCGGACGTCATCGAATGGTGCCTGCTTGTTGTTGAAGGTCCACAGCCATTTCTTGATGGAGTTGCCGTCGGTGACGGTGTAATCCGGGTTGTTCTCGAACTGGGAGAGCTGGTCTGGGCTTTCCTGCTGGATGACGAGATCGACGGCGCCTGTCTGGAGTGCGTTATTCATGGCGGTTTCGTCGGTGAAGAACTGGAATGTGACTCCGTTGTTCTTCGGTTCCTCGCCCCAGTAGTTGTCATTGCGCACGAGTGTCATGTGGTCGCCTTGGACCCATTCTTCGAGCTGGTAGGGGCCAGTTCCGTTCTCGGAGGTGTTCTCGGTGTCGCCGTCTTTGACGATGGTGACGGACGCGAGGAAGAAGAGCAGCGAGTGGCTGCGGTGGTCGAGGGTGAGGACGAGGGTGGAATCGTCTGGTGTTTCGACGTTGGTGATGACGCGGAGGTCGGATGCACGCGCGGATTTCGATTCAGGAGCGATTGCCTGGTTGACTGCCCAGGCGGCGTCCTTCGAGGTGAGTTGCGTGCCGTCGTGGAATGTCACGCCGGGGCGGATGTGGAAGGTGTAGGTGAGGCCGTCTTCAGAGACGTCGAAGGATTCGGCGAGCGTGTTGATAACGTTGCCGGAATCGTCGATGGAGGTGAGGCCTTCGTAGACGTTGCGTGAGGTGGTTTCGGAGATTCCCGACGAACCACCGACGTTGCGCTGGAGGCTTGTGGGCTCGTTCGTCGTACCGATGATGATTTCATCCGACGACGAACCAGCGGAGCTTCCGGACGTGGACGATCCGCCACCACATGCCGCGAGGAGGAGTGATGCGGCGATCGAGGCGACAGCGATGCGCCAGGTTCGTGCGCGCTTTGGGCTCGACATGTTGAAACCTTTCGGTTAGTAGTTGCGTGAAGTTTCTGCCACGAGATTAACACACTAGGAAAGTAGGATTAAGGCTTGGGCGGAAAGTGAGACTGTACTCTCGTGTGGGAATAAAACGGAAAATAGCGAAATAGCCTTCGTCGCCATCATCACACAGCGACATCCTCCCCCACCCGATAGGCTAAACATAGTCCGACATAGTTAGGGAAACCTCACCACATGCCGCGTCGGATCGTCGTCACTCATCGCATGGAGGAAACGTGCCGTCACTCGCAAAGGTCGCCACAAACCGTGCCGCTCGCTACGGAAAACAACTCGTCTCCCACATGAGTCGAAAAATTGAGGGCGAATGGGACGGCGAGCACGGCAAACTCGTCTTCCCCAACCGTGGCGAAGTGACCCTCACCTCCCACACCGACCATCTCCTTCTCACACTGACGTGTAACGACGACGATCGCGAACGTCTCGAACACGTCGTCGGTATCCACCTGGCACGCTTTGGAGCGAAAGATCAGCTCGTCGTCACGTGGGAGCGTTCAGACGCCAGCGCTGGAACACAACAAGGTCCGCTCACCGAAGCCGATCTCGCACGCATGGCTGCCGACAAAGCTCGCCGCCAATCACCCGGCGTGTAAGAATTAGCTCCCCCACGTGTCCTCACTACGGGCAGGAATTACCAATCTGAGCTCGGGGATTACCATAGTTCTATGAAGTTTGAAACCCGGCCGGCATCGCCCGCGCATTCTGACCTGGGTGAGCTTTCTTGGCTCGTCATCTTCCCCGACGTCGAGGAATTGTCGAGCCTCACCGAGGTTCTCCCTGATTCGCTCCACACCGTTCCCGCCGAGTGGGTTCACGCCCCTCTAGTGCTTGATTGGGCCGGCCACTCTGCTTTTGACTCACTTGGAGATATGCCCGACGCACCGGAAGACGATCTCCGCTTTGACGCCATGGCAATGACAGGAAAATCGCTCGTCGTTGAGGGAGTGTCGGACGAGTGGTCACAGTGGTTCGAACAGGCCGCTCAGGCGATTGGTTGCGAACCAAACGCCCTGACGGGTTCTGCCTTGCCCCAGCCAGTTCAGGCACAGATCGCCTACGGCTGCGCTGGAGACTTAGGACGAGCACTCGGCCCGGTTCTCGCTGCCGCAAACGTAAATTTTGGCCGGCCTCGCCTGGCATTGGTGCGCGCGACGACGTCGGAACACGGGCTTGAGTGGAAGGTTGTACGTTCTCTAGCCGCACTCACCCGTGAGCAGCGCGAGGAGATCGAGGGCGGCTACCGCTTGTAGAGCAAGCCCCACTCCCCTACGCGTCCTGAGACAAGAACGAGGCGGCTGCCGGTGAGCAGCCGCCTCGTCGCATGTGCCATCGAGCGTTACATCTTGACCGGGCGGCCAGCAACGAGGCCGAGGAGAAGTAGGCCAATGTTCACGACGAGAGCCATGCAGAGCACGCCGTTCCACCCGACAGCCTCGGCGAGCATGCCCGCGAGAGTAGGGCCGACGGCGGCGATAAAGTACCCGACCGACTGGGACATTCCCGACACCGCCGAAGCCTGCGATGTTGTGCTCGTCCGGGTTGAAATGAAAGAGAGAGCTACGTAGAACGAGGCGCCGGAGCCGAGGCCCATGAGGATAACCCACACAAGAGCCGCACCCGGCGCGAGGAGCATGCCGGAAATACCGAGCGCCCAGGAAACCGCAGTTGCGACAGTTGCAGGCCGCTGATCGGGGCGTTCGCCCTGCAATGCCGTGATGGTCAGGGTCGAGACGAGGCCGGCAATTTGGAACACCATCATGTGCACACCAGCGGCGCCGGCGCTCACCCCGTGCGACTTCTCCAGATCGGGAAGCCACTGAACGAAGGTGTAGAAAAGAAAGCTCTGCAATCCCATAAAGGACGTGACAGCCCACGCCAACGGAATTCTCCACACCGGTTTCTCGGGTAGAACGGGAGTCCCGTCATGAGCGGCCGCGTGGAAGGAGGCGTCGTCGCCATTGCCCTCACCAGCGCCGGCGCTGGCATTGAGCATGTCCTTCCCTGCCGCCGCGCCCTGAGCGGCGATACGCGCTCGCGCTCGCTTCGACCAACCCCAAGCGATGAGGCCCGTCACGACGAGGACAATCCAGATACCCGTCGCAAGGCGCCACGACGAGGCCCCCGCAATGGGTACGGCCACGCCCGAAGCGAGAGCCGCACTGATCGTGAGGGAGGCAGAGTAGAGGCCTGTTACTCCCGTTGATCGCATCGGGAAGTCGCGTTTGATGATGGGTGGGAGTACGGCGTTGAGGAACCCGATAGTGAGGCCGACACCGACAGTTCCGACCCAGAGGCCGACCCCAGGTATGAAGGATCGGATAGCGACGACGACACCGAGGATAGCGAGTGCAGCGGTGACGGTGGCGTCCATGCCGATCCGTCTAATGACGAGTGGTGTCATTAGTGCTCCGAGACCCATGCAGAACACAGGAATGGAGGCGATGAGGCCCATCGCGGCTGTCGTGAGGCCGGCGTCGGCCTGGATGAGATCGGAGACAGGCCCGACGGAAGTGAGCGCTGGGCGTAGATTTAATGAGACGACGACGATGACGCCGGCAAGCGCTGCTCCTATGGCAGCATATTCGCGTTGTGGAGATGAAGTCACTGCAGACCTTCGAGATGAGGGCAGCCGCAGGCTGGGCTCCCTTCAAGCCGAAGGGAACGCTTCATTCTTACACACGTCGGGTGGGACTTTCGATGCGTTGTGGCCCGGCACACGTTCCCAACCGATCCGCTTTCTCGCTCCCCCGCGAGCGCGGATAACACATGATTAAATAGGGCGTCGTGAGGAGACCTCCCCGCCACCTCGTCGACGTTCGGCCATCCTCACCTCAAATCCTCGCGGGTATCATGGATAGCGCGATATTTCTCGCCAAATATGTGACGGCGCTGCACACCAGCGCCACCTCCGATCAGCAAGGTTGTATGATGCCCACTAATAAGCCTGTCGATATTCCGCCGCAGTTGACGCGCATGGCAGACGGCACGATTAAGCAGCGCAACCCATTTTCTGATACGGAGGTGTGGACTGTCCCTGACCGGGCTAACCGCCCGATCGGTGTCGCTCCTGAGAATCCTAAGCCTGTCGGTGAGCCGGGTAAGCATTGCGCGTTTTGCCACGACCGCATTCTCGAAACGCCGCCGGAAAAGTCGCGAATTGTGCGTGATGGCGACGATGCGAAGATCATTTACGGGGCACCCGTTGACGATCTCGCTGAGCCCTGGGAATTTCGTCGCGTGGGCAACCTCTTTGAGATCGTCTCCTATAACTACTGGCAGCAGAATTACGGCTACACGATGCCGGTGGCCGCGCAAAAGCGGATGGAACGTTACCTCTCAGATCCGGCGGGCCGCGCTCATGCCCTTTCCGTTGTCCACCAGAAGGCGCTCGCGGCGCATATCCCTGCGGCGGAGTGGGATGCAATGGAGGAGATCGACCGCCTGCAGATGGCGCAGCCCTTCTTTGGTGGTTGCCACGACGTTGTGATTGGTCGCAGGCATTTTGTGGACGGGGCGACGAACGATTCTCAGCTTGCGTCCTCTGGCACACTCACGCCCCAGGAACACGAGTGGTATATGCGCCTCACGGTGGATGCTATGCGTGATCTCTATGTGCAAAACCGCTACGCCAAGTATGTGCAGGTGTTCCAGAATTGGCTCCGTCCTGCTGGCGCTTCGTTCGATCATCTCCATAAGCAGCTTGTCGCAATTGATGAGCGTTCGGTCAATGCCCGGATGGAGGCTCCGAAGGTTCGGAATAACCCCAATTATTACAACGAAGCTGCGGTTGATTATGCCGGCTATCAGAATCTTGTTATTGCTGAGAATAAGAATGCGGTAGCTATTGCCGGTTTTGGCCACCGTTATCCCACGCTTGAGGTGTGGAGCCGTTCTTCGGCGTGCCAGCCGTGGGAGCACACTCCAGATGAGCTGCGCGATATGTCCAATTTGTTGCATGCCCTCCATGCCGCCACTGGGGTTCATATTCCTTCTAATGAGGAGTGGTATTGCAAGCCTATTGATATGGATGTGCCGATGCCGTGGCGCATTTTGCTCAAGTGGCGTGTTTCCACTCTCGCTGGTTTCGAAGGCGGCACGAAGATTTACGTGAATACGATTGACCCGTGGACTCTGCGTGATCGCGTTGTTCCCAAACTTCTTGAGCTGCGTGCCGAGGGGAAGATCGCCGAGAACATTAATATCGCGACGGAGTGTTCATGCCGCGTAAATTCCTTGCGTTATAACCCGAACGTGTGACGTGTTGTGCGTAGGCGGCTGCGCCCAGGGGCATGAGATGTGCAAGGTATTGCCGGGTTTTTTCGCCCTTGTTATGCTCGCATTATGACTTCCACTCCACGTACTCCTCGGTCGCGCCCGGTGAATTGGATTATGCAGGCATTAAGCCTCTTCGCTTTCGCGGTGGCGACGCTCGGCGTTTCAATCCTGATTTTTGAGGTATTTAACGAGCCGGCGTTCTCCCTTAATATCACCGGTATATTCGCGTTGTTGTTCATTATCGTGGGGATCATTGTTATTCACGTGACTCCACGTGTGCGGGGCTTTGCTTCGTGGGGTCTTGATCTTCTTCTCGGCGTCGCTTTCAGCCCTCTTTTCTTGTCACTGCAGGAGACGACGCTCGTCGGATGGAAGCGGATGGGAGTCCACATTCTTTCTTACTTCGTCGTGTTGTACGTGATGAGCGTGTACTTCAATAGGCGCTATCCGACGAAGGTGAAGGACAGCCAGGTGAATGACCGGGTGGTTTCTGACGCCGCCCTTCCTCGCAACCTTGGCGAAAGCGCCCCTGGTGTGGAATCCTCGGCCCCTATGTACGGCGAGGTTGGCGCACCTCCAGCGTCCGCACCTGTCGGGGATGACGGTACGACGAAGTCCGAATAGTTTTCTGTGTCTGTGGGTGTTGTCGGTTTTCCGGCAACACCCACAGTTTTATGCTTCTGCTTTTCCGAGCCGCCAGTATCCCATGAAGGCGACGGCCTTTCGATTGACCCCGTGTTCTTGGACGAGGTAGCGACGAATGGCGCGTACTGCGCTTGCTTCCCCGGCAAGCCAGGCGTAGAGGGCTGCCGACGAGAGTGCTGCCCCACCGCGCGCGGTACGCGGCACTTCCCAGAGAATGTCGTTATCGATATCGATGTCTGCAACGCAATCTGTGATGCCGGGGGCGCTGAGTAGCTCAATTGTTTCTCGTGTCTGTGCCACAAGAAACTCATGCCGCCTACAGTTCTCGCGCGTGCCGATGATGTACTCGCACCCTGGCCGGTCGGGGAGGTATGCGCGGTCGGCACTGACGGGAAGTTCAAGAATTGCTGTTGTCGGAACTTCCCGATCGTATTCTTCGAGGATGCGGGCGATAGCGGGCGCCGCGGTTTCGTCGCCGACGAGAAGAAGATGCCCGACGTGGGCGGGAGGAACGAAGTCCATCCCGTAGTTCACTCCGCAGGCAGCTTGGGTGGGGCCGAGGATAAGGACGTCGTCGCCAATCTGCGCTCGGTGTATCCACGCCGATGCGGGCCCATTGACGTCGTGGACAACCATGTCAATATCTACTTCGCATTTCTCGGCACGTACGCTCCGTGTCGTGTATGTGCGAAATGGCAGGCGCTCCTCCTCGGGAAGCTCACGCCATGTGGTGTACCAGTCCTCTCCTTGTGGCATGAGGTGGAGGCGATCCAATTCGGCGAAGACGACTTTGATGCGCTGGTCAAACCCTGGGTCGCCAAAGTCGGCAAGTTCAGGGCCGGTGAAGGTAAATCTGCGAAAGCTCGGTGTGATGTCGGCGATCGCTTGCACGCGTGCGCGGAAGAAACGGTAGTACTCCACTGGTGTCTCCTCAGTTTGTGACCGCAAGACGGGGCGCGGCAATACCGACGCTTTCTCTCGTCGGCACATCGGTGTCGACGAGGTGGTGGCGCCCGCGCGGAGAGACGAGCGGCGTTCCCGATACTGGGTCGGTGAGAACCTGAGCTTCGAGGGAGAAAACGGAGGATACGAGGTCGTTCGTCATCACATCGTGAGGCTCGCCTGATGCAACGATGCTCCCGTCGCGCATGGCAATGATGTGGTGAGAGTAGCGGGCAGCGAGGTTCATATCGTGCATGACCATGACGATGGTGGTGCCGCGTTCTGTGTTGAGGTCGGTGAGGAGGTCAAGAACTTCGATTTGGTGTGTGAGGTCGAGGAAGGTCGTGGGCTCGTCAAGGAGGAGGAAATCTGTTTCTTGTGCGAGGGTCATGGCGATCCAGACTCGTTGGCGTTGCCCGCCGGAGAGTTCATCGACGCTTCGTTCGGAAAGGTCGCTGACGCCTGTTGCTTCGAGGGCGGATGCGACGACGTCGTAGTCGTGTGTATCCCACCGAGAGAGCGCTTTGTGGTGGGGGCTTCGGCCGCGTCCGACGAGGTCCGCCACGGCTATGCCTTCGGGTGCGATGGGGTGTTGCGGCAGGAGGCCGACGATCGTGGCCACGTACTTCGTCGGTAATGAATGAATATTTGTGCCGTTAAGGAGCACCTGGCCGCTGCGGGGCTTGAGGAGTCGGGCGAGGCCGCGGAGCAAGGTGGATTTCCCGCAGCCGTTGGGTCCGATGATGGAGGTTATTTTCCCGGTGGGAATGTCGAGGTTGAGGGACGAGACCACCGTCGTATCGCCGTAGCCGAGTGAGAGCTCGCGCGCGGTAAGCGAGTGCGTGGTTGTCATAGTGATCCTCCAGCTCGGTTGGTACGGATGAGGAGATACATGAGGTATGGGGCGCCGAGAGCGCCGGTGATAATTCCGACGGGATAGTTACCTGGAAGGAGGTTGTGGCCGACGAATTCTGCACCGAGTACGAGGAGAGCTCCGACGAGTCCGGCCGGCAGGAGGATGGGGGCGCTAGGCCCGACAAGGCGTGAAGCTATCGGCCCTGCCATGAAGGCGACGAAGGATATGGGGCCTGATGCCGACGTGGCGAGCGCAAGGAGGATGACGGCGCTCAGGAGCAGGATGATTCTCGTCCGGGCAACGGGAGTACCGAGGCCGGTGGCTGTATCGCTCCCGAGGCGTAGTGTTTCCATGTTCGAGGTGTTGGCGAAGACGAGGGGAAGAACGACGAGGCATGTAAGGGCAAGCGGGGAGAGCTGTGACCACGTCGCGGAGTTCAGGCTGCCGCTCATCCACCGCATCGCTACTTGAAGATCCCACGACACGGCGCGGGAGAGTGCATAGGTGCTCACGCTTGAAAGCATCGCAGCAACGCCGATGCCAATGAGGATAAGGCGCGTTCCTTGGAAGGTTCCCTTATGGGCAAGGAGGTATATTGCCGCTGCGGTGGCCAACGCGCCGCCGAGAGCCGCAAACGATACCGCTGTATCTCCAGCGGAGAAAAAGACAATAGCAAGCACTGCTCCAGTTGAGGCGCCCTGCGTGATCCCGATGATGTCGGGCGAAGCGAGAGGATTGCGCAACAGTGTTTGGGTGATTGATCCAGCAACTCCGAAGGCGAAGCCCGTGAGAAGTGCCGTCGCCGTGCACGGGAGCCTGATCTCTCCCACGGCAAAGCTCGCACCTCTGACGTTTTCTCCTGCAATGACGCGAATGATCTCGTCGAGGCCGTAGATTTTATCGCCGTACATTAAGGAGACGAGGGCTAGTGCGAGCAGGAGAACGGCAAGGATGGCGCACAGGAACACATAGCGTCTGCGCCGACGTATCCTCCCGCCGATAATGGTGTCGATGCGGTCAGATTGCACGTGCGTCATCGTGACACGAGAGGTTGATGGTGTCATAGCTCGCGCACTTTCTGCCGACGAACAATCCAGATAAAGGCAGGGGCGCCGATAATTGCGGTGATAATTCCGACTTCAATTTCATAGGGCTTGGCGATGATACGTCCGAGGACGTCGCCAGCTACAAGGAGTATGGCGCCGCTGAGTGCACTGAAAGGGAGAAGCCAGCGGTGATCGGTTCCCACGATCATGCGGCACATGTGAGGAACGACGAGGCCGACGAAACCGATTGGCCCTGCTATCGCAGTTGCGGCGCCGCAGAGGACGACAGCGCCTATCGAGGCAATCATGCGGGTTTTCGCAACATTTTCCCCAAGGCCGGTTGCCATGTCGTCACCTAGGGCGAGCGAATTCATGCCACGTGCAGTGGCGAGAACGACGACGAGGCCAACAAGGATTGCGGGAAGGAGAATACCGGTGCGAGCCCAGGTGGCACCGCCTACTCCCCCGATCTGCCAGAAGCGGAAGGTTTCGAGGAGGTCTACTCGCGGGAGGAGGATGGCACTCGTGAGGGCTTGGCACGCTGCCGTCGTGGCTGCTCCTGCGAGGGCTAGTTTGAGTGGTGTTGCTCCGCCGCGACCGAGAGAGCCGACAGCGTAGACGAATACTGCTGTGCCGGCGGCACCGACGATCGCAACGAGAATGTAGGCTAGAGGACTCGTCATGCCTACGAGGGCAATGCCGATGACGACAGCGAGAGCTGCGCCCGATGTCACACCTAAAATTCCCGGGTCTGCAAGCGGGTTTCGAGTGACAGCTTGCATTGCGGCGCCTGCCAGAGCAAGGGCCGCCCCCACAATTATCGCGAGCGCCGTTCTCGGCAAACGGGCACTCACCGCCGCCTCGCCGACAGTTTCGGTGCGCCCTGCGAGGGCACCCCCGATGTCGGCGAGGGAGACACCGCGAGCACCCAACGCCACAGAGGAAGCGCACAGGGCAAGGAGAAGCACGACGAGGACGCCGAGCCAGAGGAGTTTGCGTGCAGTTGTGTGCCGTAGGTGTGCGCTTGCGAGGCGCGTCTCATTGACGCGCCTCGCATTGGGGACGGGAGTGCTCACAGGTTTGCCTTAGAGGGCCTCGTTGAGGACCGCGAAGTACTTGTCGATTCCCCACGGGATGTTGAGCGGTGTCGGGTTGCCCATGTTGGCAAGCGGTGTGGCGTTTTCGAGGATTGCCACGTGGCCTTGGGCGATTGCCGGAATTTTTGAGAGGAGTGGATCGGCCTGAAGTTGTGCGAGGAGCTCGCCGTTTGTATCGCCGTAGGTGACGATGAGGGAGGCGTCGGCGAAAGCGTCGGCTTGTTCAGAGCTGATCTGGGTGTAGAAGGCGTCCGTCTTGCTGGATTCTGTGGCGACGATACTCGGCTGAGTGAGGCCTAGGCCGTAGAGGAATCCTGGGCGTGTGTCGTGGTTGGTGTAGAAGCCGATCTGGGAGAGATCGGTGGTGTCAAAGAAGGCGAAGATTGGTGCTGATTCTTTGAGCGCCGGGTAGTTGTCGAGAGTCGAGGAGATGAGTTCGTGGAGGGAATCGACGAGTGCTTCGCCTTCCGCAGCTTTCCCAATCGCTGTGGAGTTGATGCGGATCATGTCTTCGTATGAGGTTGCCCAGGGGACGTTGGGGTAGGCGACGACCGGCGCGATTTTGGAAAGCGTGTCGTACTGCTCTTGTGTGAGACCTGAGTACGAAGCGAGGATGACGTCGGGTTCTGTTGCGGCTACTGCCTCGTAGTCGATGCCGTCGGTTTCATCAAAGAGAACGGGAGTTTCCGCACCAAGTTCGTCGAGTTTTTCTTCGACCCAGGGCAGAACTCCGTCGTTGTCGTCGTCGCCCCACGTCACCTTTGCCATACCCACTGGTACGACTCCTAGTGCGAGTGGAACTTCGTGGTTTGCCCACGCCACGGTGGCGACACGTTCTGGTTTTTCGTCGATCGTCGTCGAACCGAATGCGTGATCGATCGTGATGGGGAATGTTCCGTCAGATACTGCAGCGGATGATTCGTTTGTTGCCGCGGTGTCGTGAGCGCATGCGGCGAGTAGTAGCGTGGCTGTGGCAGCGAGGGCTGCAAGAATGCGGGGGCGGGACACGATTGCTCCTCATACCTCGTCGATGAATTACGAAAGGTTAGCCTAACCTAATTCGTTCACCTCTGCCAGCCCTGACATCACACCCTGTAACCATTCCTCCGCTTCGAGCCCCTCCAGGCGGCCCCGCCACCCAACCGCTCAACCGCGAACGTTCAGAGAAAACTCATCGTCGAACCCACACACCGAGCTCATACGCACGTGACTTATGTGGCCTTCTTCGCAGCCCCACCACACACAGGACGCGCAAGCACCCACCGATAAGGCGCCCCGTGAGAACACGGCACTAGGCGACGAGCATCGGCTGCTTCAGGCGAGCAAGAACAACCTTCTTCGAGGTCACAAACCCCAGCGACTCAAAAATTCCAATCGCCGCCGCGTTATACGCAGCAACAGTCACACCCAAATGCATCAAACGATCCGAGCGCACGCGATCGACGAAGGCGGACATGGCGTCCTTGAAGTACCCCTTTCCACGGTTGCCGTGGTAGATACACACGCGCCAGATCCTCGTACTCCGCCCGTCGATTTCACACCAAATACCGCCGATCACCTTGTTGCCGACAAGTATCGCCAAGACCTCATGACCCGGAGTTGAAACGCCGTCTTCCAACATTCGTTCGAGCGGAACATGCTGGCGCGTATGCGGAACAAGCGCCGGATGCTGACCAACAATTCGGTCATCTTCGTCGAGATTATCGCAACGCTCCGCGCCGCAAGACGCATCGTCCGCACCTGCGATACGCGAAACAAAATCACCCAATTCCGACATGCGCATTCCCCGCAACTGCACCGGAGACACACGCCCAACCTTCATGCCGTCGCAGGCGGGTAGCATAGAGGTCATTTCAACCTCAACATCGTCACAACCGAGCGCACTCAAGAAACCACGAGAATCGTCGTCGCCAAAAACATCGACAATGAGCTCATTGGCATCGACAATACCCGCCAGCGCCTCCGCCCAATCATTCGGGTCACTCACCGTGTAAGCATCCACAATCCTCACAGGAGCAGCCGTGTCAATCCACACCCACTCACTGAGGTCATCATTGACCAAAATCCGCGAATAACGAGGAACACCCACCTTAAATCGGGCAAGATTTTGGGCGACGAATTCCGCCGCTCGCTCGGGCCGCAAAGCACCCGATACGAGGCGAATTCGTGCCATATGTTCGACAACGCGAACCGACCACTGAGCTACTTCAGCAGCCTCAATCTCCCGAATACGCATAACTCCACTTTATGGGACTAAAGTCGTATGTTCTACTCCACTGCCCGCCGAAGCGAGCTCACACGCCCCAGCGGAATCGCAACATCATCTCCGACATCACCACTCACACCAGGTACCTCCACGTCCTTACTCTCGATACGGACGCGAACACCAGCGCGTAACTTCCCCACAATAGTACCGTGAACAACTGACGTAACCTTAAGAAAGTCCCGAACTAGTGGCCCTGGATGGGCAAAAAGCTCAGCAGGAGTCCCAGACTGTGCAATTTTTCCCTCAGCCACAATCGCAATCTCATCAGCCACAGTAAAAGCCTCGTCATGATCGTGCGTCACATATACAGCCGCTGTGCCCGCCCTCGACAAAATCTCCCGAAGCTCCTGAGACAACTCCTCCCGCAACGACCGATCAAGCGCCGACAACGGCTCATCAAGAAGCAAAATGCGCGGCTTCGGCGCAAGAGAACGAGCGAGCGCACACCGCTGCGCCTGACCACCCGATAACGTTGTCACCGCCCGATCAGCGAAACCTTCCAAACCGACAAGATGCAAAAGTCGCTCAACTTCCTCCTTCACCTCGCTGCGCGACATTCGCTTCTCAATTCCGTAAGCCACATTCCGACCCACGCTCCGGTGCGGGAAAAGCTGCGGGCTCTGAAAAACCATCCCCACGCCACGTTCATGAACAGGCAAATCACGCACAGAACGCCCATCAATGACTATCTGCCCACCAACGTTCGCCTCAAGGCCAGCGATCCCCCGCAACACAGACGACTTGCCCGAGCCTGATGCTCCAAGCAAAGCCAACACGCTCCCATCTGGGACCACACAATCAACCCCACGCACAGCCTGGAAACCATCCGGGTACGTGACAGTCAAATCCCGCACGTCAAGAGCAACAGTCATCGCAGACACCACCTCACACATCACGCCTACCGCGCCATGATTCACACACAGCCATAACTCCGGCGGTGAGCACAGCAAGAACAACAGCACCCGCCATCGCCATCCCGTAATTTCCGGCACCGGGGCGAGAGAGCAAACGCACGATCAACACCGGCAACGTCACATAATCAGGAGAAGACAAGAAGCTCGTCGCCCCGAATTCTCCAAGAGACATCGCGAAAGCAAAACCGACAGCAAGCCCTAAACCACGGAGCACATACGGGCCGTCAATAGTGGCGACCACACGCGCCGGACCAGCACCCAACGTGGCTGCCGCCTCACGCATACGCGGATCGATAGCACGCAGCACAGGAACCAACGAACGCACCACCAACGGAAGGGCAACAACCGCCTGAGCAACAGGAACGAGGAGCCCCCTATCGTCAACAAAGCCACCCTTCAGCGCCAAAAAGAACCCAAAACCCACTGTCACGGACGACACTCCCAGCGGCAACATCACCGCCGAATCCAAGAGCCTCTGGGCACGAGCCGCCCAACCCCGCGTCCGCCGCGACAGCACATAGGCAAGCGGCACCCCAATAAGCACAGCAATCCACGTCGCATCAAGAGCTATACGAACAGAATGATCAATAGCCTCAAGAACGGTCGTCCCCCCAGCGAAACCTTTGCCCGGAGTAGAAAGCGCACGATAATTCTCGAAGCTCCACCCGCCTTGCCAGCGAAGAGACCTCACGATAAGCGACGCAAGCGGCGCCACAATAACCGCAACCATAAAAACAACAGTGGCCACAAGGGCAGGAACATCACCCCTCACAAGCCGGTGCCCACCACCCACAAGAGCGAGCGACACGTCGCCACGCTTCTGCGCCACATGAGAAACAACGAGCGTCACGCCCACCAACACAAACTGAAGGACAGAGAGAACGGCAGCCGTCCGAAGATCAAGATACGTCGTCGTCTGAACCCACATCTCGGTTTCAAGAGTGCCGTAACCAGGGCGCCCCAACGTCTGCACGATGCCGTACGCAGTGGAACAAAAAAGAAACACCACACTCGCCGCACCAGCAATAGTCGGACCCAAAGCAGGCAGCGTCACTGTGGCGAAGGCGCGCGGCGCACTCGCACCCAGCGTGCGCGCAGCATCCGTCGCACGAGGATCCAAGCTCGCCCACATCGCACCCACGGTTCGCACAACAACTGAGAAATTAAAGAACACCATCGCAAGCACAACGGCACTCGTCGTCCCATCTAAACCGAGGAACTCATACGCCCCACCTTTGCCGAGCAAGGCACGAAACGCCACACCCACAACAACCGTAGGAAGCACGAAAGGAACCGACGCCAACGCCCGAAGCACACCCCGACCAGGGAAACGGCACACGTACAGCACGTAAGCGCCCGGAACGCCACACAGAACAGAAAGAGCCGTGCCCGCGAACGCCATCCACACCGTCTGCCACACGATCAACCACGTGCGGCGCTCGCCAAGAACGTCAACAAAACCCGTGAGGTCGAGGCCACCGGAACCGTCTGTAAAACCGCGTAAGAGCATCGTCACCACAGGCCATGCAAAAAACACGGCGAGAAACGCCAGCGGGACAAGCGCACACAGCACCCCCACCGCTTTCGATAGCTTCACCGATTCTCTCCTCGGAGCCGGGCGCGGGCGCGTGGGGTATCATCCCCACCCCACGCGCCCGCGTGCGTCACTTTTCGGCGATCGTCGTCCACGAGGCAATCCAGCCCTCGCGCTTGTCAGCGGCATCGCGAGGAGCAACATTGAGAGTTGAATCCGGCTGTGTCGCGTACCGTGCCCAAGCTTCCGGGAGCTCAATCGACGTGTTGATCGGGTACATATACATCGATTCAGGGAGGGCCTTCTGTACGTCGTCAGAAAGCATGAAGTCGACGAAGGCTTTGCCGCCATCTGAATTCGCAGCGCCCGCAAGCACACCGGCATATTCCACCTGGCGGGTGCACGACGCCGTCATGATTCCCGTGGCGCCCTCAGTTTCTGCAGGCGACGTAGCGTAGGAGACGACGAGGGGGTATGCGCCATTGCCTTCCGATCCAGAGAAATCAGAATAGTAGGCATCCGACCACGAGCCGGCCACCTTCGCACCGTTGGCAAGGAGCTTCTGCCAGTAGGCTTCGTAGCCATCTTCACCTTGGTCTGCGATCGTCGCGACGAGGAATGCGAGGCCCGGTGACGAGCTTGCGGGGTTCTCGACGACGAGACGCGACGCGTACTCAGGTTCCGCAAGCTGATCGAGGCTGGTCGGCTCGGCTACGCCGTTTTCTTGGAACCAGCCGTGATCGATATTGACGCAGACGTCGCCCTGGTCGATGGGGTTGAGTGAGTCCTCAAGGACATCCCCGCGAGCAGATTCCGGAAGCGCCTGCGACACGTACGTGGCGAAAATTCCACCGTCGAGAGCTTGGTATGCCGTGTAGCTATCGATCCCGTACGCGGCATCAATTCCCGCTTTATCTTTGGCGAGAAGAAGGTAGTTCGTGACACCGGCATCGCCCGCCGAGGTCGTCGTGAGCTTGTAGCCAGTTTCTTCCTCGAAGCGTTCGATGAGTTCTTTGGGAAGGTCGAAGCTGTCATGGACAAGCACGTTGACGCTTCCCTGCGTTCCGGCCGTGCTCTCGGCTTTCTGGCCAGAAGATGAACATGCGCTCATGGCGAGAGCAAGGACGCCCGCAAGTGCGAGACTTCCAACTTTTGCGTGATTCATTGTTCCTCCATACATCGTGGAGGGCACACCGGCGTTCCGGCATGGAGAGAACTCGACTCCCTTCGCCGGTATAACCCGGATCAGGTTCGAGGGTCTGCGATTCGCACTCTCAGCGCCTCACGGCGCTCCCCTGTCGTGTTTACCTATTCTACGCACGTGTATGCGCGCACAACGATGTGGCCAGTGCGCTTTGCACCGGCCACATGCTACAGATTGCTACTTGCGAGAATCCTGCGATACTTGCTGAGCTTTTTCGTGTGCCTCAGTCAGATCGTTTGCCATGTCGGCAATAACTTTATCCATGCCGTACCACTTGGCTGTTTTCCGCATGACGAGCTGGTTGACCACAGCACCTACGGATGCGGAGACGACGGCGAAGACGATGGCATCGCGCATTGGCTCAGTGACGTCTTCCGCGTTCGGGCTGTCGCGCTTGAACGTGAGTTTCCACGCCACGTCGACGAGCTTGTTGGCAATAATTCCCGATACGATACCAGCGCCGGCGCTGACAATCTTCCACCCGATATCCATGCTTACTCCTTCACGCGGTGTGCTCTTAATTATTACCCTGGCTGGGCGAAGCGTGCAGATCTTCACCCAGTTCATCGACGACAAGCTTTGACGGATCAACGAGCTCCGTGCGATACGCGGCTCGTGAGAGCATGTGTGCGCTGATCGGCGATGTAATAAGCATAAAGGCTATGACGAGAAGCATCGTCCATGTCATCGATGCTTCTCGCACGAGTAGCGCCGTGCCTGCCAGATTGAGGATGAGTGAGAGGACTTGCGGTTTGGTGGCGACGTGCTGACGCGAGATGACGTCCGGGTATCGTGCGATCCCTACGGAGGCGACGAGGATGAGCAAGCATCCGGAGAAGAGAAGAATTCCGCCGATAACATCAAGTGCGAGTGTCATCGTTGAGCCTCCTGTGTACCGGTCTGGTGGCCGGAGCGTGACTCGTCGTTGCCGGAACGACGAGGTTCCTCATTCGGTGCGTCCTCACCCGGTATGGCACTGGGTGGCGTCGTGACCGGCACGTTCTCGCCGCTGTATGCGGGGATGCCGGGTTCGTACCACAGCGCACTGTTGGGGGATTCGCTGGGAGTCTCGGCCGCATCAACATCGTGGACGACGACTTCCTCGCTCTCTTCCTCGGCAGCTTCTTCCGCCTCGCGGGCGGCGCGTTCTTCTTCGAGGGTGAGGATTCGACGATTGCCGGGATCTTCCCGCTTGGCAGCACGCGCGATCGCGACCGATCCGAGGAATCCAATAACGGAAACGACGACGAACACGGCGAGCAGGTCCGATCGTCGCGTGAGAGCGGCGAGGAGCGCGAGCGCACCCAGCAGGATCGACGTCATGACGTCGACAGACACGACCCTGTCGATTGTGGAAGGGCCTTTTTCGATCCGATACAGCACAAGGAGCGCTGACACTGCAAGCATGACACCGCAGATTGCGACAAGCCAGATCATTGCGTCACCTCGCTATTCGCGTCGGCCGCGCCCGAGCCGACGAACGGCACTGGCAGGCGGCCCGATGCAGCCGACCATCCAGGTACGAAACCAGCCGCGATGAGTTCGTCGTGTGATGCAAAGGCACGCAAGATCCTTTCCTCCAGATCGAGGATTGACTTGTGCGCAGCATCGAGGCCTCCGGCGAGCTCCACGTCAAAGATATGGACGTACAGCATGCCTGTCTGTGCTTCGGCGTCGACGACAACCGAGCCAGGGACGAGAGCCGACATGCCGGCGGTCATGGCAAGGTAGGCATCAGATGTGGAATGGAGCTGGACACGGATAATCGCGCTGTGGGGTGTCTTTCCACGGACGATAAAACTCGCTTGCTGCCAGGAAGCCTGCACGAGATCCTTAATAAAAACGGCGACGAGCACCACGAGGGCACGCGGGCGGAACCGGCCATCAAACGGAGTAACGGGGAATGGTGCGAGGGTCGTGATAAAGAGGGCCAGGATAAACCCGGAGACGATGTTTCCCGTCGTCACTTCACCCCAGAGGAGAACCCATACCATTGTGATCCACACGAGGGCGCCAAGTGAGGCGTGCGGGAAACGTCCCGGCCTCCTCGTCGCCAAACGGATGGCGTCGCTTGCTTTACTCATGGCCGAACCTCTTTCACGGAATCCTTCGTGATCGCAAGCCCCTCAGCCGTAGGGGAAAGCGCGAGCTCGTCGCCCGTCACGAGGTTGCTCGGCTCAGCGTTTGAGGTTGTGGACGACGAAATACCGTCCCCCCGTTCGCCGTCACCTAAGACCGCCGTGACGTAGGGTGTTCGGGCACGAAGCTGAGCGGCAGCGGAATCACTCAGGTCGCGTAGCGGTTGAGCTACAACTGTGAGGGCGAGAGTGAGTGCGACAAGCGCACCGGCAGCGCCGATCATTCCTCGTGGACATTCCTGCTCAGGCAAAGGCTCGGGTGCCTCCTGCCAAAAGGCCATATTCCACACGCGGATGACGGCGTAGAGCGTGAGGAGTGAGGTGACAATACCCGCGGCGATAAGCGCCCAATCCATCGCGGTTCCCTTGCTTGCCGAGGCCTCCATGAGGCCAACCTTGCCAAGGAAGCCCGACATCGGCGGAATACCCGCGAGGTTGAGGGCCGGCACGAGGTAGAGCGCCGAGATCAATGGCGCCGCTTTCCCGAGCGATCCTAGTTTGACGAGCGAGGTTGTGCCACCTTTGCGTTCGATGAGGCCAACGACGAGGAAGAGTCCAGTCTGGACGGTGATGTGGTGAACGGCGTAGAAAATCGTCGAGGACAGGCCGTTGACATCTGTCATCGAGATTCCCCACACCATGTACCCCATGTGCGAGACGAGCGTGAAGGAAAGGAGACGTTTGATATCTTGTTGGGCGACGGCGCCAAAAATACCGACAAGCATGGTCGCGATCGCCATGATCCCCAAAATGTCGTCGAGCCGGCCCCCAGGGAACAACAATGTTTGCGTGCGGATAATGGCATAGATACCCACCTTGGTGAGAAGACCGGCGAAGACGGCCGTGACAGGTGCGGCAGCCGTCGGGTAGGAATCTGGGAGCCACGCAGAAAGCGGGAAGATTGCCGCTTTAATCCCGAAAGCAATGAGCAGCATAACTTGCAACACGAGCCTCATACCGGGATCGATCTCGGGGAGGCGCATCGACAACTGAGCGAGATTCACCGTGCCCGTTGCTGCATAGATTGACCCGATCGCCGCAAGGAAGATTGCCGACGAGACGAGCGAGACGATGACGTACACCGTGCCTGTCCGCATCCGCTCATGGGTGCCACCCATGGTGATGAGAACAAAGGATGAGGCGAGGAGGATTTCAAATCCCACATAGATGTTAAAGAGGTCGCCGGAAAGAAAAGCGTTCGAAACTCCTGCCGACAAGATGAGAAATGCCGGGAAGTAGATGGCGCTTGGCGCCCCGCGATCACCGTCGGCAACACCTTGCGAAATCGAGTAGATGAGGACGATGAGCGTGACCGTCACTGAGGTGATGAGCATTAGGGTGGAGAGGCGATCTGCCACGAGAGCAACTCCCACAGGAGCAGCCCAATTGCCCACGTTGAGAACCACAGGCCCCTGCGACATTGCTCCGACAAGGAGGGCGATCGCCGCCGCCAACACGATCGACAGTACGGCGATCGTCACGATCGACTGGATCTTGCGGCTTCGGAAGACAAGGAGGAGCCCCGCACCTAGGAGGGGAAGGGCGATCGGGACGACGAGCAGAGCCTGCAGCATCATTTCTCTCCCTTCGCGCTTGATTCAGGTGAGGACTCGCCATTCCTGGCCTGGCGCTCCGTGTCCTGTTCCTCAACCCATTGGGCACTGTTCGTTCCGTCGGGCTCAGTATCGACATCGTCGTGGAACTCGGCAGCCACCTCAACGAGGTCGGCCTCAGTTTCTTCACGAGCTTCTGCCTGAGCAGCACGCAAGGCGACGAGGCGATCTTCGCGATCGTCGCGAACTTCGTCGTTATCACGCAACTGCCACGAGCGATACGCCATTGCGAGCAAGAATCCCGTGAGCGCGAGCGTAATAACAATCGACGTGAGCATCATTGCCTGGGCGAGAGGATCTGACATTGATTCCGTTTCCGTGCCGTCGACGAACGCCGGCTCACCCGAACGCCCACCCGCAATGAGGAACAGGATATTAATTCCGTTCGACAGGGAGGCGATACCGAGAACGATGCGCGAGAGCGAGCGCTCAAGAATGAGGTACACGCCGACAGCGACGAGCACGCCGCACAAGATGATTAAAGCGAGGGAACTCATCACTTCTCCTCCTTCCCTGTCGAGTGCGCGGGCATGAGGTTCTCATCTCCGTGAGCGGAGGACACTTCTTCCTCAACCTCCGGCTGCAGGAGCTCGTTCATCTGTGCGCAATCAAGCGAGTTTCGTCGTTCGTCGTTATGCGCAACAAGATCAAATTCGGGAGGCTCAAGGCCCTCAATTTCTCCGTGTCGATCAATCTCACCGCCGAGGGAACGAAGAACCTCAAGCATGAGGCCCACAACCGCTATATACACCCCGATATCGAAGACGAGGGCTGTGGCGAAATGGACATCACCAAATGCTGGGAGGGAAAAATCGAAAAGGACCGTCTGCATCGGGAGGCCGCCGAAAAACACCGGCAAGAACACATAGGCCGTTGCGAGGATCATTCCGCCGCCCATGAGGTGCGCCGGGAGGAGAGGCAGTGCCGCCCCGAGCTCAAAGCGCCCGCCCGCGAGATAGCGAAGCGCTAACGCAATCCCTGCGAGCAGGCCACCCGCAAATCCGCCACCCGGAGCGTTGTGTCCGGAGAAGAGGAAGAAGAACGAGACGACGACGATGGAGTAAAACACGAGCCGCGTGCCCACCGCGAGTATGACAGGAACAGAATCAGCTCCCCGCTGGACCACTGTCGCTAGCCACGGCGTGGGGTTCTCACGCTTCGAGGCAAAATCGCGGAATCGACTCTGAATTGCCTCTGGACTCGTCGCTTGCTGAAGCCGCGCACGCAGCGCCGAATCGACAGGGCCGAGGACGTTGCGTAGCCGATCCAAACGCCCCTGCGAATCTCGCACAAAAAGGAGGGAGGCGATACCAATAGCGCAGACGACGAGCACCGACGTTTCGCCGAGCGTATCCCATGCTCGGATATCAACGAGAGTGACATTGACGATGTTCTTGCCGTAGCCGAAGGCGTACGCCTCGTCGGGGAACAACTTCCAGATGGGTTCGTGAATACGCACACCAGCGGCGAATGCGGCAAGGACAGACACGGCCAGGCCAACGAGAACTGCGAGGGTTAGCCTCCACCAACGCGAGGCGCGAAGCGGGCGATTGGAGAAGTAGGCCGGGAATCTCCGCAAGACGAGAACGAAAATAACAAGCGTTCCCGTCTCGGACAGCACCTGTGTCAGCGCAAGATCTGGCGCACCGTACAGTTCATAGATCAACGCCACGCCATAGCCCGTGATGCCCATGAGGAGCACAGCCTTCATACGGTGGCGCGAACGGGCGGCAAGAAAGGCAGCCAGAATCGTCACAGCAACAACAGCGGCCTGCCCCGGTGAATCCCATGGGCGGATACTCTCCGGCACCGCAGCGCCCGCCAAGACAGCAGTGGCGCTCACCGCCACAAGGGTAAAGGTGAAGATCGTCGAGAGATAGGCAGGGAGCGACCCGCGTTGGGTGGATCGAGTGACCACAGTCGAGAGCGCCTCAAGCCCGTCAATCGAATCCGCATAAATGCCGTCGGCTCGAAGCGGGAATGTGTGGCGATTCGCAAGAGCTTCGAACGGCCCACGGATTGCGAAAAGGAGAGCGCCCAGAAGGAGAACGACGACAGTCACGAGAAGAGGGGCACCAAAACCATGCCATATCGCGAGATGAGAGTGCTCCCCTGGATACGTTCCAGCGTAGTTTTCTAAGATCGGGCTCCATGCAGATGCGCCGATTCCGAGAGCAAGCGTCGCTGCAGAGAGCACGTAAATGGGAATCGCCGTGAGCACTGATCCCTTGCGCACCTGCTTACACGGGACACTCGGCTTCGATACGAATGCGCCCCACCAGAAACGCAAACCATACGCGACGGTCAGGGCCGAGCCAATGGCGATAGCGACCCACGTGATCGTCGCACGAACGTCGCCGCCGATCAGCGCCTCAAGCGCCGCTTCTTTCGCAATGAAAGCACCAAGCGGCGGAAAACCAATCATCGACGCGACCGCCACGCCAGCAAGCACAGCAATATCCGGCATCAAACGTGCAACCCCGGAGAGCTCCCGAAGATCACGCGTACCAAACCAGACGTCCACAATACCCACCGTGAGAAACAGCGTGGATTTGAACAGCGCATGTGCACACAGCAGCATCAGGCCAGCGAGAGCCATCTGGGCATCGCCGTATCCGACCATGAGGGTTATAAGGCCAAGCTGGGAAACGGTACCGAAGGCGAGAATGAGCTTGAGATCATTTTGTTTGAGAGCGCGATAGCCACCAATAATGAGCGTGCTTATCCCAGCTATAGCAACAAGAATCTTCCACTGCGTGAGGTAGGCAAATCCCGGAGCAAGGCGTGCAACGAGATACACACCAGCTTTGACCATAGCCGCGGCATGGAGATACGCCGAGACGGGCGTGGGAGCGGCCATTGCGGCGGGGAGCCAGAAATGGAAGGGGAACAGCGCCGATTTGGAGAACGCTCCCACCAGCATCAAGATCGCGGCGGACGCAATAAGCGTGCTGTTGCCGCCGCCAAGCGTTCCTGCCTGCGACGAGGCCACGAGTGCGGCGAATGAGAACGAGCCACCCGGCATGACACCGAACATGATGATGCCGGCAAGCATCGCGAGGCCGCCAGCGGTCGTCACAGTAATGGCCTGACGGGCGGCCAAGCGCGAGGAGCCTCGGTCCGAATAGTGGCCGATGAGAAGGAAGGAAAAGACTGTCGTCAATTCCCAGAAGGTGTACATCGCGAGCGTATTATCCGTAGTCACCAGCCCAAACATGGCACCAGCAAAAGCGAGGAACACCCCAGCAAATCGTCCGAGATGAGGCGCGCCGGCACGGAAATATCGGGACGAGTACATGAGCACAAGCGCACCCACACCCGAAACCAGAAGCGACATCACAGCGCTCAACGCATCAATGCGCACATCAAATGTGAGGCCGAGCTGCGGAATCCAGGAGTAATGCTCGATGTACTCCCCGCCGCGGAACGCGCCCGGAATGTGGCCGAGCGACCAAACAAAAGCGATACCTGGAATCAGGGCGAGGATCGCAAAACCGCCGCGGCCTTTCCTGAGGACAATCGGCGCGCACAAAGCACCGACAAAGAAGAGGCATAGCAGGGCGGGCATCCATCACTCCTCGGGTAGGGTGCGATCGAACACGGGCACCTGCGAGGAGTCGGCACAGCCGCCGTTTTCCACAACGACGAACTCCGCTCTCAGCCGCGAAACATCAACAGCACTCACCGTACAGATCGCGTGTCATACACCGCGCAGCCGGGCTGGCAGACCTTCCCACAGGACTTCCCTATTCTATCAGGCCAGATATTCCTTCCTCAGAGCACTTTGCTCTCAGCACAGCCCAAAGATGACAGGCCACATCATCAAGCGCCACCCCACCAAAACAAGCCCGGGTAGCCGGGCCATACCTACGCCCGCAAACGGCGAAGGCCGGCAGGGCACTACCCCACCGGCCTTCGTCGTTCCCTACACGTCGTCACGCCATACTGGCGCACACGCGGTGATCAGCCCAATCGCTTCGACGCGATACGCGCACCTTCAGCTAGCGACTCAAGTTTCGCCCAGGCGATCGACGGATACACGCGCCCGCCCAAGCCACAATCAGTCGAAGCAATGACATTCTCAGGGCCAACAAGCGAAGCGAAACGCTCAATACGTTCAGCCACAAGCTCAGGATGCTCCACCACATTCGTCGAATGAGAGACAACACCTGGAATGATGACCTTCCCCTCCGGGAGCTTCACATCCTTCCAGATCTTCCACTCATGCTCGTGGCGCACATTGGCAGCCTCGAACGTGTAGCCCTTCGCATTGACCTGAAGCACCTGATCGACGATATCCGCGAACGGAATATCTGTCGTATGCGGGCCATGCCACGAACCCCAACACACATGGAAGCGCACCTGATCGGCAGGAATCCCATCCAAGGCACGGTTCAGGGCGTCAATTCGCACCTGTGTGAAAGCTCGGTAATCCTCAAGCGACGGCTCCGGAACAATCTGATCCCATGCTTCGGCAATGGAGGGATCGTCGATCTGAACCGTCAGGCCAGCATCCGTGATCGCCTTGTACTCCTGGTGAAGCGCATCCGCACAGGCCTCAAGAACTTCGACATCATTCTTGTAATAGGCGTTCGAGATGCGGGCTGCCGAGCCCGGCGAAAGCGCGGCGATAAAACCCGACGAAGCATCAAGACCATTCGCTTTCAACGCCTTGAGCGTCAGATCAATATCGCGCTTCACAGCATCCTGGCCGATGTATTCCAAAGGTGCCGTGATCGTCGGGAAAACGACCGGCTTATCGGATGGACGAGCCACATGAATACCAGAATCCGGATCGGAATATGCGTCAGCAAAACGTGTCCAATCGCGGCGCTCCGCAAAAGAAGCCAATTGGATACCACCCTCGGATGCAGGCGGAGCAAATCCAAAACGCCCATCCGTGGAGAGTTCAAGGCCAGAAAAGCGCGAGAAGGAATAGAACCACCAGGCCCCATAATCCACCGACTCCGTCATAATGTGGCCATATTCGCCATCATTAACGACATCAATACCGATATCTTTTTGGCGCTTAATAACGTCCGCAACAGATTCGTCGAGAATTCTCGTAAACTCGTCTTCGCTTATCTCGCCGGCGGACATTCGTGCATTAGCCTCAAGTAGCTGAGCCGGGCGGGGCAAAGATCCAACATGTGTGGTGCGAATGCTCATGTTCACTCCTTCTTGAGGTAGATGCGACAACGGCCTGACAAGCGGCCCTTTTCATTCCGCTGAGTCGCGGACACATTCACCTGGCGGCGAATTAGCATCAAGAGTATGCGGTGACATGCTGTGCCGCAGGTGGAGTCCGTTGAATGGGACGACGAGCGAATAGGGCGACGAGCGAGCCGCCGGAGTATTCTCCCCGTACATGAAAGTGGGGCGAGAGATCTCGCCCCACTTTCTTGTCACACGATCCGGTGTGGTTCGCTCGTTACCCAGCCAGGTCAGGCTTCGTCACGGCGACGAAGCACGAGGGCACCCACGCCCAGGAGAAGTACCGCAGAACCGGCAAGCACGCCAACACCCGCACCCGTGAAGGCAAGAACTTTGCTCTTCACGCGCTTCGGCGTGGCCTGCGCCGAAGCAGGAGCCGACACCTCGGCGCCGGCTGCGGCCGTCCCAGTGCTCGGCACGCTGGGCGTCTCGTTACTCGGTGTCACGCTCGGTGCCTCGTTACTCGGTGCCACGGTAGGTTCGACGCTCGGCGCAGCGCTGGGCTCGGCGCTCGGAGCCACGCTGGGCTCAGCGCTCGGAGCCACGCTGGGCTCAGCGCTCGGCGCTTCACTTTGCTCAACCTTCGGCTCGACGACCTTCGTCCCGCGCTTGACCACGCGCGTCACGGGTTCCGCTGTCACAGCGGAGGCTTCGGGATTGGGAATCACTTCGCCCGTGGCCGGGTCCACCTTGAACGTCTTTCCGATGGTGAGAATCCCATCAACGCCTTCGGTTACGACCTCCTCGGTTCCCACTTCGAGCTCGGGATCGTCGATATATTCCGTCTCGAAAGGAATCGGCTCGGTACGCAGAATCGGCTTTGTTCCAACCTTGACGAGCTTTGGTTGGGCCGCGGCGACTTCCTCGCGTGAGGCAATTACCGTTGTGCTTGGGCGGACCAAGCCGGCATTGACGTACTCAACATCGTAAGTCGTCGTCGTCCTTTTCTCTCCAGCAACACCCTCGGAGGCGACTTCGGTCAGCCCAAGATCGAGGGAGTTGTCAGCTTCGTAAACTGTGGAAAAGTCGAGCTTGTCGGTTGTCTCGTCGACGTAGCGGATCGGCGAGAAGTAGTAGTTCTGCACCTGAGTACCGTCGGGCAGAATTTCTGTTCCCAGTGAGACTCGCAGAACCGACGCGCCATTCTTTACCACTGAGACGTTAGGGATTCCAAGACGAGTTGCCATCGCTTCAATGCTCGGCGTCAACGATGCCACATCGCCGTCGCTGAGCGGAATGTTGCCGTCGGCGTTGAGGTCGGCTTTCGTTTTTTCAACGTAGATCGGGTTAGCAGCGAGTTCTTGAGCGACCTTCTCGTATGGTCGAGCAGACTGCACGAAGTCTACGACGCGGGTCAGCTTTGTGCCGTCGGATTGCGTGTATGTCAGCGTAAATTTCTTCTCGGTGCTTCCAGCGAAGGGTTCGAAGTAGCCCTTGGCGAAATCTGCGCGCTCGACGAAAGCCTGACTCCCGTTGGCAGGCTGGCCGAATGGCGCGACGTCTCGTGTTTCAACACCGTCGCTCATCGTCATGGAGCCACCCGCAGGGGCCGAGATGCTCTCGACGTAGATGCCGCGGTTGGATGCGTCGAGCCTCGGCGTCGAGATGCCATTGAGCTTGACAAAGGGCTCAAAAGCCCACGTGAGCGAGTTCGTCCACGGCCCGGAGATTCCGCGGGGTGGAGTTTGCTCATAGAGGGTCACAGTGATGCCATCTCCGCTTACGAGGACATTGCGATCACGATCGATCGCGTATCCCGCCGCGGCATAGGCAGCAATGATGTTGTCCGTGAGCTGCTCGATCTCATCGACCGTGAGGCGGCGGCTGTCAGCCGGCTCCACGGGCTTCACTTTGGGATACACGTTCATGTAGATCGTTGCGTTATCCATCACCGAGATGGATGTTTCCTCCGCGTCCTCGTCGTTGGTTGCGCGGTAGTTCAGCATCAACGATGGCAGGAATCGCTTGGGCGTCGTGAGCCCTTCTTTGTAGAGGGAGTATTCGGACGTCCCATTGCCCTTCGGAGTTTCCTCCATCTCGAAGGTTCCGAAGCCGGCGTAATTGACGTCGTAGAAGCCACCGGAGGCTGCCGTGAACGTGACCCTGATTCCTGTACGCCAGAGACGGGAATCAAAGTTCGTGATTCCTTGATCCCGGATTGTCGGTGCGGCGGCGTCAGCCATGGGGACGTTAACCGTACCGTTGGCCGCGAAGGCCGATTGTGTATTTACGCCAAGTGAAGCGACAAGTGAGAGCGCCGCGATACTCGCCATGGCGTAGGTGAACTTGCTGCGGGGATTCCGCGCACTTTGGGCCATATCAACCCACCCTTTCGTTAGTTGCCTGTGGCGACCAAAAGTGTGAGAGTCCGTGACGTGCGCGAAGCATAACGCGAGGCATTACCACGTTCCCGTAACGTTTTAGTCAAAACAGAGACTAGGCAGGGTTCCTGGGTGACGCACCACCCGCCAGGGAGATCAATGTCACCTGCGCTTTTCTTTGTCGGCGACGAAGTTTGCCTTCGGTAACGCTATTCCTACGAAAGTTTTATTTTCGTGGCGCATAACCATAAGTAGGTGCGATTAACTATCGTTTCACAGCCATTTATCAGCTTCAGCAGTACGGCGTTTATTTCACGACATCTCGTCGGCGAGCGGATCAACAGGAAGGCAACCCTCTCGTCGTCAATTCCCCATCCCAACAATTTATACACATCGAACAAAGTGTCAAAAAGATTCAGATTTCTCGCCGCATGTCAAGTGTCGTGCAAGTATCATCGTCGACCACACTCGCTTTTTGTGCGGAAAACCACTACTTATTCGGATGAGTAATTCCAGATAAAAGACGTGGGGGCGAGATCCGAAGATCTCGCCCCCACTTATGGGTTATTTACTCTCAGGCCTCTTCACGGCGGCGGCGAAGAAGAATCGCCACGCCGAAGCCGAGGAGCAGAACTGTGGCACCAGCAAGAGCACCCACGCTCGCACCCGAGAACGGGAGCTCGCCACTCTTGAGGTTCTTCACCGTCACTGTGAAGGTGTCGATGACATTGCCGTTTGCATCCTTGACGGTCACGGTAATGACGTCGCCGAGCTTGGCATTCTCGTCGAGCTTGATGGTGATGGAACCATCCTCGTTGAGAGTTGCCGTTGCTGGGCCGGAAACTTCAACCGTGGTGCCGGGCTGAACCGCGCCACCCTCGTTCGGGATGGTGGCACTTCCGCCAGGACGGACGTTGACGCTACCCCAATCAGGTGTTGCCGGAGCCGTAGGCTCGGTCGGGGTTGTCGGCTCGCCTGGAACGGTGACGGTGACCTTATCGATCTCCTTACCATCCTTGTCCGTGATCGTCACGATGATGGTGTCACCAGGCTTGGCCTCGTCGTTCGGAGTGACAACAAGGTTGCCATTCTCATCGATAACAGCCGTGCCAGGACCTTCAACATCAATGCTCACATCAGACGGGACATCTCCACCCTTATTCGGGACAGAAACCGTACCATCCTCATTAGCCGTCGCATCCTCGTCATTCCACACAGGAGCACCAGGCTGCGGCTCGTCGTTCTTGGGGACGGTTACCGTGATGGTATCAATCACCTTGCCATTCGGATCCTTGACCGTCACTGTGATGGTGCTGCCAGGCGCAGCATCCTCGTTCGGCGTGACCGTGATCGAACCGTCGGGGTTGAGGGTCGCAGTACCCGGGCCATCTGTTTCGATGGTTGTGCCGGTCTGAACCGTTCCGCCGCCGTTCTCGATCGTGACATCTTCACCGGGTTCGCCATCGGCGTTGTCCCAGCTCGGAATCTCATCACACGAAGCAGCCTTCTCGGTTGTGAAGCTCCACTCGGTCGTGGTGCCTTCAGCGAAGGCATAGCCCTCTGCCGGTGCAGCGGTGACGACAACGGTCTTACCGTACTCGTAGGTGTAGTGCCCATCAGCATCCGCCGTAATGGCCTTGCCATCGACAGTCACCGTGTACACAACACCGGTGTCGTTCGGAAGAACAACATACGGAGCAACGAAGCAGGAAGCCGGATCATCTGCCGACGGATTCACGACGAAGGAGTTGCCGTCCGAATCCTTACCAGTCGGGTCGAAGACCGGAGTAGCCGGAGTGGCGGGCTGCTCAGGCTTCGCCGGAACCGTAACCGTCACAGTATCGATCGGGTTGCCGTCCTTGTCCTTCACCGTCACTGTGATCGTGTCACCAGGCTGAGCAGTATCGGACGGAGTAACAGTAATCGTTCCATCCTCACCGATCGTAGCGGTCGCACCATTATCAGCCTCAATAGTGGCACCAGCGGGAACGTCTCCACCCTTATTCGGGACAGAAACCGTACCATCCTCGTTAGCCGTCGCATCCTCGTCATTCCACTGAGGAGCAGCAGGCTGCTCAGGCTTCGCCGGAACCGTAACCGTCACGGTGTCAATGATGTTGCCATCCTTGTCCTTCACCGTCACAGTGATGGTGCTACCAGCCTTAGCGCCCTCAGCCGGAGTCACGGTAATCGTTCCATCCTCACCGATCGTAGCGGTCGCACCGTTATCAGCCTCAATAGTGGCATCCGACGGAACATCTCCACCCTTATTCGGGACAGAAACCGTACCATCCTCGTTAGCCGTCGCATCCTCGTCATTCCACACAGGAGCATCCGGCTGCGGCTCAGTATCCTCAGGGATGGTTACCGTCACGGTGTCAATGATGTTGCCATCCTTGTCCTTGACAGTTGCGGTGATCTTGTCACCAGGCTTGGCGTTCGCATCCGGGGTCACAGTAATGGAACCATCCGGGTTGATGACAGCCGTACCAGGGCCGGCAACGACGATCGTCGCGTCGGCTGGAACGTCACCACCAGCGTTCTTGATATCAACCGGCGTACCGGCAGTACCTTCTTGATCCTCCCACTTCGGGGCATCCGTGCCAGGCTTCTCTGTAACAGTGATCGTCACAGTATCGATGACATTGCCGTCAGCATCAGTGACCGTCGCAGTGATCGTGTCACCGGGCTTGGCCTCAGCATTCGGAGTGACAACAAGGTTGCCATCCTCATCGATCGTGGCGCTTCCTGGGCCCTCAGTCTTCACCGTAGTGCCATCAGCAACCGGGCCACCGTTATTCGGAAGCGTCGCTGAGCCACCGGCCTCAACATTATCATCCGTCCAAGACGGGTTTTCTGCGGGAGGCTCAGCAACAGTCACGACGATCGGATCACCAATCGGATTTCCGTCGGCATCCTTCGGCTGAACTGTAATCGTATCGCCAGGCTTTGCATCCTCGCTCGGGGTTACGACGATATTGCCGTCCTCGTCGAACTCTGCAGTGCCAGAACCCTTCACCTCGAGCGTCGTTCCAGTTGGAACTGCACCACCCTCGTTCGTGACAGTCACAGGAGTTCCAGGAGCGGTCGAAGCCGCATCACCCCAGTCAGGCTGTTCAGAAGGATTCGATGGATTCTCACCTGGATCTACCGGCGTGGTGGTATCGACAACCGTGATGGTCACGGTATCAATCTCATTGCCGTCGCCGTCCTTGATGGAAACGGTAATCGTATCGCCAGGCTTCGCATCAGCAGACGGGGTAACCGTGAGTGCACCCGTGTTCGGGTTGATCGTCACTGTTCCCTTGCCGTCGCCGACGATCTCAGCGGTTGCGCCCACAGGGGTATCGCCGCCAGTGTTCGGGATGGAGATTGGCTCGCCAGCAGGACCGGACTTGTCGTCCCACTTCGGGGCAATCGCGCCGACCGTTACAGTGACGGAATCAATGTCCTTTCCGTCCTTGTCTTTCACCTTAAGGGCAATCTTCGTGTCATCCTGCAGGAATGGAGCAGGCTTAACCAAAAGATCACCAGTCGTGGGATCGATTGTCACAGTTGCGAGTGGCTCGCCAACATGCGAAAGCAGCTCCTCGTCAGTCCCGGTGTAGGTGAAGGTCGGAACTTCAACCGTAGCGTCGGATGGGAGTTTGCCACCCTTATTCTCGACGCGGTTGACCTTTCCAGTTTCAACGATCTGGTCATCCCAGTTCGGCTTTGCAGCGATCGTTACCTTGACGGTATCGACGACGTTGCCGTTGGCATCCTTCACTTCGATGGTGACAACGTCACCAGGCTGGGCGTCAGCCGATGGGGTAAATGTGAGATCGCCTGTGGTCGGGTCGATCGTGACGGTGCCCTTACCTTCCGGTGTCATAGCCACCGTGTGTTCACCAGTTGGAACGCCACCCTCGTTGCGGATCGTGAGGGTGTTGCCAGGCTGAACTTCGTCGTCACTCCACCGCGGAAGCGCATCCGGATCTGGCGTGACAGTGATGATGGTGTCACCCATGACGGCATGCTCAAGATTTCCACCCGGAGGAATCGTCACGGGCACCAGCTTGGTCACGTACGTGGGGACCGTGCCCTTTGGAACGTCAATTGAGAAGTTCCCCGCCAGAAGATCGGAGTAAGGAACAGTCACTTCACCATAAGAGCGGTCATAGTTGAAGGACTGCGTCTCTTCGTTGTACTCGTAGAGACGTACCGTCACATTGCCGGCACCTGCTTCTGCTTTGAGCTTCTGAGTGGTGTCGAGCGGATTGGTGTACTCAGTCTTTGGAGCAGTTCCTTCGACCTTCTGATCAAGTGCACTGTCAATCAGGTCGGTGTAGCCTGCCGGTTTTCCGGGAATGTAATCGGCGATGTCGTTGGCATCCGTCCGATCATTGAGGACTTCCTGTCCGTCTGGCACACCATCGCCATCCGTATCAGGATCATTGGGGTCCGTGCCGTACTGGTACTCAAGCCAGTCGAAGAGACCATCCTTATCGGTGTCGGTGATGTCGATGTATGCCGAATGGAAAGCCCTGTTGAACTCACGTGGGTTGTAACCACCGTCACCAGCACTGGCGTATTGCTGTTCGTCGTTGTAATCCGCCCATTGGGTCGAATCAAATGCCGCCATCTCACCATTTGTCGCAGCGTACTCGGTCAGCACCTTGGCAAATTCGACGAGATCTTGGTCTTCTTTGAGCTTGTACTCGAAGACGTAGGTTTGAGGCTGCCCAGTCGCCCCCGCAAAGACGTTTGCTAAAAGGTTGGATCGAACTTCGTTCTTGTGCTTTACTGAGCCATCTTGACGAAGGCTCAAGTCAGGATTCGTCGAAGCGTCAACAACGGCACGACCAGCATCGGCTGGGGTGAAGTTATAGAGAGGCATCGAGTTCGGCGTGACGACGACGTTAGTTCCGTCGTCTTCCCACGTAATATTCCAGTAGTTCTTACCCTTATTCGCACCACTTGTGAACGAATTATTATTCGTCAGGCTGTAATTCTTATTGACTGTGTTCGAAGGGATGGTAATAACACCGGTATCTGGATCAATAGTCCAGCTACCGTCTTTCAACTCTTTCGGCCATGTAATTTGAGCACCATAGTTGACACCTTGAATGTCCAACGACCACTTTCCATCGGCACCCCGGCTAGCAGTCAGCTCCGCCCATGCCGTCAAAAGATTGACCGATGCCGGACGAAGTTTGAAAGTGTAGTGGCTGATTGGCTCAACCTTCGCATATTCAGGATCTGACGTGTTGTAGATCTAGATAGGCTGCGGAGTTACACCTTTAATGGCCTTGCCATCGATGTCTGACCGGTACAGGTTCACCGTGTCCTCGAAGTACGGCAGGAGCGCTTCCGGCACGTATTCCTTCGGGTAATACACACGGTTGGGTTCTACAATCGCCACATCCATCGTTGGAGTGAACGTATGAAGTGTCTTAATGGTGCGAGTTTCGGGATCATAGATCACCTTTGCACCAGGATGAACCCTCATCCAGCTAGGAGCGTCGACAAGCATATTCTCATCGGTCTGCTGGAGATTGTTCGTAGCCTCGATAATCGTATTCGCCATGGATTCCGGGACAACTTGCCCCTTCATGTTGGTCCATACCATATCCATGGCTAATGGAGTCTCAGCCAGACCAAGAGATTCGAGAGTCGCACCATCCTTTAACGTGATGACAACGTCCGACTCGGTAACTGAGCCGATGAGGCCGTATTCAGTCCCACTACCCACGACATTATACTTCCACAGGCGTCCATCCTGCTCGCCCGCATAAGCAACACCACTGACAGTAATACTGGCAATTTGCTCGTAGAAAGTCTTGTTATTGAATGTGAAGATGACCTGGCCGGCATAAGGGTTGGCTGCGCTAGCATCCCAACCGCGCCCGAGATTTGTCTTCTTCGTCAGGCTGACATTGATGGTATTGCCACCGTTGCCAAAATCCTTGTATGCGATACGCGCAAACTGAAGTGCTGTCGTACCGCCGGTTGTTCCCGCAGCTTCCATACCGGTCGCCTGGAATGCCGCATCGGTTTCAATCTCGGCAGCAAATGCAGCTCCGCCGAGACCAATGAACGCACCACCGGAGATCACGGCAGCTGCGGTGAGCATGGCTGCAGATCTCACTCCGATCGAGTGACTTTTCTTTCGAGTCACGTGGTTTCCCTTCCTGTTATCAATGGATGCACCTGTGGTCAGGCACGGAAGGGAACTCCATCAGCCAATCATTTAAGCAACTGAAACGAGCCCATCTTCGTATGGTGACCAGGATTCAGACACAATCCAACGATTAGACGGCATGAGTGTATCAGCGCATTGGCCAGTAGTTACACAGTTTTTGCCCAGCAATTTTTAACGGCAACGGTTTACGGAACGACAAAAATTTCTCACACGCGCTGTCGCACGAACCTGTCATATGTATTCTGACCAGCGCTTTCTCACGACCCCGACATCTATCAGGGGTAGATATCTGGAATTATTCAGTCCTGCTCTGGATGTCAGCGTGTTCTTGAACACAACACCAACGTTACGGAACCGTAACTTGACGCATCGTCGCCGGGCCACAAGCAACGACTCACCATGCCACTCTCGCGATCCCCACACGCGTCACGCTCAGATGCAACAAAGGGCGGGACGCTTCCGCGCCCCGCCCTTTCGCTAGAACTTAGCTAGATCAGGATTCCTTGCGACGGCGGGCAACAAGTGCTGCGCCGAAGCCGAGGAGAACTGTGCCAACACCGGCGAGTGCGCCAGCGCTTGCCCCGGTGAATGGAAGCTCACCGATCTTCTTCTTGATCTTCGCCATTTCCTTCGAGACCGTCACCTGGAACTGGTCAATCACATTGCCCTTGGCATCCTTGACAGTCACCGTAATGACATCGCCGTTCTTAGCGTCATCATTCGCGTTCACCGTGATAGAGCCATCAGGGTTAAGCGTTGCCGAGCCAGGGCCATCAACGGTCACCGTGGTTCCGTCTGCAACATCGCCGCCGGTGTTCGGGATGGTCGTGGAGCCGCCAGGCTTCACAGAACCGCCGTCCCAATCTGGAGCAGCATTCGGAACGTTCGGATCAGTTGCGGAACCTTCGTGGTTCGGATCCTTCTGACCTGGGTTGGCCGGATCGTAACCGAGCTCCTCACCATCGTTCACACCGTCACCATCAGTATCCGGGTTGAGCGGGTTCGTCGGATCGCCCTTGCCGTCACCATCGTTATCAAACGGGTTGTGATCGCCACCGTTGACTTCCTGACCATCGGTCAGGCCATCATCGTCGCTATCCGAATCGAGCGGGTCGGTGCCGTGAGTCTTCTCGTCACCATCGTTAAGGCCATCACCATCGGTATCCGGGTTGCGTGGATCGGTGCCGTCAGTCTTCTCGTCACCGTCGTTCACACCGTCACCGTCAGTATCCGGGTTCTTCGGGTCGGTTGCGTCGGTCTTCTCCTGACCGTCGTTCACACCGTCACCGTCAGTATCCGGGTTGCGTGGATCGGTGCCGTCGGTCTTCTCCTGACCGTCATTCACGCCGTCACCATCGGTGTCGCCGGTATTCGGGTCAGTAGCCGGACCTTCGTGGTTGGGATCCTTCTGACCTGGGTTGGCCGGATCGTAACCGAGCTCCTCACCATCGTTCACACCGTCACCATCAGTATCCGGGTTGAGCGGGTTCGTCGGATCGCCCTTGCCGTCACCATCGTTATCAAACGGGTTGTGATCGCCACCGTTGACTTCCTGACCATCGGTCAGGCCATCATCGTCGCTATCCGAATCGAGCGGGTCGGTGCCGTGAGTCTTCTCGTCACCATCGTTAAGGCCATCACCATCGGTATCCGGGTTGCGTGGATCGGTGCCGTCAGTCTTCTCGTCACCGTCGTTCACACCGTCACCGTCAGTATCCGGGTTCTTCGGGGCGGGGGCGTCGGTCTTCTCCTGACCGTCGTTCACACCGTCACC